>NZ_JASJUT010000020.1:0-63499 GCF_030135505.1 Pseudoalteromonas obscura
CACTCATAAGAAATTGAGACTCTAATTCTTTTGCTCCTGAATCAAGAGCTGTTAGAACTCAATCTGTACGAGTGCCCACACAGATGATTGCTTCATATTTTTAAAGAACAGTGTAACTAACGCTTGGTTAGTTACCGCAGCGTTGCTGCGAAGTGGAGCGCCATATTAACCGCTTCACTTTTAAAGTCAACTAGAAAATTTAATTTTTCTTAATTAAGCTTTCCGTTTAACTTTGACCTTCACTTTGGTTTACGTTTTTGTTTGCGTCCCGCCGTGTCAGTGGGTGCGCATTATAGGGAGATCCAAATTTGGATCAAGCACTTTTTATAAAAAACTTAGAAAAAGTGACACTTCGATTAAAAATCACACCAAAAAGCCTATTTCTGCATATTTTACATACTAAATCAGTAGTTTTTCTTATTTAATTACCTCCACCTTAGGGCTAGGTATATCCTCAGCTACTCAATAGTTGTCTATATTTCGTATTAACTAGAAAGAGAATTAATGAAAGAGCAACTATGTAAAAACAAGCTGTAAGAAAAGTAAGTCCTTTTTAAGTATGCTCAAAAAGCGTAAAAACAAAAAAGCCGAGCTAATGCTCGGCTTTTTTGTGTCTTATAAAGACTTACTCTGCAGACTGCGCGTCTTCTTGAACTTCTTCAGTCGCAACTGGGCGATCTAGTAGTTCAATGTAAGCCATTGGCGCATTGTCACCTGCACGGAAGCCACACTTAAGAATACGAGTGTAACCACCTGGACGATCCGCAAAACGAGGACCGATCTCAGAGAACAATTTACCAACTACTTCTTTATCACGCGTGCGAGCAAACGCTAAACGACGGTTTGCTACGCTGTCAGTCTTAGCCAGTGTGATTAAAGGCTCAATTACACGGCGCAACTCTTTCGCTTTAGGCAAAGTTGTTTTGATGATTTCGTGCTTCACCAAAGAACCAGCCATGTTGCTGAACATCGCTTTGCGATGGCTGCTGTTACGGTTTAATTGACGACCACTCTTACGATGGCGCATGACCCTATCCTTCTAACTAAACTAATATAGTAATCTGATTATTCAGCTAGGCTTGCTGGCGGCCAATTTTCTAGGCGCATGCCTAGAGATAGACCACGAGAAGCTAGCACGTCTTTAATCTCTGTTAGAGATTTCTTACCAAGGTTTGGCGTCTTAAGAAGCTCAACCTCAGTACGCTGTACCAGATCACCGATATATTGAATTTGCTCGGCTTTCAGACAGTTTGCAGAACGTACTGTTAGCTCTAAATCATCAACAGGACGAAGTAGAATCGGATCAAACTCCGGCTTCTCTTCTTTTTCTTCTGGCTCAGAAACATCACGCAAGTCTACAAACGCTTCTAGCTGTTCAGCTAGGATTGTAGATGCACGACGGATCGCTTCTTCAGGATCTAGTGTGCCATTAGTTTCCATATCGATGATTAGTTTATCTAAGTCAGTACGCTGCTCAACACGGGCTGATTCAACCGAGTACGCAATACGCTCAACTGGACTGAATGATGCATCTAGCAACAGACGACCAATTGGGCGCTCATCGTCATCAGAGGATAAACGACTTGACGCCGGAACATAACCACGACCACGCTCAACACGGATACGCATACTGATTTCGCTATTGTCAGCAGTTAGATGACAAATAACGTGCTCAGGATTAGCAATTGTTACATCGCCGTCGTGCTGGATGTCAGCCGCAGTCACAGGGCCTACACCAGACTTAGTCAGGGTAAGGAAAACTTCATCTTTACCTTCTAGAGTAACTGCTAGACCTTTAAGGTTTAACAGGATTTCAATGATGTCTTCTTGTACGCCTTCTTTCGCGCTGTACTCGTGTAATACACCGTCGATCTCTACTTCTGTCACTGCACAACCCGGCATAGACGAAAGAAGAATACGACGTAAAGCATTACCTAAAGTGTGACCAAAGCCACGCTCTAGAGGCTCTAAAACTACTTTAGAACGGGTTGAGTTGATAGCGTCGATATCGACTAATCTTGGTTTTAGGAATTCGGTTACAGAACCCTGCATTTTATCCTCTCTTAACTCTTAACTTTACTTCGAGTAAAGTTCGACGATTAGTTGTTCATTAATGTCCGCAGACAGATCAGAACGCTCAGGTAGGCGCTTGAAAGTACCTTCCATTTTCTTACCGTCAACTTCAATCCAAGTTGGCTTTTCGCGTTGCTCAGCCAACTCTAGAGCAGCGATGATACGCGCTTGCTTTTTAGACTTCTCACGGATTACTACTACATCTTCTGGAGTAATAACGAAAGAAGGAATATTCACAACACGACCATTAACCATAATCGCTTTGTGGCTTACTAGCTGACGTGCTTCAGCACGTGTGCTTGCAAAACCCATGCGATATACAACATTGTCTAGACGTTGCTCTAGAAGCTGTAACAAGTTTTCACCTGTGTTACCTTTAAGGCGAGCAGCTTCTTTGTAGTAGTTGCGGAATTGCTTTTCTAATACACCGTAGATACGACGTACTTTTTGCTTTTCACGTAACTGTAAACCGTAGTCAGATAGACGACCTTTACGTGCGCCGTGCTGACCAGGTGCTGTTTCTAGTTTACACTTAGAGTCAATTGCTCTTACGCCGCTTTTAAGGAACAGGTCAGTACCTTCACGACGACTCAGCTTGAGCTTAGGGCCCAAATATCTTGCCATGTTCTTTCTCCTAACCTATTAATTATACGCGACGTTTCTTCGGTGGACGACAACCATTATGTGGGATTGGCGTCACGTCAGTGATGTTTGTGATACGGAAACCAGCAGCATTCAATGCACGTACAGCAGACTCACGGCCTGGACCTGGACCTTTAATGAATACTTCTAGGTTCTTAAGACCGTACTCTTGTGCAGCAGTACCTGCGCGCTCAGCAGCAACCTGTGCAGCGAACGGAGTAGACTTACGAGAACCACGGAAACCTGAACCACCCGCAGTCGCCCAAGAAAGAGCATTACCTTGACGGTCAGTGATGGTCACAATAGTGTTATTGAAAGAAGCATGAACGTGAGCCATACCATCAACAACTTGCTTTTTGACCTTTTTACGACGAATTGGTGCTTTTGCCATAACTTACCCCACCTTATTTCTTGATAGGCTTGCGTGGACCCTTACGAGTACGCGCGTTAGTCTTAGTACGTTGACCACGAAGTGGTAACGAACGACGGTGACGTAAGCCACGGAAACAACCAAGGTCCATAAGACGTTTGATGTTTAGTGTTACTTCACGACGAAGATCACCTTCAACAGTGTACTTGCCAACTTCTTCACGAAGGATGTCAAGAGTTTCGTCGTTTAACTCGCCGATTTTAGTAGTTTCAGCGATACCTGTCGCAGCTAAGATAGCCTTAGCGCGAGTTTTACCTACACCATAGATGCTTGTTAAACCGATAACAGCATGCTTATGGTCAGGAACGTTAATGCCTGCGATACGGGCCACTAACATATCTCCTATAAATAAACCTGATTATCATCTTGCTGGAAAGCCCGTATAGGATACCCAACCGACATTCAGGTTTTACCAATGAAACAGGCTAAGTAATTTACTTAGCCTGCACGACTAGATTTCTTAGCCTTGCCTTTGCTTGTGCTTAGGCTCACTGCAGATCACACGTACTACACCAGCACGCTTGATAACTTTACAGTTACGGCAAATTTTCTTAACGGAAGCACGTACTTTCATAACTCAACTCCGTAACAGACCCTATCGGCCGTAGCCTTTAAGGTTTGCTTTTTTCAGCACAGAATCATATTGATGAGACATCAAATGAGTCTGTACTTGTGCCATAAAGTCCATGATAACAACAACGATAATCAAAATTGATGTACCGCCGAAGTAGAATGGCGTTTGCCATGCCATGGTCATAAACTCGGGCACCAGACAGATAAAGGTAATGTACATTGCACCTGCCAATGTCAGGCGTGTCATCACTTTATCAATGTATTTAGACGTCTGCTCACCTGGGCGATAACCTGGAATAAATGCGCCAGATTTTTTCAAATTATCTGCTGTCTCACGCGGGTTAAACACCAACGCTGTGTAGAAGAAGCAGAAGAAAATAATCGCTGCGGCTAGTACCATTGCGTACAGAGGCTGACCTGGGGTCAACACAGCTGACACTGCTTGTAGTGCATCAGCAAGTGGACCTTCACCTTGGCCGAACCAGCTTGCAATTGTACCAGGGAACAGAATGATGCTGCTAGCAAATATTGGTGGAATAACCCCTGCCATGTTCACTTTCAATGGTAAATGCGTGCTCTGTGCTGCAAAAACCTGACGGCCTTGCTGGCGTTTAGCATAGTTAACAACGATACGACGTTGACCACGCTCAAAGAACACTACCATATAAGTTACCGCGACAACGATAAACGCAATAAGTGCTAAGATAAAGACATTCAAATCGCCTTGGCGCGCCATTTCTGCTGTCGAACCGATTGCAGACGGCAGGTTAGCTACAATACCAACAAATATCAGTACTGAGATACCGTTACCGATACCACGCTCTGTAATTTGTTCGCCCAGCCACATCAGGAACATAGTACCAGTCACTAAACTCACAACAGCTGTGAAATAGAAACCGAAACCAGGATTCACAACTAAGCCTTGCATCATATTTGGCAGGTTAGTTGCGATACCGATCGACTGTATTGTAGCAAGCACGAGCGTGCCGTAACGCGTGTACTGGCTGATTTTCTTACGACCTTGCTCACCCTCTTTTTTCAGCTCTATCATCGCAGGATGTATATGCGTTAATAGCTGCATGATAATTGAGGCTGAGATATAAGGCATAATACCCAGCGCTAGTACAGATGCACGCTCAAGCGCACCACCACTGAACATGTTAAACATGGCAAAGATGGTGCCCTTTTGTTGCTCGAAGAACTCGGCAAGTACAGCGGCGTCAATCCCAGGGATAGGCACGAACGAACCTAAACGGTAAATAATGATGGCACCCAATACAAATAGTAATCGGCGCTTCAACTCCGCAAGCCCACTTTGTGCGCTTTGCATATCTTGACCTGGTTTAGCCATAGTGTACTTCCTTAGTCTTCTACCTTGCCTCCGGCAGCTTCGATAGCTTCGCGAGCACCTTTAGACACTTTAATGCCTTTAACAGTTACTGCGCGTGAAACTTCGCCAGATTTAACAACTTTAACGAACTGAATGTTCTTCTTAACGATACCAGCTGCTTGTAGTGTGCTTAGCTCTACCACGTCGCCTTCAACCTTCGCGATTTCGAAAAGGTTTACTTCAGCAGATACTAATGATTTGCGTGAAGTGAAGCCAAACTTTGGTAGACGGCGTTGCATAGGCATTTGACCGCCTTCAAAACCAACACGTACTTTACCGCCAGAACGCGACTTTTGACCTTTGTGACCACGACCACCAGTCTTACCTAGACCAGAGCCGATACCACGACCAACACGCTTACCAGCAGTTTTTGAACCTGCAGCAGGAGAAAGTGTATTCAATTGCATCGAATTAGCCCTCAACCTTAACCATGTAAGAAACTTGGTTGATCATACCACGTACTGCTGGCGTATCTTCTAGCTCAACAGTATGGTTGATACGACGTAAACCAAGGCCACGTAATGTAGCTTTATGCTTCGGTAAACGACCGATTGAGCTACGTACTTGTGTTACTTTAACTGTGTTTGCCATGGTTTCTTACCCCAAGATTTCATCTACGCTAAGACCACGTTTCGCAGCGATCTTCTCTGGAGAATTCATGTTCTCTAGAGCAGAAATTGTTGCGCGAACGATGTTGATCGGGTTAGTAGAACCGTATGCTTTTGAAAGTACGTTCTGTACACCAGCAACTTCTAGTACTGCACGCATCGCACCACCGGCGATGATACCTGTACCTTCAGATGCAGGCTGCATGTACACTTTAGAACCCGCGTGGCGACCCTTGATTGGGTGCTGTAGCGTGTGACCGTTAAGGTCAACATTTACCATGTTACGACGCGCTTTTTCCATTGCTTTTTGAATAGCAGCTGGAACTTCACGTGCTTTACCGTAACCAAAACCTACTTTACCTGCGCCATCACCAACTACAGTTAGTGCAGTGAAGCTAAAGATACGACCACCTTTAACCACTTTAGACACACGGTTTACCGCGATTAGCTTTTCAGCCAAATCAGGCTGTTGTTGCTTTGCTTCTACGTTAGCCATTGTCTACTCCTAGAATTGCAGACCGGCTTCACGCGCTGCATCAGCAAGCGCCTTCACACGGCCGTGATATTTAAAGCCACTGCGGTCAAAAGCAAGCTTTTCGATGCCTTTGTCTGCCGCGCGTTCAGCAACTGCTTTACCAACTGCTTGTGCAGCTTCGATGTTGCCAGTGCCTTTAACTGTTTCAGCAATTGCTTTTTCAACAGTAGAAGCAGCAGCCAGTACATTACCCTCAACGTTTACGATTTGAGCGTAGATGTGACGTGGCGTGCGGTGGATAACAAGACGTGTTGTGCCTTGTTCGATAATATTTCTACGAGTGCGCTTAGCACGACGTAGACGAGCTGTTTTCTTATCCATCGTCTTACCTTACTTCTTCTTAGCCTCTTTACGACGCACGTGCTCATCAGCGTAACGTACACCTTTACCTTTATAAGGCTCTGGTTCACGATATGAGCGGATGTTAGCAGCAGTTTGACCAACTAGCTGCTTGTCTGCGCCTTTAACAACGATTTCAGTTTGGCTTGGAGCTTCGATAGTGATACCCGCTGGGATCTCGAAGTTCACAGGGTGTGAGAAGCCAAGAGTTAAGTCTAATACTTTACCCTTAACTGCAGCACGGTAACCAACACCTACTAGTTGTAGTTTCTTTTCAAAACCTTCGTTAACGCCGATGATCATGTTGTTGATCAGAGCGCGTGCAGTACCAGCTTGAGCCCAAGCATTTGCTACTTCACGAGGAGCTGTAGTGATAACGTTGTCGTTAAGAACAACTTCAACTGCGTCGTTAAGAACGCGAGTCAATTCACCGTTTTTACCTTTAACTTTGATTTCCTGGCCGTTAATTGCAACTTCAACACCGGCAGGAACAGCAATAGGAGCCTTCGCAATACGAGACATAGTTCCCCTCCGATTAAGCTACAAAGCCAATGATTTCACCACCAACACCAGCGGTACGCGCAGCGCGGTCTGTCATCAGGCCTTTAGAAGTTGATACGATAGCGATACCTAGACCACCCATTACCTTAGGTAATTCGTCACGTTTCTTATAGATACGTAGACCAGGGCGGCTAACACGCTGGATGCTTTCGATAACAGCTTTGCCTTCGAAGTACTTAAGTTCGATAGTCAATTCTGCTTTTACGTCGCCAGATACTGAATAACCAGTGATGAAACCTTCGTTTTTCAGTACGTCAGCAACAGCTACTTTCAGCTTTGAAGTTGGCATCGTTACTGATACCTTCTTCGCAGACTGACCGTTACGGATGCGTGTAAACAAATCCGCGATTGGATCTTGCAAGCTCATGTCTTACTCCCGTGATTCTATTACCAAGAAGCCTTTTTAAGGCCAGGAATTTCACCGCGCATAGCTGCTTCGCGAACTTTAATACGGCTTAAGCCGAACTTGCGAAGGTAACCATGTGGGCGGCCCGTAATGTTACAACGATTACGTTGACGTGAAGGGCTAGAATCACGCGGTAAAGACTGAAGCTTTAATACCGCGTCCCAACGCTCATCATCAGATGTTTTAACATCGCTGATGATAGCTTTAAGTGCAGCACGCTTTTCTGCGTACTGTGCAACTAATTTAGCACGTTTTACGTCACGCGCTTTCATTGAATTCTTTGCCATAACCCTACCCTTACTTTTTGAATGGGAAGTTGAACGCTTCTAATAACGCACGGCCTTCATCATCTGTTTTCGCAGAAGTAGTGATTGTGATATCCATACCGCGAACGCGGTCTACTTTATCATAATCGATTTCTGGGAAGATGATTTGCTCACGTACGCCCATAGAGTAGTTACCGCGACCGTCAAAAGACTTTGCGCTAACACCGCGGAAGTCACGAATACGTGGCATCGCGATTGAGACTAAACGCTCAAGGAAATCCCACATACGCTCGCCGCGTAGGGTTACTTTACAGCCAATTGGGTAACCTTCACGGATCTTAAAGCCAGCAACTGATTTGCGTGCTTTAGTCACTAGAGGCTTCTGACCAGAGATTGCTTCTAGATCTGCTACTGCATTTTCTAGAATTTTCTTGTCAGCTAGGGCTTCGCCCACACCCATGTTAAGTGTGATCTTTTCGATCTGAGGGACTTGCATGACAGAGCTGTAACCGAACTTTTCAAAAAGTTCTTTTACTACTTTGTCTTTGTACACTTCATGCAGTTTCGCCATCGTCTACTCCAACTATTAAATAGTTTTGCCAGTAGACTTGAAGAAACGGACTTTTTTACCGTCTTCAAATCTAAAACCAACACGATCTGCTTTGCCAGTTTCGGCATTGAAAATCGCTACATTTGATACGTCGACAGACGCTTCTTTCTCAACAATACCGCCAGCTTGCTGTAGTTGTGGTACAGGCTTCTGGTGTTTCTTGATGATATTTACGCCTTCAACAAATACACGACCAGTTTCAGTTACAACTGAAAGCACTTTACCGCGCTTACCTTTGTCTTTACCGGCTAGTACGATTACTTCGTCATCACGACGGATTTTTGCTGCCATGATCGACTCCTTATAGTACTTCTGGTGCTAGTGAAACGATTTTCATGAACTTGTCGTTACGTAGTTCACGCGTCACAGGGCCGAAGATACGAGTACCAATTGGCTGATGACTATCATTTAAGATAACAGCCGCATTGCTATCGAAACGGATTAAAGAGCCGTCTGGACGACGAACGCCTTTCTTAGTACGCACTACTACTGCGTTTTTAACATCACCTTTCTTCACTTTGCCGCGAGGAATAGCTTCTTTAACAGAAACTTTAATGATGTCACCAACACGCGCGTAGCGACGGTGCGAACCACCAAGGACTTTAATACACTGCACTTTGCGAGCGCCGCTGTTATCAGCAACGTCCAGCTGAGTTTGCATTTGGATCATTGTCTATGCTCCGGTGTAGTTAACATTTACCTAGATTTTGTATAAAACCTAAGCATTTAGATTAAATTCCACTCAAAAAACGAAGCTTTCGTCTTTCAAGGGCGGGGAATTGTAACAGCAAAGTTCAGGCAAAGATAGTTCAATTTTTAATTAATTTATCAATTTGCTCTGTCTGCCTTCACCACCCATATACATATGAGGGCGGTGAAATGGAAAACAAGTCTAATGTGTAAAATTTAAACCTTTGTTACAGTTTAAAAAATAACCGAAAAAAGTTTATCTATGCTTTTCAATGTACGTTGCCACTTCGTCTACTGTTGCAAGCCAATAGCCATTTTTTGGGTCCTTCAAATACACAATTAGTGCGTTTAGAGCCTCCTTGTCTACCGTATACAGACCTTTTTCACCGACGTCATGGCCTGCCAAAATGATCCACTTATTTTCTTCTTTCAAGAGGTCGAGCATTTCTTTAATTTCACTAAAACTCATGCCATCCATGCGATTGCCAGCAAGCTGCGCAAAGTCGGTGTACGTGGGGTTATTACCTGTCTCGTCTAGCCAAGTTCTGCCTGTTTTAAATAATTCAGCAACTAAAGGCACATAACTTTGAACCTCTACCCCTCTGCCAACAAAGGTATTGCCACAAGGGTAAGCAAACGATCTCGGCGTGACCTCCAGCTGCTGCTTCATAAATTGGGTTGTCGACTCTATGTCTCGCTTTAGCCAAGCCAAGTCTACTTGCTCTAACCCTAAGTTATCTTTCCTAAGCCATTCAAAGTTGCCAGTGCAGAGGTGAGAGCTTGTATGATTGCCTAATTCATGACCATTCTTTACAGCTGCTTTCCAACCCGCCAACCGTTCCTTCGCAAATTGCGGGTTGATATAAAAAGTACCTTTGACACCATGCTTATCGAGTATGGGCAAGCCAACATCCACCTGGCTACTTCGGGCATCATCGAAGCTCAATGAAATTGCATATCGGGCACCATTTGGATAGCTAAAGCCTATTGCCTCAGACGCAGCCTCTCCTACCGTTGCAAAGCTACTATGGGATAAAGTTAATAAGGTGACTGCCACTAGTTTACTAAATGTGTTCAATGAGCCCATACCATCTCCATTTTTTTGTTTAAAGTCGCTCACCATGCAGTGTGTGTATTACATCTATTGTCCGCCATGATGAAACAGTGAAGGTATTCTGATTTTCTATTTATAAAACACAAGCCACTGATTTAATTGCTTTTATAGATTTAAAAACAAATAACATTAGTACTATATAGAAAACCGATACTCTGCTTTGTACGTGTATTCCACTTCTTGAGGTCCTACCAAACCTGTACCTATAGAAATACAAACACACTTACATATATCTCTGTGAGGTAGCGCTTACTGTGAGGCTCCCGGCTTGAACCAGTAGCAATGAGGCTATCTCACCAAGTCAGCTGTCTGTTTTGAGTATTTGCTTTCTGCTTGATACTTGAAAGCCAAACTTTTTATCACTTGCTTGGTGTTTAGCTAAAAAGAACTCTTTTGTGCAACACAACCCCTCATCCTGCGAGCAATAATAGTCTTCAGCCTTATCAAGAGATAGTACAGCAGCATCCAATAGCTTCTCTCGTAAATAGGTAATCTGGGAGAGTATCCATGCTTTCGATACCCAAGTTTTCAGCACTGGCCAAATAACCACGTAATCACAATTAACTGCCAATGCAAGCTGCTCTGAAGTACGTTCTGCTAAGCTGAGTGTCAATCTGGTTGGCAACAGGCGTACATCAAATGTGGTCTTTTGATATGCTTCGATGTACAACTCAGGAGAATGACATACCACTAACTCAACAGGTTTAAGTAACTGCATTTCCAATAGCCTTAAAGTACCGTGCAGCTCTGTCATATTTTTTATCGCACACACACACGTTACTTCGGTGATGCCCGCGCACCTTGCAATGCTTTTTTCTAACCTACCGGATCGATAGGTAAAATGATCATCTTGAGGGTATAGTGCATCCAACTTCATCTCAAAAACACCTTAGTTAAGTGCGTGTTGCAATTACGTGGACTAAAAACCAAATCAACAAACGCGATAACAGTGTTCTGTCGATAATAAAGTTCAGGTGAGGCGGATAATCCTAGCAATGGGTCAAATTGCCTTCTGTTGGATAAATCAAATCTAGTTTGATTTATCCAACAAGCATTCACAAAGAGCGTTTTAACGCCTAAAACTTGGCTGTATTTCATGTTTGGCTACCCAGACAAACTTCTACGGCTATTGCATAAAGCGATGAGGTAACAGAGTAGTTGTTACCTCTCAGTTATTTTATAGGCGCGCTTTCCCAGTCAAATCGGCCACTTCTATTCTACCTGGCCGTCGTCTGTCAGGGGACAGCGCTCTCAATTTCACTACAGTACCCGAAGTTAATTGCAATGGTTCAAGGTACTCTTGCCACTTACCGTCATTCAAACGATATTGAATGGGTAATCCAGGAATAATCGTTGAGGCATGTAGCCGACCATTGATCACTTTGCTGACAACATTTGGGATACGATAAAATACGCCTAGCCGGTCAAATTTCTCCAACTCTTTATGTCCGACAGCATGAATGAAATCTTGCCACTGTTGCTCTCGTTGCTCTCGCATTTGCGCAGTTAGGAAACTGGTCGTGTGATCATACTTCTCACCTGCATAATTGTATGGCACTTCCCACTTGGCTCGGTGCCATGCTTTTTCTGCCAATGCCAATAAGCGGGGAAACAACATATACTCCGCCAGATGATCTTTGCGGATAACTTCTGACCAAAGATGACCTTGAATACCCGCTACTCTAAAGCCTTCAGGGAGAGGCTGATGCGTAAACTTGCCATGCTTGTCAACTTGTGTACGATCATCCGCGACGTAGTGCCTGCCAATGGTGTCTTTTTTAACTTCCGCATTGGCTGGTAGATTATCTGGCATAAACTCAAAAATTGTTTGGCTATTAGTTCTTCTTGCTCCCCATTTGTAACCGCTTTCTTTTGGATCTAATTCGTATGGAAAATCCAAATAGGTCACATCAGGTGTTGCCAGTATAATGTCCCAACCACGCCTGGCATGAGCGCTCACGACTTTGTGGGCATTTTGTGGAAGTGTCGCCCAGACATATGAGGCGACCTTATGTGGCATTTTGTCTTGTCTTGTTTCCGATAGACCATCATTCCACCCTGCCACTTCAATGCCTTTTTCAGCAATCATTGCTGCAACACGCTCAATAAAGTAACCAGTAAGTTCTTCTACATCATGTACATCGTTAGATTTGTCCGCAATAAACCGTTTACAGGCTGGAGATTCAACCCATGCACCGGCCGTTTCATCTGCGCCAATATGATAGATATTGAGTGGAGATCCTGCCTTTTTGTGCTGAGCCGCAACTTCCGTAATCACCTTATCAACAAACGCATAAGTCGACTCCATACACACATTTAACGTGTTGTCATTATAATGTTGTATTGAGCGATACTCTGTGGCGTCCTGTGGATCACTAACTAAATACTGACGAGCAGCATCATGTTCACCTTCTTTCGTCAGTGTATAAAAACGTTTTTCCATTGCCTTTACCGCTGCGCGCGAATGGCCAGGCATATCCAAAGAGGGGATGATTTCGATGTGGTGTTGCTTGGCAAAATTCAAAATCTCTTGGTAATCAGCTACAGAATAGTAGCCATCTCTTCCTGTATTAATGGCCGAACCTAACTGTGGCTGTAAACAGTGTTTATCATCTAAATCAACGCATCTATGTGATGATAGCGCTGTCAACTCAGGTAGATCAGGAATTTCTATGCGCCAACCTTCATCATCAGCCAAATGAAAGTGTAATTTGTTGAGCTTGTATGCAGACATTTTACTGAGCAGCCTCAAAACAAACTCTTTTGACCGGAAATTACGCGCAACATCCAAGTGCAAACCACGATAATCATATCGGGGTTTATCCTCTACCTTGACAGCTGCGACTTGCATTGTATCCAGCGACAAAAGGCTTGCAACTGACTGTAATCCATAAAATGCGCCCGCACTGTCCTGTGCATTAATCTGTATTTTACCTTTTCGGGTACTCAGCTGGTAAGCACCAGCATGACCCTGTGGTTTTCCACTTACGGTGATGTTAACAGCAATGCCATTGTGAGTTTGTTTTACACCTAACGAATCTAACCGCTGTAAAGCCGCTGCAATATCGCCATACTCTAACCCGGTTAAATGTAACTTAATCCCTTTGCTCAGACTCAGCGGTGTATCTCTTTTAAACACTTCCATCGCTTCTGGGGTAGGAACAATAGCGTGCTGTACAGAATCGAGCGTATACCCCTCAATATCATACTTATCAAACAGAGCGGCTGAGGTATACTTTGCATAATGATCATCAGGGTGAGATTGCATAACACTGCTCTTTGCGCTAACAGCTGCATAGGGCTTTATCTCTAAACCCGTATCTGGCTCAATGTACGACTGCGTACTCTTGATGACTTTTGGCGCCAGCCCTTGAGCAGTTAGAATATAATTTGGCATCAACTCACCTTCATTCAATAGTGAGCTGGCAACCCAAAATTCAATCACTTGACTTTTACCTGCTTTAAACCCAGTAAAGTCACTACTGGGTGCAATGTGATTAAGGTCTCCATTAAAGTGGCTTAAGGTCAGTTGCTTACTTCTGCTTTGAGTCGCTGGATAAACTTGGCTATACAGAATTTTCCAGCCATCCACATTCGCTGTAAAGGGACTCGTTATTTCAATTTGTGCGTGGTAGCAAAATTCTGCATTTGACCCGGGGCATTGCTCCGGCATATTACTCAGTAGACGGTATTTCACATCTAGCGTGTCGGCAAGTTGGTTAAGCTGTTGTTGATTAATGTTCTCTAGGCCAGTGTTAGCCGACACGGGACTAACCATTACCATTGTTGGTAGCAGCACAGCCAAAATGCGATCCATTAATGCTCTTTTATTTAAATGCATATATCCGATCCTGCTTTTTCATTTTTTATTTAAACATCTAATTGGTTAAAAATTAGCTAAAACAACTCAATCTAGAGCTTTTATGGACCTGTTTCAATTTCGAAACATTCATAGTGCACGGAATAATTTAGTAAATAACAACAGCAAATAAATGATTGCCACTATGGCCGTTGTATGGCCAGTCTGAGTAAAGATTAGGTGGATATATTAAGGAGCACTGGCGGTGCGATGCTATTAGCATACAAGGCAATGCATGTTAGTGCCTATATTACTACACTCGTTTCAGGTCAAAGATTTCAGTTTCCGAGCAAAAAATACGTCTGAAGAAATGATTGCCGCAGCACTTTTAAAACATTAAATTCTTCCAACAAATATCACAGGGGGATCGAGTAAATTGCTAAGATGTAAATCGTTTTAAAAGACACAGATTTATTGATGACATTTTAGAAATTCTCGACATGATATCTTAAAGCGCAGGTTCAAAGCTTGTGGTAGCTAAAAGCCACGCCAGTCGCGTCGTGGAGACTAAAGCCTAAAGTTTTATCAATGGCACAATATCGTATATTGCAGACGGTTTCGTGTTCAGACCATGGCTGCCAACATGACTTTTATTCATTTTTCGTACCTTTATAAGGTAAATATTTAGTTCAAGCGACTTCAAAGACATGTTCTAATACCTGCTTTGCCAGCTCAATACCATTGTCACATATCAAACGCCCATCTTTAATCACCAGTACCCTTTCGCACAATGTCGAGACATCATCTACCGTGTCACTTGATACTAATACTGTTAATTTATCTTCTTTTGCTAACTGCTTTAGACAACGCATGACTTCACGCTGAGATAAATAATCGAGCCCCATGGTGAGTTCATCCAAACATAATAGCTCTGGACCATGCAATAACGCAGCGATTAATTCCATTTTCAAGCGCTCAGTCCCAGACAGACGACGCACCTGAATATCAAGCAAGTGTGAAACCCGCAAAAACTCAGTCAAATAGGACAATCTTTGTCGATATATAGGTAATGGGATCTCATAAATACACTGGCATAAATTGAAATTATCGATAGCAGGTAAATCGGGCCAAAGTTGATAACTTTGACCGGTTAAAAAAGAACAGCGCTTTTTGAAAGATGCGGTTTGTGCACAGGGCGTATTACCGAATATTTTTATATGCCCTTGTGTTGGATGTACGATACCTGAAAGCATCTTCATCGTTGTGGTTTTCCCAGCACCATTCTCTCCAACAACAGCGACTATCTGTCCACGCTCAATGTCAAACGAGATGTCCTTTATCGCTTCTTTGTATTCAATTTCTCGACGGAATAACTGTCTCAGAGAGGCAGAAAGACCCTGTGGCTTTTTATAGTACTGGTAGGTTTTACTGACACAGTCAACCTGTATGACTTTCATAACACCGCCTTCAATAATATGGCCGCTGAGGTATTCAGTGCATATTTTCGATTGCATGGTAAACCAATTAAATCTAACAATTCGGGGTCAGTAAGCATGGTCTTCAAATTTATCTGAGCTGAGAATATGAGTAATAGAATTAAACGACTAGCGTGTATTTTTCAATCAAAAATATCACATGTAAGTAACACTATTTACAATTACTGGATGAGAAAAAGATTTATATACCAAATACTAGACACTTAAAAACAGGCTACCATTCAACATATGCAAAATAGGAAATAATAAATTTATACTAAAGGATGGTTTACATTATGAAACATAGAGGTTTGAGGAGTGAAGTAACTGAAGTATACAGCGACCAAGTCTTCACAGCATACAATTAACCGACTCTTCAAGTCTCAAACCCACAATGCAGGGGGACAGATGCATATTGTGGTCCTATCAAACAATATGCACCTTAGACTGTTTAACCTCCAAACAAGCCTTTGAACTTATCTTTCAGTTTGTCTTTAATGGTATCTTTTGCCTTGTCTTTGGCTGCACTGCTAAAGTCTAGGCTGGTCTCGACCTTGTGGAATGGACCTTTAATTCTCGCCGGAATTTTAAAACCTGTGCTTTTATCGCGACTGCTTTGCCCTTCTATGGTATCAACAATCCCAGTTACTAAACGGTAGTCCACAAAAGTTTTTGGTAGATCGACCACACCCGACCCAGTTATGCGGATAAGAGGACTTGCCAGTAGCAGATCCCTGTTTGTACCAACCCCATTTTTGAACGTAAAACTGCCCGTTAAAGCCGAGAAGTCCGTTTTTTGTTGCGGATCAAAATCTGCGTTGATCCCTTCTGATAAACCAGAAAAATTACCTTTAAGCATTTCTTGGCCTTTGCGTACCATCTCCGCTAGATTGGCCCCTTTTACACCTCCATCCTTAAACTCAAAAGCCAATTTCCCAGCTAACTGTGAGATAAATTGCTTTTGACTAACACCACGCGTACTTAATTGCCAATTGAGACTTCCCTTACCCAGTACTTTATCAAAACCAATCGCATCGGTTAGCAATGGCTCAGCGTTAATCCCATTGAGTGCAAAGTCTGTATCGACTTGATAAGGGATCGCAGTGGCATTTACCTCCACTTTACCTTTTCCTGTGCCATCATAAGCATTGAAGCTATCCAGTGATAATACCGCTTGACCCTTATCCAATTTCACCGACAATTGATTTTTCCCAAGTGTAATCTGGCGTGCTTGAAGGCCCATAGACCGTACGACAATATCCGCATCCAACATGTTCAGCGCCGACAAGTCTATCTTAGTGTCATCCCACACAATCGGTGTTGCGGCAACCTCTTCTTCTGGCTTTGTAGGCTGTGTTGAGTTCACAGGTTCAGGTAGATAAGGATTTAAATTCAACATTCCTAAATCCACATTGGCCGCAACAGACAAACGCTCACCAAGGTTGACTTGCGCATTACCTTTGATAGCCAATTCATCTAATTTTGCGCTAAAGCTTTCCAAGCTAAATACATTATTGGAAAATGTCATCGCGCCGGTAACTTCAAACTCATTAAACGCATTGTCTTTGGCTTCCAATACAACATTTTGCCATTGCGTCAATGATTTCACTGAGCTACCCGAAACAGCCAATTCACCCTCAAAGACACTCCCCTGTTTTAAAACGCCACCGTTGAAATCTACATTCACTAATTCGTTGCGCAACTGTTTAGTAAATTTAAAGTCTTCACTTTGAATAGCTTTAGCGGGATTATCAACATTGAGCGCTAAATCAAAGCGCTGTTTTTGGAATGTTACTTGACCCTTGATCGAAAGCGGTTGATATAGAGAAGGGAGCATGACACTCAAGGCTAAATCAGTGAGCATTTCATTGGTACCCGCTTGAGCGTCGGCATACGTGATAGTACCGCCATAAATTGCGACTTCGCCTAAAGCAATATCGAATCCACTTGGCAGTGCAACTGGACCTGATTGAGTCTCAGTCGCTTCAGGCGTTTGAGATTGTGCCACCGGATCAAATAGCTGCCAATTTGGACGGCCCTGTGCATCGACCTCTAACAATATCTGCGGGTTTTGAATAACAAAGCGCTCAAGTTGAAACTCACCTGACAGTAAAGAAAACCAAGGAACATGAACTGCAAGCTGGTCCATTTTAAGCATATGTGGCGCACTTCCCGAAGGCATGTTGTCAAACGCCACTTGGTTTAGCGTAATGTTGAGCTCAGGTAAAATAGATAACTCACTGTCGCCAGAGATGGTTAACTTCCGCCCCGTTGTTTTTTCAACTTGCGACGTGATCTGAGATACTATCGTTTCTGTCGGAATTAACATGGGCGCCAATATGATCAACGTTATCGTCAATACTATGAGACCCACTAAACCTTTTAAAATCGCCTTCATCGATCATCCTTACACAGAAATAATTTTCTATTCACTATCATAGCGAGGCTGATAAAAAACCACAAAAGAAGCGTACAAGCGAATAGTAAAAAAAATAGCAAAAAAGTTTTATAAAACGGCTCTAAATTCTCTTTCCGTACATTAAGAAATTTTATAACCAATTGCTTTTATTAATTAAAATAAAAGTAGCTCTCGCCAACTGATTAACTACTTACGCCCAATTTACAATTCACAAATCGCTTTAAATAACCCAACAAACATCAAGCAGAAGTGAGCAAAACAGATCTCATAAAAAAGGCAGAATAAGGCTCGCTGAAAAAAAGACCACAAACCGCGTTGCAACTGCGCTAGAACCCGGTATGATCCTCGCCCTTGCCAGTTTATCGATACATTCGCTAAACTGAGTAGTCTAGATTTTAACCTAACCTTGGAGTATCCGCGCAGCATGAAAAAGTTGCTCATTTCACCGTCAAATATGGCTTTGGGCGAACAAGAAAGTCAGATTTACCAAAACATCTTAAAACAATCTACTGAGATCAGCTTAAATCTGATGGCGGTTAAAGTAGAAAATCACCCAGAGGACTTTCTGGGCTGGTGTTATGAGTTACTCGATGTGGCTAAAAACCGCATTAATTTTGACCTGCTGGACGACCACCAGCTTCCGACTGTAAAAAAACTCCAAGATATGCTGATCTCAGCAATCAGCTTCCTGCAAGTCAAAACGTTGCGGATCGCTCCTTGGCCAATGATTAGTGACTTCATAGCCCAACGCAGTGATGTATTGGTGCTTGAAGAGCAGTTAAAGCTCATGGAATACATCGCAACACTACGTGACAACAAGTTGCAAGACATGATAATTGAAGATCGTTTGGCCTTTGCTGGTAAACACACAGCAAAACACGATACCAGTGTGTATCAGTTTGATGTTGAATGGTTTGCATCGACAAAAAGCGCGAAAGGCTTTCATCAACAATTGGCCGATTTGCCTGGTGCTTTTGACGAAGCCCTCGCTCATATTCCGTTAGAGGGTCCAGTCACACTTGAGAACTATCAAGGGTTTACTATCGCATTTCTGAGTGCTTTTAATGGCAGTGATGAAAAACCAACTCTTGCCCCTGCAACACGCCTGCTCGCCATGCGCCGCCCTGATGTATTCACACCGATCACCAATAATCGCCTCGATGCACTGTGTCAAGCTTTGGGCGTCACCCGCTTAAACAACCGTGATTTCGAGCGTTATTGGCAAGATATCGTGCAAGCAATCGCTAAAATGCCTTGGTTTGCGATGGCCTGTGGAACCTCTGAACTTGAGTCGAAACTTGCAGAAGTGAAAGCACTACTGCCAATCTTCTTCTATTATGCTGATGAAGACACAAAAACGTCTTCTAACTACTATAAATTACTGCACAAACCAAAGCGCACTACAACTTCATCTGGTACCAAATCAGTGCGTCGCAGCAAAGAGTCTGCTGCAACATTAGTTGACAGAGCACTCAGTGATGAGTCTATGCCGGAGCACATACGCTCTAAACGAGACTCCATCATCGCCGAGGTAGAAAAAGGCAGAAGCGTAGATGAAACTATCCAGCTAATGCGTACCATATTTGGCTAATTCTGAGGACATAGCCTGCATAATAACAGTGCAGGCTATGCTATTGCGCACCAAGGATGTGCACACAGCATAACCTTTCCCACCAACAGCGCTATCGGCACTTTGGTTTATCACCATTAATTTCAACTACCTAATCAATATTCATTCTGTCCTATTTAGGTTGGCGCGGAGCTTGCGATGCTTGGGTTGCCATTGAACACAGGGTTAAACAATTCTCTCAATGGTACTCGTATTAAAAAATGATTTATTCTGTGCCATATAGGAACCATTATGACAAACAAAGCTTCTTTCTTATTGGGTACGTGCTTAGTATTACTTTCTAGCAATGCCCTAGCTGCCAGTGGCCATACTGTTTCAGCCAATGCTGCTGCCAGCTCAAATTATTTTTGGCGTGGGATCACGCAATCTGATGATGGCGCGGCTGTATCTGGTGGCCTCGATTACAGCAATGACTCTGGATTTTACCTTGGAACGTGGGCATCTAATGTAGACTTTGGTGAGACTTCTAGCACCAGTTACGAACTAGATTTTTATTTGGGGTTTAGCGGAGAGATCAAAGCGCTAAGTTATGATGTCGGCTACATTCACTATGCTTACCCAGATGCTGCAGGTGATATCGACTTTGGTGAAGTTTATACTTCTCTAGGCTGGCGCAATCTCAGTTTTAAAGCCAGTTATTTGACCCATGCCCAATCAGGTAGCAGCACAGAAGAAGATATGCTCTATCTTGAACTCAATGCCACATTTCCGGTATTCAAAAGCGCTGAGCTTGGATTGCATATCGGAAACTCACGGGGAGATACGGTCATGGAGTGGACAGGAGAAGATGACAGCTATATGGATTATGGGGTCAACCTAAGTAAAGATGGTTACACATTTGGCCTAGTCAAAACCGATCTCGACGCCGACGACGATCTTAAAGTTTATGTCAGTTACGCTGTCGACTTCGATTTGTAATTTGATTTTTGCTGCAACTCAAAGGGCCTAACGGCCCTATTTCTATGATTTACAAAGAATACTCCACCGCAGCGCTGACTCTTTTTGCTTTTTCAACGGCCTGCTCAATGTGGGTATCCCGTGCTAACGCAACACCCATACGCCTAATTCCTTGAACATCCGGCTTACCAAAGAGTCGTAAGTCAGTGTTTGGCTCAGCCAGCGCTTGGCTTAAATTGCCAAACTGCAATTGTTTGGACTCACCTTCTACTAAAATAACACTGGATGCAGACGGGCCGTGAAAGTGAATATTCGGGATAGGAAGCCCCAAGACTGCGCGTGCATGCAGGGCAAACTCACTCAAATCCTGTGATATTAACGTGACCATGCCGGTATCATGGGGCCGTGGCGAGACCTCGCTGAAATACACTTCATCACCTTTGATAAAGAGTTCAACACCAAATAAGCCCCGACCACCAAGCGCTTCTGTGATTTTGCACGCAATTTCTTTGCTGCGCGCAAGCGCAACTTCGCTCATTGCCTGGGGTTGCCAACTTTGCTGATAATCGCCATCCGCTTGTACATGTCCTATTGGCGCACAATAGCTAGTACCCTGAATATGGCGGATCGTCAACAGTGTGATTTCATAGTCAAAATCAACAAAACCTTCAACAATAACACGTCCTTGACCAGCTCTGCCGCCTTGCTGCGCATATGTCCATGCCGCGTCAATATCGGCATCAGTTTTCACCACGCTCTGCCCTTTCCCAGAAGAACTCATGATCGGCTTCACCACACATGGCATACCAATCTGATGAATTGCAGCTGTAAAATCAGCTAAATTATCGACAAACTGATATGGGGAGGTCGCCAAGCCAAGCTCTTCGGCTGCAAGTCGACGGATCCCTTCACGGTTCATGGTCAATTGCGTTGCTTTTGCTGTGGGTACCACTGTAAACCCTTCACCTTCGAGTTCAACTAAAGTCCCCGTTGCAATAGCTTCTATTTCAGGCACTATGTAGTCAGGCTTCTCTGCACGGATGATTGCTGCCAACTTATCGCCATCTAGCATCGACAAGGTGTAACTCCTATCCGCGACTTGCATCGCTGGCGCATTGTCATAACGATCTAAGACGATGACTTCGGCACCGAGCCGCTTAAACTCAATCACCGTTTCTTTGCCAAGCTCACCGCCACCGCAAAACAATACCTTACACGCAGTAGCGCTAAAAGGGGTTCCTAATGACTTAGTTTTCATACATTTTCCTGATATCCGTAAATTCACCTCAATAGCCTAAGCTCATGCTGCGTATCGAGTCCAGTAAATTATCTTCCATGCTTTAAAAACGGCCAAATGATGTTAACTACGTTTTTGCACCTGACTACACACCCGCTCGCCGTCGCCTAATTGCAGCGCCAGTGTATCTGTAATATTGAGCTCCCCAACACCTTGCGGTGTGCCTGTCATAACGATATCTCCTGGCAGTAGAGTAAAGTAGCGACAGATCTCTTGTAACAGAAGGGGCAACTTAAAAATCATGTTGTCAGTCTCGCCTAATTGTTTCAGTTGGTCGTTTTGCCAAAATTGAAATTGCCATGGCAATTTCAACTCATCTTCAGTGACTGGCAAAAATGGCGTTAAACTGGCACTGCCATCAAATGCTTTTGCGCGCTCCCACGGGTGGCCCTGTCGTTTTAACTGCGACTGCAGATCTCGTAATGTTAAATCTAAACCCAACCCGATACCTGCGATATGTGCAAGCGGATCTTTACTATTGGCATCTAGTGTCTTACCAACCAATAAGACGAGTTCAGCTTCATAATGGTGCCTACCTAGCTGCTCATTTATCGTAATCGCTGGAGCAAAATCGCAAAAAGCACTGGCTGGCTTGATAAACAATAGAGGTGATTCTGGTACAGGATTATTGAGCTCTTTTGCATGCGCAACATAGTTACGTCCAATACATACAGCTTTTCCAACTGGAAGTTGCACGGTCTCTCCTGAAACCCATTTGTGTTGATACATGGCTTTTATCCTTCACTATCAGATACATCACGCATAATTGTACCTAAGCATAGGAGTAAATCAGAGTTTGCAGTTATTATAGCCAATATACACACTCGTTATTATGCTCATCTCACCTAACAGATAGTAAACATATTTTGCCACTGTTATGGAAACTTTATGTTAACCATAGTGCGCAACAAGTTGAAACCTTTATAATCACAAGTTATAAAAAACCCACAGCAAGTAACTAGGAACCACAATCATGAAAGCCCATGACAATATCCCATTGACTGATTTTGTTGAGTACCCTCCACAAGAAATGCAACAAAGAGCGGACGACAACTTCGAGTTAATGCAGCGCAGACATACCATTCGTAGCTTTAGTGACCGCCCAGTGCCAAAAGAAATCATTGAAACCTGTATCAAAACAGCCGGACTTGCTCCCAGCGGGGCCAACCACCAACCGTGGCACTTTGTGGCAATTCACAGCAGTGATGTGAAAAAGCAAATCCGAGAAGCCGCAGAGCAACTAGAGCGCTCATTCTATGAAGGCCGCGCTGGCGATGAGTGGTTAGACGCGCTGAAGCCACTTGGTACCGACGCGCAAAAACCCTATTTAGAACATGCCCCTTGGCTTATTGCGATTTTCACGCAAAAAAAAGGCGGGATCCACGCTGATGACAAAAACACCAATTATTATGTACATGAATCAGTTGGGATCGCCACAGGCTTTTTGATCCAAGCTTTGCACAATGCAGGCCTTGCCACATTGACACATACGCCAAAACCAATGAGCTTTTTAACGGAAATTTGTCGACGTGACAAAGACAACGAGCGCCCGTACATGCTACTGATAGCCGGCTACCCTGCCGAGGATGCTACAGTACCTGAGCATGCCCTGGTTAAAAAGTCACTGGATGAGATCGCTTCATTTATCTAGTACTCAAGATGAGATACTGGGCGTAACGGCCAGTATCTCTCCCGATTTTAATCCAGATAACACCACCACCTTGTCATTCAGTTGTCGCCCTAATCGAATTAACCGTCTTTGTTTTATCCCCTGTTCAACGACATATACCATGCTCAATTGCCCAGTTTGATAGACAAGCTGACGCGGCACCACGACTCTCGATACAAGCTCAGTCGGCAGAGTAATTTGCGCATACATGCCAGGTTTTGCTCCCTTCGGTGGCGTGATGTCTAATTTTATTTCGAACTGCCTAGCAAGGCTATCTGCCACCGGGACTATTTCACTGACGTGGCCTATCACAGACTTGCCCAGCGCATCTAATTTCACTTGTAATGGCTCACCTATACTCAGCTGACCTGCCAAGTTTGAGCGCACTGCACCGCTAATTTGTAAGCTAGCAGGGTTAAATATTTCTACAATCGGCACGCCGGGGCTCAGCATAACGCCGGGTTCTTGTAATCGCTCTACGACCAAACCTGCTATCGGCGCACGCAGTTGAGTGTAACTTAAGGCAACTTGTGCACCATTTAATTGCTCGCTCAGTGCTAGATGACGCGCTTCCAATTCATCAACCTTGCTTTGCCGCTCGTCAATAATATTTTTTGCAATAAGACCTTTAGCAAATAGTGCGTCACTGCGCGTCAGTTGTTTTTTGGCTTGCAGCAATTGAGCTTCATTGGCTTTACTTTGCGCCCAGATCTCTTGCAATGCCGCACGCAGCTCTGCACCGTCCAGTGTCGCCAATAGTTGACCTTGTTTGACTAACTGACCAGCCCGGACTTCGAGTGTCTGCAATTGCGCTAAGATCCGACTCGCAACGAGCGTATTTTCACGTGCAACCACACTTGCACTGACAATATCACTCGATGCCACAGGCTGTGCTTGCACGATATATTGATCCCCCTGATATGGCTCAGGTTTGGCACGCAGCAGGGGCTTGCGTTTCTCATCAAGTACACCGGAAAAGGTGGCCAATAAAATACCTAAGGCTGCAAATGCACCCAACGCGACCCACTTTTTATTCACTAAGTGCATTTGATTTCTCCTGCTGTGAGTTGTTCGAAAATACCAAGAAGTACACCACTGGCACCACCACCAGTGAGAGCATCGTTGATGCCAATGTACCGAATATAATAGCTAGCGCCAATCCGCTAAATACCGGGTCTAAGATGATCACTAAGTTCCCAAGCATGGTCGTTCCAGCCGTTAACAACACTGGTCTCATACGTACTTCGCCCGCTTGGTAAAGCGCTTCTTTAATCTCCACCCCTTGGGCGCGTTGCTGATTTACATATTCCACTAAAATTAAGCTATTTCGTACCACTATCCCAGCCAATGCGATCATCCCAATCATAGCTGTGGCAGTGAACAAAATAGGTTCCGGTGCATTGGCAATGGTGCGCTCACCAAACTGATTCAATAACCAAAAACCGGGCATGATCCCAATCATAGTCAAAGGAATGGCCGACATAATAATGCCAGCCAAAGCACTCGATGCGGTTTGCCAACGTAAGATCACAAATATCGCAGTAAGGGCAAATGCAAAGCCAATTCCCATATCACGAAAGACATCTACGGTAATACGCCACTCCCCTTCTCCAGAGAATCGATATTCAATCCCCTGTGGTAATTGCCAACCCATGCCGGAGCCACTCCTGATAAATGTACGCTGCTGCCAATCTCGCTCCTCCAACCGACCTGCTCTATTTTCATCACTGACAATGTCTGCAATCACTGATGCGGGTGTGCGACCGTTCAGTTCAGCCGTGACATAAATGACTTCTCTTAAGTCTTTTCGATAAATAGCTTGCTCCACAGCTCCCAACTGCCATTTTCCTAACTCCCCCAATGGCACTAAAGGTTTGGCTGCATCTTCAAGCGCTTGACCAGATGCGTTTTTAGCGAGTTCACCGCGACCGCGTAGTTGCAGGGCATTGAGCACTGGCCACTGATTTCGCTCAATAAAAGGTAATTGCAATTCAATTTCTAATGGCGTGGCTTCAGAAGGTACATGTAATGTGCCAGCAACTAGGCCTCCACTGGCTATTTGCAATGTTCGATTGACGTCCTGAGTTACAATACCAGACAAAGCTGCTTTACTTTTATCCAATACAAATCGTTGACGAGTCGCTTGAGGGTCCAAACTTAAATCAACCTCTGTAACGTGTGCTTCTTGTGCCAGCCTACTTGCCAATATTGTTGCCGATTTTTCATGTGTTGCTCTGTCTGTAAACATATCTGAGGCATATACTTCCGCAACCAGGGTGGACATCACAGGGGGTCCAGGTGGTACCTCAACGACCTTAATTTTTATGCCGTGAGTCGCGAGAGGTGACAACAATTGTCGCATCCTTAGCACCACTGCATGAGATTGATGAACACGTTGCCGCTTATCAAGCAATAGCACACGAAGCTCTGCAAAGTGGCTCCCATGACGTTGATAATACCCGCGCACCATACCATTGAAGTCAACACTAGATGGCTGTCCGATATAAGCGGCGATAGACGACACTTCTTGAAGCTGCCAAACTACCTCTTGGATGCGCTGAACCTGCGCTGCTGTTGCTTCTAAGCTGCTCCCCCTCGGCATATCGAGTAACACTTGTACTTCATTCTTGTTGTCGAAAGGCAAGAGTTTAAGTGGTACGGCACGTAGCAGGGGCAAACAAGCACTAATGACAAAAAGCACCAGCACAGTCCACAATATCCATTTGGCCTTTTTTGGCTGTGAGAGCAAGGCTGTTAGTACTTTCCTATACCAACCCTGTGTGCTTTTTGGCGTTGTATTTGTGTTTTTAGTTAGCAATTTACTGCCCAACCAAGGTGTAACAAATAGAGCCACCAAGGTCGACACAATCACGCTGACAGGAATATTGAATGCCATTGGCGCCATGTAGGGGCCCATCATACCGGTTATAAATGCCAGTGGAATAAATGCGACTATGATGGTCAGCGTCGAAGTTAACAACGGTACTTTAACTTCAAGCATTGCTGATGTAATAGCTTTGGTGTGTTTTGCATCGCTTTGACTAGGCCCGAGGCGCCGCAAAAAGCGTGTCATATTGTCTACGCCAGTTATCGGGTCGTCCACTAATAGGCCTAGCGCTAAGATCAAGGCAAATAATGTAACTCGATTAATGGTATAGCCAAATGCATACCCTAGAATCAGCGTTATACCGTAGCAGATAGGGATTGCTAAACCAATCACTAGGGCTTGACGCCAGCCCAGAAATACACCCACAAATGTCACCACAGTTACTATGGCAAAAGCCAAACTTGCGGTCAGGTTATTCACTTTTTCATCTGCGGTTTCGCCATAGTTACGCAACACATGGTAATGTACACCAGCTGGCAGTAACTCCATGTCCAACTTGTCCATCATTGCAAGACTTTGCTTGGCAACTGTCACCGCATTACTGCCACGCTGTTTGGCCACACTTAGCGTCACCATAGGTAGGTTACGTCGCTTTTCATCTAGGGTTAACCATTGATAATGCAGTGGCTCACTTGGACCATCTTTCACAGCGGCAATATCGCTTAGGTAAATCTGTCTGCCATTGACAACATTGACAACCAACTGGCCGAGATCAGCAGCGGTACGTAACACATCACCTGCTTGCAATTGCCATTGCCGATCACCGACGACGAAGCTGCCAACGGTCTGCAACTGATTAGCATGCTGGATCGCACTCAGTACATCTAGCGGTGTAGTATGATGCGCCGCTAACGAATTTGCATTGAGCTCAACCTGAATTTGTCGCTGCCGCCCAGTGAGCACCGTCACCTCACTGGTATCGGCAATCGTCTGTAGCTGTATCGAAACTTCCTGCGCGATACGAGTCAACTCGAAGTCACTATAACGACTGGGGTCATCGCTATATAAGCCCAACATCAAGATCGCTACATCATCCACCTCTACAGGCTTTATTTGCCACTTTTCAACGACTTGAGGCATGCGATCTTCATTGGCATACAATTTTGTGTAAGTGTTGAGAATCGCTCGCTCGCGATCTTGGCCAACTTCAAAGCGCAATGTAACTGAGGTTTTACCCGACACAGTCGTGGAATAAACATGCTCAACACCTGGAATTTGCCACAATAACTTTTCCAAGGGTTCAGTAACCAAACGCGTCACCTCGGGAGCCGCAATATTTGGTACATCAACGTGAATATCTAGAATAGGCACGACTATTTGCGGCTCTTCTTCACGTGCAGTTTGATGTAACGCTAACAGGCCCAGTGCAATGCTCACCACTAGAATAAACAGGGGGATGCGGCTGTTTAATAACTGCGTCATTACTCTTGCAAGCATTAGCTAGGCTCCTCGTCTAGCTGAGGCTGACAAAACAGTTGATACAACTGGGCCAAAATCGCAGTGACCTTGTCATCAATGATGCGATAGTAAATGACCTGCCCATCACGACGCGTCGCAACGACATTGGCTTTGCGCAGCCCTGCTAAGTGCTGTGACAAAGCCGATTGAGCTAAGGGAACCTGAGCATTTAACTCGCCAACGCTCATTTCTTGTTGCAGCAAACTACACAATATCATCAAGCGATTTTTGTTGGCCATAAGCTTTAGCAAAGCTTCTGCATTCTCGGCGCTTTGCGCCATACCTTGAACTTTCAATATCACGTCCAAACAATTTCTGTATGCCGAGATTATAGACACATACATTAGAAAGATCTAATATTAGTAAATTCTAATATAAAAGGTGCTAGAAAATGTTTCAACCCACTAAAGATTTGGTCGCGTCCGTTAGAGCCAAGCAAAATTGTGTCGATGGTAAACAGGCAAAGCAAGAGCTCGCTGTTAATCAAGGCTTCCTTATAGATGTAAGAGAAGCATCTGAGTATCAAACCGGCGCTCCAAAAGCGGCGATTCACATCTCTAGAGGTTTACTGGAGTTTAAGCTACCTGTACTTGCGCCAGATCTAAAAACGGCGATTTACTTGTACTGCGCTTCAGGCGGAAGAGCCGTACTTGCCGCTGAACAGCTAAAACGACTGGGCTACCAAAATATTACTGTGCTCACGAGTTCACCCACTGAGCTGTGTACTATTTTTCCGAGTTAATTGATTTATTCATGCGGTTTGCGTTGTCAACTTCATGGTATAGCCACACCATGCGATCTAAAAACCAAGTTTTAGTCAATATCAAGCCAACCGCGCCTACACAAGTGCTGATCACTTCGTGAAAAAACAACCCCGCGACACACAATACAGTAAATATACAGAGTAAAATTGAAATGATATCCAGCATTTTTGAATGGTGCGGCGGGATTATTTCCGGTTGATAAATCAGTATGCGTTCACCCAATACGCTTTGTGACGCCCAATGGCGAGTATGTCGCGGCTTTTTAAAACACCTTGGGTTAATCCAAATCCAAACCATCAAGACCACCAAAGTTGGCCAAAACCAGATATCCAGTATTTCTCGCCACCAAATGCAGGCAATCAGCAAAGGCAAACAACTGTATCGAGTCCACACACTCCAAGGGTTTGCGTGTCGCTCCCACACTTCCTCACTCATAGCAAAATACTTCGCAGCAAGATTTTCTAATCGCATCAACATCTGTCCTTAAAGTCATCGTCATATACAGCCTACTCATGATCCGCGCACTGAACTGTTTAAAAATGTAGCATGGTTACAACATTTGTTGACGTTTTTTCCCAACTCCCTTACAGCACCAATCAACAGCTATTTGTAGACTCGATGTCACTTTAATTATCGATTGCAAAGGATTGTTCACAATGATACTGGCCCCTAAATACAAGTTGTTAATCGCTGCGAGCTGCTTAGTTTTAAGTGGTTGCCAAGATAACCAGGATCATCGGAGTGACTTGCAGCGCTCAGCTGGTACATGGCACAAACCAGCTTATGGCGAAGCACTTCACATAACAATGAGTCGAGTATTACGCTACCAATACAACAGTTATGGCTGCATCCAAACATCAGAACTGACCCATCAACAAGCAAATCGCCAATTAGAAGTAAAGAAAGTTCATTCAACTGAACGATTGCGCTTAATCCACAAAGACCAAGTTTACCCTATTGATTATAGACAGATAGCTGCCATCCCTACACAATGCGACGATCCGATTTCGGCATCGAAGACAGTCTCTCCCGTCATTGTCTTTGACTATTTTTGGCATACTTTTAATGATTACTATGCCTTTTTTTCAATACGCAACCTTGACTGGCAGGCACAGTATGACCAGTACCGTCCACTTGTTACAGAATCAATGACAGAGCAGGCCCTATTTGATGTTCTCTCAGAAATGATTGCACCTCTTCAAGATATGCATGCAAGTATCTCATCACCTCAACAAGAGTATTTCTCACGCAAGTCAGTGCCGCTTTTAAATGCTGTGCAACAAGAAATGGCTAACCTAAACTACCTAGGAGAAGAGCATGATATGTATCGCATTTTTGAACATTACCAATCCCAGTTACAATCCATAAGCCAACACTATATTACGCCAGACAGTCTCACGACCATACCAGAAAATAGCCATACGGCCACTGCAATATGGGGGAAAACAGCAGACAATATTGGCATTTTGGTGCTCAACAATATGGATAGTTACTCTGAGGCTCAAACTGCAAATGAGTCCCAACAACTCTTAGCTGCCCATAAAATGATGTCGCGAGTCATGACTGATCTTGGCAACACTGACGCTATGCTTCTGGACATTCGCCACAATACTGGCGGAGATGATGCTATTTCGTTGGCCATTGCAGGCTACTTTGCCGACAAAGAAGTCTTGGCCTTTAACAAGCAAGCTATCAACCAAACTGGTCGAGGGATACCTGTACGGCAGAAATTAACTCTTAACCCAAATGCCTATACCAAACCGGTTTACTTACTCACTAGCCAATTGACAGTCAGCGCAGCTGAAGTATTTACAATGGCGATGGACCAACTCGATCATGTTACCAAAGTCGGTGAAGAAACTGCCGGAGCGCTCTCAGATGCATTGCGGTTTGAGTTGCCTAACGGCTGGCAATTAAGCCTATCCAATGAGATCTATCGCAATGCGCAAGGGGATATGTTTGAACATACAGGGTTTACTCCTGATCATCACGTCCCCGCTTTCAGTCAATATGATATCGAAATGCAGCGCTTTGAAACATATGAATTTGTGTTCAATAAATTAAACAAAGATTCGCGACCTACAAAGACAGTGGCGGATTTTGAACGCGAAATATCCGCACTACAAAAACAGGGAGACATAGCCACAATTGCAGTAAATATCGTGTCGCAAGGTCAATCTATATATAGTCAAGGCTTTACAACAAACAAGCGCAATTTGGTCAATGCTGACACGCCATTTTACCTCTCATCACTGAACGACATATTAGTTGGTGCCACCATAGCTCATGCGAGTATTGATGGGCATTTTTCTCTTGATGAGTCAATTGACGATGTTTTGCCTTTTGCACTGGAATACCCCGTTGGTCACGACCACCCAGTAACACTTTCTAAACTACTGACACACACCAGTGGCATTGTTGATAACCCAAAGGTCCTCAACTGTGCAGGACATGCTGCGGAACTTGTCACGTCTTGTGTGCACTCACACAAAGCCCGTGAAAATCTGTTAAAAGCCTATTTAAGTGCAGAAGGTGAGCTATACCAAACTGGCAACTTTTCTAGTCACTATGGAGTTACCTCAGAGGATGCCTCACTTTATTCTCAAATGGGCATAGAATTAGCTACTTTTGTACTTGAACAAAGTAGTCAAGAGCCTATATCTTCATTGGCGCAACGTTATGTATTTGAGCCGCTCAAGATGCAAAATACCTACTGGCAGCCCTCGAGTGACTCAACCACGACACGCGCTCAGTTTGTCTCCACAGCTAATGATTTGAGTCACTTGCTTATCGCGAGTATGCACCAAGCCATTGAAAATGATACTCCACTACCAACTTACTTTTGGCATACCGACAACCAGAAATTTTACTACCGAGGTAACGTAGCCGCACCCAAAGCGCAGTTTTTTGCCGACTTATACAATCAAACGGGGTTTATCTTACTAACAGATTCGGATCCTGGCTCTAAGAAGGCAAGCGCAGCATACCAAAAACTTGAAAAGCTAATATTTGATATGACTATGTATATGCATCACCAAATTAAATAATGACTTAGTGAGGCGAAAATGAGGCAGCAGGCTCAATTAAACTAGACGGGATTTTGGGCAGGTGATACGGCGCAACAAGTTGGTCTAGCGTCTTGTTTTTGGCCATACTGTGCATTTGCTTAGAAATATGATCTCCCAATCCAGAGTTTGCAAATGACTCACTCATCGCCATATAACCATAAATGGCTTGGGTATGGCGATATTGCATTTTCTTTAGTCTATGCATGGGTTGGTCGAGTGCATCCATTGCAATATCAGCGGTATCCTCCACCGCTATCACCAAATCGACACGCCCTTTAAGCACCAAATCAACAGCAACACGCTCCGAGGGAACGGCGATTTTATTTAAGCTATTATCTTTGTCAAAACGTGGAAAAAATGCACCGCCACGCATCACCGCAATGCGTTTACCTTGTAAGTCTTCATAGCGTTCAACCTCAATATCACTATTTTGCTGTCCATAAAATACAAATGACGAAGACAACACCATATAAGGAGGTTCAACAAAAGACATGATTTTTTCACGCTCAGGAGTTCTGATTAATCCCCCCATCACATCTACCTTGCCTTTACTCAGTAAACGGACACAACGTGAGAAAGGGCAAGGTACCGCTTTTATCTTGTACTTTTTATCACTGGTTAACTGGGCATATTTGAGAATATCCAAGATCAAGCCCTGAGAGTGGTTGTTTTCACTCAGCCGGCTATAAGGAGGCGCATGATCCACTGCCACATGAACAATTTGCTCTACTGCTAGACTATACGTACTAAAAGTTAAAGCCAACACACTCTGTATTAGTACGTTATATAACTTCATTCGACCACCCACCTAAAAACACGCCTTTAAACACCAAGACATTGTGCGTACTTGCGATTACCTATGTCATGCTCTCCTGCTATATAACATATCTCATTGTCACGAAAATACCACAATAAAATAGTTTCCTGAACCACCACCTTATCACAGACAAGGTGACTACTCAGTCATTTTTTTATCTATGGGATGAACAGCGGATCTCGCCCTGCATAAAAGGCATAGGTACTCCAAAGTGCGTTTTAAGCCATAACACTACGTGTGTCAAAGGTTTGATAGGGACGTAGCTCAAATTCTTTGATGAGCAATAACATCTGGTCAAGTATATTAGCTTGAATGTGCTCATAGTTAACCCAACTTTTATCTTTACTAAAACAATACAGCTCGATAGGCAGGCCATTATGAGTCGGAGAAAGCTCACGCACCATACAAATACACTCAGTATTTATCTCGGGACGTTGTTTCAATAACAATTCAGCATACATTCTAAATGCAGTTAAGTTGCTACACATTTCTGGTAATTTTAATGCATTCAATTCTACGAACTTGTCTTTCAACACTATCAATTGCTGCTCAGACAACAGAGACACACTGTTCATATCTATTGGAATAGTACGCTTTATACGGCGCCCAGCTGACTCTTGCATTGCACGCCAGTTTTTAAAGGAATCAGAGATCAGCGCATAGGTAGGGATTGTTGTCACCGTGTTATCCCAATTGCGAACTCGCACGGTATTTAAGCCCAAATCAATGACTTCTCCATCGGCACCAAATGTATCAACTTGGATCCAGTCTCCTGTTGCAACCAGTTTGTTTGCTGCGATTTGTATACTCGCCACCAGACCTAAAATAGTATCTTTGAAAACCAATAGCGTCACCGCAGCAATGGCACCAAAGCCAGACAAAATATAGGTTGGTGACTTATCAACTACAGTGCTGACGACCAAAACAGTTGTGACAATGAATACCATCAGTTTGGCCAACTGAACAATGCCCTTAATAGGAACATCTTTTGCGAATTTTTGCTGCTGATATATTGCATGGGCAATATTCATTAAAGAGCTCACTAAAAAGCCAAACGCAATAATTAAAATGACCTGAGCCAATACTTGTAATTGCGCCATGACCCACAAGGGCGCAACAAACAAATACTTGTTAACCATCACAAACAACATACTGCAAATTAGTAAAGCCACTCTGCCACTTAACTTACTTAACTGGGGAGCGAGAAATGCAATTTTTGCCCGCGAAAAACGCGATAACATACGTTTGACTTTTGGCACTAATGCTAACTTGATCAGTGCGAATATGATCACTAAAGCAATCAACGACACACTATTTGTAAGGGAGGCTAGAACAAAAGGGTGCATGTTAGCGCCACCAATAATTGGTGAGATCACATCTTGTACATGCATTGAATTCATAGTGATTTTGCCTCTGTTGAATACTTTCCAGTTGCGTCATCCAGCCGTTGCTCTATGGCTTTTATTTGCAGAGATTTCTGTTGCCACAGTTGATTCATATAGGCCTGAAATTGCACGCGATACTCTTTATCAAGTTGATAATCACCCTTTGGTAAATCGTCTATTGGAATATAGTCAACTTCCAGCGAAACTGCTTCTAACTGCCCGCGGAAAAATGCCCGGCAAATATGTTCATCGTCACTATGATAAACCACAGCGGTATTTAATAAGCCGTCAACCTGCTCACTCAACACATCTAAAGCAAAAGCAGTTCCCCCTGCTTTTGGCTTTAATAAATTATCAAATGGGCTCGCTTGGCGCAGCTGTTTTGCCGCAGTAAAACGAGTACCTTCAGCAAAATTTATCACCGTAGTAGGATGTTGTTTAAAGTTTTTACAACTCTGTCTGGTACGCTCTACGTCCATGCGTTTTAATTTAGGGTTTTTAGCTATTTGCGCTTTACTAGCGCGTTTCATAAATGGCATATCCAATGCCCACGCCCCAGTACCAATAAATGGCACATATTTTAGCTCATCTTTAAGGAAAAACTTTGGAGCTGGTAATTGAGCTTGCGCACTTAGTACCACGATATCCAACCAACTAATATGGTTAGAAACCAATAAATACCAACCATTTATCGAAACAGACTGTGGGATCTTGACGTGCATCTGCACGCCACCTAGCTTTAATCCTATACGATTTCCGAGACACCATTTATGGTAAGCCCAATGCAATAACACAGAAACGAATTTGACGCGAATACACCATTTAGTCACACCAAGTAATAGCACTATCACACCCCAAATCACGGTGTTTAGTAATAAAAATAATGTTCCAATTGCACCGTAAAACCACTTCGGTAATATACTCTTCATTATTTCTGTTCCTATACTTGCTGCTTATTCCGTGTACTACCTGTTTACTTCGAAGGCGTTGCCAGCTGGTCGATGCACTTGTCTTTTTCTGACCATAAGCGATTAAGCTCTCCTTGAAATTGCACCCGAAATTCATTGTCTCCGGTGTAATCTCCCACCAGCTTATCACTGACTGGCATCAACTCGACTTGTACATTAATTTGGCCTACTTTTCCGGCCACAAAATCCATAAAAGTAGGCACTCCATCTGGGTAGTGAATAGTTACATTGACCACTTTATTAATCTGTTCTCCCATGGCCTGCATTACAAAAGCAATGCCTCCAGCCTTAGGCTTAAGTAAATGCTTAAATGGGCTATTTTGTCTTTGATGTTTTTCCTCGGTATAACGCGTACCTTCAACAAAGTTCACAATACTGACAGGCATCGTTTTGAACTTTTCGCATGCTTTTCTTGTGGTTTCGATATCCTTGCCTTTAAGTTTAGGGTTTTTCCTAATCTGGCTTTTACTGGTACGAGTCATAAATGGAAAGTCCAGCGCCCACCAAGCAAGCCCCAAAAACGGCACGTACAAGAGCTCTTTTTTGAGAAAGAAGTTTAAAAAAGGAATCTTGCGATGCAGTACTCTTTGCAATACCAGTATATCAACCCAGCTTTGATGGTTGGCGATCACTAGGTACCAATCTTTTGTATTAAGCGTATCTGCACCTGAAACTTGTAACTTATAAGGTGAAATGCAGCTCTGATTAACATTGTTGCCCGCCACCCACATGCTTGCACATGCTTTTGCCAATTTACTCAATAAACGCTGCAAAATAGGGAGCGGTATCAGTTTTAATACACCACAAATGAAAATTGGCACGAACCACACTAATGTATTTAGGACATATAAAATAAGCCCCATGATTTGACGGACTAGCGACATGCAAAGTTCCTTTACTACTATTATTTACTCGAGGATATCTCATCACAGCTCAATACTGTGATGAGGTCATCATACGCATTTTCAAGATCAGAAAAAATCTGAGCAGTTCTTATCAATCTTCAAAGTATGTATATCCAGCCAAACCCGAATTTAACTCTTGTAGAAATGCTTGTTGTGTTTGCGCAGGCAAAGCCGTGGCATTTATCTGGCGGTTAAAATTGTCTACCAATTGCTGTTTGTCATAATGAACAAAGCGCAATACATCTTCAACGCAGTCTCCTTTAAGCGCATTCGTCAATTGGTAGCCTTGTTCAGTGAGCTCAACGTGCACAGAATCCGTGTCGCCAAATAGGTTATGTAAATCTCCCAATATCTCTTGATATGCACCGACCATGAACATAGCTAAATGATATTGCTCTGTGCTGCGATATTGCGGCATTGGCAAACTGGATTCTATTCCAGCCCCTTCAACATACTCGCGAATTTGTCCATCTGAATCACAGGTAATATCTTGGATGATAGCTCTTTGCGTTAAGGGTTGATCGAGATTGGTAATTGGCATAACTGGGAACAACTGCTGGATCCCCCAAACATCTGGCAAAGATTGAAACAGAGAAAAGTTCACAAATAATTTGTCGGCTAATTTTTCATTTAAATCATCCAACACTTCTCGATGTGCTCTAGATTGTGTGTTCAGTCTATCACGTACATTTCTCAATATTGTAAAATACAAACGCTCGATCTGCGCCCACTGTGCCATCGTGATAAGGCCATGAACATATTGATCATGGGCATCTTGGAACAAATGCATCGCATCATGATACGTTTCCAAGGCCAGTCTTGGCGTCAATCGCGCCAGCGATAACCGCAACTCTTGGATTAAATGATGTTCATCACCAGACTCCTGTTCAGGCACTGCTTCACAAGGGGCCGTTTCAATATCGATAACATCCGTAATAAGTACCGCGTGATGGGCAGTTAATGCTCTTCCCGACTCAGTAATGATATCTGGGTGGGGTAAGTCGTGTTGCTCTGCAACTTCAGCAAATGCGTTCACCACATTGCGGGCATATTCACCAACGGTGTAATTCATCGAGCAAGCGCTACGCGAGCCTGAGCCCTCATAGTCAACTCCGAGGCCACCACCAACGTCGACTGTTTTTAACGGTACACCCATCTGGATTAATTCTGCGTAGTGTCTCGCGCACTCTCTTAGTGCACGCTGAATATCGCGAATATTGGCAATTTGAGAGCCTATATGAAAATGTACCAACTGCATCAAGTGCAGCTTATTGTGACGGCGCAAAGTCTCTACCGCATTGAGTACTTGCCCAGCGGTCAGGCCAAACTTTCCCTTTTCTCCACCCGTATTCTGCCACTTGCCCTTTCCTACAGAGTTGAGTCGTATGCGAATACCAATGGCCGGCTCGATTTGCATATCGTCTATTTCAGCAATGAGCGCATCAAGTTCTGATAGCTTTTCAACCACAATCTGTACCTTGTGCCCCATGGCTTGTCCAATCAGTGAAAGACGAAGAAACTCTCTGTCTTTATAGCCATTACACACGATCGTAATTGGAGAAGTAGCCAAACCCAAAATGGCCATAAGTTCAGGTTTAGACCCCGCTTCCAATCCCACTAGCCCACTTGGATGACTAAGCAACTTACTGACCACAGAACGCTGTTGATTCACTTTAATTGGGTAGACACAAGTGTATTGACCACGGTAGCTCTTTTGAGCACGCGCATTCTCAAATGCTTGCGTCAGTGTATCTACTCTGTTTTGCAAGATATCGGTAAAACGCACTAAAACAGGCAGCGTCAGCCCTTGCGCTTTAAAGCGCTCAGTAAGTTCAGATAATGAAATAGGGCTTTTGCTGCGATCGCCATCTGGATAGGCGACTAACTTACCAGCATCATCAATATCAAAATAACCATCGCTCCAATGTTGTACATTGTATGTATTACGTGCTGTATCGACTCCCCACTCCATCATCTTCTCTGCAAAATAATTCTAATATGTTGCTCATTTTAATACTCTTAAGCGTGATTAGCGATAGGGAAAGGTCGCTTTTATACGCACTTAGGGGCGCAATTTATGGTAAACAGACAAACTAGGCACAATCGACTAAAATAGATTGAGCAAATTCTTTGGCGCTGGCAAAATTGCGCCTGTTAACAATTCAACGTGAAAGCAAAAATGTCTAATTTAGAAGCAAACCGCTGGTTTACAGAGATCAGTGACCGAGATGGTAGCGCTTTTTCTCTGCGTATCAATAAAAAGCTAGATGAAGTTCAATCACCATTTCAAAAGGTTGAGATGTATGAAACAACCGACTTTGGTAATTTGATGATCATAGATGGCTGCACCATGGTCAGTACTCGTGAAAACTTTTTTTATCATGAAATGATGAGTCACACTGCACTCTTTGCTCACCCTGCACCTAAAAATGTCGTGATCATCGGCGGTGGGGATTGCGGAACACTGCGCGAAGTACTCAAACATCCAGACGTCGAGTCGGTTACTCAAATAGACATCGACGAAGTGGTAACACAAATGTCACTCAAGTACTTCCCTGAATTATGCGCCTCAAATGACGACCCTCGCGCTACGGTGATGTTTGATGACGGCATCAAATATATGCGAGAAGCTCCTGCAAATTCTATTGATGTGGTCATTGTCGATGGTACAGATCCGGTAGGTCCAGGTGAAGGCCTATTCAATCACGCATTTTATACGAGTTGTTTAGCTGCACTGCGCGATGGTGGGATTTTAATCCAGCAAAGTGAATCACCTTTGATGCATATGGCACTGCTTAAAGAAATGCGTCAAGCAATGAAAGATGTGGGTTTTGCCGATTTGCAAACCTTGCCATTTCCACAGCCTATTTACCCAAGCGGTCTATGGTCAGCAACACTCGCGCGCAAAGGTGAACACTTCAACGGCTTTAGAGAGCAGGATGTTGATGCTGCACAGTTTGATACCGAATATTACAATAGCGGTATTCACCACGGCGCCTTGGCAACGCCTAACTTTATGCGCCGCGCATTCGACGAATAGCGCTCAAGCCATAAAGTAAAAACCCAAGCAATGCTTGGGTTTTTCGTCTTGTCAGACTATCACTTCTGATGATACTGACGACTAAATTCATGGACTGAATTAATGAACACACCTGCATTTTCAGGGTCAACATCCGGCGTGATACCATGACCTAAGTTAAATACATGACCATTGCCTTCTCCGAAGCCTGCCAAGATTGACTGAACTTCTTCACGAATGCGCTCGGGTGTACCATGTAACATGGCAGGATCCATGTTGCCTTGCAGCGCAACTTTATCACCTACACGGCGTTTTGCATCGGCAATATCTATGGTCCAATCCAGACCAATTGCATCACAGCCCGTTGCAGCAATCGCTTCAATCCATTGCCCGCCATTTTTGGTAAACAAGGTAACAGGTACTTTACGACCATCGTTTTCACGGATCAGGCCATCGACAATTTTATGCATGTACTGTAGCGAGAACTCTTTATAGTCACGAGGGCTTAGCACACCGCCCCAAGAATCAAAGATCATCAGAGACTGCGCGCCCGCTTTCACCTGTGCATTTAAATAGTCAATTACCGAGTCAGCGACTTTATCAAGTAGTAAATGCAATGTCTGCGGTTCAGCAAATGCCATTTTTTTGATCTTACCAAAGGTTTTACTGCTACCGCCTTCGATCATGTATGTGGCGAGCGTCCATGGAGAACCAGAGAAGCCGATTAAAGGAACTTCTCCTTTTAGTTCTCGGCGAATTGTACTCACGGCATTCATCACATAACCAAGCTCGTCCGTCGGATCGAGTTTTGGTAACTTCTGAACATCAGCTAGCGAGGTGATTGGACGTTCAAACTTTGGACCTTCACCTGTTTCAAAGTACAAGCCAAGTCCCATAGCGTCAGGGATAGTTAAAATATCACTGAATAGAATCGCAGCATCCAGTGGGTAACGGCGTAGTGGCTGTAATGTCACTTCACAAGCTAATTCAGCATTTTTACATAAGCTCATAAAGTCACCAGCTTGCGCTCGTGTAGCTCTGTATTCAGGGAGGTAACGACCTGCTTGTCGCATCATCCATACAGGTGTCACATCAACCGGCTGCTTCTGCAACGCGCGTAAATAACGATCATTTTTCAACTCGCTCATAGCGTGATTCAATTCCAGTGCTGTAAAAATTGTTCGAATTGTATCACTTTATCCCCAACCCCCCTAGCTGTTCAACCGTTTAAATCACTTCTCCATGATCCAGATTAATGTGTAACTCATTCAAATACCCCCTTTGTTGACTCAAAACACCAATCAACACTTTTCCATAAACGCACTTTCATATTTTTGAGATATTAAATTCATAAAAAAATGTTCGTGATTATTTGCACCACAAAAAAAACCTTGCTATAAAAATGCTGCGCAAAATAACAAGAACAAAACACCTTCTAACAAGAACAAGTGCTATTTGCTAAACTGTTTTGAACCACCTTAGGGTGGTTTTTTGTTTTTTATCACCCAGCAAACATCACTTTGCCTACCTGAATACTAAATAAAAATGATTAACACCAAGACTAAAAAACCCAGCTAAGGTACAAATGAAAGAAATTATGTGCTTTTTGCAAAAAGTGGTTGATCTTTTCATCAGTTTTCATTTTTATAGGAGGCAAGATTAAGTATTCAGTATTACCAAATTGCTGTCTCTTATTGGGTCCAAACCATCCTATTTTTGATGTACCCATAAAAATAAAATCTAATATACAAACACAATTTGGTCATTGCAGGGCCTAAAAAAACGACCCGCTAAGGAGATAACTATGCTTTCACGGTTAGAACAAGCCCAACAAAAATGGGGAGGGAGTCATAGTGTTATCGACAACTGGCTCATGGAGCGTCAAGAATTGCTGCTACTATATTACAAAGTAGCAGGCCTATCGCCTTATGAGAGCGTAGACAAAGCGCTGCCAGAACAAGTTCAAATCCAGTCTTTTTGCCAGATATTAATGGATTACTTGTCAGCTGGACACTTTGAGATATATGACAACATTGTTGCTGCGTGCAAAGAAAAAGGCCCTGATAGCTTAAAACTAGCTCAGTCTATTTACCCGCAAATTACAGCATCAACTGATTTAGCACTCGACTTCAATGATAAATACGCAGAAGCAAGTAGTGACAACCCACTAGAAGATTTTGATAAAGACCTATCAACCCTCGGTGAAGCGCTGGAGCAGCGGTTCGGACTAGAGGATGAGCTGATTGATAACCTCTTTGCAAATCATACCGAATAAACTAAGCAAATGAAAAAGGGCCCTATCGGCCCTTTTTTTATTTGCTTGCACCTTAGGCTGCAGGCTTCTCTTTATCTTCTTGGATCTCCAGTAGCTCAACTTCAAAAACAAGTGTTGAGTTAGCAGGGATCTTACCTAAGTTACGCTCACCGTAACCTAGATCTGCAGGAATGGTGAATTTATACTTTGAACCCACAGGCATTAGCTGTAGACCTTCCGTCCAACCAGCGATAACTTGGTTAAGTGGGAAAGTTGCAGGCTGGTTGCGCGAATATGAGCTATCAAACTCTGAACCGTCCAGTAGCGTCCCTTTGTAGTGTACTTTTACAACGTCAGTTGCAACTGGCTTTTTACCTTCGCCTGTTGAAATTACTTCGTACTGAAGACCAGACTCAGTCACTGTAACGCCGTCTTTCTTCGCGTTTTCAGCTAGGTATTTTGCGCCTTTTTCTTTGTTTTCTTTCGCGTCAGCTTCTGCTTTAGCAGTTTGCTTTTCACGTACAGATGTATCAAGTGCAGTTAACACTTCACGAATTTTTTCATCATCTAGTTTCGAATTACCAGCAAGCGCATCTTCAAAGCCTCTCATAAGCAATGCTTGATCAAGCTCAATGCCTAGGCCTTGCTTATCTGCAAGATCTTTTTGTAGGAAATTACCCACAGATGCACCAATACCGTATGCTTGCTTTTGAACTTCAGTTTCTAGTTTTACTTCTTCTACTTTTGCAGTTTCCTGCGCTTTTTGATTACACGCAGTTAATGCAAGTACTGAGGCTGCAATTAAAGACAGCTTAATAGTTTGTTTCATTTTACTTTCTCCGACATCCGAGCAGCCAGCAATGTCTCATTGCTCTCTAACTTCATTGTCATGTTAAATAATTATTAATTTAAAAGGTGATGTCACATTATCACTCATTGCCACCAAAGCCAAGATTCACACCTACAGAACCTTGCTTTAGGAAAAATCCATGTTACTGGCGACATACTTTAGCGAATACGCTAATATCAGTTTTGTGGCCCAATCAATTTTACCACTAGTCTACTCGGTGCAAATCATAGAGTTAAGGGGAAATACCGAATTTATGGCCAAATTTTTTAAATTGCACACACGACTCTTCGTTTGCTTACCCATTCTGATGCTATCAGGTTGTTCTCCAGACAGTTCCAAAGCGAAATTGACTGTCGAACACGCTGCACGCGGTGCATTTGCAGCCGCTATTTCACACGATGGGCGTTACAGTTTAGTGTCATCAGTCGAACACGGTGCAGTTTTATGGGACAACACCACCCATGGCCTGAAATATCAGTGGTCTCATTCAGATCAGCCTGATGAGCTCATTCACTCTCTCGCCATTTCCCATGACAGCTCCACAGCGGTCACAGCCGCCAACGATCGATTTGCTGTATGGCAGCTCTCCGACGGTAAAAACATTGGCTATTATCAAATAGACACTGGCACCATCAGAGACATCGCTGTCAGCAACCAAGGTAGATATGTCCTATACGGTCGCAGTGACAATGTGGTTGTGCATCTCGACTTAGATAGCGGAAGACGAATAGAGTTCCTTGGACACCAAGAAAAAATTAATAGTATTGCGCTTTCACCCAATGGACACTTCGCACTCACAGGCGCCAATGACTATAGTGCATACTTTTGGGACACCAGAACTGGCCAAGTTTTGCACCGATTTAACCACCCAAGTCGAGTGACCAAAGTGGCGTTAGATCCGCAAGGTCGCTATGCATTTACTGCCGACAGCATGAAAAAAGCCAGTATTTGGCAGCTCACTTCAGGTGATCTTGTGGCGCAATTACAGTATATTGCACGGCAGAAAATATTCAGTGCCGTGCGCTTCAATCAGCAGGGTGATCTGCTCGCAACAGGCTCCCCCAACCGCCAACTGACACTTTGGCGGATCAGTGATGGCACCAAGTTAAACACTTGGCTAGTTAAACCCAGAGAAGGCAGCCGACCCAAATCCGCAGTCGTATTTGATGTGGCGTTTGCAAAGCGCGACGGCGTTTTAGTTACCGAGAGCTCAAGCGGTTTAATGGAGCAATTCGAAAGAGTAAAAGAGTAATGACAGAGTTAGAAAGTCGCGTAATTGAACTTGAAGCAAAAGTGGCATTTCAAGAAGATACCATCGAGACGTTAAATGATGAGTTAAGAGTCCACCAAGCAAGGCTTGCAACGATGCAGCATCAAATCAGATTGTTAGCTGAAAAAATCAAAGAGGGCAAAGATGATGGCATGATGCCTATCGAGCAAGAGCCCCCACCACCGCACTATTAATCCACAACCGTATTTGATGCGCTCAGGCGCATCAGGTTATTGCGGTTTAAAAACACCAATGACCTGTTCAAATTGACGCGTTGACGCTTGTACTGCTTCTTCAGGTTGAGTCATTGAATGGCCACAAGCGACGCACTCGACCTTTTCAACATCATGCTCTTTGTAAAGCATCATGACATCCATTTTGTTGCAAGCCGGGCATGACGCACCAGCAATAAAGCGTTTTTTCGTTCTCACAATACAACCTCACCTACTCTGTGAAAGGCTATTTTAACTCAAGTCGCGATACATTTATACGCTTGTTCCCTAGTTATAGATCCATGTTATCATTCACACAGTAATTTTGACTCGAGCTTATTATGATCCAACTTTCTGATATTGAACTGTTACGCGGCGGCAAAACGCTATTGAAAAATGCCAGCGCAACCCTCTTTGCACAGCACAAAGTCGGCTTAGTCGGCGCCAATGGTTGCGGCAAATCGTCACTGTTTGCGTTGCTCAAATCACAACTGCACGCAGATGCCGGCGACTTTCAAATCCCAAAAGATTGGTCTATCGCTTCAGTTAAGCAAGAAACACCTGCACTATCTATTTCTGCGATGGAGTATGTCCTACAAGGTCATCAGCAGTACTATGAATTACGCGCGTCACTGCAACAGGCCGAAGCACAGGGTGATGGTGAAAAACAGGCCAAGATCCATCAGCAAATGGAATTAGTCGGCGGATACAGCATTGAAGCTAAGGCCGGAGAATTACTACATGGCTTAGGGTTCAGTAATGAGCAACTAGATTTTGCAGTCAGTGAGTTTTCTGGTGGTTGGCGAATGCGCCTCAATTTGGCCCAAGCCCTGATCCGCGACGCCGATTTACTTTTGCTGGATGAACCGACTAACCACCTTGATTTAGACGCAGTTTACTGGCTGGAACGATTTCTAAAAGCCTATCAAGGTACCCTAGTACTCATCTCTCACGATAGAGAGTTTTTGGATGCGGTAGTCGATCAGATCTGGCACATCGATCAGCAGTGTATCAATGTTTACAAAGGCCATTACTCACAGTTCGAGCGTCAAAAAGCAGAGCGCATGGCACAACAGCAAGCTATGTTCGAAAAGCAGCAAGAAACCATCGCACATCTTGAAAAGTTTATTACTCGTTTTAAAGCCAAAGCCAGCAAAGCCAAACAGGCACAGAGTCGGGTAAAAGCGCTTGAGCGCATGGAAAAGTTAGCACCAGCACATGCTGATTCACCATTTAGTTTTGAATTTGCCAACCCTGAAAATATGCCAAACCCTTTAATGACATTGGATGAAGCACAAGCGGGCTATGGCGACATCACTATTTTGCATCAAATTAAACTCAACTTAGTACCCGGTAGCCGAATCGCTCTGTTGGGAAGAAATGGCGCAGGTAAGTCCACCTTAATTAAACTGCTGGCTGGTGATATAACACCTCAAGCAGGCGAGGTATTTCAACATCAAGGTTTAAAAGTTGGTTACTTTGCCCAGCATCAACTTGAATCTCTCGATTTAAATGCCAGTGCGGTCACCCACTTACAACGCATAGATCCACAGGCAACCGAGCAGACTTTACGTGACTTTTTAGGCGGCTTTGCCTTTCACGGCGACAAAGCGCTTGATCCTGTTGCGCCATTCTCGGGGGGTGAAAAAGCGCGATTGGTATTAGCCATGTTGGTGTATCAGTCACCCAACTTATTATTGCTGGATGAACCTACCAACCATTTAGACTTGGAAATGCGTCATGCATTAGTCATGGCGCTACAGGGATTTGAGGGCGCTATGGTGACCGTTTCCCACGATCGTCATATGCTAAAAAATACCGCCGATGAGTATTACCTAGTCGATAACGGCACTGTGTCGGCATTTGGTTATGACTTAGACGAATACTATCAGTGGCTGCTTAATGCCAATAAAGAAGCAAAACAAAAACCACAGGCTGAAGACAAAGCGCATTCAAGTGTCAATCGAAAAGAGCAAAAACGCTTAGAAGCGGAGTTCAGAAAGTCGGTGCAACCTATTAAAAAGTCAATAGATAAGCTAGAAAAGCAGCTTGACAAATATACGACTGCACTGGCCGAAATCGAATCTCAGCTAGCTGACAATGCGCTCTATGAGGCAGAAAACAAAGCGAAATTAAGCGAGTTGCTGAGTGAACAAGCACGTTTAACACCTCAATTGAATGAAACCGAAGAGGCATTATTAATGGCACTGGAAGAACTGGAAGAAAAAGAAGCCCAGTTCGCAAGTACAGGAGAGGTATGCTAAGTCGCGATGCCTTTTGGCAATACGCTTGCACGGTATATCAAAACGGGCAAGTTCAACAAATACTTTTGGAATGCCAAGATAAGCATGGCAAGAACGTAAACCTGTGTTTGTTACTAGACTATTTAAGCTATTTAAATATGCAGCTAACTGTGCAACAAGTTAACGAGTTAGAGGTCATCGTAAAACAGATTGATCGGGAACTGCTGGTTCCCTATCGCGCTACCAGAAAACAAGCCAAAACACGTTATAGCGCTTACCCAGATTATCAACAACTCAGAGCCAGTCTGCTCGCGACTGAGCTAGAGCTTGAAAAACTGCAACAGCACCACTTAATTGAGCATGTCAAAACGTTCTCTTTACAAGACCATGTAAAAGACCCTAAAAACCTGCTTCATTATTTGCCAAAGTCACTCTACACGCGGTTTCAACACGCCAAACTATGATCAAGATCAAGTGCCGTTACTCGGGCTGATCGGCTAAATAATAAACTTGATCTCGATCATAACGATTGCTCAGGTGCTCCTCTACTATTAACTCATCGACAAATTGAGGAGACACAGCCATGAACGTATTCTTTAGAGATTTCTTTTCCGACCCGGTACTGTATTTATCTTTTGGCATACTCGGGATCGTGATCGCGCTGTGCATCTATTACGTCTACTACTTTGTGAAAAAGGTCAATGAGGCTGAAGTACCAGAGTAAGACACCGTCACACAGATCTAGTTAAGCAAACTTAGTTCCCGTTTCAGAATTAAGCACGACGCACAAAGCACCTTACCAGCTTCGCTGGTCGGGTGCTTTTTATTCGACACAGACAAATTCTTTCGGTCCATACTCATTTTGTAGCAGCTTTGGTACACTATTTGGGTTAATCGTCACAAAGAGATCGTCACCTATCTATGTCAAAGCAGCTCGATTTAAATTTTCAGCCCGCTTGGTGGATGCGCAACCGTCATGTGCAAACTATTCTTCCACGCGCTTTTCGACCAAGATTAAAAGCGGATGTCAGCTATGAGCACCTCACCACGCCAGACAACGACTTTTTAGAACTTGCTTGGGCCAAAAAGGGCAATCAACAGGCGCCTCTCGTAGTGGTACTGCATGGTTTAGAAGGCAATATAAACAGCTTTTACGCAAAAGGGATGCTGCATGCCCTTACCAAATCCGGGTTAGATGCGGTACTGATGCACTTTCGTAACTGCTCTAGAGAAGTGAATAAACAACCACGGGCATACCACAGTGGTGAAACACAAGACTTAGGGTTCTTACTGCAAACATTGAGTAAGCGATTTCCCGGCCGGGCTCTGTTTGCCGTTGGCTTTTCATTAGGTGGGAATGTGTTGGCAAAATACCTTGGAGAAAAAGGCCATGCAAGCCGCTTAGCTGGCGCAGCGGTGATCTCCGCTCCCTATCATTTGTCATCCTCTTGCCAAGTGATCCGAAAGAGCTGCTTCAAACTGTATCAAAAGTACCTACTGGATAGAATGAAGCATTCTTTTTCACGTAAATTAGACCAGATCCACACATCCATTAATATGACTGCCCATGAGCTGTCACAAATTAAAGACCTTTGGCAATTTGACGATCGAGTCACCGCACCTTTACATGGCTTTAAAGGCGCTGAAGACTATTATGCACAGGCCAGTGCACAACCGTATTTAAGTTTAATAGAAACACCGACACTACTTATCCACGCTGAAGATGACCCCATGCTGTCAAAACAAGCTATCCCTCTGATCCAGCAAGTCAGTGAGCAAGTGAAGCTTGCGGTATCCTCTAAAGGCGGTCACGTTGGCTTTATTTCTGGCGCAAACCCATTTAAGCCAATCTATTGGCTGGAAAAAGTCGTGCCTGATTACATCCACTCATTAATAAAATAGCGATACATCCATGCTTATTCCTTATCAACAAATTGCCACTGAGACGCTGAACAGCTTGATCGAGCACTATGTGTTACGTGAAGGCACAGATTATGGTGACAGTGAAATCTCAACGGAGCAAAAAGTTGCTCAAGTCAAAGCCCAATTGCAAAGTGGTGATGCACTGATTGTATTTTCGGAGCTCCATGAATCAGTCAATATTGTCAGCAAAGCAGAGTTTCACGCTATGCAAAGCCAGGACTATACTTCAGAGCCCATTTATTAAGTATTCTCCGCTTAATGTAGCACCACATGTTGAGCCTTTATAATTAGTTGTTACAATCAAACTTCACAATCATAATAAAGGCGCAAACATGAAGTTAAGCTCAGCTCTTTGTGTTCTGACACTGGCCATCTCCACTGCCCAGGCAAAAGAATACACCGCATCCGACCGTGCCATTCGTTTGGCTCAAGAAAACTTACTTATTGATACCCATATTGACGTCCCCTATCGTATCAATATGAAATGGGATGATGTTTCAAAAGCAACACAAGGGGGCGATTTCGACTACCCTCGAGCAATGCAGGGCGGACTTAACGCGCCTTTTATGTCAATTTATATACCTGCTAGCTTAGAGTTTGAAGGCAAGGGCAAAAGCTACCAGTTAGCAAATCAGCTCATTGACGGTATGGAAGCTCTGGTACATCGCGCACCACATAAGTTTGCAATTGCACACAATACCAAAGACATCGAAGCGCAGTTCAATAAAGGGTTGATGTCGATTGCCATGGGTATGGAAAACGGCTCTCCCATTGAAGGGGATCTAAAAAATCTACAGCACTTTTTTGACCGCGGTGTGCGCTATATCACCTTAGCCCATTCGCAAAGCAACCATATTTCTGACTCTTCGTATGATTTGCGCCGCAAATGGAAAGGGTTAAGCCCATTTGGTAAAAAGCTCGTCGTTGAAATGAATAAGATTGGTATGCTGATCGATGTCTCGCATATTTCAGATAAGGCCTTTTATCAAGTAATGGATGTCTCAAAAGTACCCGTGATCGCCTCACATTCCTCGCTCCGAAAGTATACTCCAGGATTTGAGCGCAATATGGATGACGAGATGTTATTGGCGCTGAAGAAGAATGGTGGTGTGATCCAGATAAACTTTGGATCTAGCTTTGTCACTTCTGCATCGCGAACTTGGTCCGATAAACGCACTAAAGAAGAGCAAGAAGCAACCAGTCGTGGGGCGACCAAGACCGACTTCCGCGCGGCATTTCTCGCACGTAACCCTTATCCATTCGCCTCTTTAGATCAGGTATTGGACCATATTGATCACGTAGTAAAATTGATTGGTATTGAACATGTCGGTATTGGCTCTGATTACGATGGTGTGGGGGACTCTCTTCCGGTCGGGTTAAAAGATGTATCTACCTATCCAAATCTAGTACAAGGCCTTTTAGATCGCGGCTACAGCGATAACGATATTAAATTGATCCTCGGTGGCAATACGCTGAGAGTTTGGAAGCAAGCTGAAGCATTCGCTGCGAAATTTTAACTTAAATCAGGTGGGCTGATCAGTCTACCTGACTTCCTTTCAATAAATTAATTCTCCAACCTGCATATCAACACAATATTGGGTCGAATGATATTACGTTCCCTGTGGTAACGTATAATTGAGAAAGCACAGATAGAATTACTATTTTAGCCATAAAGTTTACGTTGCACATCAGACGTGTGTGCCTTTTATTTTTGAAATGTAATTTGAATATTTAATTCAATCAGCAAAAAATACTTTATACGAAGCCACTTCTTATATCATCACTTGTTAATTCCAAAAACATGTATAACCACATTTTAATTTATTTACAAATACCTAATTTAAGTTATTATGCACGCACACATGTAGCGCAAAAGTTAACCCATTTGCGGTGATGTAATTATATCTCTTCATACAACAATCAAAGGAAGTAGTATGCAGATGTCCAATCTGATTTCCGCTTTAACAAAAAAGTTTATAACTATATCTATGCTGTTTTTTGCAGTGTTCAACTCTTATGCGCTTGAGAAACCAGTTTCTCTGGTACTTAAAGAATCATTTGGCTCTGATCCCTATAGTAAATTGGCTTATCACAACGGGAGTATTTTAGTATCGGGAAAAGTTGAATCTGGTTCGTCTTGGTTAAGTGCTAATCTTGATATTTTAAAATATGGTGACAACGGCTTTGAGCTGCTCAGCCAAACTAAACTAACCAGTAAGCAAAACGTTGACAAGCCAATACAAGTAATCAGTATTGAAAACCACAATGGACACTGGGTAATTCTCGCTTACAGTTCTTATGGTCATCATGTTTTTTCAGCATCAATTGTAGACGGTCGCTTAAATATCTTAGATGAGTTACATGTCAGCAAACATTTTTCTGCGGGAGAGCTGGTCGCTGGTCACAACAACAATTTATATTTAATAGGTACACTAGATAACCTTATCGTAACGCACGTACTACTCGATGAGAGTGGTAAGTTAGAACAAAAAGAAAGCTTAGAGTTTGGTATAAGTCCAAATGAGCCTCGTTACAATGATAAATTTAGCGTTTCTTACGACAATCAATCTTTGTACCTAACCAGTAATCAAGATGAAATAGGCGCAGGTTTATACCAGTTACCGCTTGCTGACAATGGCGCTTTTGGACAAGTCGTTGAATTAAAATTAGCTAACGCAAAATCAGCGTATCATAGCTCTCAAGTGTCCGGTGATTTGTGGTTCTTATCTTATCACTATTGGGGTTTTCAAGTGGCACGTATTGAGGGAGATACGTTAAAGATCATCTATGAAAGTACAGATAACACTTGGTATAACACTTTTGAGGTCAAAGGTAACCAACTCTTAGCAATTGGCACATTTGGCTCGATTGATGTTTATGATATTCAAAATAATGAATCCGCGCTGTTGAAATCTCAACTATATACAAAAGGCTTTTTAGAAGATGCAACCTTGGTCGGTGAAACATTGCTTGTAACTAAAGATTCTATGGGCATTGAGGCTGTTAATCTGAGCGGTGATGGTACTTTGACAAGCCTGCATACCTTTAACCAATCAGGTGACGTGAGCGATATCGCAATACACGAAAACGAGCTTGCTGTTTCTGCTTTTCAGAGCAATTTGCACTTTTGGCAAACAGATGCATCAAAACCAGCCACATTAGAGTCAACGTATCACACGGTCAATAATATTCAAGGTGTTGAATGGGTTGATGATGAAATCATTATTAACTCAGGGTCGAGTCTGGAGTCTCACCTAGCCGAGGACTTAAAGAAACACCTTGATGTCGGTATAAATCATGGAACTTTAGGCAGCACTGGAACAGATGGCCGCATAGTGAAAACAGATAATGGTTTTGTTGCTAAAGCTTTCACAACATTAAGCTTTATTGACGCAGACAAAAATATCTTATCGCAAATAGATTCAGGTTTCAGATATGGCCATATGGCAGTGGCTAATAATTTGCTCTTTGTGTCTAAAGGCTCATCAGAAATTATTATTTATGACATGTCCGATTTATCAAAAGTAACGGAACTAAGTCGTATTGAACACCAAGACTTCTATGCTGGAGAGGTTGTGGTAACTGGAAATATCCTATATGCATTTGGTTCTGAAGAGCTACTCATCTTTGATATAAGCAAACCAAATAAACCTGTTAGGAAGAGCAGCGTCTCCATCAACACTGATACAAGAAATGCTTTTTCTTATGTATATGATGATTTATTGATCGCAATTTTTGATGATAAAGGTCTCTTGTTTGACATATCAAACCCTGAAAAGCCGATTCAAATAGACGAAAATAGTCAAATTACGACAAATGGAGTCGGGAATGGCTTTGGCAAAGAGATTTACACAGTCGCAAGCAGCAGCGCTGGTCGTATTAATAGAGTCAATCTAAACTATGCGCCAACTCAAAAAGACCTACAAATCGAATTAGTGGAAGATGGGCAAACCACAGTCGCACTCTCTCCTATTGATGCTGAAAGCGATAAGGTAACGATCAGTATTGCAGTTGAACCAAAAAAGGGCAGTGTTTCAATTCAAGACAACAACACGTTATTGTATGAAGGCGCAGCAAACCAAAATGGTACTGACAGCGTGAGACTATTGATCCAAGATACACATGGCAGTGCAAGTTATTTCAATATGACCGTCAATATATTACCAATGCACGATGCACCATCTTTTCACAGTGATGTTTTAAACATGTCTGTAGTCAGCGGCGCAAGCCAATCATCTACCCTTGATGTCATTAATATTGATGGGGGTAAGCTAAAATTCGAAGTCACTGAACAAGCAGCAAGAGGCACAGCGACAGTTGATGAGCAAGGCGTACTGACCTATACAGCGAATGCAGGGAGCTCAGGTGCAGATAAATTTGTGGTCACGGTCACTGATGAGGCTGGTGCTAAGGTATCAAAAACCGTCAACGTAAATACCATTGAAAAAGCAGCTGTAACGCAGTCTGATAACTCAGACAGCGGCGGCGGTAGTTTCACTTTGTTTAGCTTATTTACATTGTTGATATTGGGTGCAAGACGAAGATGTCGTCCTGCCCTACTGAGATTTAATTAATCTTTGAGCGTGTGCGTATTGAGCCTAAAAAGTCAAAGGGCGCACTCGCGTATTCATTTTAGCGATGGTCCAGTTTCAAGCAGTGAGTCCTGCGCTGTTTGAAACTAAAGCGAGCATTTTAGTGTTGGGGCAAAGCAATCTTCTGCACCAACACTTCTTCCTCGTACATACCCCTTGCATAGCCACCTATTACTCTCATTGAATTAATTTGCCCTTTGCTTGCATAAGCCTGTGCACTGTTCCAAAACTGTGCTTTTCAATTTTCGTTTCGAGAGAACAAATAAGCGAAGAGGCGCTATGAAAAAAGTAAATCAAAGTATGACAACCGACAGTGAAGCTTGTAGCTAAACCTTAATATCCTTCGTTAGAGGTCAGAAAACATGGTAAGTCTACCTGTCATTTTTCCTACCTCAGCATACCTTCTCTATTAAACTTTTCATTGTTCAAGCCAGCGTGTTTTTTTAATTTTATATTTATCCTATATTAAATTTGCATGTTAAAGAAACCAATCAGCTTTCAATACGTGCAAAAAATCTCAAGTATAAAAGGAAATTTAAATGAAACTAAAAATACAAAAAAAGAAACTCAAATCACTATCTAGTGACAAAGGTATTATGAAGGAACAAACACCACAGGTAGCAGGTGGTGGGGTGTCTCAAGAAGGCTATGGTTGCAATGTAACAAATAGTTGTGCAACCAACCTTTCTTTATGCTGCCACGCATCTAAAGAAGCAAGTTGTATTGGTGGCTTTTCTTGCCGCTGCTAACTGTAACACTAAGTGAGCGCAAGCCTTTTTAGGCTCGCGCTATTTAACACCATATAGAAATGCACTTATTTTAAGCTCGATATATTGACCAACTATATAACCAGAAATTAATACTAATACTCATTGTTGAATCAGAGCAACAATAGCACTTTAATATAGCGCCCATCACACTATTCATAAACCACGATTATTAATCTAGATACGCCTTTTTCAAAACACGTTAAAGCGTTCAGACAAAAAATGCAGAAACATACAAAAAAAGTTAATTGGTTTTAAAAAATGCACTATCTTAATTTTTGAAGTTGCCACTTAGCGTGCTACTTCAACTTATCAACTATTAAAAAGGAAAATTTAATGAAACTTAAAATTGAAAAAAAGAAGCTTAAAACACTGACTCACGAAAACGTACTAGAGTCAGAACACACACCAAATGTTGCAGGTGCAAGAACAGCCAATACGGTCTGCTGCCAAGTTTCGATGGCGCACAGTTGTCTTGGCAATCGTTCGTCTTGTCGCTGTTAGTTGCAAACACATTACATAGCGCACTTTTGGTGCGCTATTTTGATCTAAAAGCCACAGAAAATGAGCGCTGCCAACAACACAATTAAGTAAACGAATAAAAATGACAAGCTAAGTGAATAGTCAGGAAATTTTATGTTCAGGAAGTTCAGAGTTTGAAAAGTTTAAATACAGGAGTTGGTTGCGGGAGCCGGATTTGAACCGACGACCTTCGGGTTATGAGCCCGACGAGCTACCAGGCTGCTCCATCCCGCGCCTGTATTGTTAAGTTTGTTTCGCTTCTCTCTTAACTAAGAAGTTGGTTGCGGGAGCCGGATTTGAACCGACGACCTTCGGGTTATGAGCCCGACGAGCTACCAGGCTGCTCCATCCCGCGCCTGTATTGTTAAGTTTGTTTTACTTCTCTCTTAACTGAGAAGTGGTTGCGGGAGCCGGATTTGAACCGACGACCTTCGGGTTATGAGCCCGACGAGCTACCAGGCTGCTCCATCCCGCGCCTGTATGCATCTAATTGAGATGCGCTTTAAGAAGTGTGCTTTGCAGCTCTCCCTTAAAGAGGTCGCTATAATATCTAAATTTATTTTTATTGCAAGGATTTGACATAAAATAATTGTTTAAACGAACAAAAATACATCAACAACGCTTATTTTAAGAGATAGACCTACTTTTGAAGGTCCAAATAGATTCATTGCAGGCGTATTCTATCAATCAAATACGCCTTCTGATCGGGTAAAATTACCTCTGATGAGGGCTTATCAACTTTTGAAATTGCCAATCTGGGTGACCCATAACAATAAAATCTGGGTTTTCAGTTGTTTCACGCTGGTTGTAAGTGAGTGGATTAAATTGTGCATCGGTAATGCAGCCGCCCGCTTCTTCGACAATGACTTGCGATGCGCCAGTATCCCACTCACCGGTAGGTCCAACTCGTAAAAAGCAATCAGCTTTCCCTTCAGCAATAATACATGCCTTAAGAGAACAGGAGCCTAGCGCGATTGTATCGAATTGGCTATTCAAATATTGGCTCACCGCTTCGATTTTTTGTCTTCGGCTCACCGCGAGTGTCAAAGTGTCAGGCGGTGATACAAAGATCTGTTCATCTTGCTGCTTATCACGTTTGAATGCACCGCCGCCTTTAGTTGCAAAATAGGTGACGTTTTTGGCAGGCCAATGGATCACCCCTAACACCGGTTGATTATCTTCAATTAATGCAATATTAACAGCAAAATCACCGCTTTCTAGAATGAACTCCCCAGTTCCGTCCATAGGATCCAACAACCAGTAGCGCTGCCAACTTTGTCGCTGTTCTAGAGGGGGAATTGGAGTCTCTTCTGACATTACCGGGATCTCTGGTGCTAATGCCTGCAACCCATTAAGCAATACTTCATTGGCGGCCAAGTCCGCTGCAGTTACCGGTGTATGATCAGATTTTTCTTGTTGGCCAATATCATCTCGTTGATAAATTGCCATAATGGCTTTACCCGCTAACTGCGCCAACTCGATACAAGGCTCTAAGTAGGTTTGCAATTTAAACCTCCTTTAATAAATGCTGTTGTAATAACAACAATGCCGCGACACTGCGCGCTTCAGTAAAGTCACTTTGCTCAAGTAATGATTGCCAATCATTCAAAGGCCACTTTACAACAACAAGAGGTTCTGGCTCATCGCCAATCAAGCGCTCAGGGTATAGATCTTGTGCAAATAAAATATGCATTTGCGCTTTAAAATAACTTGGCGCTAAAGATACGGTTTTCAAATTCACAAATTCGTTAGCCCCAAAACCGACTTCTTCTTTTAACTCTCTGTTTCCCGCTTCAACTGGTGTTTCGCCAGGATCAATTAACCCTTTTGGAAACCCCAATTGATAGTCATGTGTGCCCGCACAGTACTCTCTGACTAATAATAGCTCATTTTCAGCAGTTATTGGCACAATCATCACAGCACCGCGCCCACCCCCTTTTACACGCTCATATTGCCTTCGCTCTCCGTTTGAAAATTGCAATGACAAAGCTTCAACTGTAAACAGCTTGCTCGATGCAACAACGTCAGATGACAAAATTTCTGGCGGACATGGGTGCTTTTTCTGTGACATAAACTTTTATTTGCTATGATGTTGGTAATCTAATCATAAAGCCTTTGCAGTTAAAAGCCTATGTTAAATTGGTCTAAAATCGATACCGTTCTGTTGGATATGGACGGCACATTGTTAGATTTGCACTTCGACAACCATTTTTGGTTAGAACTCATTCCCAGAGCCCACGCGCAGAGACAGGGTTTGAGTCTTGAACAGGCTCGCGCAGATATACTTGCCAGATATGAAGCCGTGATGGGGCAAATAGAGTGGTATTGCCTCGACTACTGGCAAGAACAGCTTCAGCTTCCCATTATGGAGCTAAAACGAGAGGTGCAGCATTTAATTTCTGTCAGAGAAGACGTGCCCGAATTTTTACAAGCACTCAAAGATGCCGATAAAGAATTGGTGCTGCTAACGAACGCTCACCCCGACAGCCTAAGCCTCAAGATAGAGCGAACTCAACTTAGTGGTACTCAGTTCGATGGGTATTTAGATAAAGTGATTTCGACCCATGAGTATGGTGTCAGTAAAGAAAGTCAGTCGCTTTGGCAGCAAGTACAAGCTGACATCGGGTTTGATAAAACACGTACTTTATTTGTTGATGATAGCCTGAGTGTGTTGGCTGCAGCCAAAAAGTACGGCATAGGCCACCTGTTGGCAATCAATAACCCAGACAGTCAGCAACCTCCTAGAGAGATCACTGACTATTTGGCGATCAGTGACTATCGCACATTGCTGCCAATCAAGTAGCCTAAGCAGGGTAACGAGCTGTTAAGCCACTATAAACTTGCTTAGCAAAGTCTGGGTGTTCAGTGTCCAGACTTTTTACAATCTCAACCAGATGTTCGTTGTCTTCTTTGCCATCCCACACTTTGATATAAGTGCCATCTTTATAGCCATTATCTTGACGGAAAAAATTCAAGGTGTTTTTACCTACATAACCACGGTATAAGTCGTCAAGGCTCATTCCGATTTGTGCCATACACCCTGCAAATGCGGCTGCGTTGAAAGACTTTTCGGCCACTGCACTCGCAGCTAACTGTTCAAGCGTTTGTTTAAAATCGTCTGCTTGTGTAGGTGCTGCCAACTCTTGGTCAAGCTGCGCAGCCAGCGCTTCAAATGATGTTTCGCCATCAATTCTCAAAGACAGTCCAAAGTGAAAAATATCGACCAACTCCAAGATCACTTGCTCTGTATCCGGCGTTTGCTTTTTCCACCACTTCCAACCATAGTGATCAAGCATTTCTGCACACTCAACCCATATCGCTCGATACCATTCAAAACCCTGACTGAACCATTGCTCATGCACTTTGGTATTCATCGCATTTTGCATTTCCAGCATCACCACTAGCTTTGTGATATTTGCAGACATATTCGCTCTCTTTGACGTGATAAAATTACAAGGATAAAAACAATATCATACCCGAGCGAAAGTCTTTCGTCACTTTGCCTGTCTAATATCACTGATCAAACATTTCGACAGAGGATTTTATGCAAATACTACTCTTTATTTTACTTCTAGTTATGCTGCCGAGCGCCTCGGCTGCGACTGTTACCAATATTACAAACTCCCCAAATACCGTCGCGCCTTTATTACCTGGCCTTGATGCACCCAAACTAACACTTAAAAATAGCCAAGGTAAGTCTGTAGAATTGGCACAATTATATAAAAACAAAACCACCTTAGTGGTCGTTTATCGTGGTGGATGGTGTCCATACTGTGTTCGACAACTTAATGGCATTCAAAAAATTGAGGCTCAATTGACTAAGCTAGATGTGCAAATTGTTGCCATCTCTCCAGATTCACCAAAAGAGCTGGCTAAAAGTACCATTGAGTCACCAAATTACATGCTATTGTCGGACGATCAACTCGCCTATTCACAAGCTTTAGGTCTAGCTTATTATTTAGATGACAAAACGGCGACAGCCTATCGAAATAAGTTGGGTGTAAATTTTGTAGATCTCAATGGAAAAGACAGAGTTGCACTGCCTGTTCCAGCTGTATTTGTCATCGATAAAGAAGGGTTAATTCAATTCCAGTACGCCAACCCAAATTATAAAGTACGATTGGACGAGCAGGTATTACTTGCTGCTGCAAAAGCGGCCAGTGCACTTTAACAAGTCAAGCGGTGACAGATGGGAAGTCTATCACCGTCTAACTTCTTATCTGTTTTCCAGGCGGTTATAGTCAAATAATCCAAACTCCACACCACGAGTCTGTTTTGCTGTTTGATGCAGTAGATCACTGTATTGCCAGAATTGTGGATGTGTACGCCGTATCCCAAACTGCGCTTTTAATGCTTGGTAACTTGCTTCATCAGATACCTGTCTTAGTCCACTTGCAAAGGCGTCAGCGTGTGCCTCATTTGGTAAGTACCAAATGGCTTCCGGATAATCACCGACAAAACCCGGTAAAACCGTTACGTAATCCTCCGCATAAGCGCGTTGACCTTCCTCATTCAATAGTGAAGAAATATTAAAGTGCGCGTTGTGACGCAACAAGGTGTAGCCTTTTAACTCACCCTGTTCGTCATTCGCCAGCACAAATGACACCTGAGGTAAAGTTGCTACTGCAGCATTGGGCAAGTCATTTAACACACGCAAGGTTGAGGGCACAGCCAAATGATCGTACTCTCTATGCATAACAGGGGCGAGGTATTCGGCGAGCTTGTCATAGAGCTCTCGTTGAGGGTCATCACTTTGGTAATTAATATGACTGGGTGCGCCGAGCAAACTTTTACGATTGATAAACTCACTCAAGCTCAAATGTGATTTGCGATACCAGTGCTGCTTTATCTGCTGACGATGGCTACGCGGCAGAAGATTAAGAAAATTTTGCTCCCCTTCAAGTCGCAAAAAGTCCATATACAGACGCGTAATTAGCTGGTGACCAATATTGCCATATACATCAAAGCCCGCCACCAATAAGTAGTGAATACGCTCGAACAATGCGTAATCTAAAACCCAGGCTGTTTTTGGCTGTTGCCCAACAAACCCTTTCACAACTGTGGCGCTGTTAAAATGGCGAAATATGGTCAGTGCTGCATTGGGATTGTGACCATCACCTTGCCAAATCAGCGCTAAATCGAGCTTTCCACCTTGATTGAAAATTTGTTCAGATAACTGAGTTTTAGCTTCCAAGTAATCACTTTGATGTTTTGCATATTTAGCCCAACTAGACAACGGCAATACATTACTTTGCTCTGCAGCTGGCAGCAGTAAGTCATCGTCGTGCTGCATCAACAAAGCCTCAACGGCTGGCGAGGCATTTTTCTCTGGGTCAACAAATGCCACCCAAAAGTGGTCGTTGATCACATTCAGCGCGATTTGCCCACGGCATACAGGCCCCTTGATAAAGCCCTTTACTATCAACTCAGCTTCATCCAACATAAACTGATAACGGGACTTTACGGGTATGTCCGCAAACGTCTTAAACGGGTTTGCGGCCAGTTTTGGCGCGTAGCTTGGTAGCTCAGAGACACTGTAATTAGGGCCTATAAACTGCGTGTATAGACGGGCTAACTTTTTATCATCTAATGCTAACGGCAAATGCGTTTTAGACAAGATCGTACTGCGTTCGTGCAGTAATCGGTAGTACACCCTATCTACTTTTGGATCGTCAAATGGGCGCACCGTCGCAATCAGTTCAATTGGCTCACCGGGTGGTGTTTTAGACCTGACCAGCTTAAAAAAGTCTGTGCCGCCATGTTCTGAAAAATAGATATTAGCCAAGTACCAGTGCTCATAAATATAGCGAGCGGCCAATTGGTGTTTATTGCCAGACTGATTGAGAAACTGCTCCCACTTTGTCACCTGCTGTGCTACCGCTTTTGAGGGTACAGCCACTTCGCTCATCTGAGCGCCTTGCTCCAACCAAGTATGTAATTTCCCATACTCTTGGTTTGTCAGCGCTGGCAAGCCGTAAGGCATTCCAGCATGGGGATTATTTTGAGCATACTGCTCATATTCATCCATTGTAGGGCAGGTTTGCTGTCTATCAAGGGAGAAGTCAAACGCATCATTCAAAACAGTTTGCTGAGGAAATGGCGTACGCTGCTTCAGCAATAAACTGTGGTACATCACACTGCCTTGTAAATTGGCATAACCTGTTTGTACACGCTCATTCAAAACGGGTGTGAAGCCCTTGTCACGCCACTGGCTAGTCGTTGTTGCATCAAATAGTAACCGTGTTGGTGGCTGTGCCAGAATTCGTGTGCCGTCATAAACTAAGGCTTTACTCAGTCCTCTATCAATGCCTTGAGGTGAACTCAATTTCAATTGACACGGGGCGTCATAACACCCATGACACACAACACAGCGGTTATCCAGAATAGGCTTTACTTGCTGTATATAATGCGCGCCACCTTGGCGATATTCGACTAGGCGTTGACGAGGCTGTTCCGGCCCAAACAAATCATCATAATGACTTACCCCTAGTACTGCACAACCACTGAGTACAATTAACACAGCTACCAACCAAACTTGGCGCTTTTGCAACATGACTAAAACCCCTTAGACTTTTTATTGTGAAGCGTTTTGCGCTTCTTCACTATCATCCTCTTCATCATCTAAGCCGAGATCAAAAGTCGGCATCATATCAACGGGAGGGGAGACAAAAAGCACATCCTCTCCAAGTGGGCTCAATACCGCACTCAACACCGGGCCGTGATTCAGGATAAGCTGAGCCTGATGTCCTTCACTGAGCACTGTCGCAACACTCGCTTCAATATCTGTCAATTCATAAGCTTCCAAAGGAATACTCATATTCTGTTCCGGCGCCGGGTTTTGACATAAATTTGCCAACAAGTCTGCGGTTAAATTAACCGATAGTTGCATATCGGGAGACTCGATATCACGCGCTTCTAACTGTTCATTTAATTGAAAAAGGGGCAGTGTTAGGGGGGTGTTCTCTTGAAGTTCCATACAGTTCTCTGGGCTTATTTTTTTGCAATTGTAGCATAGTTCGCTGAACCAGCCCCAAACAACTGTATTTGGGCTGATTCTATCAGCCCAGCTCAGAACATCACTCTCTTACCAAGGTAACTCTTCGCCGTTTGAATGCCAAAAGCCTCCAGAATTGCTGAGCGTAAGTTCATCTATGCGGGCAATTAGGCGATTAGCAGACTCTTGCGCAGAAATATCACCAGCGAAGTTCACCATTTGGGTTTGTACAAAACCAGGATGCAATAAGGCAACCGCCACGCCTTTGGGTTTAAGTTCATGGGCTAAACTCACACCAGCTGCATTAAGTGCGGCTTTAGACATGCGATAACCAATATACGCGCCCGAGCTATTGTCAGTAATTGATCCCATTCGACTGGTGATCATTGCCACTTTAGCCCCTTTACTCAATTGGGACTGTAGCGCATGCGTTACTCGGATAGGTGCCACAGCATTAACCGCTAACTGTGCCTCAAGTTGAGCGAAATCCATATGTTCAAGGCTTTCGTTACTGAATATTCCCGCATTGTTAATCAACACATCAATTGCCTGATCTTGTAATTGCGCCGACAGGCTGGCCACATCTTGCTCAACACTGACATCAATATTTTCGATAACAGTGATACCCAGTTCATCAAGCTCTTCAGAGCTGTTTCTCACCACAGCGGTCACCTGATAGCCCAGCTCGGCATATTGACGGCAAAACTCTAAACCGATACCTCTGTTTGCACCAGTGATCACAACATGTTTGGTCATTTTTTTCTCATTTATTTGGCTATTGATGATGTAAATAGTTGGGGCGGCTTGTTCAGATTCAAGTGAATTTTCTCACTGAGCTCTGATAGAAATGAAGACTTCTGCTAGTCTTAAACGAAAGGTTTGCATTTTGGAAAACGCATTGTGAAACCCTTATTTGCATTGATGCTGTTGTGTTTATGTAGTCAACTGAGCGCTAAGGAATTTAATATAAATGTCAGTGAAGGCATGTCTTTTCATCTTGGAAAAGCACAAATAGAAAAAATTTTTACTGAAATATATCGGCCTCTCGACATCACTCCGACGTTTCACTACCTCCCCACTCAGCGAGGCCTTGAGTGGGTTAACAGCGGACGTTTCGATGCTGAGGCAGGTCGAGTGGAAAATGCGATGACCACATTTGAACAGCTGCTTCCCATTCCAACACCGCTGGCAATCGTGCGTCTTGCGGTGTTTTGCTTGAAGCCCGAATTGTGTCACCTCAATGGTGAACACGGTATTATTATCATCGAAGGCAGTTTAATGACGACACAGTTCTGTGAGCGTACAAAACTCGATTGCCATCCAGTACACAACAATGTATCAGCGTTCCAAGCTCTGACGCGCAACCACAGTGATCAATTGCTGGCAACCGACCATTTTAGTATAGGCTCGCTTTGTGATTCTGGACTCAGTAAAATTTACATGCGTATTTTACCTTTCCAAGGTGTGCTTATCCGCCACTATATTCACAAAAAGCACCACGCACTCCTACCTAAATTAAACGATATCATCAAAGACAAAGTTAATAGTGGCGAATTTACTCGCTTTATCAATCGCCTAAATAGCGAGTTTGCCAATTGTGATGGTGAAATCATTGATCTCACCGCTGCCACTCAGGTTAGTTTGTGATCTTGTCCATAACGGATGCCATTACTGAAAACACCGCCCCCTGTGGGTCAGTGATAACAGCAAAGCGACCCACTTGAGGAATATCGGTTGGCGGTACACACACTTCTCCTCCCAGTGATTTCGCTTTATCGGCAATCTCGTCGCAATCCAATACCGCAAAATAAAGCATCCAGTGTGGTGGTACGCCCTGCCACTCTTCTGTCATCTCCAACATCCCGGCAACTGGTTTACCGTTGTAGCTAAAAACCACATAGTCCATATTTTCCTTTGCCTGATGATCAGCCTGCCAGCCCAGTAGCTCACAATAAAACGCTTCACTTTTGGTACTGTGTTGGCTTGCCAACTCATACCAATAAGGCACGCCGGCTTCAAGTTCTCTCTTTGTTCCTGTATGAGCACCTGCTTGCCACAATGCAAACCGCGCACCGCCAGGCTCTTGAAGCATAACCATTCTGCCGGCTTCAGGAACATCATGAGGTCCCGCAATAATATCCGCGCCTAAACTTTTTGCTCGTTCTGCCATCTCGTCAACATTATCAACCGCAACATACCCTAACCAATGACTGGGCACCTGTGCTTCTTTTTGTTCAGGCATCATTTGATACATAGCTGCAACGTCATCTCCGTGCTTTTGCAGCATAGTATAAAAGCACCCTTCTCCAATTGGTTGGTCGACATGCTGCCAATTAAATAGCTGAGTATAAAATGATTTACCTTCGGCCCACTCAGAGCTACATAGTTCAGACCAACAAAACGCTCCTACCTGACTTCGTTCAATACGCGCCATACGATTCATTCCTATTGTGCAATTCACTACATTACAGTTAAGCAGACTTTGTTAGCTTCGCAATTTCGCTATCAGTTTGCAGTCAAATAAAACCGTGCGACAGGCTACCGACAGCGAGCGAAGTGAGTTCATTTCTTTTGCACAAGGCGAATAACGTGCAAAAGGCTACCGACTGCGAACGAAGTGAGTACGGTTCTTTTGCGCAAGGTGAATAACGTGCAAAAGGCTACCGACTGCGAACGAAGTGAGTACGGTTCTTTTGCGCAAGGTGAAGTGAGCTGTTTTAACAACTGCCGAGGCTCCCACCTCTAAAACTTACAACCACCTCTAAAACCTACAATCACTTCTAAACCTAACTAACATCAAAAAACATGGATCCTGAATCAAGTTCAGGATGACATCGTGCAAAAGGCTACCGACAATGAGCAAAGTGAGTACGATTCTTTTGCATAAGGTGAATATCGTGCAAAAGGGTAATGACAACGAACGCAGTGAGTACATTTCTTTTGCGCAAGGTGAAGTGAGCCGTTTTAACCGCAGCTAAGGCAGAAAACAATGACTAGTCCTGATATAGGTTGACACCTTTTTCAGTTAATTCGCCCGATGTACCTCATCGGGCGTTTTGTACCTCAATGATAGATGTGGCCGCCGTCTATTGTAAATGTCTATCGACTCTTCAACCATTCTCTTAGCTTCATTTAAGTCTCTCGGTTTGTACAATAGATACTCATTTTTCAAGATACC
>NZ_JASJUT010000021.1:0-36814 GCF_030135505.1 Pseudoalteromonas obscura
CCGTCCGCCGCTCGTCATCTTCTAGCAAGCTAGAAATGTTACCGCTCGACTTGCATGTGTTAGGCCTGCCGCCAGCGTTCAATCTGAGCCATGATCAAACTCTTCAATTAAAAGTTTTTTGGTACCGAGTACCTGACTCAATGAATACTGATTGATAATTTCTAATAAAAGAAATAAATCGAATTGACTGTTATAGTCACTCAGTAAAATTGAGATTCTAATTCTTTTGCTCCTGAATCAAGAGCTGTTAGAACTCAATCTGTACGAGTGCCCACACAGATGATTGCTTCATATTTTTAAAGAACAATGTAACTAACCCTTGGTTAGTTACCGCAGCGTTGCTGCAAAGTGGAGCGCCATATTAACCGCTTCACTTTTAAAGTCAACTAGAAAATTTAATTTTTCTTAATTAAGCTTTCAGTTTGGCTTTAACCTTCACTTTGGTTTGCGTTTTTGTTTGCGTCCCGCCGTGTCAGTGGGTGCGCATTATAGGGAGATTTAAGATTGGCGCAAGCGTTTTTTTCGCTTTTTTCTTAATAAATTTATTTATTTAGTTAACCTCAAAAAATACAACCTAGACACACATGTTATACACATAAACCTGTGGATAAAAGTGCAAAATGCAACGACAACGAGCGCAGTAAATCCGCTCTTTTTACGCAAGGTGAAATGAGCCATTTTAACGGGAGGTAATCAATACACCTCTATAAGCACAACAACCAAGTCAAAATTAACAAAGTCTGGATCCTGAAACCAGTTCAGGATGACATGGTGCAAAAGGTTAATGACAACGAACGCAGTGAGTACATTTCTTTTGCGTGAAGTGAGCCGTTTTACCCAATGTGACACGGCACTCAACCTATCCGTCACCCTGAACTTGCTTCAGGGTCTATGGTGTAAAGTGTAACGACAGCAAGCGGAGCGAGTGCGTTCAATTTGCGCAAGGTGAAATGAGCCGTTTTAACGGGAGGTAATCAATACACCTCTATAAGCACAACAACCAAGTCAAAATTAACAAAGTCTGGATCCTGAAACGATATATGGACTCCACCACATCTCACATACAGTGTAATGTGGTGTCGACCAAAACAAAGGAGTCCATATATGAATAATCGTAACGTGATTGCGCTCGATCTTGCAAAAAATATTATTCAAGTCACAAAAGTCTCTAAACATGGCGAAATTGTTTTTAATAAAGCACAGTCTCCATCTAAAGTTCGCCAAATACTCGCTAACTCTCCACCTAGTATTGTTGCCATGGAGGGATGTGGGCGCTTTCATTATTGGGGGCGGATTGCTCAGTCCTATGGTCATGAAGTTAGAGGCATGTCTCCGAAACATGTTAAGCCTTATATAAGCAAACAAAAAAACAGATGCCAATGACGCTATCGGGATTGCGGTTGCTGCTATGCAGCCTAATATGCCCTTTTCTCCAGTCAAAAATATCGAACAGCAAATTCTCCAAACGTTCACTGTAAGTCGTCAGTTTTTAGATAAACAGCTTACACAACTCGGTAATCATATTAGGGCCCTATTTTATGAATATGGCATCACTATTCCTCGCTCCAAGATAGCATTAAAAGGGGCTTTAACTGAGCGTAATGATTTACCAGAGGTATTATTGCCATTAGTTAATGTCTTAAAAGCTCAATACCAGCAAATAGAGCAATCTCTGAATAAAGTCACTAAAAACCTAGAACTGCTTGTTTCTCAAAATGAGCAATGCCAACGTGTTATTGCGCTTGAAGGTGTGGGTGTTTTAGGTGCAGCGGGGCTACCGCCTGCGAACGCAGTGAGTACGGTTCTTTTGCGCAAGGTGAAATAAGCTAGTTTAGCTATTGCTACGGGAGTGCATTTAAAAGGAGTAAAGAATTAACACTGTGAAGGTTGCTCCCCTCACCTTGCGCTTATCGTGCAAAAGGTTAGCGACAGCGAACGAAGTGAGAGCGCTCTTTTTGCGCAAGGTGAAATGAGCCGTTTTAACCACTGCTGAGGGACTTAAACGAAAAAAGGCCCGACTCTTTCGAATCGGGCTTTCTTTTATTTGGCGCTTGGCGATGTCCTACTTTCACATGTGATCTAATGTACGAAAACTAAATAGGGAATTGTGCGAAAACTGTGGGAATATCTGGGAGAGTGCGGGATTGAGTGAGACATTATTTAAAACACCATTTCATTATTTGAAATAAGCGGCGGTCAAAAATTCGCGCCGCTGTAATCAGTACTAATTAATCGTTTTAGCCGCTGGTGCCTGTTCAGCGTTCCAATCACTAGCAAATGCTTGTTGCCTTTCTTCAACTCTGTCGCCCAATAGTTGAAGTGCGGAAAGTACCTCTTCGAGTGTGGCACAGGCACTATGATTTAGAAAATGCGAGATCATATTGTTTGCTTGAGAGTTTAAAAACTTATTGTCCTTCATTATATACCTCTTCTTTTTGTGCAACTCACGTTCCTTCATATGAACGTATATTTCAAACCAAGTAGACTCTGGCGAAATAGGCCGTAATGCTGGTAAGCCGTTTTTGTTTAACACTTGCGGCGCTGGCTCAACCTCTACAGGGTTACACGATGTAACACCTACCATTAGCAACGTGCTCATAATCAACGACACAGCAATAAATTTACGTTTATTCATTTCTGATCCTTAGAGTTGATACATTCATATAGCTCAGGGAACATATCTGGTTGATCAGCTGTATTGCTTATACGAGAAATCAGCCTCATGCTCTGAACTATTCTGTATATATAAGGAAGGGAAACATTATATTTACTAGCCAACTCAGCTTGGTTTTGACCTGTGAACTCGTTCCAAACCTTATTTTTTAAAATAAGGCTGTCCAGCGTTCTTCCTTTAGATATATACAATTGCTGCCCGCCAAATGCATGGCGCACATTGTCCACAACAGACAGTGCAAGTTTGTATGAATCACTCTCGTTTAACTTGGTTTGTGAACTTGCCGCCACAAACTCCAGCAATGCAAGTAAAAATATATCAGAGCTGTGATCAGCTCCCTGATTGTGTGCCATCCACTGAACCAGTGCCTTATGATCATCATCTCTGCGATTACTAATTTCCATTGCCTTGCTCTCCGTATTTTCCCAACATCAAGCCAATAAAAGCGATCGAAGACTCTAGCCATTCAACATTGCAACTATGTAACTGGCCTAGAGACGGCATGCTACGTGCCTCGAATTGCTCTTCTTTATTAAGAGGTAATTCATGCAGCGCCGGAAGCACATCAGCTAAGTCACTAATCAGCTCACGCTTGTACCACAGCTTTAGTTGCTCAATAAGCGCGTGTGTCATGCCTGGCTTAAGCCATTCCAAGCGTTCAATGGCAACGTTTTGGTTTAGTCGTTTTGCCTGGCTTTTACTCCAGCTCAACAACGCACGATCTGATCCATCCCGAACATAGCCCCGTGATTTCATCGCAATCCACAACTGGCGCAACTTATCCAATGGTGTGTGTGACTTTTTATCTCGGGTTTTAGGCGAGTACTTACCTTTGGCCTTATTTGAAACTGGCTTAAAGCCTTTTGACTTCATGAACTCCAACACAGTACTCAATTCAGAGACTGACATATCAGAACAACTATTCTTTTGGGTCAATGCAACCAAGTTACTTCTATATAGTTCTTCATCCCAATCCAGTTGATTTTTACCAACATGGATCAGCTGTATATAGCGTGATTTGTTCATTTTCATGATAACCACCTACAGAGACTTACTAACGAGCGGGATTTGGTGCCATTTTCCCCATTCATCCTTCTCATGAAAGACAACATAGGTTTTTGTACTTGATAGTATGAACGCATCATCAAGGGCTTTCATTGCAGCCGCCCATTCATCTGACTTGTGGCCTTCACGATACTTGCTACGCAAATTCATGATCTTCGCTTTGCTGTACTGTCCATCTTTATTCGTTTCGAATGCATCTTGAGCAATGTCCTTTATTAGCTGCGCCTCTTCACCCACGTGATCTAACAGTTCATTAATGACGGAATCAATCAACTCTTTAGCTGCCAATATTTCTGGGCCAAAAGTGATGTTGTCAGCAATACCTACTTTTATACGGCTTTTCCCATCGTATGACGTGAGCGTGATATTCCCTTTTTTCCCGCCTATTTCTACACCGTATTTATGGCCCACTTCAGCTATAAAATTATTGATGTATGTGAAAACAGTGCGCTTAAAGTCGTCATGTGCCGCACTCAGGTTCTTTGCTTGCTGCACTGACTCTAACACCAAATCATTTTGGGCCTTATCAGTCTCACTGACTTTGCTTAGTGGAACTTTGATACCACGGCTATTAAATAAAAATTCCTGTTCCATTACTTCACCTTACTGCATTGAGATTTTACGTTGAGATTCGCCGTTAATTGGGCGGTTAATTGAGTGTTTTTTGCCAGCCTTAATACCATCAATAATTGCATTACCGACATTGGCTTTTTTGCTTCGATTTGTGCCACTCCGTTTTGCTAAATCTGGATAATGGCGTGTTTTGTAGGCTTCAATGAGCTGATTTTCTGTGTCTGTTCGGGCGAATTGAGAAACTTGCTCATATATAGAAATTACCCAGCCCTCAGCAAATTTGTCACCTCGGGCAATCTTGGTCCTACGCAAACAACGTTTGGATTGTTGCTTTACATAATTTGCTCTATCAGCTTTGAGTTTCGCCCACATTACGTCCCAACAATAGCTTGCTAGCTCAGGCTGAGGTGCAATTCCAATAAAACGGATCTCACTTTGAGAGAACGTTTGTTGTATGAACGAATCAACACCAAATGCTCTCTCAATGAGGTTAACAAACATTGCTTGATACCTAACAACACGATTAACACCGCACACCGTGCGTTGTTCATCAATGTCAGCAAAGCCAACATCATGAATACTAATACGATGCTTCTCCATAAGGGCCTGAGCTGACCGCATAGCGGCAGCAGCTTCGTTCTCATTCGTGGCAGACTTAGCCAGCGCTAAACACTTTTTGATCTTGTTTAAAATACGATTATCCACGGGGCACCACCTGCTGTACTTTGTAAAATCGATTACCTTTGCATTTAGGACAAACAGCCTCAGAGCCATTGTCATTTTCGGGAACTTTTTTATCTGATTCATTGCCAACCCAGCGACAAAGATGATTTGCACATACAAAGCCAGGAGCAGGAGACTCAATGCTAAACTCTCGCTTTCCATGGCTATAAATGTTTTCCCAGTTGCTGACGCTAAAGTTCTCATGACGGACTAACATGTTTTGCATTGCCTCATCACTAGCTAGCATTGCTTCGGCTTGTGCTTTTGGCAGCGTTACTGTTTTTTTGATTTGAACCTGTGCGGTTCCGCTGATCGTTACTTCTATGTGATCACTCATGGCTACACCTTATGTACAAACTTTTCGTCAATGTTTTTCACACCAATCGTTGCTGCAATATTTAACGTATGCGCAAGCCATACATTGATATTTAGCGGATAAGTTTGATCCATTTTTTCGTCATCAAAACCGATCCCTTTCCCAACTTTTCCGTAGCATTTCCCACGAACAGCACTCAATGCGTCTTCTGTAAAAATTTTGTCGGCGTTAACCCCTATGCGTGTGAATTTATGTTTCATGTAGTCAATGGCGTCTAACCCCAATGGCCTCATGCGGATATCATCTATACGCATGCTGAATTCACGCATTGAGTGTGCAGAGATTTTTTCTCTCAATTCAGGCTGACCAAATAACACTATGCCGATAACTCGCTTAAACCCGTCCGTCACTTCCCAAAGACATTTGAGTTCTCGGATCATCTCTTCAGTTAGGTCTTGAGCTTGATCGATAATCAACAAATGCTTGTAACCACTGCGATGCCTTTCAATCAGAGTGTTTTCAATTTCATCGTCCCTGTCTTCACTGTTATTTAAATGTTTTACGCCAAGCGAGCGACAAAGTGCACGAGAGATACCGTCGGCTGTTATTTTCTTTCGATTGCGTCGTTTAGGAGAGATCAGCATAATTTCAGTAAATTCCTCTTTTACTTTGTGCTCAAACAAACGACGGATCATAGATTTACCGCTCCCACATTCACCAGTAACAATGACCATTGAATTAGCTCTGGCCGCAGCTATAAGCTCTTCGATTGTTTGCAGATGTGAATCGGTGAGGAAGAAATCTTCTACAGACTCAAACTCGTCATTAAACGGGTCTCGTCTAATCTTAAAAAAGGTTTTAGTTGCTGGTTTTAGTTTGGCCTTTAACATTTCATCTTCCTCCGGTTCTCTATCTCTTTTAGTTAGCTCAGGCTCAAACCAACCAAATAGACCAGACAGTTGATCCTCAGTTGCGCCATGCACCCGTAAATAGTCTTTTATTTCGCTTTCAATCTTTGCCCTATCGCAATTGATGGGCCATTCGTTTCTACGCTTAATGCGACTTAGGCTAGTCGTGCTTAGTTGAATACCTTTTGCCGCCAACACCCTTACTACTTGGGCTTGTTTGATGCTCAGCACATCGAATACAACGCTGAGGTTTGTACATCTTTCCACTGCTTATCCTGACATCTTCAACACAGGGGTTTCCGCTATCCCGTTGTGCAACTGTTCAACGACTTCATTAACTTCCGTTTCAACAACCTTTTGCTTTGACAGCCAATCGATCTCTGTTGGTCTGAGGCTACGCCCTAAGCGGTCTGCTATTGCTATCCTCAAGTCAAGCTCATCAAGCACCTTACCTTTGCGCTTAGGCGCTTGAGTAACTTGCTTAGCAATGAGGCTGTCTGGCTGGATGGTTTCCCCTTTAGGTGCAATTCGTGTTTCATGCTCAACCTCTTTCAAATGGGTATGAGCAACTAAGCCACCAAAAGGAGCCGCTTTGACTTTCTTGGCCTTTTTAATTTCCTCTTCATTCATACCAGGGAAAGCAAGCCTATCCGCTTCTCTCACTGCGGTTTGCGTCGACGTGTCGGCTAAGCAACCATGAGCCTCACCAATAACAGGTGCATCAGTTCTAAAGCCGCTGCTGTCAAACTCCTCTGGCTGCACTTGATGAAACACAATTTCGTCTAGCGGGTTTTTAATGCCTACCAGTAAATCTGGTGATTCACCAACGATGATTGGACTAACAGATACCGTGATCCCATTACCAATGTGCTCAAGGTTTTTTAATGAATAGCTGAGTTTAGATTTCGTCCTAGGGTGAGAATATGTAACAGTCAAATCACCGTTCACTTTGCGAGTTTCGCCTTTTTTAATTAGCAGCACTCTACAAATCTGCTCGTCTGGTAACATGCGTAAATACTTGCGATTTTGCGGTTGATAGATAGTCATCCACATATCTAAACGCGCTTGTCTATGACGACTATGTTTGCAATTCATGCCAGGGATCTTGTTTGCATTGAAAGCCTCCTGCCACGCCCAAGCCGATTCGTTCAACTCTTCGACACTACTTACAGGCTCAAACAAAATCCGGCTTTCAAAGTTCTTTTCAACAATGTTGTTTGCAACTTCGACAGCCCCTTTAGCACGAGGGTTGCCAGCTTCATGAGGGATATTTTTAACTTGAAGTGATTCAAGAACATTTGTGATCGCTTTACTCGTGTTCGCGCTTCCCTTATCCCACAACAGAATTTGAGGCACCCCCATAAACTGCGAGCCATCGTGTTGTTTCCAACACCACATTAAGAAGTCAAATAAATTTGCTTGTGTCTCACCCGCTGATTCATAGTAACGGACTCTTATCATGCCGCTATTGTGGTCTACTAACACATAGCGCCACACACGCAGGTTTCTGATTTTATCTAGGTTCTCAGGCTTATTTGCATAGAACTCAGCATCATTTGCATAACGTTGTATCTTGCCTTTTCTATTAGGCGGGTAATACAGTAGGCAATAGCTAGGGTCCACTTGATGCACATGATTAGGCGCGAGACTACGCATTTGAATATGCGGTGTTGGCTTATCTAATGCTGTTACAGACGCATTTCGCTTAGTTAGTATGCGGCTGATCTGGCTATCACTCAGGCATGTATAGCCATTCGCCACTAATATAGATTTCGCAACACCAATATCTAAAATGCGTTTGCCATTGTCTCTGACACCTTGGTTAAGCATTGCAACCAACATATCAATAGTTGCCTCATCCATAGATGTTGTACCAGCATCAGAGCGCTTTGTTTTGCCACTTTTCCAACCACATTTTTTTAGCTGTCGATAAAATGCATCCTTATTTAACCCTAGAGTTTGACACGCTAGATCACGTATTGTGCCTTTTTGACCATGCCCTGCATTGTCTATCTGCTCTGCCCAGTACTCTATTGTTAATGCGCTCATTCCATCACCTCAGTACCTTCAAAACCCAACTCGGCAAGCCACTCGCCTGACGGCTTGGCATCGTCTATATCTCCATAGGTACGGTGGATTTCGTTCCACATGCCAGCTAATTGAGTTAGTAAAATTTTGTTGTCAGCGTAAAATGCTGATTTGGCAGCGTCATAAGTTTTGTCATCCATTTGAATCGTCTCTAACTGTTCGCTAAGCAATAGCATCTTGTTAAAGCCTTCTCGGATTTGATTTTCAGTTTTGACTAAAACCTCAAAGAAGTTTTTTGTTTCCCCTTTCCACCTTTCTGAATTGAATTTCTTGTGTTCGTTTTCTGCTCTTAACTCAACAATTTGATCTTCTTTTTCCGCAGCAGATTTGCGAGATGCATTGAGCATTCGCTCTGTAGCATCTAACTCAGTGTTTAACTTTTCAGTCTCTTTCGCGTGCTTGTCTTTGAGTTCGTCAATCAGCTCTTTGACCGCTTCTTTGTCGCCGGAGTCCACCGCCTCAGATTCAATGACCAATGTTTGATCTTCTTCCGGTAGCTGACGCAACGCGCGAAGATCTTTATAGCCCAGTTTCATTTTTTGGGCTTGTTCAAAAAACTCCTCACCAAACTGTTGCAGGTTTACTAACCTTCTATCTAGATTTTGTCTGTCAGTTTTTAAAATATGCTTACAACAATCATCCCAAGTGGTCACTGTGACCAATTTTTCATTTTCGTCATAATAGGTTAACCCCTTGTAACTCTTGGTCTCTTTTACTTGTTGCACAAGTTTTAATTCGGTCACCGTGACCAGTTTACCTATGAAATTGAATGCCTGAATTTGACCCAGTTGTAGAAGTGCATCTTGTGATGTAGCTATCATTTCACTCTGTGCCACATGCGTATCAATCAATGCAGCAGCATTGCTCTGGCTCATGATGTCACCCCGTTGTATTTAGTTTGTTCCAATTGCAGATCACGAATGGCGCTAGTGAAGTTGTGCGAAACTGTGTTGCAGATATGCACTGGCTTTTTATTCAACCGCCAACGCTGTGTGTTTGTAGTCAGTTTTTCGGCCCAGCCTTGATGCTCTAAATTAGCTAGAACACGAGTTAAGTCTGAGCCGCTACAGCCCACGAGTTTTGCTAATTTTTTAGGTTCAATGCCATACACTTCATGACCTGCCATTAGCTCAATTGCTTTTAAAGTGCGTTGCACTTGCGGTGATAAATATTGTTCATTGCTCATACGGCCACCCTTACTGGTCTAACAAATGCGTCCACACAGTCTGGGCATACACAATCAAAATCGAAGTGCTCGCTTTGTAGCCTTCTCCATCCATTGGCATGAGCAGCAATTAACCATTCATCAGCACCAATACCTGATTTCTTAGGCTTTTCACTTCGTTTGCAACAATTGCACTGAACTCGTGGTTTACCTTCCGCTAGTCTTATTGCATCATCCCGTGTCATTTTGCTAATGATTAAAGTCATGCTGCACCTCTTTGCATTCTGTTTGCTGCGGCTTTTAACTGCTCCATACTCATTAAACGCGTTGACGCATTTGCATAATTCACCGCACGCCAATCGCTGTTTTTTTGCTCCGCCACCTGAATTTTGGGCATAGCTTGGTCTTTGATATGTCTCATTTTCAGTTCCTATTTTTGTATGTCGCTTAACTCACAACCAGAGTTATGGGCATGTGGTGGGGTTAAAGATTGAGGGTGAATTTTGGTAAGTACTTGGTTGCCTTCATCTATCAATTTCTGCCCTTGCATTATCTTTCTAGATGCATCGACAACAGCCGCACTTCGAGCATCTACAGGGCTATGCTCTAGAGGTGCTAATAGTGCTGCAAATGGTGCTATAGATTGTGTGGCCCAGCAAAAGGCAGGCAAAAACTCTGCTGGTAATTTTGTTGGCGAGCTGAGACTAAACCACTTACTGTATATATCTTTAGTTATAGACTTTTCGCCGCCTAAAGCTTCATTCATCCTTTCAATAATTGATGGACGGCTAAAACAACTTTCATTCTCAGCGTGCTTAAGTGCAGCCATAAAGATGAAAGTTAAATCGCACTTAGGCGCGTCTTCACTTTTCAACATGCTATTGTTCTCCACTAATGTACTGCTATATAAAAACATTACTGCCACCTAATTCTTATTAGTTCCTAATCAATTTATGGCTGGCAATTTTGCTGGCAATAATTGCCAGTAGATTTGCCTGTACGTTGGCTGCACTCGCATCTATGCTGTTGTTAACAAACTGAGGTGGCACATTAAGCAGTCCTTTAACTAGCTGTGCTAAACATAAATTTACGAAACAATCTGGCCTTATTATGAATAATGACATTGATAGCTCTATTGACTTGCTATATGACTCTACATCAGCGTTTAACTCCTTTATAACCGCACTCGCAGAATGTCTTACTCCAGATATTGCAGCTGCCATGGTGCCTACCCTCGACCTGTCGATAGATGAGTTTGACCGTTCACCAGAAGAGACAAGCTTGGGCGTTCAAATGCTACTCTGTGGGTGGAGAAATCATTTAGCCGCAAAGGCGTTGTTACCTGAAAGGCGTTTAGAGGCTTTGAGAAAAACCCCGCCAAACGGCTCACTACATAAAAAATTTCTTCACTAATTTTAATTAATTTTGTCATATCCGAGATCTCAAGAGGCGATAGGTAACATAGATTTCAGCTCTGAAATTGCACTTTTTCGCTGGATCTCAGTTAAGCGTGGTTTGATATGAGTTTTGGAAGGGAACACTTCTGAGACGGGCATATTTATTACTTTTGCAATGAATTCACGGATACGAGACGAGGATGCTCGATTATGAATAACTTGAGAGACACTGGACGCTTCCACATTTAATGCTTTAGCAATTAAGCTTTGATTGTACCCAGCAGCCTTTATTGCATGTTGGATTTCACTTGGTTTCATAGTACATTACCTCATTAGGTTAACCTTAAGTTTGGTTTTGGCGAACAGTAACTTAAGGTTTAGTTAATTTGCAGTGTCACTATGGGACATATTTGTCACGTAGTCAAGCTTTTTGAATGGTATAAATATGTCCCACTTTTTAGAGGAACGTAAACGGCTAGGTTTTGGTCAAGAGTTCTTGGCTGAGAAACTAGATGTCAATAGGCGTACAATTGGTCGATGGGAGAAGGAAAGCCCAATCCCCTCAGATAAGCTTGCGCTGCTGTTAGAGCTTGGTTTTGACATCAACTTTCTACTCACAGGTAAACGACCTGCTTTAGAATTAATAGATAAGACTGCAATAGATTTAGGGCAAGCTGTAGAAGCAGCTATCTATGCAGCTGAAGAATCAATTTTATCTGTTTATCAAGTTAAAAGGCTTAGAAAAGAATTGGGTGTAAATGGCGAATTTGACGCTGTAAAAAACTTAACTCTAATCAAGCGAGCCGTAGGTATACTCGCCAGAGCTGAACTTACAGGTGAATTAAATCAAGCGACTATCAGGCAGGTTTTAGACATGGCGGATGAGGCTTAACGCCTCTCGCTTACTCTTTTAATGTATACTTCTTTTTCTTTGTTGATATCAATAATGCCCTTCCTTTGCAATCCCTTTAAAAACTGACGTTTTTCAAATCTAAATTCTAGGTCATATTGTTGTAAATCAAGCTCGCAAGCATGCTCAAACATTTTTTCTAATGCATCACTTTTAACTAGTAGTCGAGCTGCTTCAAGCAAATCATTTTCTTTACTCTTTCTGGCGATGCTCTCCACATTTTGTGGCTTTTCGACAAGTGAAACTATTGGATCATCTCGTTCCATTTCTTCCTGCCTATCAGAGTTTTTTAAGCTCATAACTAATGCAGCAAGTCTAACTACAAATCCAATCATTAAAACAAGAAATAGCGTATCCAATTCCATGAAACTATACCCACTTTTTGTCCGGGATAAACTTAAACAATCGATACGCAGGGTAAGCGCCTATTAAGCATAATGTGACCAGATTTATACTTGCAACTAAATAACCATAGATTCCATCCATAGCATTTGTTTCAAGAACGGTCCTATCTGCATATCTACATACGAGTAACACAGCCATAGCTACAGACATGTAACATACATATCTGGAGTATTTGGCTACTACACAGTTTTTAAAACGATGCCACTTGATAATACAAGTAACATAAATTAGCTCATAAAAAGCGAAAAAGAAGTAATACAGTTGTATCTTCATTTGCTTGCTGATTTCAGCTGACAAGATCGCATCAGAAGATAAACGGCCAAAAAAATGGAAAACCATGCTTATAACTGCCACAACGAGCAGGGAGTGTTCAACCTGCTCGCGCCAATCGTTAGAGGGTTTACCTAACAACATTACTTTTAATGGTTGCTTTGCAAAGAAAATTAGTGCCATCAAAGCTGCAACTTTGCTGCTGATTAGCGACCAATCAACCACTGCAAAGAACGTATTCATAACTAACCTTTACCCGTTTTAATAATCAAATCATTAAAAGCGGCCTTTGCTGCTGTTGGCTCAACACCACCACCACCGCCAGCTGATCCGCCTGTTACTTTCAAAACATCTTTTTTGGAAAGAGGAGTAGGCTTAGATACAGCTCTTTGCTGAGGTTCAGTTCCACCACCACCACCAGCTGAACCACCGATTACTTGGGATAAAAGCTCTACTGCTTGTTTAGTCAATATTTTGTTATGCATGGTTTTTACTCCGTTTGAAATAGAGCAAATAGAATAACACTATCAACGCGCGTTTATTTTAAACTGAGTTAATAAATCATATGAGGGATCGTTATTGATCACTCCTTGCCAACAAAAAATATGAAACTCCATTCCATTAACTTGATACTAACAATAAACCTAAGCTTAAGTGAAGTATTAAGTTAAAAAAAAGGTCCTAAAAATCTGAAGTATGAGCCTAGTTTTAGTGGCCTAACCCAATAGGAGTATTATTTTATTAATAATTTCACCCAATCAGATTTAACAACAATTTTCCAATTGTACCGACTGATTTATTAACCCAGTTTAAAATACATCCAAGTCCAGCATTGGCACTCTGTAATCAACAAGAACGAAACAGAGTGCCACATGCAACCTACTTACCTTGAATTTTTAAAAACATCACCTGATTTAGCTAAAAACTTATCAGCTATTTTCAAACCGTACTCAGTTGAGTTTATGGATTGTATGCTGCCTATTCTCCATGCTGAAGGCGCACTTAAATCAGATGGGGGGCTTAACAGTAGAGCAAACGATCGTGGTGGGCTTACCAAATTTGGAATTAGTCAATCTGCGTTTCCTAAACTCGACATATCTTCACTAACACTCTCTAACGCTGTTCGGATTTATCACACAAATTATTGGCGACCTATGCACTGTAAACACGTGGACACGGGGTTGGCCCTTATGTTGTTAGATGGAGCGGTTCAGCATGGCGTTAATGGAATGACTCAGCTACTTCAGAAAAAGGCAAACTCAAAGCCTGATGGCATTTTTGGCCCCCTCACACTAAAAGCAACATTATCAATGGAACCAGCATCACTGTTGATTGGGCTAGGAATGAAGCGAGCTCGAAAGTATGCGCGTATTTGTGCACAAGATTCGTCTCAAATCGCCAACTTGGAAGGTTGGTTTAACCGCTTGGAGCACATGACTGATTTAGCTTTAAAGGAGGTATCTCATGGGTAAAAACTGGGACTGGAGCTTCAAACAGGGGCGGATCAAGAGACTGAACTATGAGATAGAAAGCCGTCTCAATGATCTTCCTTTCAACTCCAATGAAATACCGCGCCATAGTCACGATGGGACGATGCAATCAAGATTTGTTAAGGGCTGGCAGTCGGTCACTGAAGCCGAAATTCAAATGAAGTTTTCTGGCTTGTTCCGCAGACCGCATCACATTAAAGGTTGAGTAATGGAATTCTTAATAGAGTGGTGGAAACAGATGATCGCAGTGGGAGTTGTGATTGTTAGTGCAGGAGCCATAGCTTGGTTGCGAGCCACATTTGTGACTAAAAAAGCACATGACGATTTAAAGCAGCGTGTAGATGCTGTTGAAAAAACAGTTGAAGACCTCCCCAGTACAGAAGACTTACACGAACTGGATAAACGATTAATTGAAGTTGGGGGCAAGATTGACGTGCTTTCACCTCAACTTGGCGATTTAAAGCGCGTTACAGATTTACTAATGGAAAACGAACTAAGAGGTAACAGAGATGCCAATTAATCAAGTCATGGCTGAGCACCAACGTATCAGCATTTTAATCACGCTTAAAGAATCTCAGGACTACGGTGCCAATACATCAATGTTGATGGATGTGCTCAAAACCTACGCCCTTGGTTGTACCAGAGATCAACTTAAAACTGAACTCAATTGGTTGGAGCAAAACCGTTACATCTCACTAGAGAAAATGAGCGAAAACACGTGGGTTGCGCGAATTACTCCGGCGGGCATGGATGTTGCTGAAGGGGTTAGCGTCGTGCCTGGCATTAAGCGACCTGGACCTCGGAGTTAGTTGCTATGAGTGACAAAGCACACCGTGGCAAGCCCAGTAAAATTGATATGTTGCCAGAGCATATCAAAAGCACGATAGATGAGATGCTACGAGACGCAGGCAATTCTCAAGCTGACATTTTGTTTGCAGTGAACCAGTTGATACTCGATGCCGGACTCCCTGAAGAAGCGACTATCTCTCGCTCTGGCCTGTCACGTCATGCACAAAAAACGGAAGCCATTGCCAAACATTTGAGAGAAACCAGAGCTGCCAGCGAAGCATTGGTTGCAGAGCTAGGCGACAAGCCAATGGGAGATACGACAAAGCTAATTGTAGAAATGGCCCGCACCCAACTATTCCAGTTGTTCCAACGCCAAATGTTAGAGCCTGACTCCGCTGAGAATATCGATCTAGATATGCTGAAAGACGCCATGCTTGCAGCACAGCGCCTAGAGTCTACCGCAATGAAAGCCCACCAACGTGAAAAAGATATCCGTAAAGCCTTTGCAGAGGAAGCCGCTGCCGCTGCTGAAGAGTCAGCGATTCAAGCGGGATTAACTGCTGAAGGTGCTCAGCAAATTAAGAACCAAATACTGGGGATCGCATAATGGCAAATGTAGCACCAGAGATTAACTTGTCTAAGCTTCAGCATGACCTGAACAAATGTGATGAGTTTGAAAGAAAATTCGGCCTTCCTGTATTCATCCCGTTTGACCCAAACGAGTTATTGCTTGGCTATCAAAAGCGCTGGATAGCTGACCGTTCCCCACTCAAAATTGCAGAGAAAAGCCGTCGAACAGGTATCACCTGGGCAGAGGCCGCAGACGCAGTTTTAGAAGCCAGTAAAAGCAAAGAAGCCCAAGGCACAAACCATTTTTATGTTGGCTCCAACAAAGAGATGGCACGGGAGTTTATCGAAGCGGCTGCAATGTGGGCTAAGGCATTCAATAAAGCGGCAGGCGGAATTCAAGAAGAGATCTTCGTTGATGATGGACAAGACGGAAAAGAGATCCTGACATTTGTTATTTACTTTGCCAGTGGTTTTAAAATTCAAGCGCTCAGTTCTAATCCCGCGAATTTACGGGGTATGCAAGGCAATGTCACCATAGATGAGGCGGCGTTTCATGATCGCTTAGCCGAAGTGCTAAAAGCGGCACTGGCACTCACTATGTGGGGCGCTAAGGTGCGACTGATTAGCACACACAATGGCATAGACAACCTCTTCAATGAGCTAATACAGGATAGTCGCGCAGGTAAAAAGCGATATTCAGTGCATACAATTACACTGGCTGATGCATGTAAAGAAGGACTCTATCAACGTATTTGCCAGATTAAAAAAACGCAATGGACACGTGATGCTGAGAGCAAGTGGATTGATGACTTGCTCAATGATACCGCGAGTCAAGAAGACGCCAGAGAAGAGTACTTCTGTGAGCCCAAAAAAGGCGGAGGCACCTACATTCCTCGCGTGCTAATTGAAGCCGCGATGAAAAAGGACATTCTAATAATTGGCTATGAAGCACCTGACGATTTCATGAGCTGGACGGAAGAAGCACAACGCTCAGAGGTTGATGCCTGGATTGCAGAAGAACTTGAACCACTTCTTGAGCAATTAAACCCTGCATTGAGCCATAGCTTTGGAGAAGACTTTGCAAGGCGTGGCGATTTGACGGTGTTTGTTCCTCTTGAAATATCCAAAAGCCTTGCCAAGCGTGTTCCCTTTGTTGTGGAGCTAACTAACCTCACTTATGACATGCAGCGTCACATCATGTTGTATCTCACGATGCGCCTACCACGCCTTACTGGTCTAGCTTTTGATGCCACAGGTAATGGTGGTTATTTAGCAGAGGCCGCAGCACTTCACTTTGGTATAGACATGGTTGAGCAAGTCATGCTGAATGACAATTGGTATCGCGAATGGATGCCAAAGCTCAAAGCAGAGTTTGAAGATCAAAACATCGACATACCCAAACATCAAGACATTCTGGCTGATATGCAAAAGATCAGCGTACACAATGGAACACCCAAGATTGATAAAGGTTCAGACAAAGGCAGTGATGGACGCCAACGCCACGGTGACTTTGCTGTGGGTTTGGCAATGGCAAATCGCGCATCTTGGATGGATGGCAGCGCCATCGAATTTACTCCACTTCCAAATAAGCACGACACAAACAAACACAGTGATTTTAATTATGAAGACCTGGGCAGCTTTCAAGGCGCGGGCTGTTGGTAATAGGTAAAGTAAGATATGAGCATAGTAGACCTATATGGTAATCCGATTTCCTCAAAACAACTGACTGAGACACAAACTGATTTAAACAGCCGTATTGCAGCGATGCGTAAAGAGTTTGCAGAGCATCCGACACAAGCTCTGACACCTGCAAAGCTGGCAGCTTTACTGCGTGAAGCCCAAGAAGGCAATTTGGCGGCTATGGCCGACTTAGCTAAGGACATTGAAGACAAAGACGGGCATATAACTTGCGAACTTGGCAAACGCCGTCGCGCCATCATCGGCTTAGACTTCAACATTAAACCACCGCGCAACGCCAGCGCCGCAGAACAGCGGGACGCTGAAATATTGGCTGAGATTTTAGACGATGCTACTTGGTTTTATGATCTGTTGTTTGATTTCAGTGACGCCATATTGAAGGGCTTTAGTGCTAACGAGCTAAAATGGGACTATGTAGAAAAGCAACAAATCATCACAGGGTATGAATTCCAAGACCAAAACCTGTTTATGACGCACCCTGACAATCATAATCACCTGGTATTGAATGACGGTACCAACGAAGGGGAAACGCTTAATCCGTTTGGGTGGGCACTGCACGTGCACAAGTCTAAATCTGGTTATGTGCATCGTGCGGGTTTGCTTTCTGTTTTGTCTTGGCCGTTCTTGTTCAAAAACTACAGTGTGCGTGACCTCGCAGAGTTTTTGGAGATTTACGGCCTACCTCTTCGACTGGGTAAATACCAAAGCGGTGCCAGTGACGAGGAAAAAGCAACACTTCTTCGCGCTGTGATGTCGATTGGGCATAACGCAGGCGGTATCATCCCACGCGGCATGGATATTGATTTTCAAAATGCGGCCCAAGGCCAGTCCGACCCATTCGAAGCCATGATTAAATGGTGTGAGTTGACCCAATCCAAAGCCATTTTAGGTGGCACGCTCACAACGCAAGCCGATGGCAAGTCAAGCACTAATGCTCTTGGCAACGTACACAATGAAGTCAAACAAGACATCACGCAAAGTGATTTACACCAGCTAGAACAAACAATTAACCGTGATATTCTTTACCCTATGTATGCGCTGAATGGGCGAAGTTACAGCGGAAATCGTCGCTTACCACGGTTTGAGTTTGATACTTCAACCACAGAAGCAATGCGCGACTTAGCCTATCCGCTGCGCTCACTCGTTGGAATGGGAATGGCTATTCCTAAATCTTGGGTGCATGACCGCCTGGGCATTCCTACCGCAGCGAAAGACGAAGATGTATTAGAGCTGCCAAAAGAAGAAGCGCCAAGCGCCACCGCAGCTTTGAGTACGTCAATTGCAGCACTCAGTGCTGAGGTAAACGACCAAACGAAACAAAGCGAACTAGACAATGCCATAGACGCCATCACCAATGGCGACATGCGCGACGAATACAAAGCCACGCTTAAACCCTTGATGGATGCCCTAGTACAAAGTGAAGAGCTGGCCGCTGTGAACCTGGCAGAGCTTTACCCTACCTTGGACCAAGGACAGCTCACTGACCTGCTGACACGATTAATTTTTGTCAGTGAGATTTGGGGGACCATCAATGAGTGATGTAAATCTGGCGGTTGCCTTTGATAAACCGCCAGCGGATGCGGTGGCCTACTTTAAATCAAAGGGGTATGCAATCAGTGACGAGTGGCATGATGTACTGACAAATGCCCAAGCAAAAGCCTTTACGGTTGCCAGAGTGCAAAACATGGAAGTGCTGGAGGCAATTAGAAAGTACACAGACAAAGCGCTGACTGAAGGGCTAACAAAAAAGCAATTTGCTGAGCAGCTTACTCCAGAGCTTCAGCGCTTGGGGTGGTGGGGAAAAGAAAAGAATGCCCAAGATGATGACATTCAGCTTGGTAGCCCGTACCGTCTTAACACTATCTATCGCACCAATCTACAAACCGCCTATATGTCTGGCCGCTATCGACGCTTGATGGCCCGCAGCAAAACCCACCCATACTGGCAGTATGTCGCTATCGACGATAACCAAACACGGCCAGAGCACTCGCTGTTAAATGGCAAAGTGTTTCGGTTTGACGACCCTATTTGGGCAATCATTTTCCCACCAAATGGCTGGGGGTGCCGTTGCCGTGTTCGTGCACTCACTGAAGCACAAGTCAAATCTCGCGGTCTAACCATAGAGACAGGTGATTGGGTGAAACCCTTTGAGGCGGAGATTGTGAGCAAAGAGACGGGCGACATTAAAACGTTACCTCATGCACGCATTCAATTGCCAGACGGCAGCGTAATGACACCGGATGTGGGTTGGGCCTACTCGCCTGGACAAAGTGCGTTTGGCACGGATGTCAGCGTGGCTCAAAAACTGGGGAAAGTTGAAGACGTTGAGCTGCGTGCACAAACCATTCAAGCGCTCAATAACAGCGACGAGAGAGCCAGAGCTTTTGAGTTATGGACAAAAGACAGTATCGCCCGCATAGAACGCTTTCAGGCAGCTAAGAAAGCAAAAGATACTGACGGGCTCAAAGCCAATGGCCCAAGGCCCCAGCATAAAACCGTGGTGTCATTTTTGAATGATGATATTAATGACAAACTCAAAGACAAAGGCATTGATGCGGCGCGCACTTTGGTTTTGTCAGAGCGTGCCTTAGCTCATGCCCACAGTGAAAAGCACCAGGACAAAGGCCAAGTACTCGGCATGGCAGACTATACAAATCTGAGTACCTGGATTAATCAATCAGAAGCACAGGTACTTTGGGAGCCTGCCAGAAATGAATTGCTGTATGTCATCAATCAAGGGCCGGAATCTATCAAGGTCATTGTGAGGTTTGAAGGCAAAGGCATCGACTTAGATACCATCATCAACATGTTTAAAGTTGAAAGCTCAGCGATAGAAAGCGGTATTCAGGGCGGTGTATATGAATTGTGGCGGTAGGGTGAGACTCGAACTCACATCATAACTGACGTTAACCGTTACCCATTGGAAACACTACCACCGTTATTAATTATTACTCATGTATTAGGTGATTACAATATGAGCAACACACTTGAAATTCTAACGCATGGGAATGCAGCAAACATCCTGGCAGAGATTGCTGACAAGTTCACAGACCTCAGCGACCCGATGAATGAAATTGCCGCCATTATGGAGGGAGCCAGTGAAGACGCTTTTGCCGAAGAGCGTAGCCCAGTGACAGGTGAAACTTGGCAAGGGCTCAGTGAGAACTATCTCAAGCAAAACCCAAAACGTGTTGGCGGCCAAATGCTGCAGGTCAGTGCAGGTGGTTTAGCGGCCAGCATAGCAGCGGACAGTGGCGACTTTTGGGCTGAGATTGGCAGCAATAAGCCTTATGCCGCTATTCATAACTTTGGAGGTAAGCCGGGCATGGCACCAGGTCCGGCAGCCATGCCGCAGCGCCAATACTTGGGCGTAAGTGCTGAGGAAGAACAACAAATCATTGAGGTGTTAGCAAGCTTTATCATCGAAAATTAAAAAACGCGCTAAATCGCCCTCAGCGGCGCTAAGCGCGTTTACCCGCCGCAATGATATCTTTATTCAGAGAAAACAGCGTTAACCCCGTTTCGGAACGTTTCTAAAGCCGTTATAAGGGCACGATTGCCCTTAGAATGAAATATACTTTCACATATACTTTTTATTTAAGTATATTAAATAGAGTTTCAAATATTGAAAGTTGCAAACAAATGGAGGTTTGTGATGAGTTATCCAGCTAAGGTAATAGCAAATGCTTTTCTAGAAAAAGCACAAAAAACAGGTGAGCAGTTAACTCCAATGAAGTTACAAAAGCTTATCTACTACGCACATGGTTGGTATCTTGCAATTCAAGGCAAACCATTAATAGACGAGTATTTAGAAGCGTGGAACTATGGTCCTGTTGTAAACAGTGTCTATATTGAATTTAGGTGCTTTGGTAGTGCCCCAATTACAAAGTTAGCAACACAATATGATCAAGTCAGAGCACAATATATTGTGCCAATGCCGTTTGAGCATGATCATGAGTTACACAATTTAGTTGACTCAATTTGGCAAAATTATGGCCAATACTCAGCGCTAGAGCTGTCAGAAATGACGCATTATAAAGGCGCACCTTGGGATACCGTCAAATCTGATAATCCAACAATGAGAAATGTACAAATCCCAAATGAGGTGATAGAGAGTTATTTTTCAGATTTGCTGCGCCCGGTTCATGCAGTGTAAAAATTAATAAACTAGGAAGATAAATGGAGTATAAGGAAGACATATTTGCGGAAATAAACCCGCAAAGAGAAAAAGCATCTCATCAATCTGACAATAATTATCAAGAGATGGCCTTAAAAGAACAGGCCATTTACGATGCCAAAAGGCTTGAGACCGAAAAACAACTGACGTCACAGCTTATGGAACTAGGTTTATTAGGTAAGCTGTTAGGCTCTGGAGAAAGTGCGAAAATGTCGATTGTGGTGCTTGTTATCATTTTCTTCAGCACTGCAATCATTGTCGTTCTAGCGCAAAATGACATAAAAGAGCCCTCAACTATGCAATTAATCACCTTGCTTATGAATATCATTGCAGGTGCATTGGGTTATGTATTCGGGCAACGCAGCAAGCAGAGCTAAATCCATTTATCTTTATCACGCATACTTTCCCTGTAGTATGCGTGCTTACTTCAACAAAGCCTCCCCCTCTTTTACTCGCCAAACTGGAAAAAGCATTGATGTTCCATAAATAATAGTTGACAGTCATAGTGAATGATTAATATCCAATTATAAGGAGCCTTATGGATACTGTTATTTATTCTGACTCACAAACACCAAACACCAAACACCGAACCTTCTAGCAATTACTATTCAGCTATCGTGTTGGAAAAGTTGCCACCAGAGCAACTTGAACGCATGAGGCCGTACTTATTTTGCTCCGATTGCCATGAAAAAGCGGCCTATGTATCTCGCTCTACTAATGGACGCGCCGCGCATTTTAGAAGTGTCCATCTGCTAATAGATGGGCAAGTTTGCCCCCAAAAAACTCTTGAAAGTGAAAAGGTCGACACATCAGGATATACGTCGGTACAAGCATTGAAAAATGAAGAGGATGTATTTGTAGTTGACTTCAATTTCACTGCCGAAGATACGACTATCAACCCTAGAAAGCCAAAAGATGAAACAGGGAAAGATGGCGCAAGAAAGCGAGGTGGTTATAGGAAATTTGGCGAAGCATCGGGAGTTGGAAAAAGTGAGTGGTCTCGAAGGTTAAGCACCTTGTTGAAAACACTAAAAGACGATCCAGATTTTGAAAACAGCCATGCAAAAATAAAAGTCTTTGGTTTTGAAAAACCCATCAACAGAGCTTTTTACAACACGGATAGATTTGAGTTATATCAAGACAAATTAACACCAGGACGCTTCCCCACTTTTTTTTGGGGCTCAATTTGGAATGCAAAGCACAGCATAACTGGTGATTTATGGCTCAATACAGGCGAAAGTAAGAGCGACTTATCTGTGATTATTCCAAAAAAGGTTTTTACTCAAATCTCTGAAAAGTATGGGCTAACTAAAGGCGATGAGGCTGCCGAGTTTGAGGCTGGTTGGTTCTTACTATACGGTTGGTACAATAAAAGCAAGAGAACAGGCAAACCAACGCTATCTTTATTAGAGAATGCAATTGAATTTATAACATTACGATTGGGGAAATAAATTTACTAACCCAGTTTAAAATACTCTTCTAGCCCAACCCGACATACTGGCACCAATTTCAACAAAACGTGCCAGTATGTATGAAACTTTACTCCCCAACTTCGATTGGCCTTGCTGTATGTAGCCAAACAACGCAGCCTAACGATTCCAATGTTGGCCTTGCAGTGTGTAACCTCTCAGACCAAATCAGTGACACTGGCACAAGCGCGCGCGTGCTTATTATTCCTGATGGCTTATTCAGCGGTCACGATGGCCGCCCTAAAGATGTCGAGTCCGGCCACTGGCTGATGGACGCAGCGGCTTTTCAATTTTTACAGCTACACGCCGAGCAGCGACCAAATGATTACCTATTCGACTATGAGCACCAGACTTTACACAAAGAAAAAAACGGCCAGCCAGCTCCCGCTGCGGGATGGTTTAAACCTGATGCATTGCAATATGTGCCAGGCGAAGGTGTGTATGCCGAAAACGTCGAGTGGACCGACAAAGCAGTAAGTGCCATCCGTGCAAAAGAATACCGCTATGTTAGCCCTGTTTTTCTCTACGACACAATCACAGGCCGTGTTCTCAAACTTCTTCATGTTGCCTTGACCAATGACCCTGCAATTTTGGGCATGGATGAGGTAGCGATTTTAAACAGCCAATTCACTCAATTTGGAGTTCCCCCAATGAATGAAGCACAAAAGCTACTGACGGCTTTAGGTGTCACCGTGGACGGTGATGTCACTGACGCACATATCACCCAAGGCCAAGCGGCCATTGAGAAAATAAAGCAAGAAGCGCAAACCGCACAAGCTGCGCTCACAGCACAGCAAGATAAGCAACAAACCGTGGACTTATCAAAGTATGTGCCTATTGAATCTTACAACGCCTTGCACACGCAATACGTTGCACTCAGTGCAGAGCACCAAGTGACCACCGTAGACGCTGAAATCGACAAGGCCAAACAAGATGGTCGCATCATTGAGGCGGAAGTGGACTACTTCAAAAAGCTGGGAGAGCAACAAGGCGTTGCGGCCTTAACCACCATGTTAGAGACGCGCAAACCCATTGCAGCGCTAACAACCCAGCAAACCAAGCAAACTCAAACGCCACCGGAAGACAAAAAGAAAGGTCTGGCTGCCCTGACGGCAGATGACAAATACGCTGCTGACCAACTGGGCATGAGTCATCAAGAATTCGCAGATGCTAAAGAGGAAAAATAATGGCTATCGTAACTCCCGCACTATTAACCAGCTTACAAGTTGGCTTTAAAAAGAACTTTCAAAGCGGTATGGAAACGGCCAAACCGCAGTACACACAAATTGCCTCGGTCATACCTTCTACGACAAAAAGCAACACGTATGGCTGGCTGGGGAAATTCCCCTCACTGAAAAAATGGGTGGGCGATAGAACCATCAAAAGCATGAAAGCCCACGCGTATAGCATCGTCAATGAAGACTATGAAGCAACAATTGGTGTTGATAAGACCGAAATCGAAGACGACGAGCTGGGCATTTATAAACCCATTTTTGAAGAGATGGGCAGAAGTGCTGCTATCCATCCAGATGAAATGGTTTTTCCCTTGCTCGCGGCGGGCTTCACGACCTTGTGTTATGACGGGCAAAACTACTTTGATACTGATCACCCTGTTTATCCCAATGTCGATGGTACGGGTACGCCTGTCAGCGTTGCAAACATGGCTGTAGATGTTGGCTATAACGGCGCGCCTTGGTTTGTATTAGATACATCCAAAGCACTACTGCCTGTCATTTTCCAAGTGCGTAAAAAGCCCCAATTTACCAGCATGACCAAAATTGACGATGAAGCCGTTTTCACCAGTAAAACGTTCCGCTATGGCACCGATTGCCGTGATGCCGCTGGCTTCAGCTTTTGGCAATTGGCCTTTGGTAACAAACGCGCTCTGACACCGGATAACCTCTGGGACTCAATCAAAAAAATGCGTGATTTCAAAGCCGACGGCGGCCAAAAACTGGCAATACGCCCAACTACATTGGTGGTCCCGCCAGAGCTTGAAGACGTGGCAACCAAAATGCTTGAGCGCGAGTTAGACGCAAACAGCTCGAACGAGTTGAAGGGCCGCGTTGAACTGCTTGTCGCTGACTACTTATAAACCGTGAATTAAATAGGATGGAAAATGAAATGGCTAATAACACTTTGGGATCGCGCATTGCTGTCTGTATTACGAGTCCTCAACCGACTGGCTACAGACGCGCAAACCTTACCTTGTCTCAAGGGATTAATAACCTGTCCGTCACAAGCGCACAGCTTGAAATACTTAAAACTGATCCACGACTCGCGGTGCAAGAACTTCCGACCCAAGAAAACCCTATATCGGAATCAGCATTGGTCGCAGGAAGTTTACACCAACCTGTAGATGGCGATTTTCAAGTTGACTTGGCGGGTGTGCCTGAAGAACTGCACCCATTTGTCGCTGTGATGATGGTTGAGCGCTTTGAAGACAAGCCCACGGTTGACCAGCTTACCATTGATGTCAGTGATGATGTAAACGGTGAAAAAGTCACAGGCAAGCACAAGCCCACCGCAGCGCAACGTGATGCCGCTTGGAAGTTGTACCAAGAGGCTTCAGCGCGCGCTGAGTCGGAGCAGTAAACATGACCTACGCGACGACAGAGGATATGACCAGTCGCTTTGGTGAGCAGGATTTAATCCTGCTTACCCGCAGACAAAACAGCCCGATTGGTCAGATAGATTTAACGGTGCTTGGACAAGCTCTGGACGATGCGACGTCTGAAATCAACACCTATTTATCAGGACGCTATCAGTTGCCTCTGAGTACCCAACCAAAGTCACTGACACGCATTTGCTGCGATTTATCGCGCTATTTTTTATCGGGAAACAATGCACCGGAGCACATTGAAACCCGCTACAAAGATGCTGTTAGTTTTTTGCGCGCGGTAAATAAGGGCGATATCAGTTTAGGTCTAGATACCACAGGCAACAAAGCTGAGCAAAATGACGTTGCCATCATCGAGTCTGCGGGCAGTGTTTTCGCGCGAGATAAAGCAACAGGATTCTTGTGATGTTTGAGCTAACTGACAACCATCTAGCAGCGAGCGAGCCACTTAAACAGGCACTGACGCGCGTCAAAGGCGTTTTACACGTGCAGTACTTAAATGAACTCACTGAGCTTGAGCATGTGCAAACAACCCCGACCGTGTTTTATCTGTATATGGGGGATGCCATATCAGACAAAGCCAACGCGGGGGCATCGATGCAGCTTAAGCAAACATGGCTTGTCGTCCTTGCCGACAGACTCGGCGATGAGGCAAACACAGGTCACATTTTAACATCCATTATTCGCGCACTGGCGGGGAAAAAGACGCAGGGCATCGGCCCTTGGCAGCGTGTGAATACATCCATAAAACCACGATACACACAAGGCTTTGGGTTTTACCCGCTGGCCTTTACCAGTCAATTCAAAATGAGAGGTAATCACCCATGAGCGACGGCTTATTATTTTCTGGCAATGTCTTTGTCCAACGACTTGATCCTAATGGGCAACCCACAGGCGGTATCCTTGGTCCTATCAACACCACCAAATTAGCGATAAAAGCAGAAGCGGAAGCCAAACCGCGCACATCCAACAAAAAGGCCGATTACGGTCAAGCGTTGGATGATATAAAAATCCCCAAACCCACAACGATTAGCTGGGCATTTGACGACCAACCCGCAGAACTCATTGCCATGGCTTTGATGGGGGAAGTGATGACCATTAATGATGCCAGCGGCACCATCACCGACCAACCGTTAACACTACCCAATGAGCATAAGTGGACTGAAATTGGACATAAAAATCTGGCTGAAGCGGGCCTTGTCGTTAAACAATCAACGACCCCGCTAGAGCTAGGCAAAGATTTCGAAGTGAATTATGCCCTTGGCTTAATACGGGCCTTACCTGGCGGCGCAGTGGATGCAGGCGGCAGCATCACAATATCAGCGCAATACAATGCCCGCTCAGGCAAGCGCATTAAAGGGGCCGTTAATAGCAATACGCGCTTGAGACTCTTTGGCGAGGGCACCAATTTAGCCAACGGCAAAGACGTGCAATTTGAGGTGTTTGATACCTCGATGTCACCCAGTAGTGAAATGGATTTGGCATCAACTGATTTTGTTGGTGGAGAGCTTGAAGGCACAGCGAAAGTTGTGCCAGGAAAACCCGCACCATTCGTTGTGGATGACATTGCCGCTTAATCCCAAGGGGCTTAGGCCCCTTTCCTACATTTCACTTTCTGAGTAACCCCATGGCTGATAAAACTTTAGAGCTTGCATTACGTATTGTTGCAGAGGCCACAGGCAAGCAACACATTGAACAACTCGTTACTGAACTACGCAACATTGAACAAAGTGCGGATGCAGCTAACCCTGCGGCCCAATCTCTCAGTGATAATCTCGACAATACAACGCAAAGCGCACAGCAAACCAGTGTGCAAGCAAAGTCACTTGCAGATGTTTTGGAAGAGCTGGGCAGTCAGCAAGATTTAATACACAACTTTGAGCGGTCTAAACAAAAATTAGAACAACATGCGACAGCTACCGCCGCCGCGTCACAAGCGCTGGATGAATTAAAGCGCGACACACAAAACACAGAGAACCCAACTAAAGCGCTAACAAACACCATTGAACAAGCAGAACGTTCGCTTGCTCAAATGCGTGACGAACTGACGCAACAAACCACTAAACACGCTGCATTACAAGGCGCGCTTAGGCGCTCTGGTGTTGACAGCAACAACCTAAAAGCCGCCAAACGCGACTTAGGCGCGCAATTCGATAAAGCGGGTAAATCTGTTGATGGATTCACCCAAGATTTAAAAGAAGGTAATGCCGCTCAACAAGCCCATGCGGTCGGCCTTGGCAATGTCACAGGTCAAATTGCAGCCCTTGCAGCCGCCTATTTTGGCTTAGATAGAGTAAGCCAGGCAGTGTCTAATGTATTTGCCACTGGAGACAAGTTCGAAAAGCTCCAGGTGCAAATGAACGGCCTTATGGGCAGTATTGCGCAAGGGGAAGATGCTACCCGCTGGATTGCTGATTTTACAAAAAACACCCCATTGCAATTAGGGGAAGTGAGTCAAGCATTTGTGAAGCTAAAGGCGTTCGGGCTTGACCCAATGGACGGTACGCTTCAAGCCATCACCGATAGCGCTTTAAAGCTTGGTGGCAGTTACGTAGAAGTTGAAGGAATAAGCCTCGCTCTTGGCCAAGCCTGGGCAAAGCAAAAACTCCAAGGTGAAGAAATTCTACAGCTTGTTGAGCGGGGTGTGCCAGTTTGGGATATGCTGCAAGAAGTCACGGGCAAGAATGTTCAAGAGCTGCAAAAGCTCAGCTCTGAAGGCAAGTTGGGCCGCGATGTTATCAAAGACCTGATTGATGAAATGGGCCGTGCAAGCGCTGGCAGTGCTGCGGCGCAAATGGCCCTGTTCAGTGGCCAAGTATCCAATGCCCGCGACAACCTTGAGCAATTTTATAATATGGTTGCACAGTCGGGGGCGATGGATTGGCTCAAAGGTCAACTCACCGCCCTTAATGCAGAGTTTGCAGCCATGGCTGCGGATGGGCGTTTACAAGAGTGGGCACAATCAGTCAGTGACACGATCGTCAACGTCGGAACGGTCATCAAAAACACCATCACAACTCTGTATGGTTTACGCGAAGAAATCGGCTTTGTCGCAAAAGCTTGGCTTGCGTTAAAAGTAGGATCGTATTTCAGCAATGTTGTCGCAGGGGCAGCCACGGCAACGCGTGCGTTTGTCGCGTATCGAACCGCCATCACATCTGCGACCATTGCAACAGAAGCTGCTACCGTTGCAACAAACAAGTGGAAAAATGCGCTTGGGTTCATTGCCCGAGGTGGACTGTACACACTGTTGATTAATGAATTGATCAATGTCGGCGTTGAATACAACAACCTGTTGACGATTGAACAGCAAGTTGAGCAAAGCAGAGCTGCGGCACAACTTTCCACCGCTAAACTAGCCGCTGAATACCAAAGTATCAGTGACAAAACAGGTGTGCTGATCACGAATATGGCAGAGCTTGACGCTGCCGTCGAAAGTGGAGTCCTCATATGGAATGAAAAGCTTGCGACTTATGAAAATGCCACACTAAAAACAGAGCAACTAGCACAAGCAACCAAAGAAACCGAGCAAGCAGAACGCGAGCGCCAAGAACTATTAACACTCAGCATCCCTGAAGCACTTAAGGTTGTTGAGTCATTAGACGCACAATCAAAAAGCTTGAATGGTGTACGCGATGGCGTGGACGGTTTTTTACAATCTCTCGACTCGGCGCGTGCTGCTCTAACCGCTGCGGGTGATGAATACAGCCAGCAAATCACATTACTTGATGAGCTAAAAACTAAGTTTGAATCTCATAATGAAAGCCTAGAACGACAAGCATACTTGGCCAATGCTGTTGAAAAAGCCTATGAAAAAATGGGCTTGAAAAGTAGCGCCGCACTACAAAAAACCGCCGCCGAATTGCAAGGCGCGTTTGAGCTTATCAAACAATACAATGAACCAATAGGCCAACAACAACTGGCCTTTTTGAAATGGGCAGACGCGGCGATTGAAGCCGCCGCAGCGACAAATAAAACCGTGCCCGCCAGCGTTGAAGCCGCCGCAGCAGCACTGGGGTTAACCACTGAACTTGATAAGTTGATAGCCAAAGCCAATGAGCTGGCCCCGGTTGTCGACACCAACAGTGAAGCGGTTAAGCGTTATCAGCGTGAACTCGATGCAACTAAAAAAGCCATTGCAGCAAATCAGCAAGTGTTGGCAAGTAGCACAGCGACCGCAGCGCAAAAAGCTCAGGCGCAAAACGCGCTGACTGTTCAACAGCAAAGACTCGCCGAGCAGACTGCGGATTTAAACCGCGTGCAACAGCTTGAACTTGCCACAATGGGTAAGCTCAGAGCTGAGCAATCGCGCATTCATTCAGAGTTAGATAGCCTCAATAACCAATATCAATCAGGCAAAGTGTCGGCGCAACAATATACGGACCAAAAAGCCCGCCTAGAGTCTATGCTGAAGGTCGTTAATCAGTTGCTAGGGGATTTCAAAAGCGCACAAGATTCAGCAACGGCCGCAACACAGCGCGGTACACAAGCAACGCTAGAAGCGACGCAAGCTGCACAATCTCAAATGAAATCATTAAGGGAGCAGCGAAGTGAATTAGAGCGCACAGAAAGAACCTGGTATTCAACTCGCAGTGCATCAAACAATCGCAGCGATAGGCCCACAGTGGACACCATTGTCGACCATCAAGAGGGATTGAAATCGCGTGCGTATGAGTTTGATAGCCGTGAAGTACGCGCCGAGCGTGAGCGACGTGCACATGAACAAGCAACTGAAGCTGAGTACAACAAGTTTAAATCCCAAATAAACAACGCTTCATCGACTAAGTCTCTTTCCGACATATACAAACGACTAACACAGCAGCTAACACGCATTGATGCTACGAGAAAAAAAGAGCTTTTGACACTCATAAACCAACAGCGAAGTGCAATAAAAAGCCTGACAAGCTCTGGCTTTTCTGGGGCGTATACCCGTCAACAAATCCCGGTCGCACAACAATCAAGTGTCCATGAAGCTGTCACAACGAATTCAACAAATACCAGCTTGGAAGCTGCCGTTCGACAATTGGTTAGCACACTCCAACAACAGTATGGCAGCGCCACAACGGTGAAACTGCAACTGAACTTACCAGGGGGAAATCAAGCGGAAATTTACGCGCAAATTAAACACGAACTTTTAGACGAACTAGAGCAACTTGCGAGAGTGCAATGATAGAACTAAACAACCAACAATATGACCAATTTGTCTGGACAGACGAATTCAATTATCAATCTGTCGCTGAACAAACAGAGCGAGCACTAAATGGTGCACCACATATCGAAAAAACCACGATACCTGTTGGGCGACCTATAACACTTTGGAGCCAGCAAGAAAGTTACGAAGTATTTAAGACGCTTTTTGATTTCGCTCAATCTCAGCTTAGTGCTTTTCAAATCACAATACGGGGAGCAATCCACACTGTCGCTTGGGACCACAGCCAACAGCCCGTCACCGGCACAGCAATCCAACAGTATTCAGATGCTGCGCCTGATGTATTTGAAAATGTGACTCTAAAATTCAAGACGGTGTGAGTATGCTTAGAAGTGACCTGAAAATTTTTAAATCTGAACGTCTTGGCAACGAGCCGAACGCTGGCGGCCATCGCACAAATAATGCAATTGAGTCAGGGAAACTCAACGATGTATTTAGTGCCATTAGCAACGTCGACTATGCATCGAGCGCGCTTGATGTCGTCAAACTGTATCCCACGGTTGCAACTCCAGATGATTCAAGATTATTAGACTCACTGTTGTTTATCAGTGACCAACCAGAAGATGCATTGGTAAACACTTTCATTGCTGAGTCCTCAGCCCTCACTGATGATAGCGTGCTCAGTGATATCCAAGATATGCTGAAAACTGCTAAGTACCATGGCACAACTAAAACAACGGATGCTGCTAACAATAACGTTTTGAATGTTGAAAATGTAAGCAGCTCTATTGCGCCGACTGTCATTAATCGTATAGAGCACTTAAATAAGAGCATTGGAGATGACAGTGTATATCGTACTGCATCTCTCACCTCATACGGTGACATGACAGAGGTCATTCTGAATGTGCCGGATTTTTTATTAGGCCAGCCATATTTTTACGGCGTTTACCAATACTGGGTAGAAGCATGGAATGCGTGGAGCCCTGCTAGAGTGCTGCCAAATCAGTTCAGTGTCGGCAACGGCACCGTTTCAACAACGTTAAATAGTCAAAAGAAACTGGCTAAAGGCCAGACTTTCACATTCTATTATCTATCAAGTGATGATTTTCGCTTTCATAATTACCCAGGCGCTTTGACATTGTCAGTGGGTGAGAGAGTTCAGCCTGGCTATTGTCGAGTAAAACGCGCCAGCACTGGAGAGATTTTAACAGATGATAATGAAGGGCGTTTCATATCGGGCGGTTACATCATCGCGACAATTGACTATGACACGGGAGTAATAACTGAAAATGAATCGATATCATACACAGGCACGCCTGAAGAAGAGCTTCGTGTTTTAGTTGCCAAGCAAGAGCAAATAAGCAGAGTTGCATCATTTAATATCGAACTATCATCATTTGATCCAGCAAGTTTCTATATCCGTTGTAAGACACCAGCGGGAACCGACATAAGCGCGTCCAGCAATGAAAATGGCGCTATCACTGGCAGTAATGTAACTGGTTCTATATCGGGTGGTGGCGAAGTCAATTTGTCATTTAACGTAGATATTTTGCCTGGCACGATATCATATGATGTACATGAGCTTGAACTTGTGAATGTGCCGACACCGCCTGGCAGTATTAACTATTCAAAACTCCCAAACGGCTCACAGCCTATTTTTCATGTCGGCGATTTAATCTGTATTCAAAATCGACAACGTACACAGCACGCGTCACTCACTACGGGACAATTAATCGATGAGCGAGCAGATTCAGACTGGGTTGATATAGTCGATGCAAATAACAAATCGCTCTACTCACCAACAAACGCGAACTACAGCTATGACAAAACAACGGGAAAATTAACCGTTCAATCGGGTGTTTCGGGCTTTACGGCTCCATTTGTTGTGACGTCGATACAGTCGGAATTGCGGCAAATACTTAGCATCAACGGTCATAGTATTAAGCTCTTAACGACGCTTAATAGAACATACGCAGCAGGTTCTACCGTTTCTAGTGTATTGCGAATGGGTGATTTGCAAGCAAGGACATCTGATGAACGCACATTGAGCGCCTGGCAGAATAATTTTGCAGACAATGGCTCACCCGCTTCCAACTCAATCAACACGACTCAATATCCAATTGTCATGAATGGGCAAGGGGCAATTAATCAGAAATGGGCAATAGTATTCTCATCTAGTGACTATCAAGTGTATGGAGAGTTTGTCGGTTTAATTAGTACAAGCAATACTGGTATCGATTGCATTCCTATCAACCCGCTCACACAGTCTCCGTATTTTAAATTGCCCAAAGAAGCTATCGGCAGTGGCCTTGGCCCCGGTGAAGCTTTTTTATTCACTACGTACGCAGCGGGAAAGCCCACTCTTATGATCCGCTCTATATCGCCAGGTCACACTGATATTGAGACAGACAGTTCAACAATCGCATTTCGAGGAAGCATCTAATGCCAAAAGCAGTAACAATTTATCGGTGGGATGACGAAGGCGCACCCCAGTTCGTAACTGGAAAGTACAGCGAAATAATCGCGGTTTTAGATGCGTGCCTACTAACAGGGTACGGTAATAAACAACCGCTAGGTTGGACTAAATTGTTTTCCGAGTCCGTTGCATGTTGCTATAAAAATGCGTCGGGTGGGTGTGTTGTATTTAGTTCAAATACTGGGACTGACGATGCTAAAGGTACGTATGTGCAAGCAGCTCAAAGCGCAACAAATGGTACTAATCTAGTACGACCAGGCTGGAAGCAGAGCATTAAAGTGTTTCCAAATCACAATGTGAGTTGGGTGGTTATTGGCACTGATAGCGCTGTGTATCTCTTCTTCGGATATGTATCAAAATATGAGATTACGTCGTACAAATACATTGCATCTGCATTCTTTGGAGATTTGTCACATGCCATAACAAATGATGCAGGGAAATTCGTCGCAATATGCTCTCTTGCAAATGAAGACTTTAGTTTGGACACTTCTTCAAGCATATCTTCAAACACTGGAAGAAACATTGATCATCTTAATCACCTTTCTCCATCTTCCAGCCCGGGCGTTAAAATTTATGATGCGGATGCCGCGAATGAATTTACCTTGTATTTGCCAGATGCGCCTTACTTGCCTGTTTCTCAAAGTTCTATAAACAATTTAGGTGCAATAACAAGCAACTCCCTAATGGCTGTAACTCTAAAAGCTAAAGATCTTGAAGTTGCAAAAGACCGCAGCGGAGAGTTTATAACTGCTAGTACTACGCGTCCTGCTTGCAGGGGCGCTTTGCCTGGGCTTTTTAATACTCTTTGCGCACACCCGTTTGATGTCGTATGGCCATCGCTCGTTAATTACGGAGGGCAGCAGCACCTGATCCTTCGCGTGACCACTCCAACAAGAGCATCAAAGTTGATCCTCAATGTGGAGCTGTGGAATGACTAATTTGTTTACTGGAAATGCGATACCTTCAGGTTACATATCATATTCAGGTAACGACGCTATTTTTCATGAACTTGCAAATGTTGAAACGACGCGGCCAATTTCCGTTGAGCAAGCAAAAATGTATCGTGTGACACCGGACGGAGGAACTGCAAGCAGGTTTAGAATAAGAGAAACCCTAACAGACGGCACATCTAGAGCTAATAAAGAGTTTGCTGACGGAAACTGGACAGAGCATTTGTATCTGGCAGGAAACGGTGTTGTATCAATTGAAATCTATTACAAAAACACTTCCGACACCGCAACTGGAATTGTCTTTGTCGAAACAGCAGCAAAAACTGTAGATGCGAAAGGGTTTGTAAATAGTATGACTGTAGCAAATCTAGTACCAGCCTTTGCGTCAAAATTAGAGATAGATGCTGGGTCAAACTCAGAGAGGGTAATGGTGTTCGATAGGCTGAACGGTGAGCTTCTGGACAATGTTCTTATCAGTGGAAACTCTATTGCAGAAACTGTAGGTGGGCACACAATTCAAATTACGTTACCTGCCAAATATGCTTTGGGGCCATCTATTACGTGTGTATTGATTGATGATAACTTAGAGTTTTCCGGTGCCATTATGGATGGGGTGCAATGTGAATTAATAGACCTGACACTATGACAGTTAAATTACGCTTTCTTTCCAGATATTCAAGTGAAGGTGCACACTCTCCAATAAAGCTCAGATTTGGGTCCGACGTCGAGCTAAAGCATATAATTAACTATTTCGAGCCAGCATGGGACGGTCGAGGAGAAATTGAAAGAGATCTCGAAACACCAAGTGGAGCAGCAAGGTGCGTCGAGCTACAATTCAATGATGTTTTCACACGTAGTCATGAAATAGAAAGCATTTGGGGCGTCAGCTTATTAGGTGCGGTCGGTGTTTGGGGAAGCTGTAGAGTTCAATATTCAATAGCTCAAAAATCAGAGCAAAATTACAATATCTTAGGCTCAGAAACAGATTTATTAGAGATCTACTCGGAATGCCCATTTTCAGTATCTGTCACAAAAATTAAGATTTTTTCAGCTTTATTCGCGAAGAGTAAAATCGTACGTTCAACTTTCAAAAGCTATTGGTCGTTTGCGAATAATATTAGTGAATATACCAAGTTTTCCTATGGTCCGGAAAAGCCGATATACGTTTGCAGATTTAAATCACACCTCAAACCAGGCTATGTAAAGCTGCGCATGCGCGACAAGCGGACTTTGAGCACTGACGTTCTAAAGATGCGTTTTACTGCTTCTGAAAAGGTGTGTCATTGGACGCTTGGTGGCGGCCCTATACGTTCAGATGATGATATTCCAACACTCGACAGAAAAATCCCTGTCGAGCCTCAATTACAAAGTAGTTATATTATGACCCCATCCATAAAATGTGTCCGTCTTAATGACGGTCAAAGCATTGCTATTACATCATTCAGTTATTCATTTTCACGAGGCCAGTTTGCGGCTAGCGGAAACATTCGTTTTATGTCTCGTATCGACATGGAACGCGCATTAGGTGAAACATTGAAACTAACTATCAACGGCTATGAATTTGTCATGCTCTGCGAGCAAAGCAGCACATCAAGGAAGTTTGCAAACAGCTCGTTCAGCGCGAGTTTACGCAGCAGATTTGCTGAGTTGTCAGAACCGTATGCCAGAGAAACTAATTACACTAATAAAGAAGCAAAGACACTTGAGGGCTTAATGTCTGAAGTGCTATCAAATTCAGGCTGGACAGTACAAAGTAAATTAATAGACTTTCCGGTCCCTGCTTCTGCGTATAGCTATCAGGGCTTGACCCCTGCCGCTGCATTGCTTCAAATCACAAAAAGTGTCGGAGCTATTCTTACGTTTGACGATGTAACTAAAAAGGTCGATGTCATGCCTGAATGGCCTGTTGCACCTTGGGACACTACAAATGCAACATGTGATGTGATCATCAATGACTCTCTCATCATCGAGCACTCAACAAGACAAACAATCAACCCGGAACATAACGCAATATTCGTTAGAGGTGAGCAAATCGGGGTTGCATGCAAAATCAAGCGTACAGGTACAACTGGGAGTAGTTTCGCTCCTGATATCGTTGACAGCCTCATGACACACAATCAGGCAGCGCGCCAGAGAGGAACTTGTGAACTCGCTCGAAGTGGGGCTAAACAGATAAACAGAATCAAAACTAAGTTGCTTCCAACACTGCCGCCGTTTAAACCGGGCATGCTCGTTGGTATTAGATACACTGATTCACTTTATAAAGCGACATGTGAAAGCGTAGCTATTAGTGCGTCAGTCAATGCTCAGGGAGCTATTACAGTTAGCCAAGATATTGAGGTGTTATCTAATGTCTAATTCGTTACAGCGCTTCCAGAGCGTGCTGACTAAATCATATAAAACAATCGTAAAGGTAGTTAGTGTCAACGCAAATGGCACGACATTAGTTAGGTTTAATGATGGTAGTGAAAGCGTTGTCTTGGGTGACAGTGTGCAAAGTGGAAGTGTATACATAGAAAATGGCAGGGTTATTGGACCAGCTCCAGACCTACCATTCACAGAGATTGAGGTTTAAATAGTGAAATACCGTTTCATTATTTGAAAAATCCATTTTTTGCAGTTTTCGCGCAATTCGCGCTAAGTTTTCGCGCGCGGCATCACACATGGGAAAGCCACCGCTGGCCGCCCCACACACTATCATCGGTCGGGGCCGACCCTTCGGCTATGTCGTTTCACTACTGAGTTCCGCATAGGCGGGGTGGCCTTCCACGGGGCTGGCCCTCCAGTCAGGTGGTTCCAAAATGTTGTGTCATAAACGCAAAAAACCCGCTGCATTTCTGCAACGGGTTTCTTTAATTGGGCCCTGGCGATGTCCTACTTTCACATGGGAAACCCCACACTATCATCGGCGCTATTTCGTTTCACTACTGAG
>NZ_JASJUT010000022.1:0-34688 GCF_030135505.1 Pseudoalteromonas obscura
CAAAGTGGAGCGCCATATTAACCGCTTCACTTTTAAAGTCAACTAGAAAATTTAATTTTTCTTAATTAAGCTTTCAGTTTGGCTTTAACCTTCACTTTGGTTTGCGTTTTTGTTTGCGTCCGCCGTGTCAGTGGGTGCGCATTATAGGGAGATTTAAGATTGGCGCAAGCGTTTTTTTACAGGAAAGTAGGAAACACAGCTTAAACGCTCAAAAATCACGCAAACCCGTACAGCAAGCTCAAAAAAAGGACAAAAAAAGCCTGCTTTTTATATTTCAAAAAAGCAGGCTTACTTAATTCTTACTTATTCTAATGTATTTTTTGATTAGAATTTATATTCAATACCTAGTCCTAGGTAATCTTCTTCAGTGCCAGCATCTTCATCAACAGATGAGTAGAAAGCGTAAAGCTTTGCTGCTTTTGCAAGCTTATGGTCAATACCAATGCTGATACCGTCCACATCTTTTGACGCTGCGGCATCAAAGTCAATCATTTGATATTGCACTTTAAGTGTATTCGCACCAAAACTATAAGCTGCGTTTAACAAGAAACCATCAGCAGTACCTGTTCCATCAACTTTTTCTTGCTTTTGGTACATAGCACCTAACTTCAAGCTGTCTGTTGCTTTGTATTGGCCTGAAAAACGTAGTGCGTCATAACCTTTTACTTCACTATCACCTGCAAGCGCCAAATAGAATTTGGACTTTTTAAGTTTCGCGTCGCCGTAAGTAACCGCACCAGAATATCCATTTTCGCCGTCTGTTGCATCTTCAGCGATAAAAGTACCTAACACTTTAAAGCCGTTATAGCTAGCTGATTTAAACGAAAGAGAATCACCTAAGCGGTTTTCACCTTTCCAGATATTTTTAATATCAGCTTCTAAATCATTAAATAGGTCCATTTTGCCTTGAGACTGTTTAAATGCAGTGTCATTGCGGCCAATTACCACTTCACCGAATTTACCTTTCAGACCTACATACTGATTACGAGCAGTGATGTTGTCATCGTCACCTTTCGAATCAGCGTCTGAAACGTCTACTTGAAATTCTAACTTGTATATAACCTCAAGTCCTGAATTTAGCTTTTCAGAACCTTTAAAACCAAAACGTGAAGCATTGCTTTTAACTTCAGTAAATGAACCGTCACCTTCGTCAGAAGATTGTACAGAAAGGTTAGCTTTACCATATACATCAACATCGGCATGAGCATTCAAAGAGAGACCACTTAGAATCGAGAGTAGTAATGCTGATTTGGTTAGTTTCATGTGTATTTCCTCAATATCGCAACACGTAATTTTTTAGACAGGCGCAGTCTGCCAGCTATAAGTGACAGAAATATTACACACAAAATAAAAATGACATTTAATTGAAACTGAAATTTCAGCTTTGTGTCATAAATAGGTAATCATAATTAAAACAACATTTTTAAATTACTCTGCAAAAGAGGCCAATAGATTTACGACAGTTTCTATATGCTCTAACTGCTCATTCCCTTTATGATATGCTACAAACACTTCCCGAAAGCTTCGCGAAACGGTACCAACAAGAAACAACTTTCGTTCTTCTATTAGGTCCGCAGCTAACATTTTAGGTAGGTAAGCTGAACCACCACATTGTAAAATAAGCTCCAAGGCAATACGCCCAGTATTAGTACGAAAATAAGGCGGCCCCGCTCCTTCACATTGCTTTGCATGCCATAGCGAAAAAGAGGTTCCCCAATCTACATAAATATACTGTTTGCCAAAAAAGTCATCTCTATTTGTATAATTAAAAGTACTGACTGGAATTATAGACAAATTTTTAACTTGTCTAACGATTAATTCATCAACCTTGGGCGGATCAAAAAGTACAGCAATATCCAGTGTGCGCTCCAACAAAAGTCTGACACTCTCTTGATGAGCTTTTACTTCAGCTACCAGTGATACCTCTGGCATTGATGAAATAACTTGATTAATGCCGAAATGCAAATATGCATCCCAAATATTTGGCGTTCCCGCCAATGAAAGCTGCTGTTGCCGATTACTAGCCAAAGCGACATCTAATCGTGCTCTTTGCATTGCGGTCAATAGCATTTTGGCATGGGGAAGTAATCGCTCTCCGGCAGCGGTTAGTTGAATATTGTTTCGCTGTCGAGTGAATAGACTTACCCCTAGGTTTTGTTCCAACTGCCGGATCCTAAAACTCACAGCAGACTGAGTGATGTATAAGTTTTCTGCTGCCCGACCAAAATGACGAGTTTTTGAAACTTCAACAAAAGTTTTTAATAGTTCTTTGTCCATCACCCTACCTTTCAATAAAAAATATTCGTTTAAAAAAGCAGCGTCGTTAGTTCATACTTTTCCAAACAATGTGAGGAAACCATCATGGATATGACTATAGCCGAACTAAAAGAAGCTTTTGCTGCATCTAAGCCTTTTTATGATGATGCAAACTTCCCCCGAGGATTCTCTCGAAGTGGACACTTTACGTTACTTGAATCGGAGCTCTTGCAGCAGCATGGTAAGCTTCTGTCGAGTTTATACAAACAAGAGAGTCCGCCATCCAACTCCTTTCAACAGCAATTTGTTGATACCTTCACCCAACATACCCCCCCCTCCAATCAGATGGAAAAAATATGGGCAAAGTACTTAGATTTGACCACTCGGAAACACAAAACCCACACATTAAGCAGTCAAAAGCCATTTACAAAAAGCCATAATGTTGCCGAGCAACCTGAAGTGGAAGTCAGTTTGGACTAATACTTTATATTTAACGTCAACCCGCTCTTTTTCCGTTAAACGTACACCTGTAGGCGGGTTGACGTTGTCAATAGGGATATTAAGCAGAGAATTGCCCTAGTGAATCTTATAATCATCATTGCTTTTTTCATGCTTTCAGTTAAAACTGAAGTAAAGAAAAGCTGTTAAGGTTGAGCATGTGTTGAGAAAGGTGCTAATAATAGAAGACACTCCAACTATCGCAAAAGTCCAGAAACACATTGCCAGCTCTGTCGGCTACGATGTTGACGTTGCAACCACTTTAGAGAGCGCAAAGCGACTGATAAACGATCACAATTATTTTTGTGCTGTGGTGGATTTTGTTTTGCCTGATGCTTCAAACGGGGAGGCTATCCCATATACGGTTAAAGCCAATATTCCAACAATAGTTATGACAGGTAACCTTGAATCAAGCACTCGAGATACTGTAGATAAATACCCTGTTATTGACTACATCACCAAAGAAAACAAACAAGCTTACCAGTATTTGAAAAGACAGTTACAGCGCCTGCCACGCAATGAGCAGGTTAAAGTCCTAGTTGTCGACGATTCTGCTGCTACAAGGCGACATATTAGTTCCTTATTACAGCGCCATAAATATCAAGTGTACGTCGCCGAGGATGGGATAAAAGCCCTCGCTGCTCTAAACGAAAACCCTGACATTGATGTCATCATAACTGACAACGAAATGCCCAACATGCGTGGAGAAGAGCTCTGCGCAGAGATTAGGCGCTTGTATAGTAACGACGATAAAGCCATTATTGGTATTTCTGGTACAGACAATGCCTATTTGTCCGCCAGATTTTTGAAAAGCGGTGCCAACGATTACTTACGTAAACCTTTTAACCCTGAAGAGTTTTATTGTCGTTTAAGTCAAAACGTAGATATGTTGGAAAATATCGCCACCATTAGACGCCAAGCGAATACCGACTATTTAACACAACTCCCTAATAGACGATATTTCTTTGAGCACGCAAGCAAGCAGCTCACGATGAATAGTAGGCAAAATCATGGCTGTATGCTCGCGATGATCGATATCGACTTTTTCAAAAAAATCAACGACCAGCATGGCCATGATGCCGGTGATAAAGTACTCCAATCAATTGGAGAGTGTTTCGAAAAGTTTTTTGAGCATGATCTTTATGCCAGATTGGGTGGGGAAGAGTTTGCTGTTTTATTTCGATCTCAAGATAGAGAAAAGAACGCACAGCAATTAGAGCACTTTAGACTCTATTTAGAGAAAAATAGTAGTTCACTGACGCCTTACCACATCCCGTTTACGGTTTCTATCGGGGTTGCAGACAAGGGGATCGAAAGTATAGATCCGCTAATTAAAATCGCTGACGAAAACCTCTATAAAGCAAAGGAATCAGGGCGCAATCAAATCGCCTTCTGACCGCTTTGAGGCAGAAGGCTATGGTAACTACAATAACTTAATGGGCGTTCACTAACTTAGATTGACTCGCTTTCCAAGAGTCAATACTGAATAAAATGAGCGCTCCCCAAATAAAGGCAAAAGTGACAGCTCGTTCAATGTCAAATGATTCTCCATAAAAGGTTACTGCCAACATGAACATTAAACTTGGCCCGATATATTGGAAAAACCCCAAAGTTGAATAGGGTAACCTTTTCGCTGCAGCAGTAAAGCTCAGTAATGGTAAGGTGGTCACAACACCAGCGGCAATTAACAACACATTTAAGTCGATGTCATTCAATAGCATATTACTGGTTGGGCTAGGTGTCATCATCAACCAATAGGCACCTGCCAATGGTAACAAAATAACAGATTCTATCAGTAAGCCTGGTAAAGACTCGACAGCCATTTTCTTTCTCAGCAATCCATAAATTGCAAACGAACAAGCGAGCGATAGCGCAATATACGGAAATGATCCAAAACTAATTAATTGAATTACTACCCCAGTAGAAGCCAGTAAAACAGCTATTTTTTGGCCTTTACGAAGCGTTTCAGATAAAAATAACATTCCCAAAAGAACATTAAGTAGCGGGTTAATATAATAACCTAGACTCGCATCAAGCATATATCCATTGTTTACGGCCCAGATAAACAAACCCCAATTGAAACCTAATAGTAATGCAGTGACCACTAACATCATTAAAAGTTTAGGGTTCACCAAGATTGCATAAACTTTACGCCAATTGTTTCGTAGCGCGATCACAACAACAACAAACACAACAGACCAAACGACTCGATGCACCAAAATTTCCAGCGCTTCAACTTGCTCTATCGACTTGAAATAAATTGGTGCCAAGCCCCACATAATAAAAGCAAGTATGGCATATATATAGCCTTGCCTCGCCTTAGTATCCCCAGCCATTTCACTCCCCTATTCACCCAGATGCGAAGAAGGCGAGCATTATACAGATATAATACTGCATCTCCATTTTGCTACGCTATTGCAATAAACCATCAGCATTGCAATGTTTACAATAGTGTATCGAACTGCTGCCACCAATGCTTCTGCTGTACAATACCATTGTAATTAATGACTCTTTGCCAACATTGACTAAAACTCCTTCAACTCGCATTAAGAATAATCATTAAAGGAAGACAATTACATCAAAACCCTCTAAAATGCGCGCAATGGACACACTTGCAACTCAACAATCATTGACTCCCCAATCAGTACTAAAAGAATTTTTTGGTTACACAACTTTTCGCGCGGGACAACAGGATGCGATAGAAGCATGCCTTGCTGGCCGTGATAGTTTAGTGTTGCTGCCCACAGGTGGCGGGAAGTCTTTATGCTACCAAGTTCCGGCGCTGATGTTACAAGGTGTCACAATCGTAGTGTCGCCATTAATCTCTTTAATGCAGGATCAAGTCGCGCAATTGCAAGCTCAAGGAATTGCAGCTGAGTTTGTCAATAACAGCGTAGAGTGGCAACAACAACAACATATCTATCAGCGTTTACACAACGGCGAAATTAAAATGCTCTATGTTGCTCCTGAAAAGGTGTTGCAGAGAGAGTTTATCGATCGCCTTAGAAATTTGTCTCTATCATTATTTGCAATTGATGAAGCTCACTGTGTCTCGCACTGGGGTCATGACTTTAGACCACACTATTGTAGGCTGAGCGAACTCAAACAATTATTTCCTCATGTCCCTACAATAGCGCTTACAGCAACTGCTGATATGGCAACTCGCAATGACATTATTTCGCAACTCAACCTAAATGATCCATTCGTTCATACAGGCAGCTTCGATCGCCCAAATATACGCTATACCATTGAAGAGAAATTCAAACCGCTGTCACAGCTTATGCGGTATTTGAAAACACAAAAAGGCCAAAGCGGCATAATATACTGCTCTAGCCGTCGACGTGTTGATGAGATAGCCGAAAAGCTCTCTGAAGGTGGATTTAATGCAGCTGCCTACCACGCTGGTATGGACAATGAGCAGCGTCAGTTTGTACAAAATGCGTTTGCGCGTGATGACGTTCAAATTGTCGTCGCAACCGTGGCCTTTGGTATGGGGATCAATAAACCCAATGTCAGATTTGTATTGCATTATGACATTCCCAAAAGTATAGAGTCCTATTATCAGGAAACAGGTCGAGCGGGACGTGATGGGCTGGCCGCGGAAGCAATTATGTACTTTGACCCAGCGGACATTGGCCGAGTGAGACGCTTTTTCGAAGATATTACTGATGAGCAAAGACGTAAGGTAGAGCAGCAAAGATTTAATGCAATGGCAAACTTTGCGGAAGCTCAGACCTGCCGCCGACAAATTTTACTGAATTATTTTAGCGAATATCAGCGGGAGCCATGCGGCAACTGCGATATTTGTTTGAACCCTCCCAAGCACTTCGATGCGACTATCGTTGCACAAAAAGCACTGTCTTGCGTGTATCGCGCTGAGCAACGTTTTGGGCTTGGGTATATTGTCGATCTGCTGCGTGGTGCAAATACTGCACGCATTCGCGATAACCAACATCATAATTTAAGTACCTACGGTATAGGTAAAGATCAAAGCAATGAATACTGGCTGAGCGTGCTTAGACAGCTCATTCATCACGGCTTGTTGGCTCAAGATATTACTCAAGGTGCCACTTTAAAACTGACCGAAGCTGCACGTGCAGTACTTAAAGGTGAATATACATTAAATTTAGCTGAACCTAGATTGCAAGCAAGCCACGTATACCAAGATAAACTCGCACAGTTTAACTATGATCGGAAGCTATTTGCTAAGCTGCGCAGTTTACGCAAGGAGCTCGCAGATCAAGACGATGTGCCACCTTATGTCGTATTCAATGACAAAACACTGGCAGAAATGGCGCAACAAATGCCAACCGAAGACAGTGCTTTTCTTAAAGTATCTGGTGTCGGATTCACAAAATTGACCAAGTATGGTGCTCCTTTTATGCAGCTGATCCGCAATTATTTAGCAGCAGAATAAGCCGAGGAATCTATGACCAATATAAAATTACTGAGCGACAAAAGTACTTTACAAGTCATGCCCAGCGTATTTCCAGACAGCGATGAATTTCAATTATGGGGAAGTATATTTCTCTCGATGGACGCCCTTACCACGCTCGAATTTAACGAGGGGGCCGATCGCCACCAGTGGCGATTTAATTATGAACATCAGTCATTTTGCCTTAATTTCGAATACTATAGCGAGAGTATTTGGATCTCACCTGAAGGAGTTGAAGCTACACAGCTGATCCCAAACCTTCTGACTTACCTTAGATTAAATTTACAACAATAATATAGACTTGCCTAAGCATGTATGCCTAACATAAGCCATACTAATAATAATAGTAGCGTTAGGCATACACATGGTGATATCTAGGTTTTGCTTCTTTGTTTTTTTGGCCACATCAATTACTGGTGTTGTAGCACCTACTCATGCAAATGAGCAAACTATCGCTTCTAATAGTTGCTCAAATGCTTCCCACGATACTCATAACAGTTACAGTCAAGAATTAAGCACCGAACACACCTTGCCCAAAAAAAACGGCGGAAAAATAAGCGCTATTGAACTACACCAGCTCAATGTATTTGATACATCTTTGCCTGAAGAAGACAATGCGCTGTTTAGATTCGCCAATGAGGCACACATAACAACTAAACCAGAAGTCATTAAAAGTGTCTTATTATTTACTGAAAATACCGCCTACGATCCGCAATTATTAATTGAATCAGAGCGCTTGTTACGACAACAACCCTATTTGTACGATGCACGAATTTTCGCTGAAGAAAATTGCCATGGTGACGTTACAGTCACAGTCGTCACCCGAGACCTTTGGACCCTCCTACCTGATCTCAGCTTTAGTCGTAGCGGCGGGGAAAACTCAAGCCGCATAGGATTTCGCGAAAGCAACCTATTTGGGTATGGTAAGCGCCTCTCCCTCACACATATTGAAGATGCGGACAGAAGTGGCTATTTATTTGTTTATGACGACCCCAATATCTTATCTTCTCGATACCAAGGCCGAGTTGAATATTCAGATAATGACGATGGAGAGCGTCACTACATCGGCGTGGATTATCCATTTTTTTCGACTCGTACTCCTGTTAGCTATGGTTTCCTAAATTACGGTAATAAACGTATTGAGCCCCTTTATGAAAACGGTGAAACCGTATCAGAGTTTGAGCAAGACTCAGAAGTCACTCAGATTTATTACGGCATAGCAACAGCTCAAAAAGCAAACTGGACACGCAGAGTCATTGCCGGATATAGAGATCAGACGGAATCATTTCGTGAAGTAAAAGAAACAACTTTGCCCATTGCGCAACAACGAAAACTCAGCTATCCCTACGTGCAAGTACAGTGGCTAGAAACGGACTTTATCAAAGTCAAAAATTTTGACTCCATCTACAGAACAGAGGACCTGAATTTGGGATGGAATATCAACTCACAACTGGGTTACTCTAGCGATTCTATTAGCAATGATGACTCTAGATGGATATTTAATACGACTATCAGCAAGGCCCATTATACTTCAGAAAGAAGCCTGTTTCGGGTCAACTTTGCGTTCAATGGGTATTGGAATCTAGAAAAAGGTGAAAGTGAAAACCTAATTACACAATTAAACCTAGAGTATCACTTAGCTACTGGAAATTATCAATCTTGGTATTCTCAGCTCAATATTGCCCACGGTAAGCACTTGACCGAAGACAAGCAACTAACATTAGGTGGAGAAACCGGATTAAGAGGCTTTCCTGCAAGGTACTTGCAGGGTGATAGACGTATCGTGTTAAACCTAGAAAAGCGATACTATTGGGAATATGACTTACTACATTTGTTTAAAGTAGGTGGAGCCGCATATTTTGATATAGGTCGCGTAGATGGTAAAACCCTTTTCAGCGTAAACCATAAGTTTTATAAAAACCTCGGGTTTGGTATTCGCATGGCACCAAGTAGAGCTAACTCAGGTTTAGTATTGCATTTGGACTTGGCAGCACCAATCGACAAACCTAGCGGCGTGGACTCACTACAATGGCATTTTACTGTAAAAAACAAGTTTTAATTTGACAGGGAGCATATTCGTGGGGCTTTACTGGCGCTCTCGACAGGGATCGAACCTGTAACTTAGCTTCCGGAGAGCCACGTGATATCCATTTCACCACGAGAGCACAGCAATTTAAGCAGCCCCATAATAATCACATCTTAAATGAAATACCAGTCCAGTGACGTTTGTATGACTATTTATTAAACTAAGACGCGAAAAAACATCACTAACTAGACTAAAAGTCATATATTTAGCTATGATTAAAGTTCAAAAATAATAAATGTGTTTGGATTTTAGTAGCCAAGCTACCAACATCATCTTGAGGATTTGTATTATGACCCCTATGACCACTGAGCAAGTTGCTGAATTTTTAAGTGTAAAAGTGGAGCGTGTAAGGCGGCTAGCGAGAGAGAACTTGTTAGTTGCAAAGGAACATGATGAAAATGGAGAGCCTATATTTGACAAGGATGATGTTGAAAAATATAAAGAGTTAGCCAAAAGATTAGGCGGAATTTAAAATCATCACGCCTCGTAAAAATCACTCATTTACGAGGCATAAACCAAATTGTGCTGACGGCACCAAGGTTTAAACTGCTTTTCTAACATCTCCATTTCAGTATTGATATTTTTTTGTTTATACCAAGCAATACTAACCAGCAAATAAATACCTCGAAACACATCTAACTTATATATTGAGTTATCTGGATTTGGACTGCGCCGATAGAAAAAGTACCGTTCTAATAAAGCCTGTCTTTGTTTTTCGTTAAGTTGGTAGGAGCAGCAGATCGCTGCCAAATCAAAAAAGCTGTCGTTGTATTGCGCATATTCAAAATCAAGCATACGTACACCGTGAGGTGTGTTTAACACATTATCTTGAACCAAATCATTGTGACAAAAGCAAATATCAGATGGTAACGCTGACAGTTCATCAATCAAGTACTCTCCAAGCCAAGTTTGCTCTAGAAGTGAAGATGCCTCCAAGATCGCACCCTTTAAATTAAGCTGTGTTGACTTTTCAACAGACAAATTATGAATACCTGACAATAGCTTTGGAATTTGCTCTTCTAGACAGATTGGGGCTTGCACAGCAGTTAAAAACTCAAGCACTGCGACATTATCTACCCTATCCAAACATAAAATAGCCTGAGATACTTGCTGCTGCGCCAGTGCATTTTGAGCATTCAATGCAGTGACCGGCACGGCACCGTTAAACGCTTTCAACAAACAGGGTTTGGCGTCCAGCTTAAAATAGAAGTTATGGTTGCTTAGCCCCTTATCTAGCTTAGAAAGCTGTTCAATTTGGCTACCGGGAAATAGCCTTTGTAGCACATGCAATGCGCAGCTTAAATCAAAGCTGCGCAAGTGTTTTGCCTTCTCTGTTGCTATGCTCTTCATACCACTTCATATAACCCCAACACGCCATGAATGTATAAAAGATATATAACGCAAGTGTTGGGTAATAACCTTTTAAATAATACAGATACATAGATGCTGCATCGATCACTACCCAGTACAGCCAATTTTCAAGTACCTTTTTTGCAACTAAGTAAGTGGTCACAACCGCAAAACAAGTTGTGAAGCTATCCAAATATGGTAGATCGGCATGGGTATAATTGTCTGTCATATAACCCATAAACACGGCTACACAGGCAGTTATTAAAATGATTTTCATATGTTTGAAAAACGACCAAGATACAATCTTTGATTCAGTATTTTTTTGTCCTGATCGCCACATCCACCAACCAACAAACGCCATAACCAAATAATAAAAGTGTAGTAAGGACTCCATCAACAGCGCACCATTCCAATACATTATGGTATATATAAATGTGCTGAAAAAAGCGGCTGGCCAACACCAGATATTTTCTCGGATAGCCAACAATAGATAAAGAATCGAGAGTGCTACAGCCAAATACTCCCAACCAGACATAGCGGTAAAGCCTGCAAGGGTCTTAGTAATTAATTCCATTATGCCTCAGGGGATAAATCACCAGAAATAAACTTACAAACAAATACGCATTTTCCGTATTGTTCAAATGACGTTTTCATTTGAGATTGAATTACCGACATGACTAGATCAAACTCACCAAACACTTGAGTTGACATGGTATTAGTGATCACGGTTAACCCTTCATGTTCATTCAGCCTTTCAATAAAAGACTTTATGAAAGGGATATAGTCCGAATGAAGTGGGTACTTACTAATCTCCACAGAAAGCTGCATAAGATATTCCTAATTCTCAAATTTCAAAATAGTTGAAATGCAGTTTACATGTAATTGTGATATTTGGGTAAAATAACTTACTTGTCAGTGTTTAAGTTTGGCGCCTCTAACACAAAACTTCTCGGATAGTAATTGATCCAATCTTGTTGATAATAAATTAAACCAGCATCATTGAACTTTAATACGGTTGTAAATCGCCATGGCCCTAGTTGCTGACCGTTGTAAGAAAAAAGGTTAAACGTACCACGTAAAACAGCAGTACCTTGCTCTTGGGATATTATCGTTTGTTCAACCGAAAAGGTCTTGTTTGAGTCCAGGACGTGGACTTGTTCTGCATTCCAGTTGAAGAAGTCGCCTAACTGCTGTTTGGTTGTTGTTTTATACCCATACAACATGTCTTCTAGAACGACATCATCTGAATAAAACGCTAAAAATCGTTCAAAATCGGAACGTGCTTGATATACCTTGATATAGTTTTCGACTACTTCATTTAAGCTAAGCTCACTATCTTTTGTTTTTGTGCTAGTGCAACCTACTAAAATGACTATGAACATCAAGCTGACAAAAAACTTTTGCATTGTTTACCCTTAATAAGTCGTGTGACCCTATTTAAGCACAAAAAAAGCGCCCTTTGGCGCTTTTCTTAACTATGCTCCGACAATCCCTAATGGTTTAGCTGTTTGCCAATGGCCTCGGGTAAAATCAGGAATTGATACTGACTCGCTGCGATTGGCGACTGACTGAGCAGACAGTGGAGATATAACTGACCAAGCAGCCCCATCATATACATCTTGGTCTAGTGGCTCACCATTTCTCAAACAATAAATCATGCGCCAGAACATTAAAAAGTCCATACCACCATGCCCACCATTGCGTTCAGCCTCCTCTCCCATCTTCACCCACAACGGGTGATCATATTTTCCATACCAATAAGCCATATCTTCATCCCAATCATGAAATGAGCCTCTGCCACCTTGCTCCAACGCAATTCGATTTGGGAATCCTGCAAAAACACCATTAGTCCCTTGAATAAGGTTATGACGAGAATAAGGTCGCGGCGTTGTAGTATCATGTTGGACCACAATCGAACGTCCATTTACCGTTTTGATCATGGTCGTATTCATATCACCACAAATATAGTTCCATTGGTTACGTTGGTGCGCTTTTGGAAATTCCCTTTGCGCATAAGCAGCTCGTCCAAGTGCAGGAGAACTCATAGAGGTTAGGTAGTCAAATCTGTCACCACGGTTGATATTCATATACTGCGACACAGGTCCAAGGCCATGAGTTGGATATAGGTTGCCATCTCGTCTAGTATGCCATTCCGTCCGCCAAGATCCTGTTTTATGCTCTAGCTCTTTCATTTGCCAACGCAGCTCATGAATATACGCGGCTTCACCATGTAAAAGCTCACCAAACAGTCCTTGACGGACCATGTTCAGCACCATTAACTCATCACGACCATAGTTGACGTTTTCCATCATCATGCAGTTTTTCTGCGTACGCTCTGCAGTATCGACAATCTGCCACATTTCTTCTACAGTCAATGCAAGAGGCACTTCTACAAATGCATGCTTACCACTCTCCATGGTGTCGATGGCCATCGGTGCATGCCACTTCCATGGCGTAGAAATAATCACAATATCAATATCTTCACGTTCGAGCATTTCTTTATATGCAAGCTCTCCTGTCCCATACAGCGCTGGTTTTTTTAGCCCCTTGTCAGTGAGATATTTTGCAGAACGTTCCAAAACTTCATTGTGAGTATCACAAATAGCGACAATCTCAGCACCTTCAATATGACTCATGCGCTTCACATGTCCGTATCCTCGCTGACCTACACCAATAAATGCAACTCGGACTACATCCATTTTAGGCACCACAAGTCCGATCACAGACTTGCCTTTTGGATTCGAAGATAGTGCGCTAGTGCTATTCGGCTGCGCACAACCTGCAACCACACCTGCAGCTGCGGCTACGCCTGCTGCTTTTAAAAAATGTCTTCTGTTTATTTGTGTCATGAAGGATCCTAGATTAACACTTTATTCTAATTCTTAATTTCATTTTTATGCTTTCCCGTACAGCAGGAAGCCTGAAAAGAGTTATTTTTTCAAACTTCACTACTAATACTTGTTGTTATGACAACGCTATCGTAAGCAGCGCAGAGAATCAAAACGGATGCGACTAATTGATCCTTGTCGCTGATAAAAAGTATCTGATGCTTAAATAATTCGTCACCAACTATAATTCGTCACCCGCCAACTAATTTCGCTTTGCCAAGTTGGCTTTATCCATATTCAACTACTCTGGAGTAAATTCAGAGCATAGATCTGACGCTACGAATAACATGCTCAGCGCAAAAAAAAGCCTGATGGTGGTTCATCAGGCTTTTATTCATTATTTGTCGCAAAGCAATCTAGTTTATCAAAGCACTTAACTGCGTTTCTTTTTTCAGAATATCTTGATAAAGCGCAAATTGATTGCGTGCACGCTCCAAGTTATGGGCTTCATGGTGGGTTGTAAAATAATTATCGCCATCCAAGTAATCGGTTAAGAATCGAATGCCGATCATAAGTGGCATCACTTTCGCACCGAGTATAAAACTCTTTCTTTCAATATCCGTTAACCTTTCTGATACCTCTGCGATATACCCCTTTACGATAGCCTCAAAGATTTCAACGCGAACCACAACATTGTTCAAATTCGTCGAATCTTCTGGTTCAGGAGAACAAAAAGTACGAACCATATCACCAAAGTCATATAGCCAATACCCTGGCATGCAGGTATCAAGATCTATAACAGCCTTGGCTCTATTAGTAGAAGCATCAAACAACATGTTATTTATCTTGGTATCATTGTGGCAAACACGCAGTGGCAACTGTGCTTCCATTGCCGTTACTTCATTTGCTAAACGGTATTGCGATTGGCAAAATTCGATGACGTCTAAACACGTATCAACACGACCCACAGGATCCGCTTCAATCACCGCTTTCAATTTCTCGATTCTCATCGCTAAATTATGAAAGTCAGGGATTACCGGAAATAACTGTTTTGCATCAAAATCATTTAATGCATTAGCAAAACATCCAAACGCACCGGCAGCAGTTTGCGCTTTAATCGCGCAATCTACAACGTCTTCACTATAGCTCTTGCCAATAAACTCGAGCGCTCGCCACACCTCTCCTTGATATTCAACCAAGAACTTACCTTCATGGGTAGGTACGTGCTTTATAATGCCTAATTCGTAAGAGCCTGAATCTAATTTAGACGCCAAGTGCTGTTCAATTAAACGAGCATTTTCAACAAGCTGATTAGGTTCAGGAAACACTGTTGTATTTAGTTTTTGAACTACCAGCACTCGTTTGCTGTCCTTTAAAAGCATGGTTGTATTAATATGCCCGCTGCCAATAGGTTTCATTGAGATTTCTTCCTCACACAGGCCATACTGCACAGCCAAATGCTCAGCGATTGAAAGGTATTCCATACTTACCCTATAAACTGGCTTATTAATTACACTTGCGGTTAATTCATCCGTGACGTAGTTCATATATTTTTCCTGCGACACTATCTATTTCTTCTTTATAAGTAACACCAAACCATCTGTCGCGAGCTTCGAATACTCGGACGGCAGCTTGGTCAAAATTAATCATATGCTGAATACAATCGGGTAGATAATACTCTTTTTTGACATCGCTGTCATGACATTCTAGAAAATGATCGAACAACACTTCAAGATTATCAAAAAGTTGCTGAGTTACCCCCCAGCATGTCATCGAAACGAGGCTGTTAGATGCGACAGGTATGTCTTGGTTATTAAAATACCCTTTGTAGCCATCGTCGACCCGGCGTATATTTATGTACTCATGCACTTGCGTAAGGTAGTTTTCTGACAAAGCGCATATGCCCCTATTAACTCCACCAAGCTCTGACATGGTTTGAGTTAAAGGATAGGCTACTATCGCCATTTCGCTAGTATTATGATCTTTATTACAAAAGTGCGAAACTAGCTGCCGGTATGCACTAGGCCCATAGTAGTCGTCTGCCGTAATTACAATTGCATTACCAGTGACATTTGAACGGGCACACAGCAGTGCATGACCTGTTCCCCAAGGCTTTGAGCGTTTAGCGGCAATATCTTTAAACCGCTCAGGCACTCGCTCAATGGACTGCTCTACCAGTTCAACTTTTAACTCGCTAGGCAGTCTAGGTAATATCACTGACTCAATGGTAGATCTGACCAAATCATTTATCACCAACACGACGTGCCGTACACCAGCGCTATAAGCATCTGCTATGCTAAGCTCCATGATTGTTTTACCTATATTCGGTAGCTCTGCGATCTGCTTATTGCCACCAAAGCGAGTACCTAACCCGCCAGCAAGTACAACCAAGGTTGGTAAGTTTGCGCTTGTCATTATATTTTTATATAAAATTGAAAACTACAGCGCAGTCTACCTAGCTTTTTTACAAATTTAAAGCAATTGCAAAAATTGCATTGTTCCAATAATAATTTTTGTCATCATATTTTAGTTCTTATAACAAGCGTTCTCGTTATAAAGTACGCTGGCAAATATATTTGGTTTCCAGATACTCCTCAATCCCTTCCACTCCTCCTTCTCTCCCCAACCCAGACTCTTTCATTCCACCAAAAGGAGCCGCGGGATTAGATATTCCCCCTTCATTAATGCCTATCATCGCAAAATCCAACTCTTGTGATACACGCGCGATTTGCTTAACATCCTGAGAATAAAAATAAGCAGCCAGCCCTGCATCAACTTCGTTTGCCATATCTATCACGTTAGATTCAGAGCTAAATTCTATAATACTGACAACTGGCGCAAAGATTTCACTATGATAAATCGCCATCTGAGAGGTCACATTTTCCAGTATGACTGGAGACATAATAGAACCGTCTCGCACCTTAGCTGGATAAGTTGCATAAGCGCCTTTACTAAGCGCATCTTCGATTAATTGTGCAGCCTTGTCTTTCGCAAGTTCTGTGATCAGGGGACCAATATCATAGTTCTCATCCAATCCCGAACTTACTATGAGTGCACTTACGCGGCTTTTTAATTTCTCTAAGAATTTGTCCCTTATTGCTTGATGCACAAAGATACGATTTGCGGCAATACAGGTTTGTCCAGCGTTTCTAAATTTGGCAGCCATGAGTCCATCAACGGCGGCATCTAAATCGGCACTCTCAAATACGATAAATGGTGCATTGCCCCCCAATTCCAATGAAATATGCTTCATCGTGTCGATGCACTGGGCATATAGCAACTTGCCAACTTGGGTAGAACCTGTAAAAGTCAGTTTTCTAATTTCTTTTTTGCTCGTTAGGTGTTTAACCAATTGCTCCGGTTTCGCGTTTACTAACACCTGAAAAGCCCCACTTTCCATACCAGCTTCGAGTGCTAGTTTAGCGACTTCAATCGCACTAATCGGCGTTAACTCTGAGGGCTTTAAAATAAAACTGCACCCTGCTGCATAAGCCGGAGCGACTTTACGCGTTATCATTGCCAGCGGGAAATTCCATGGCGTTACACCTAGTACCACACCAACGCCTTGTTTCACTGTCAGTAGCTGATGAGCTTGCGAGTTGGCAGGAATAACAGTGCCATATGCGCGTTCGGCTTGTTGCGCATACCATCTTACATAACCCGCAGCATAAGTGACTTCTGCCAGTGACTCTTTCAGAGGTTTACCTTGCTCTAGCGTAATTATTTCTGCCAGCTGAGAGCGCTTTTCCAGAATTAGTTGATACCAACGATAAAGCGTATTACTGCGCGCCTGTGCGGTGGTGCTTTTCAACTCGAGAAAACACGATTGGGCACTCTCTAGTGCATGATCAGCTTCAACTAAACCTGCTTGCGTCACCTCTGCAAGTAAAGAGCCATCAGCCGGGTTATGTACGGCCAATAGCTTGTCACTTTGGTGATCTAATCCATTAATAATTGAACAAACAGTCTGACCTTTTAAGTACATAATTTTTCACTCCAAATAAAAAAGGCTGTAGTGATAAGCTACAGCCTTTTCGATAAACTTTATGAATTAGTGCTCTTCATTAACAATGTTTAGATTATATTTTGGAATTTCTACAACCAAATCTTCATCGTTGATCACTGCCTGACAGCCCAGACGTGATTCAGGTTCCAAACCCCAAGCTTTGTCTAACATGTCATCTTCAAGCTCATCGCTTTCTTCTAGCGAGTCAAACCCTTCGCGGATAACAACATGACATGTCGTACAAGCACATGACTTTTCACATGCATGAGGGATACTGATCCCATTTTTTAACGCGACATCTAGCACTGTATCACCAGATTTTGCGTCTATCGCCGCGCCCTCAGGACAAAGCTCTTCATGGGGTAAAAAGATAATTTGTGGCATATTAAACCTCGTCTACAGACTGACCTTGCAGTGCCTGTTTGATTGATACATCCATGCGGCGAGATGCAAATTCACTACTTGCTTCATCAACCACTTCAATTGCATGCTTTATCGCATCTGGATCCGATGCATTTTGGCGTTTTTCATCTAACATCGCCATCGCCTCTCTTAGGCTATTTAACTCTTCTTCGTTTAATAACGCAGATTCTGTTGCCAGTGAAGCTTCAAGGGCTTCAAGTACTCTCAGCGCTTCAACCTGCTGTTCTTTGAGCATACGTGCTTGCATATCTTCTTTAGCAAAACTCATTGAGTCTTTAAGCATTTGTGCAACCTGATCATCACTCAAACCGAATGACGGCTTTACTTGGATCTCGGCTTGCACACCAGTCGACTTCTCACTCGCAGACACGCTCAACAAGCCATCTGCATCCACTTTGAACGTAACGCGAATATGCGCTGCCCCGGCAGCCATGGCTGGAATGCCTTTGAGGCTGAATTTAGCCAGTGAACGACAATCATCTACTAATTCTCGTTCACCTTGGAGTACATGCAATGACATCGCAGTTTGGCCATCTTTGAAGGTGGTGAACTCTTGCGCGCGAGCAACTGGAATTGTTGTATTACGTGGAATGATCTTTTCTACCAAGCCACCCATGGTCTCTAAACCCAAAGATAGAGGTAAAACATCCAATAACAGCATATCCGAGTCAGGTTTATTACCTGCTAGAATATCAGCCTGAATTGCAGCGCCAATAGCAACAACGCGATCTGGATCAATAGAAGTTAGCGGCTCTTTTTCAAAAAACTCACCAACCGCTTCACGGATCACAGGCATACGGGTTGACCCACCAACCATCACAGCTTCAAGCACTTCTTCTTTGCTTACACCCGCGTCTTTTAACGCTCTACGGCATGCTCTAAGCGTTTGCTTAACAAGTGGTGCAACTAGCTCAGCAAACTGCTCTTGCGTCACTGTTACCAAGTGCTCAGTTGAGCGCAGTTCGAGTTTCACATTGACAGTTAAATAACTGCTCAACGCTTCTTTGCAGGCTTTTGCTTTTTGGATCAATAAACGCAGCTCTTGTGGTGTAAGCTCACTCAGGCCTAACTGCGACTTAAAGTGTTCAACCAATACAGCATCAAAGTCATCTCCACCTAAACTTGAATCACCACCCGTTGCTAGTACCTCAAAAACACCTTGATTCAAACGCAGTATTGAAATATCAAACGTACCACCACCCAAATCATAGACAGCAATTACACCTTCTTGACCTGAGTCCAAGCCATAAGCAACAGCTGCGGCAGTTGGTTCATTGAGTAACCTCAGTACTTTTAAACCTGCAATTTCAGCTGCATCTTTGGTACTTTGCCTTTGTGCATCATCAAAATAAGCAGGTACAGTGATAACACTCCCCACTATTTCCTCTCCTGCAAAGCTCTCCGTCGCACGTTGATAAAGAGACTTTAAAATTTCTGCTGATGCTTGGATTGGATTGATTGGGCCAGCAACCGTGTTGATTGCCAGCGCACCTTGATGTTCAACAAACTCATAAGGTAAGTTTTGATAGCGCGTGGTAACTTCTGAAACAGATTTGCCAAGAAAACGTTTTACGGAAATAAGCGTATTGGTCGGATCTTCAACCGCAGCCAATTGCGCTTGTTGACCAACAGTGACATTCTCAGCATGATATCTTACGACAGACGGTAGCATAGCATCGCCATTAATATCCACAAGCGTTCTGGCTTCACCACTTTGTACTGTGGCCACCAAAGAATTTGTTGTACCTAAGTCGATACCTATTGCCAGTTTATGTTCGTGAGGTGCCGCGCTCTGCCCCGGCTCAGCAATTTGCAATAATGCCATAATGCTCTTTTAACTTAAGTGGTGACGCTAGATTAATCGAAAAGGCTATCTTCAATGCGAGACAGCTCTTCACGTAATTTATATATGAATTTTAACTTGCGAATATTGTCAGCAGCAATTTCTAACACCGAGTGTTCTTGATCTATAAGCTGCTCTGCTAGTTTTGCGCTGTACTGTTGGTCGAGCACTTTAATCTGGGCTTCAAACGCATCGATTTCATCTTCTGGATCGCTGCTATGCTGGATATCTTCCAGTGCCTCTCTTAGCTCCATTTGCTGCATTAAAAATGCAGGGTCTTGCAGTGTTTGCTGCTCAGCTCTGATATCGACACCTTGCTCACTTAACATATACTCAGCACGTTTCACTGGGTGTTTTAAAACCGCTAAAGCATCATTAATTTCAGACGTTTTTTGCACGGCTATCAGCTTTTCACGCTCACTTTTCCCCGCAAACTTATCAGGATGAACGGCACGTTGTAACTCTAAATAACGTTGATTTAATACTGATAAATCTACGTCATAGCTTACTGGTAAATTAAATAATTCAAAATATCGCATACGGACCTAATACAGCAAAGCCCTACCAAGGCAGGGCTTAAGCTCACTATCTTTTATAGATGGTTAAACGGTAAAGCTTTCACCACAACCACATTCGTCTTTTTGATTTGGGTTGATAAACTTAAACCCTTCATTAAGACCTTCTTTGGTGTAGTCCAGCTCAGTACCGTCGATATAAACCAAGCTTTTTGCATCAACGATGATTTTTACGCCCATTTCTTCGAACACTTCATCGCCTTCAGCTAGTTCATCAACGAACTCGAGTACATACGCAAGACCTGAGCAGCCAGTGGTTTTAATCCCCACTCGCAAGCCAAGACCTTTTCCTCGGTTCGCAAGGAAAGTCTGCACACGATTTGCAGCTGCTTCAGTTAATGTCACTGCCATAATTTATCTCTTACTTCGCCTGCTTATTTTTGTAGTCTGCAATCGCTGCTTGAATTGCATCTTCAGCAAGGATTGAACAGTGGATCTTTACAGGTGGTAACTCTAGCTCAGCAGTAATGTCGGTATTTTTAATTTCTGCAGCTTGGTCTAGAGTCTTACCTTTCACCCACTCTGTCACCAAAGAAGATGAAGCAATCGCACTACCACAGCCGTATGTCTTAAACTTAGCGTCTTCGATAACACCTTCGTCAGACACTTTAATTTGCAGTTTCATTACGTCGCCACAAGCCGGTGCACCAACCATACCGGTTGCTACATTCGGATCGTTTTTGTCTAACGTGCCTACGTTACGTGGGTTTTCCACGTGGTCAATTACTTTATCACTATATGCCATAACTCTTTCCTCACTAACCGCTTATATACTTGCTACAGTGTCAATACAAGCTGTCTTGTTTAATGGTGTGCCCATTCAACTGAATCTAAATCAATACCGTCTTTAAACATTTCCCAAAGAGGAGACATCTCTCTCAAGCGACCGATTGAGTCTTTGATAAGCTTGATGGTGTAATCAATTTCCTCTTCTGTTGTAAAGCGACCGATACTGAATCGAATTGAGCTATGTGCTAATTCGTCATTACGGCCTAGCGCGCGAAGTACATAAGACGGCTCAAGGCTTGCTGATGTACATGCTGAACCAGACGAAACAGCAATGTCTTTCACAGCCATCAGAAGAGATTCACCTTCAACATAGTTGAAGCTGATATTAACAATACCCGGTACAGACTGGTCTACAGTGCCATTGAAATACACTTCTTCCATATCCATAATGCCGTCAACTAGACGCTGGCGAAGTGCGCTAATGTGTGCATGATCTTTGTCAAAATCAGCCTTAGCAATACGGAATGCAGAGCCCATACCTACAATTTGGTGTGTCGCTAGAGTGCCTGAACGCATACCGCGCTCATGACCACCACCGTGCATTTGCGCTTCAAGGCGAGCACGAGGTTTACGACGCACATATAAAGCGCCAATACCCTTAGGACCATAAACTTTGTGACCAGAAAATGACATGAAATCTACTTTTAACTGTTTCATATCAATTGCAACTTTGCCTGCGCTTTGTGCACCATCTACGTGGAACATGATTTTGCGCTCACGGCACATCTCACCGATTGTCGCAATATCTTGAATAACACCCAGCTCATTATTTACGTGCATAACGCTGATTAAAATAGTGTCTTCACGGATCTCACTTTCTAGCTTTTTAAGATCTAATAGGCCGTTTTCTTCAACGTCCATATAGGTTACTTCAAAGCCTTGGCGCTCCAGTTCACGACACGTATCAATAACAGCTTTGTGCTCTGTCTTAACGGTAATGATGTGCTTGCCTTTCTTTTGATAAAAGTTCGCAGCACCTTTTATTGCAAGGTTGTTTGATTCAGTCGCGCCAGAAGTAAATACGATTTCACGCGGGTCTGCGTTAATCAAATCAGCGATATCATTACGTGCTTGGTCAATTAGTTCTTCGGCCTGCCAACCAAAACGGTGTGAACGGGACGCAGGATTACCAAAGTTACCATCCATTGTCAGGCATTGCATCATCTCGTCAGCAACACGCTGATCAACCGGCGTGGTCGCAGCATAATCTAAATATATCGGTAATTTCATTTCTTTCTCCGCTTGACGCCAATTATAGTTGGCAACTCACTTGAATATTATCTAATTGCTTCATCGCATCGCTAACGCTTCTATCTTGACGTGATGCAACTGATTGCACATCAGAGTTAGCGACTAGCTCGGCAAGGGAAATACTGTTTAAAAATTCTTCTATTCGCACGCTTAAATCCGACCACAAGGTGTGGGTCAAGCAGCGCATGCCACTTTGGCAACCACCACCTTCTCCGTGGCATCTTGTTGCATCAACCGATTCATCCACCGCGTTGATAACATCTCCTACAGAGATTGTGTGTGCGTCGCGCCCTAGGAGGTAACCTCCACCAGGGCCTCGTACTGAGCTCACTAGCCCATTCTTACGAAGACGTGCAAATAATTGTTCTAAATATGATAGAGATATTTCCTGACGTTCAGAAATATCAGCCAGAGGCACAGGTCCAATGTTTGCGTGTAGCGCTACATCTAGCATTGCAGTTACTGCATACCTGCCTTTTGAAGTCAGTTTCATACGCGCCTCTAGGTTACATTTATCAAATGCCGCAAATTGTAATTACCTGACTAAGATAGTCAAGTATTAACGACACCTATTGCTTATAAAATAAGTTACTACTTACTCAGTCTCATTTAGCTAATACCTGACTAATTTAATCAGGTATTATCGACATTGTAATTACCCGAGTAATTTAGTCAAGTATTACTGTGATGAAAGTATCTAATCTTTAGATTCTTTCCAATCTTAACTATTTCGTTGATTTGTTAACTGAGCTGAGAATACCACGCAGGATGTTGAGCTCTTGATCTTCCGGTCTTGCACGATTGAACAAACGTTTGAGTTTTGTCATCACCATGCCCGGGTGCTGCTTTACAATAAAACCAGTGTCATTCAAGGTTGATTCAAGGTGCTCATAGAATAGGGCCATTTGCTCAGAAGTAGGATACTTCGTGTCATCAACTTCTGGCTCAGCTTCTTGTGTGTCCAGAAACGTCATGCGCGTTTCATAAGTAAGTGTTTGCACAGCCATTGCCAAATTCAAAGAGCTGTACTCTGGGTTTGCAGGAATGCAAACATGGTAGTTACAAAGCTGTAGCTCTTCGTTTGTTAAGCCACTGTTTTCTCTACCAAACACAAGTGCAACTGGACCATCGCTAGACTCAGCAACAAGTTTTTGTGCACATTCTCTTGGGTCCACCATAGGCCAAGACAAGGTGCGAGAGCGCGCGCTAGTACCTATTACCAAACTACAGTCTGCGATGGCATCTTCCAGTTTATCAACGGTTACTGCATCACCAAGGACATCTGTCGCACCTGCTGCCAGTGCACTTGCGTGACTGTCTACCTCGCAAGCAGGATCGACTAAATATAATTTTGAAAAGCCCATGGTTTTCATTGCGCGTGCAACTGAACCAATATTTCCCGAATGTGAAGTGTTCACAAGTACGATTCTAATATCTTGTAATGCCATGCTATTTATCTCAGACAAAAATAATGGCGTAGTTTACCATAGGTTGACAGGATCAAACCACCAAACCAACTGAACAAAAAAACACCAATCTTTTTCATGCAAAGTTATTTACTTTATCGAGAAAATCGCTAGAATACGCCGGCTCAAAAAATTTAGTTCTTTTACAATTCAAAGGTAATGCTATGCATCCAATGTTAAACATTGCGGTACGCGCTGCGCGTAACGCGGGTAAAGTGATCTTACGTGCAACTGAAGATCTGTCTCAAGTTGAAGCGACTCAGAAGGGTACTAACGACTTCGTGACAAGTGTTGATACAGAAGCAGAACGTGTGATCCGTGACACAATTTTAAAATCTTACCCAGATCACGCAATTGTTGGAGAAGAGCTTGGCCACACTGATGGCAAAGATAAAGATTACCTTTGGGTTATTGATCCTCTTGATGGCACAACTAACTTCATCAAAGGCATCCCTCATTTCGCAATTTCAATTGCACTTAAAGTAAAAGGCCGCGTTGAACAGGCTGTTGTTTACGATCCAATTCGTAGCGAGTTATTCACCGCATCTCGTGGCCAAGGTGCCCAATTAAACAATAAGCGTATCCGTGTAACTAAGAGCAACGAGCTTGCTGGTAGCGTGTTAGCAACTGGTTTCCCATTCAAGCAAAAGCACCACTTAGATGCGTACACAGAAGCTTTTAAAGCACTATTTATTCACACAGCTGATATTCGTCGTGCAGGCTCTGCTGCACTAGACATGGCATACGTTGCTGCAGGCCGTATTGACGGTTTCTATGAAATTGGTCTTAAGCCTTGGGATACAGCGGCAGGTGAACTGTTAGTAAAAGAAGCTGGCGGTATGCTTATGGATTTTGCAGGTGGAGCAAACTACAACAACAGCGGTAACATCGTCTGTGGCGCACCTAAATTGTGCCAAGCGATTGTTAAAGAGATCCGCCCAGTACTGACAGAGTCTCTGCTTAAATAAATGCATTCTTTGAATACAAAAAAACCAGGCTAAGCCTGGTTTTTTTATTGGATATCACGTGCGTTATTTAATTTCTACACGCTGTGAGCGCATCACAACTTCATCATTCAGCTCAATCCCAATACCAGGTTCTTCTGATACCTTAAATACCCCTTTTTCAGGTTGTGGATCTTGAAGACAAAGCTCTCTATTCCACTTTTTAATCGCATATGTATGATGCTCATGGATTAAGAAATTAGGAATGGCTGTCTCTAAATGCAGTGAAGCTGCGGTTGCGACCGGGCCGCCACAAACGTGTGCTTGAATGCGTATATCGAAGATATCTGCATAGTCACATACTTTTTTAGTTTCAGTAAAACCACCACATAAACCAATATCTGGCTGCAATACATCAATACTTTGATCTTCAAAATAAGGTCTTACATCCCAGCGGTTATAGAGGCGTTCACCACCTGCGATCGGCACAGCTGTTTTGTTGGCAACTTTGGCATGTAAAGAATGGTTTAAGTAGTTTACTGGCTCTTCGTAATACATGCAGTCAAACTCTTCTGCAATCTCTGCAATTTGAATTGCCGATGTCGCACCCGGTAGGCTGTGACATTCAAAAATAATATCAACTTCATCACCTACCGCTTCGCGAATAGCTTTCATACGTGATCGATATAGCTTCATTTCGCCGCGAGAGATAAGCTTTGTACGGTCATAATATGTATTGCCATCTTTGTCATACATAATTGGATCAACCTTCACCGCGTCATAGCCTTCAGCCAAAGCTTTATGAGCTGCCTCTGCATATTCATGGGGCTGTACTAAGGCCTTAAACTCGCTGTCCCAATCAAATTGCAATTGTGACGCATAGGTGCGTAACTCTGGATTTACTTTACCACCCAACAGCTGGTAAACAGGCAGGTTTAGCGCCTTACCTTTAATATCCCAAAGCGCAGTATCGATGGCACTCATTGCAGCATATACCACGGGACCACCACCTAACCCCCAAAAGCTCTCTCGTAACATGCGAGACCATAACAGCTCAGTTTGGAATGGGTCATGACCAATCAAAAATGCCTCAGCCATTTCTTTGATCATACTTGCCGCAGCACTGTGTCCCAAATCATAAGCAAGTCCTGCTTCACCTACTCCCGAGATCCCTTCATCAGTATGAATTCTGATGAAGACAGGTGTCCAAGCTGGTCTGTCTGGACAGTGTATATCAAATACTTCGACGCGATTTACTTTCATTTCGACTCCTATTTGGCAAAGCCAGGATCTAAGCGATATGCTTTTCTGAGCATTGCAGGCCAAGCTAACTGACCACCGGTACTCCCGCTGTGCACAACTTTAGCTTGATTATAAATGTTATCTTGGATTGGTTGAGGTACTGCAATTGCGGGTTGCCCAGTGGCCAATATCGCCACTTGAATTTCACACGCTCTTTGCAAATCATAAAAGCGCATAAATGCATCTCCAACAGTTGGTCCCACCGTTAGACCACCATGGTTTACCAATAGCATATGGTTGGTATTGCCCAGATCGGCTTGCAAACGCGCTCTTTCGTCATCATTTACAGCAAGTCCTTCATAGCCGTGATAAGACAAAGAAGGAAGCGAAAACATACTGTGTTGACTTAAAGGCTGCAATCCCCCCTCAAGACTCGCTACGGCAATCGTTTCTTTGGTATGCAAATGAATTACGCAATGGGCATCTTCACGTACCTCGTGGATAGCGCTGTGAATTGTAAAACCAGCAGGGTTTATCTCGTATGGCGTATCATCGAGAATATTTCCTTGCAGATCTACTTTCACTAAATTGGATGCGGTTACCTCGTCAAAACTCAAGCCAAATGCGTTAACTAAATAATGATTGGTCCCTGGCAACCTAGCTGACATATGGGTATAAATTAAGTCGCCCCAACGAAAATGCTCAACCAAGCGATAACAAGCTGCAAGATCAACGCGTAACTTCCACTCTTCATCGCTCACTTTACCCTTTAAGTTTAACTCAGGTAGATCAAACATCTTTGCTCCTTACACTCACCATGGTGTTTTTAGATGTATAGAAGTCTAAAACACATAAAAAAATAGTTCAATACACAGAGCTCCCCCTGTGCAAATTAATTCGGTACTAAAAAAGCCACCATGAAAGGTGGCTTTTTCCAGCAGTTAAAACTTAGTTTACTGTAGAAAGATAGGCAGCAATCGCTTCTAGTTCTGCATCAGATACATTGGCAACCATGGCTTTCATTGCAGCAGACATACCATTGCTGCGTTTGCCTGTTTTAATATCTTTCATTTGCGCTAAAAGATACTCTTTACTTTGCCCATTAACTTTTGGGTACAAAGGCATTATAGGTGATTTCCCTTCCGCTCCATGGCACGTTTGGCATAACTTTGCAGAGTACAACGCCTTACCATCTGCAGCAGCTACATTACCACAGAGCATTGCAGTGACAGCCATGCTTGATGCAAACACAAATTGCTTTATCTTCATCATATCATTTCTCTTTTTTGACGGTTATTTAACCAGTGTAGACGACTCAAAGCCGCTCTACACAATTACTTAATTCAGTTTTAGAATATGAACCTAGTCAGCTAAGAGAAATGAACCTAATACATTACCAAGTCAGGTCGTCTGGCACTTCATAGCCCGCGTATGGATCATCGCCATCCTGCTTGTCGTTGTTATCTTCGACGTGGAAAACGATGTACTTTTCATCAACTTCGGCAATCTTTTTAGCTGGTTCATCTTCTAATACATAGAACTGCCCTTCCAGTACGCAGATTGCTAAACGTCCCTTTGATAAAGCCTGTTGCGTCTGTTCGTTTACATCTAGCTCCTTGACTTTATTTTCATAAGTGAAGTTAAATGTGCGGTCGCCTTTGATCTCTGCTTGGTTGTGATGCTCTAGGATTTGTTTAACACGTGCGACTTGTTCACGTTCTTTTAAATCGTCTTGCTTCGCTTTATTTTGCGCTTCTGCTTTTTGCTGCTGAGCAAGTTTGGTTTGCTCAATATGCTTTTGCAGATCTGTTTGATCGCTTGTTGCGCCTTTTTTCTTTTTCTTCTTTTGCTGCTTGCGTTTTTCCGTCTTGGCAACTTTCATTTTGTGCTCAGTTGTCAAACCGGCTTTTAACAGCTGATCCTGTAAAGACCCCATAATGCCACTCCATCAATCTAAACTTGCCGCCATTTTAATACCAAAATTAGCAAATCTCTAAACAATTTCTTTAATAGCTAGGGAAAAGTACATACAGCTTCTAACAAACACGAATTCATTTTTGAGCCATGTACATTAATCTAGCAAAGCCACTAAAGTAATTTATGATGTATAACAAGTTTTTACTTCTTTTTAGAGAAAAAGCTTCGTCAAATGTAGATAATAATTAAGTACAGTCATCGCTAAGAAATCGTATGCCAATATTTCATTTACTGCTCTGCTCTGTGGTTATATTTTTCGTGCTTTATGCGCCACAGCCAATGCTGGCGCAATTTGCTGAACACTTCGCGATCACCCCCGCAAAAGCAGGCCTTTTAATGACTGTCACCATGCTGCCATTGGCTGTCGCGCCCATTTTTTATGGTTTGGTTTTAACCAGATTTTGTAAACTCATTGTGCTGCGTAATACTATGATTGCGCTGGCACTGTGTTGCACTGTGATAGGTGTCACTCAGCAGTTTGAGTTGTTTTTAGCTATGCGATTTATAGAAGGGCTGTTGCTGCCCGCGGCACTGACTTCAATGACTGGCTATATAGGGCAGACTTGGCAAGGCCAATGTCTGCGTAAGAACATGACTTGGTATGTAGGTAGTACCATTGCTGGGGGGTATTTAGGTAGAGCTTTGGCGGCAAATTTTGCGACATGGTGGGGGTTCGAAAGCTTTTACCTATTTAATGCGGTGTTGCTTTTGGTACTTGCTTTGATGGTTAAACCTACCTACAACAAAGCAATAAACCAAGCACCATTCACTTCTCCAAGAGCGTATTTAAAACCTCTAAAGTCGGCCAAGTTGCTGCGCCTTTATGGGGCGGTTTTTTGCATGTTTTACTGCTTTTCTGCACTGCTAAATTACCTCCCTTTTATTTTGAGTAACGAGTATCAAGTCAAAGATCCTAAGCTGATAGCTTGGATATACAGTGGCTATTTAGTCGGCGCATTAATCTCGATGGTTACCCCCTTGCTGTCAAAATTAACCCATAATAATTGGCAAATTTTAACGACGTTATTTGCTATCTACAGCCTGACTTTACTTGCCATGCAATGGAGCTCTCTCAGCTTCTTTGTCGCCATGTTTACACTCTTCTGTGCTTGCATGTTTATGATACACGCCAGTGCGGCTCCCCTAGCCAACGAACTCAGTACGGCCAATGCCAGCATCACCAATGGTGCTTATGTATCATTTTATTATTGTGGCGGGGCGCTAGGCACTTTCGTACCCGGCTTTATTTATCAAATATATGGATTAGCAATCTTCTTAATTAGTTTACTATTTGTGTGTATGTTTGGCGGCTACTTAGTATTGCAAAATCAACGCACTGGCAGTGAAACCCAGTGTGGAGTGTGACCACTTCTTTGCCAAAACACCTTTAAATCAGCCAGCTGTAATACCCAAGTTTTGTCATTTTCAAATGGGTGACACTGCCATTGTTTAGCATCTTCCAATTCACTGTCTAACCACAATTCAACATGATTTTCTGTGTCGTTGAAAGTCGCAAGTGCAGAGACACAACCGGGCCTAACTTGCAGATATTTCGCCAAACGTTCACTGGAACAAAACCCAAGTCGAGAAACATCCTGCTGCTTTGACAAAGTTTTTAAATCAAGCTGCTTTTCAGCTCGCGTGATCACCAAAAAGTGCCTTTTACCATAGTTGTCGCGTAAAAATAGGTTTTTTAATCCCGTACCATCTCGCTCTAGGCCGATTTCTTTGGCTACATCGCAATTCGCCAATGGTACGTGTTGGTAACTTAAATAGTGAATGTTCAATTGAGCCAGATGCCTTTCTAACGCCTCATAACGAGATAATGTCACAAACAATGTCCTCGCAACTGCACACTACGTTGACGCCAATAAACATTGTCAATGTTATAACCGCTCTGACAATAATTGTCAGCTTTCAAAGCCTGCTGTAACAATGTCACAGCTGTATCCTCAAGTACTAACTTCAACTCGGGCGATTCTTCAACTCGCTGGTAATCTGCAAACTTTTTCAGTTCCTTTTTTGAGATAGGTTTATTTTTAGCAAGATCCATTCTGGGTGTAGACTTCACCGTCACTACAAACGCAAACTCGGGCTGACCTTCTGCGTTGATGCGCTTATGTAAGGTTTGTTTTTCTATTTCAAAATCAGGTTTTGGGGCGGAACTACAAGCAACCAGCACAGTTGACAAGAGCAGTAAAAATAGACGACTCATAATTTTCCTATCCATAAATTTGTCCCAGTGTACCAAAGCTGCTCGTATTTTTGAGTTTTTTAATAAAAAAACTTGACGCGGGAGGCAAAAGTCTTTAAATTTCGCCTCGTCCAAAAGACATGTTGGGGCTATAGCTCAGCTGGGAGAGCGCCTGCCTTGCACGCAGGAGGTCAGCAGTTCGATCCTGCTTAGCTCCACCAATCTTCTTTTGTGATACTTCCCAATTTAAAGTGGGGCTATAGCTCAGCTGGGAGAGCGCCTGCCTTGCACGCAGGAGGTCAGCAGTTCGATCCTGCTTAGCTCCACCACTTTACTAACTTCTTATATTTCCAGTTCCATTAACCAAGTACTTTTCGGTTGTTAACGACTCCAATCCCATTGGACCATATGCATGCAATTTAGTGGTTGCAATACCAATTTCAGCACCTAAACCTAGTTGACCACCGTCACTAAATCTAGACGACGCATTTACCATAACAACAGACGCATCCACACATGTTTGAAATTGTTTAGCTGTTTGCTCAGATTGAGTGCATATAACCTCAGTGTGATGGCTGCCAAATTGATCTATGTGTACCAGTGCCGCAGAAAAATCATCAACAATACGGATTGCTATCTCTAGTCCCAAATACTCTTCTCCAAATTCACCATCGTCCAGTACGTTTGCACAGCTAAAATACGCCGCAGCTGACTGACCAGCATGAACCTGAACACCCGCTTCACTCAACACGTCCCTCACTCGTGGCAAAAAGGTTTGCGCGATTGCACTGTGCACAATTAACCCTTCGAGTGCATTGCATACACCTGTCCTCTGTGTTTTACCATTTAAAAGCAAGTCGATTGCCATATCTAAATCTGCATCTTTATCTACATATAAGTGGCACACACCCTTAAAGTGCTGAATAACAGGGACAGTACTGTGCTCGGTCACAAACTCAATCAAACCTTCACCCCCTCTCGGGATTATTAGGTCGATGTAGGCCTTTTGTTGCATTAGCTCTAACATAAGGGCTCTATCAGGATCGGGGACAACGGTGATCAGCTCAGTAGGTAAACCATGTTCATTCAGCACATCATGCATAACTTGCGCAATCGACAAAGAGCTATTTAACGCCTCCTTTCCGCCGCGTAAGATTACGCCATTGCCAGACTTAAAGCACAAGGCACCTGCATCAGCGGTCACATTTGGCCTCGCTTCGTAAATCATACAAATAACCCCCAGTGGAACACGCATTTTTTGCACTTCAATGCCACTCGGTTGCTTGCCAAGAACTCGCACCTCACCAACTGGATCTGGAAGCGCCGCTACTTCTTCTAGCCCTAAAGCCATGTCATTTATACGTTGCGAATTTAAAGTTAAACGGTCTACCATAGCCTGCGAGAGCTGATTGTCCCGTGCCGCGCCAAGGTCTAGCGCATTCGCATCTAAAATACTCTGTTCATTTGCTCGAAGCGCGCTTGCCATCTCGATCAGTATGGCGTTTTTCTGTTCTGTATCGAGAATCGCCAGCTTTTTTGCAGCCTTTGCGGCGTTTTTGGCCAAATTCGTTATTAATGTCATCGTCTTCCTCTCATCCCTAGCTCGTGTGTATTCACACAGAGCCTGTTACTCAGACCTTGATAATACGCATTTTAAAAGAGCCTGGTAAAGTGAATATTGTTTAAATTGCACACTTTAATTGCTCGTCCCCCTACCTGAAAATTTGTCAAAAGAATCGGAAAAAAGAAAGCACTTTTAACAGCTTATTCTCTTTTTTGACTTATTTACTATGATATAACGAGGCTAACACTATACTAATATTCAATAAGCTAACTAAGCTGGAGAGTTTATGTCGGCTATTTACATCGCCGCAATTGCCATATGTTCTGTATTTGCCCAGTGGCTGGCATGGGTTGCCAAAGTACCCGCAATTTTATTTTTACTATTAACAGGGCTATTGCTGGGTCCTGTTTCTGGTGTGTTAGACCCAGATAAACTATTAGGTGATCTCCTTTTTCCCGTCGTTTCCTTGTCTGTAGCCATCATACTTTTTGAAGGGTCTTTGACACTTCATTTTCGAGAGCTAAAGGGGATTGGAAAAGTAGTTCGTAATCTCTGCTCAATTGGCATGTTAACTACCTTTGTTATTATTACCGCCTGCGCCATTTATGTATTGGAGTTGGATTGGCCCGTCGCAGCGGTTTTGGGAGCAGTACTGGTTGTGACCGGCCCCACCGTTATTGCGCCTATGCTCAATGCCATGCGCCCAACCAAAGATATAGATAGAATCTTACGTTGGGAAGGCATCGTTATTGATCCAATAGGCGCTTTGTTTGCTGTATTGGTGTTTGAGGCCGTCAGTTTAGTTGATCAAGATGGGGTATTTAGCCACACATTAATGGCTCTACTATCGACACTCGGTGTCGGATTAAGTGTGGGTATCGTTTCTGGCTGGTTTACCAGCTATATTATCCGCAAAGAGTGGCTGCCGTTTGAGCTGCACAAGTTTGGGATATTAGCTCTGGTATTGATGAGCTTTACGCTGTCAAACCATTTAAGTCACGAGTCAGGCTTACTAGCGGTGACGATTTTTGGTATTTGGCTTGCCAATCAGGATGATTTAGAAATAGATGCGGTGCTAGAATTCAAAGAGGACTTGTCGATGATATTGATTTCTAGCCTATTTATTTTGCTAGCTGCACGCTTGAAGCTAGAAGAATTAATGATGCTAGATAGTGGTATATTTTGGTTTTTAGCCATCGTGCTATTTGTCGCAAGACCCCTTAGCATTGCCGTTTCGACTTTTAATAGCGACATTCCGCTCAAATCTCGCTTAATGCTCGCATGGATAGCTCCACGCGGTATTGTTGCCGCTGCAGTTGGATCTGTATTTGCGCTCAGTATGGCACAATCCGGGCACCCCGATGCGGCGAAAATAGTACCGCTCATCTTCACCGTCATTATTGTCACTGTCATACTTCAAAGTTTAACTGCAACGCCATTAGCACGCCTACTGGGTGTCCGACAACCCAGCCCAAATACCCTATTGATCATTGGTGCCAACCATGTAGCACGAGCAATTGCTTGTGGACTCAAAGAGCAAAACATAGACGTTTACCTGTCCGATCCTGCATGGGAAAACTGCAAAATGGCGAGAATGGACGGCCTGCCTTGTTATTACGGTAACCCACAATCAGAGCATGCGGAGCGCTACCTGCCGCTTACCAGTTTACACTCTGTACTCGCTTTATCACCCAATCGCCATCACAATGCATTAGGCGTACAATACTTTTCTCACTTACTCGATGAGCAGAGTGTATACTCGTTAAAGTCATCGACAAACCACGCTAAAGCGAATAAAGACAGCGCTACTTTTTTATCTCGGCAAATATTATTTGGAGACACAGGTAATTACGCCAAGCTGAGCAGTTTGATGGCAAAAGGCGGTAAAGTAAGTGCCACTAGATTGTCAGAGGAGTTTAGTTGGGAGCAATACTTAGAAATTAATAAAGAAGCAATTCCTTTGTTCATCATCTCTGAACAGAAAAAAGAGGACGATCCTTTATCCGTGAGGCCTTTTACTTCCGAAGAGGAGAAGCTCCCGCAACAGGGTGACAAAATTTTGGCTTTGCAACCACCTAAGATGTCTATTTTGAAAGACCCGGCAAGTAAAGAGTCTTCAATTGGTGAGAAGTTAAGCAGTTAAGTTAATTTGGCAATCTTGCCCGTTTGATAACACTCTCGGGCATTTTTTCAGCTAACCTTGTCAGTGAGCTTTCTATTTGTTTATGTACCTGCTTATCAGCAACTACAGCGTGAAACAACCATCGATAAGCATCTTCATAGTCGCGAGGACTTCCAAATCCTTGATTGAATAACCCAACAAGACGCAATTGTGCATTTAAGTTCCCAAGCGCAGCTGCTTCGCGCAAATATACAATTGCCATCGCTTTATCAGCTTGCACCAGTTGGCCTATATCATAGTATCTACCGAGCTGCTCAAGCGCCGCAGCAAGGCCTTGCTGTGCCGCTTGCTTCATATAATACAGACCCAACTCCACATCACGCTCAACGCAGACTTCATATGCCAACATATCGCCATACAAAAACTGATAAGATGGCAGGCCCATAATTTCCGCACGAGCTTCTATATCCTGCACTAACTGGCAGTCATCATCTTTCACACGCTGCAAATGGGCATTATTATTGATTAAGGTGATCAACTCATCTTGGGTATATAAAGGTACCGCCTCTATTTGTTCATTGGCAGCACAGTGCCCTGCAAAAATGAACCCAAGCGTTATCAGAGGAAGTCGAAGTGTTCTAATCATAATATTTGGCAATTATTTGATGTCTACAAATATGGATACAAAAACCATACCAAATTATTTTATAGGATATAATTTGACCCATCCTAGTATGGGTTGACACTTTTTATGTCAAAACGCTCGATGAATTTCATCGGGCGTTTTGTACTTTAAGGCTGTGTGTGGCCTTTTCTGATTATAGGTTTCAACAGACTGC
>NZ_JASJUT010000023.1:0-30351 GCF_030135505.1 Pseudoalteromonas obscura
GGTTTACATCGAAGAATACGGTACCTGAAATAGACTTATCACCGGCCTTAGGTTTTTCTGTAAAGCGGATCGCAGGGGTAGGATCTGTGCCCACCACGACTTTTGCGACATTGCTCACTACGCCTGCACCTATGCCGATATAACGATTGCCGGTTTGGTAAATCCCGCTTGGTGATTGCGTAATGGTGTAACCATCTGCATTTGATTCGATCAGGCCAGTAAAGCTGAACTCACCTTTGGCGTTGGTCATGGTGGTTGTATCAACAGCCTGACCAAACTTATCCATGCCTGTAATTGTGACCGTGATGTCTTTTAGTAGCGCGTCATTAGAATCGACTACGCCATCTTGGTTTACATCGAAGAATACGGTACCTGAAATAGATTTATCACCGGCTTTTGGTTTTTCAGTAAAGCGGATCGCAGGGGTAGGATCTGTGCCCACGACGACTTTTGCGACATTGCTTACCACACCCGAATCGCTACCAATATAGCGATTACCTGTTTGGTAAATTGAGCTTAGTGTTTGCGTGATGGTGTAGCCATCTGCATTTGATTCAATCAGGCCAGTAAAGCTGAACTCACCTTTGGCATTAGTCGTTGTTGCGGAATTTACTGCCTGACCAAACTTATCGGTACCTGTGATTGTGACCCTGATGTCTTTTAGTAGCGCATCATTTGAATCGACTACGCCATCTTGGTTTACATCGAAGAATACGGTACCTGAAATAGACTTATCACCGGCCTTAGGTTTTTCTGTAAAGCGGATCGCAGGGGTAGGATCTGTGCCCACCACGACTTTTGCGATATTGCTGATGACGCCGGCTTCAGTGCCAATATAACGATTACCCGTTTGGTAAATCCCGCTTGGTGTTTGCGTGATGGTGTAGCCATCTGCATTTGATTCAATCAGGCCAGTAAAACTGAACTCACCTGTGGCGTTGGTCATGGTGGTTGTATCAACAGCCTGACCAAACTTATCCATGCCTGTAATTGTGACTGCGATGTCTTTTAATAGCGCGTCATTGGAATCGACTACGCCATCTTGGTTTACATCGAAGAACACGGTACCTGAAACAGATTTATCACCGGCTTTTGGTTTTTCAGTAAAGCGGATTGCAGGGGGAGGATCTGTGCCCACCACGACTTTTGCGACATTGCTTACCACACCCGAATCGCTACCAATATAGCGATTACCCGTTTGGTAAGTGGCACTCGGTGTTTGCGTAATGGTGTAACCATCTGTATTTGATTCGATCAGGCCAGTAAAGCTGAACTCACCTTTGGCGTTGGTCATGGTGGTTGTATCAACAGCCTGACCAAACTTATCGGTACCTGTGATTGTGACTGTGATGTCTTTTAGTAGCGCGTCATTAGAATCAACTACGCCGTCCTGATCGACATCGAAGAACACGGTACCCGAAACAGATTTATCACCCGCTTTTGGTTTTTCTGTAAAGCGGATCGCAGGGGTTGGATCTGTGCCCACCACAACTTTTGCGATATTGCTGATGACGCCGGCTTCAGTGCCGATATAACGATTACCCGTTTGGTAAGTGGCACTCGGTGTTTGCGTGATGGTATAGCCATCTGCATTTGACTCCATCAGGCCTTCAAAGCTGAACTCACCTTTGGCGTTAGTCGTTGTTGTGGTATTTACTGTTTGACCAAACTTATCCGTACCCGTGATTGTGACTGGGATGTCTTTTAATCGCGCGTCATTAGAATCGACTACCCCATCTTGGTTTACATCGAAAAATACGGTACCTGAAATAGATTTATCACCGGCTTTTGGTTTTTCAGTAAAGCGGATCGCAGGGGTTGGATCTGTGCCCACCACGACTTTTGCGACATTGCTCACTACACCTGAATTGGTACCGATATAACGATTACCTGTTTGGTAAATCGAACTTGGTGTTTGCGTGATGGTGTAGCCATCTGCATTTGATTCAATCAGGCCAATAAAGCTGAACTCACCTTTGGCATTGCTCGTTACACTCTGGTTTACTGTCTGACCATGCTTATCCATGCCTGTAATTGTGACTGCGATGTCTTTTAATAGCACGTCATTAGAATCAACTACGCCGTCCTGATCGACATCGAAGAACACGGTACCCGAAATAGATTTATCACCCGCTTTTGGTTTTTCAGTAAAGCGGATCGCAGGGGTTAGATCTGTGCCCACCACAACTTTTGCGACATTGCTCACTACACCTGAATCGCTACCAATATAACGATTACCTGTTTGGTAAATCGAACTTGGTGTTTGCGTAATGGTGTAGCCATCTGCACTTGATTCAATCAGGCCAGTAAAGCTGAACTCACCTTTGGCGTTGGTCATGGTGGTTGTATCAACAGCCTGACCAAACTTATCCGTACCCGTGATTGTGACTGTGATGTCTTTTAGTAGCGCGTCATTAGAATCAACTACGCCGTCCTGATCGACATCGAAGAACACGGTACCCGAAACAGATTTATCACCCGCTTTTGGTTTTTCTGTAAAGCGGATCGCAGGGGTTGGATCTGTGCCCACCACAACTTTTGCGATATTGCTGATGACGCCGGCTTCAGTGCCGATATAACGATTACCCTTTTGGTAAGTGGCACTCGGTGTTTGCGTGATGGTATAGCCATCTGCATTTGACTCCATCAGGCCTTCAAAGCTGAACTCACCTTTGGCGTTAGTCGTTGTTGTGGTATTTACTGTTTGACCAAACTTATCCGTACCCGTGATTGTGACTGGGATGTCTTTTAGTAGCGCATCATTAGAATCGACTACCCCATCTTGGTTTACATCGAAAAATACGGTACCTGAAATAGATTTATCACCGGCTTTTGGTTTTTCAGTAAAGCGGATCGCAGGGGTTGGATCTGTGCCCACCACGACTTTTGCGACATTGCTCACTACACCTGAATTGGTACCGATATAACGATTACCTGTTTGGTAAATCGAACTTGGTGTTTGCGTGATGGTGTAGCCATCTGCATTTGATTCAATCAGGCCAATAAAGCTGAACTCACCTTTGGCATTGCTCGTTACACTCTGGTTTACTGCCTGACCATGCTTATCCATGCCTGTAATTGTGACTGCGATGTCTTTTAATAGCACGTCATTAGAATCAACTACGCCGTCCTGATCGACATCGAAGAACACGGTACCCGAAACAGATTTATCACCCGCTTTTGGTTTTTCAGTAAAGCGGATCGCAGGGGTTAGATCTGTGCCCACCACAACTTTTGCGACATTGCTCACTACACCTGAATCGCTACCAATATAACGATTACCTGTTTGATAAATCGAACTTGGTGTTTGCGTAATGGTGTAGCCATCTGCACTTGATTCAATCAGGCCAGTAAAGCTGAACTCACCCTTGGCGTTAGTCGTTGTTGTAGTATTTACTATTTGACCAAACTTATCCGTACCCGTGATTGTAACCGTGATGTCTTTTAGTAGCGCATCATTTGAATCGACCACGCCATCTTGGTTTACATCGAAAAATACGGTACCTGAAATAGATTTATCACCGGCTTTTGGTTTTTCGGTAAAGTGGATCGCAGGGGTTGGATCTGTGCCCACCACGACTTTTGCGACATTGCTCACTACACCCGAATCGCTACCAATATAGCGATTACCCGTTTGGTAAGTGGCACTCGGTGTTTGCGTAATGGTGTATCCACCTGCATTTGATCCAATCAGGCCAGTAAAGCTGAACTCACCCTTGGCATTGGTCGTTACACTCAGGTTTACTGCCTGACCAAACTTATCCGTACCCGTGATTGTGACCGTGATGTCCTTTAATAGCGCGTCATTAGAATCGACCACGCCGTCCTGATCGACATCGAAAAATACGGTACCTGACACAGATTTATCACCGGCTTTTGGTTTTTCAGTAAAGCGGATCGCTGGCGTTGGATCTGTGCCCACCACAACTTTTGCGACATTGCTCACTACACCTGAATCGCTACCGATATAACGATTACCTGTTTGGTAAATCCCGCTTGGTGATTGCGTAATGGTGTAGCCATCTGTATTTGATTCGATCAGGCCAGTAAAGCTGAACTCACCTTTGGCGTTGGTCATGGTGGTTGTATCAACAGCCTGACCAAACTTATCCATGCCTGTAATTGTGACTGTGATGTCTTTTAGTAGCGCATCATTTGAATCGACCACGCCATCTTGGTTTACATCGAAAAATATGGTACCTGACACAGATTTATCACCGGCTTTTGGTTTTTCAGTAAAGCGGATCGCAGGGGTTGGTTGTGTGCCCACAACCACTTTGGCGATATTGCTGATGACGCCGGCTTCAGTGCCAATATAACGATTACCCGTTTGGTAAATCCCGCTTGGTGTTTGCGTGATGGTATAGCCATCAGTATTTGATTCAATCAAACCGGTAAAGCTGAACTCACCTGTGGCGTTAGTCGTTGTTGTGGTATTTACTGTTTGACCAAACTTATCCGTACCCGTGATTGTGACTGTGATGTCTTTTAATAGCGCATCATTTGAATCGACTACGCCGTCCTGATCGACATCGAAGAACACGGTGCCCGAAACAGATTTATCACCGGCTTTTGGTTTTTCCGTAAAGCGGATCGCAGGGGTTGGATCTGTGTCCACCACGACTTTGGCGACATTGCTTACCACACCCGAATCGCTACCAATATAGCGATTACCCGTTTGGTAAGTGGCACTCGGTGTTTGCGTAATGGTGTAACCATTTGCATTTGATTCGATCAGGCCTGTAAAGCTGAACTCACCTTTGGCATTGGTCGTTACACTCTGATTTACTGCCTGACCATGCTTATCTGTACCTGTAATTGTTACAGTGATATCTTTTAATCGCGCGTCATTAGAATCGACTACGCCGTCCTGATCGACATCGAAGAACACTGTACCTGACACAGATTTATCACCGGCTTTTGGTTTTTCAGTAAAGCGGATCGCAGGGGTTGGATCTGTGCCCACCACGACTTTAGCGACATTACTCACTACACCTGAATTGGTACCGATATAACGATTACCTGTTTGGTAAGTGGCACTCGGTGTTTGCGTAATGGTGTAGCCATCTGCACTTGATTCAATCAGGCCAGTAAAGCTGAACTCACCCTTGGCGTTAGTCGTTGTTGTAGTATTTACTATTTGACCAAACTTATCCGTACCCGTGATTGTAACCGTGATGTCTTTTAGTAGCGCATCATTTGAATCGACTACACCATCCTGATCAACATCGAAGAACACGGTACCTGACACAGATTTATCACCCGCCTTTGGCTTTTCTGTAAAGCGGATCGCAGGGGTTGGCTCTGTGCCCACCACGACTTTGGCGACATTGCTTACCACACCTGAATCGCTACCAATATAGCGATTGCCGGTTTGGTAAGTGGCACTCGGTGTTTGCGTGATGGTATAGCCATCTGCATTTGACTCCATCAGGCCTTCAAAGCTGAACTCACCTTTGGCGTTAGTCGTTACACTCTGGTTTACTGCCTGACCATGCTTATCTGTACCCGTGATTGTAACCGTGATGTCTTTTAGTAGCGTGTCATTAGAATCGACTACGCCGTCCTGATCGACATCGAAGAACACGGTACCTGAAATAGACTTATCACCGGCTTTTGGCTTTTCAGTAAAGCGGATCGCAGGGGTTGGTTGTGTGCCCACAACCACTTTTGCGATATTGCTGATGACGCCGGCTTCAGTGCCAATATAACGATTACCCGTTTGGTAAATCCCGCTTGGTGTTTGCGTGATGGTATAGCCATCAGTATTTGATTCAATCAGGCCTTCAAAGCTGAACTCACCTTTGGCGTTAGTCGTTGTTGTAGTATTTACTGTTTGACCAAACTTATCCGTACCCGTGATTGTGACTGTGATGTCTTTTAATAGCGTGTCATTAGAATCGACTACGCCGTCCTGATCGACATCGAAGAACACGGTACCTGAAATAGACTTATCACCGGCTTTTGGCTTTTCAGTAAAGCGGATCGCAGGGGTTGGTTGTGTGCCCACAACCACTTTTGCGATATTGCTGATGACGCCGGCTTCAGTGCCAATATAACGATTACCCGTTTGGTAAATCCCGCTTGGTGTTTGCGTGATGGTATAGCCATCAGTATTTGATTCAATCAAACCGGTAAAGCTGAACTCACCTGTGGCGTTAGTCGTTGTTGTGGTATTTACTGTTTGACCAAACTTATCCGTACCCGTGATTGTGACTGTGATGTCTTTTAATAGCGCATCATTTGAATCGACTACACCATCCTGATCGACATCGAAAAATACGGTACCTGAAATAGACTTATCACCCGCTTTTGGTTTTTCAGTAAAGCGGATCGCAGAGGTTGGTTCTGTACCCACAACCACTTTTGCGATATTGCTTACCACACCCGAATCGCTACCAATATAACGATTGCCCGTTTGGTAAGTGGCGCTTGGTGTTTGTGTAATGGTATATCCGTCAGCATTAGACTCGATTAAACCAGTAAAGCTAAACTCACCGTTAGCATTGGTCGTTACACTCTGATTTACTGCCTGACCAAACTTGTCCGTGCCCGTGATTGTGACTGTAATGTCTTTTAATAGCGCGTCATTTGAATCGACTACACCGTCCTGATCGACATCGAAGAACACGGTACCCGAAACAGATTTATCACCCGCTTTTGGTTTTTCAGTAAAGCGGATCGCAGAGGTTGGATCTGTGCCCACCACGACTTTGGCGACATTACTCACTAAACCTGCACCTGTGCCAATATAGCGATTACCCGTTTGGTAAGTGGCACTCGGTGTTTGCGTAATGATATAGCCATCTACGTTTGACTCCATCAGGCCAGTAAAGCTGAACTCACCGTTGGTATTGGTCGTTGTTGTAGCATTAACAGCCTGACCAAACTTGTCCGTACCCGTGATTGTCACCGTGATGTCTTTTAGTAGCGCATCATTTGAATCGACTACACCATCCTGATCCACATCGAAGAACACAGTACCCGAAACAGATTTATCACCGGCTTTTGGTTTTTCTGTAAAGCGGACCGCTGGGGTTGGATCTGTGCCTATAACCACTTTGGCGACATTACTTACCACACCTGAATTGCTACCAATATAGCGATTGCCGGTTTGGTAAATCGAACTTGGTGTTTGCGTGATGGTGTAGCCATCTACGTTTGACTCCATCAGGCCAGTAAAGCTGAACTCACCTTTGACGTTGGTCATGGTGGTTGTATCAACAGCCTGACCAAACTTATCCGTACCCGTGATTGTGACTGTGATGTCTTTTAGTAACGCGTCATTGGCGTCAACAACGCCATCTTGGTTTACATCGAAAAATACGGTACCTGAAACAGACTTATCACCTATCACAAGCTCTGCAAATGAGTGTCCTTGGGAGGCAGAACCAGATGCAAGTACAATATTGGTTATTACGTCGGTACCTTGACTATTTGCAAGCACACTGCCAGATTTCGCCTCTTTACCATCTCTGTAGCTATTCAAAGCTGCCTGAGTAGGCTGTGTCAGTTTATAGGTACCAGACACTAAATCGTAAAATACAAATTGACCATTTGCATCTGTTGATACACGCTGTTGAGCAATAGTTTGCCCACCAGCAGTCACACCGTCCAACAATATCTCTATACCAGATAGTGATGAATCGACGTTACTGTCGAAAAGGCCATTGTTCACTGCATCGACAAATACATACCCCGATATCAAACCTTGAATAACTTCTGTTGAAGACGTTGCTTTGTTGTTTAGCTTATTTGTATCAAAGCCTTGCGTTTCTACCCAGGCTTCATTGACCACAAGATTGTTGCTCGGTAGCGCATTGAGTGTAACCGGAATACTGATCTGTACAGTTTCATTCATTTGAATAAGCGGAATATTACAACGAATAAAATCAGTAAGCGCACCAGTACTTGGAGAGTTTGCTCGAGAATTTGTACAACTGCCTGATGAGGTAATCGCATTACCTGCCACGCTCAAATAACTTGGTAAATAATCGTAAAGTACGTTGTCAGCGCTGTCACCAGGACCGGCATTAGTTAGCGTAAATTGATAATTAAACTGGCTGCCCAAAGCGACTTTATTCAACGACGCAGTTTTAGTCAGTGCTAAGTCCACAGCTATACGAATAGATGTTTTTTCACTTTCGTCATTGTTTGCCGTAATAAGGTCTTTTTCATTCGAAAAAATAGAGGCACTGGTCGTTGCGACTTCGCCAGTGGTTGAGGGGCGTGATAAGATCTTAAAGAACATATAGCGAGTATAAATTGCTGACTGGCCGCCAGTATTCTCAAGTAACTCATTTTCAGCTAATGATGAACTGCTATTTTCTGGGCCTAAACAGTTAAAGGTCGTTTCGTTGTTAAAAGTCAAGTTTTGATTGCCGCAACGCGCCGTAGCTGCACTACAAGTTGCATTGGAGCTACTGTCACACAAAAACTGTAACTGCTTTGAGCTATTAGCTGGCGATATAGTAAAATTGTAACCAACACCACTGGCCACCGAAGTTTCACCGTTATTATCCGTCAAATATTCCAGATCGACTTTATAAACCACCACATTGTCCAGCGTTGCTGGAAATGAGCCCGGTGTAGGATACCAAGCTAACGGATCACTAATATCATTGTTTTCAATTTTCAGGTTGGCTTCGCGTATTTGTACGGTTAAAGACTTGTTGAAGCTATTATTGGCAGCGTCACTATCCAATGACATATTAGAGGCGGATAATCTGCTTGTACTTTCTAACACCCAATCTTGACGATCAGATGCACTTTTGGGACGAATTTGAATGGTAACACTTTGTACTTCATTGCTGTCTAGCGACCCAATACTGCAGCGCAGAGTCTTAGTCACCTCGGTGTAAGAACAAATATTACTTTGCCCTGCCCGAGAAAAACTATTACTTACATATTGATATTCTTTGCCTGTCGGCACATTAAAAGTATGCTCTAACACCACATTAGTCGCTGCAACCGCACCTATATTAGCAACATGGATCGTCTGTAGGGCAATATCACCGCTTAAGACCGTTGGCTTCGCATACACAACATTCGTCACGGCCAAATCAAATAAAGACTGTACCGCCGTAGTCGCACTAGCCAAGTTATTTGCTGTATTCGGATCTATATGTGTATTTGATGACACTTGTACTGAGTTGATAACTTGCCCATTTGTCGTCACAAAAGGCCGAGCCACTGTCAGAGGGATAGTCACACTGTCATTGAGAGCAAATATTTGGCCTGTATCTAAGCGACAAGTGATCGCAGTTTGTGTCTTTTCGTACTCACCGGTATCGGCTCTAGTACATGAAAAGCGTGCACCGAGCGCACTATTTACAGATGATGGGAATGTGATCCCTGTTTCTTTATGCCCTTCGCGTGATTTAAATGTCGCATTGAAAGTATCAACAATAATGAGTGAATCCGCGTCTACGCCAACAATGTTAGAACCCGATAAGTTAGTGGCAGTGATCTGGTAGCCAATCTCATTTTGAGAAGTCGTAATACTGCTCGCATTCGCCACTTTTTGAATACTTAAATCAGCACTCAATGCACTTTTAATGGTCGCAGATGCAGAGGCTTCCCCAGGTGCACCACCGGTATCAGTAACAGTCGCAGTATTTTTTAAATCCCCTACAGATGTCGCTCGAGTTGTGATAGTCAAGGTTGGTGCAGTCCCAGACAAAGCAATGCGGCTTGCATCTGCATTTTGATATAAACAAGTTACCTTGCCACCGCTACCATCCGCTAATTGCTCTGCGGCACTACAAGACCAGTTTGTGCCATAGCTCCCATTCGCGACAAACGTTTCTCCACTTGGCAGAGCATCAACCACGGTAACCTTGCCAAGCGTTGTCCCGTTGCCCGTATTTGAAACAACGATGCGATTTAAAATGTCACCAGCTTGTTCAACTATACTTGTGCTGGCTGTCGTTGATGCTGATTTCGTTTTTGTAATATTGAGCAGCACCGGGTTCCTTGGATGTAAACCCCACCCTTCATAATTAGCAGTGTAATCAACCCCACCTGCCGTCATAGTTACAGTGTTTTTAGGTCGATAGTTACTCTCTGTACCCGTATATATCGGCGAACGCGCTCTTATTAATATCTCAACGGTTTCATTTGCGCCAACTTCAGAGCCGGTACAAGTCACCACTGTGTTTGTGATCTCACACCAATCAGCAACAGTTTGCCAAGCGCCATTACTATATTTACGTGTTGCAGTAGAAAGAGGGGTGTAGCCAGATGTATTGGCAAAGTTATCCACCACCTTGACTCCCTTTGCAGCCCCCCCTCCCGAATTCACTATTTTGATAAAGAAGTAAAACTCTTTATTCATATAGTTAATATTAGAATCCCAATTCAGATCAGAAGACTTGGTGATGCTAAGATCAGGAGCAACATCCAAAATTGCAATACTGGCACTATCACTACTTGATTCTCGCCCACCATGCGCAACACTCGCCCAATTGACAGCGCTTTGACTAACCGCTTTTGCCTTTGCTTTAACATTGACTTGCCATGTTTGCGATTTAGCGAAACTGCTTGAGATAGGTGTACAGTCAATTCTTTGCGTATTACCTGCATTCAAAGCACAATTAAAATGGTTAGAGCTGTAACCCACATAGCTCAGTGAATCCGGTAATGTATCTATCAACGACTCAATGGTTGTCGCCTCTGATGTATTTGTAACTGTGATTTTGAACTCTATTTCATCGTCAACATAATAAGTACTGCCATTTAGTGCTGTTTTGTTGACTGAGACAAATGAGGTTTGAGCAATACTGGTTTTAACGCTAGCACTTGCCTGATTATTAGTAGAGTTTAAATCTAATAAATCGGAACTCACCTGCGCTGTGGTTGAAAATGTCGCCTCCGATGTTGGCGCATTTGCATATATTCTGATTACAGCGCTGTCATTTTTCACCATAGTATTTGTAGATTGGCAAGCGACTACGAGCGTATTGATATTACATGACCAACCAGAAGGTGATTGCACTGTGATATTACTCATACCACTGGCTAACGTCGTACTCATATAAGCTGGTGTCACTGAGCTTGGCCCCAAATGTGTCACCGTGACATCATAGTAATGACGTTCATTGATCTGTATATTTAAAGGTCCATACCAAGAAGGTGTTCCATTGGTTTTATACTGCTTTATCGCAACACCTAAATCAGCATTTGGATTAATAGTTGTATTCACAGACGCTTGATCATTTGAGGCATCTATTTCCGCCGTATCACTGCTGATACTGCTGCTGGCTGTAACGGTCCCACTACTTACCTGACTTACACGAGCTTGAATATTTAATGTTGATGATGCACCTGAATTAAAAGTGGCAATTGTACACGTTAGCGTTTGACTGCCAGCACAGCGCCAACCATCGAAATCTACAGTGCTGGCGTTTTCCCACGACGTGAAACTCGGTAGGTTAAGTTTAACTACTGCGTTTGCCGCTGCATCAGGTCCATTATTTTTCACACTGATTTGGTAAGTAAAAACAGTATTTAAATTTACTGAAGTAGGGTTAGCTGTTAGTGAGGTAATGGCTAAATCTACACCCGCAATAATTGAAGTATTCTGAGTTTCAGTATTGTTAAGTAATTTATTGCTCGATTCATTGTCTGCACTAATACGCACACTCGGCTCTATTGTATCGCCAGTCTGAGCCGATGTTTTGATCGTCACTTGCAATGAATCGCTCACTCGCCCTGATAATTGACCAATGAGGCACGTTAACTTACTTTTGGTGGTACCGCTTTCTTGATAACTGGATTGAGTACACGGCTTTGAGCTAGACACAAAGCTTGTGGTTTGCGGTAAAAAAAATTCAACGGCAACATTGTTGGCAGTATCTTCTTCAGAGTTGGTAAACTCGAGGTTATAACGTACATCTCCCCCTCTCGGGACTGTTGTATCTAAATCTTCAAATGTGGAAATTTGCAGGTCAACGGCAAACGCAACGCTTGTGTACAACAGAATAAATAATGAGAATAACGAAAATAAAAGCTTCTTCAATTTCAATAACCCGAACAATAAAGCAACAAACAACCCGTTCCCAAAACAATACTAATAAAAACGGATGAGAATTTTATTGAATCTGGTTACTGTAATCCAGTGTAATTTCCCTCAAATAACAACATTTGTAAACAGGATTTGCACCTATATAAGGTAAAATAAACCCTTTACAACTAAAAAAATAAATTATTGCAATGCTTTTGAATGATAATCAGATAAACAACGCGCACTGTGCTTCGCTAAACTATGTAGTGCTTGCCAATCTGCATTTAATGAATCAAACATCGACAACCGAACATCTTGGAGCGCAATGTGAAGAACACACATACCAAGTGCACCTGCTTCTTCTTCCAATTGAATCAATTTTTCTTCCAACGCTTCAAATGCCTGTATATCTGCTAAACCGCGTAGCTGGGCGAACTCATAATCTAACCTATCACTTAAATACATGAGTTTGGCACTTAGCACCTGTGGACTCATCGTATTGACAAGCTCATCAATGACCGAGTAATCCAACATGCTTTTTTCTGCCAGAAAGTGTCTCGCTGGCATTAACAATTGAGCAAGCAGCTTCTCTAGCAACTTCTGCTGGATGGGTTTTGCCATAAAGTGCTCTATTCCAGCAATACGATAAGCTTGCTGGGACTGCTCATCAACATCCCCCGTGATAGCGACCACGACAGGAGCCTGCTTAAAATCAAAACTCTTAAATACACGCCGATACCAGTCTAATCCGTGGCCATCTGTTAAATGCATGTCCAAGAAAATAACATCAAATTGAGCGCGATTAAGCGCAGCTTCTGCGGCAGATAAAGTAGCGGCAATTTCATAGTTTAACCCCAATGAAGACAGTAAATGTTTCAGAATTTCCTGATTCAGCTGGTTGTCTTCAATAATCAAAATATCCCCACACAACTGAGAAACAGCTTGTGGCTGATAGGAGTTTGTCTGCTCTTGTCGGTTCGTGACGATGGCTTCTGATAGTTCTATATCAAAGTAAAATGAACTACCGCGTCCTAATTCGCTGACAACATGTAATTTAGTTTTTAAAACTTCAAGTATTTGCTGGCATAACACTAATCCTACCCCCGCACTGTGCGCAATAGAACGAGCAGGATCAGAAGAAGTAAAAGGTTTAAATAGCAGCTCTATTTGCTCTGCGGTCATGCCTGCGCCGGTGTCTTTCACTTCAAACCGAACTGTTTCAGCTTGGTGCGTTAGGCTTTGCTGGGTAATAGATAAAGTAATGCTGCCGCTTTGAGTGTATTTAATGGCATTGGACAATAAGTTTTTAACCACCAAACCAATACTATCTTGATCGATCAGATATTCTTTGTCACAGGCAATCCCAGTCAACTGAGTGCGCAGCTCAACTCCCTTTTCTTGCAACAGAGGCTTAAACTGCCCGATGAGCAAATCGGCGAATTGAGACAAGTTTACAGGTACCTGCGTTGACGATTTGCCACGTGCATTTAGCAGCACTTGGTTTGCTAAATCGGCCAAAGACATCGCCGTGGAAATAATGACATCGCAATACTGTTGATATTTTAACGGTTCTCTAGGTGCCTTTTTAATTAACTCAGCATGACCAACAATGGCATTGAGTGGCGTTCTCAGCTCATGACTCAAAAGAGTTAAAAAACGCTCTTTTTTCTGTGATTCACGTTTGGCATTTCGAGTTAGCTCTGCCAGTTGCTGCTCTTTGCGACAACTGCACAGCAAACACAGTGAAAAGCACAAAATCAGCGGCATGACGATCACCGATAAAGAAAAAAACTGATTAACCCAGTTGTTGGTTCCCAATGTATCGCTATGTTCATAACTACCGAGCATGCTCAATCGCAATGTAAACACACTTAGTAGACAGAAGCAGGCAATCGCAAATGTCCAATGCGCAGGAGAAAAAGAAGAGATGCGTTTATTTTGGCCTAAAAATAATGCTCTAAGGCATAGCCCCATTGCCAATAGCCAAACCATATAATTGACAATGACACGTATTAAGAAGCTCGGCTCAACAAAAGTAAAATAGATGAAACTGGGGAAAAATATAGCTGCTAACACATACCAAGGAAGTTGGTGTGTTTGCACAGAAAAAAACCGTTCCACACCTCTTGTCAGCATAAATAACCCAACAAGTATCAAGGTGTTGGGAACCATAATTGACCAAATAGGCGACAGCGACAATGATGCTTGAAACATACATGCAATTGCGGCGCAAAACACAAACCCAAACCATAGGCGCGTGCCTGCGATGTGTTTGTGGATCAGCCAGTTAACCATCATAAACACCGCACAAACACAGGTTGTCAGCGCTAAAATTTGTAATAGTAGTTTCGGATCGCCCATGGATGATTAGTTACATTATTTTAATTAATTACTAGTATTATATTACTAATAAAAACCACTAATAAAGAGTAAACTACCATTTTTAGGGGTTAAATTGATTTACAACCAACCCTTTTGTCTAGCAATACGCGCCGCATCAACACGGTTTGTCGCATTCAATTTGGCGATTGCATCTGATAAATAGTTTCTGACCGTACCTTCACTTAAAAATAGGGCTTCAGCTATTTGCCGAGTTTTCAGTCCTTCACTAGCCAACCTCAAGGCTTTACGTTCTTTATCTGATAGCGGATCACTGTCATCCAGTGCATTCATAGCAAGTTCTGGATCTATGACTTTTTGCCCTACAGATATTTTCTTCAGCGCGTTGACCAAATAATCACTGGGTGCTTCTTTGAGAATAAACCCTTTTACATCAGCAGCCATAGCCCGTCTAATATAACCTGCGCGGGAAAAAGTGGTCATAATAACCACTTTTACTCTCGGGTACTTCTCCTGAATAACCTGCGCTAATTCCAGCCCAGTTACATTTGGCATTTCGATGTCGCTAAGCACAATATCAGGCTCGTTATTAGCTAAATACTCAAGAGCTTGCTGGCCATCTTCTGCTTGGCCCACCACCTCTAGATTAGCCTCCAAACTCAACAAGGCCGAAATTGCGTTTCGCACCAACGCTTGATCTTCCACAACTAAAATTTTCATTTCGTATCCTTATATGGGTAGTTTTGCCACCAGCTTGCAACCATGCTTTGTTGACCACTTCATGCTACCACCAAGTTCTTCTACTCTCGATTTGATACCGAGCAAGCCATTACCCCAAACAACATCACCTACCACGCCATCATCTTGAAAAGTCAGAATGTGGTAGTTACGTTCCCCTTTCAAAGATATATGCATATGCTTGGCACTACTGTGTTTTATTACATTGGTGATGGCCTCTTTGGCAACAAAGCAAAAACAACTTTCTTTTTCAGCAGTAACTGGACCACATTCAACAACTTTATGCACCTGAACGCCTTTATCTTGTAAACGAGATGCCATCACTTCGAGTTGGGCAGCCAATCCCAGCTGTTTCATGCCAGAAACAGCCTCACGCACCTCTGATAATGCAGTGCGAGCCAGCATCGCCACTTCTTGTGTTTCATCCTGGGCTTTTTCTAACATGCCAGCGGCCATAAATTTTCCAGCCAATTCTGATTTAAGTGAGATAGAGCTTAATGAATGCCCAAGTAAATCGTGTAAGTCACGCGCAATGCGTTCACGCTCAGCTATTTTTGCCAATTGCTGGATCTGTTCTTTATTTTTACGAGTTTCGTTGCTATGAATACGGTCTTTATATTCCACCACGCCAAAGCTAAATAACCCTAATGAAACAACAAGCGCAGGGCCAACAAAATAAGGCCAGCCATGAGGGTCAATAAATAACACTGTGACGACTGTAATCATCATCATCTGGAGCAACAGCATTAACCAGCGGGCAGGACCTATAAAACAAAATCCTAAAAAGTAACCTATATAGCCAAATAATGTGCTTGTCCCAGGAGTTAGCGTTGTTACAAAAATGCAGATTGCCGCCATCAGTGCAATCAAACCAAGTACGTCTTTCGCAGGACAATGCAAAGCTTTGCGGTACAAATATACAAAACCTAAATAGGCTAAAACTTGTATACTCACTTCAGTTTGCGTATATGAATCAAAGCTCCTAATTAATGGAAAAAAATAAAATACTGAAAAAAACAAATGCCCATAATTAGCAAAAAAATGCTTGCCATGCATAGCTAATTGCATTGTATGCGTTGAATTACCAAACCTAAATCTCATCAAAGCCGCTTATTAAGGTATATAGATTGATAGTTTTAATTTAACATGCTTGTGCACAATCTATCAGTGACAAGTGTCACTTAGTTCTTCCAAAAAAAAATGACAATCAATGAAGGCGCTACAAAAACTATGCAACAACATCAATCAGCGTTAATAAATTTACACCTCGCTGTTTTCCTATTTGGAGGCACAGCGCTTTTCTCCAAACTAATTGCATTGCCAGCATTAGACATTACGGTCTATCGCACTGCTATCGCCTTTTTTACCTTGATAGTCATTCTAAAAGTACAAAGTAAGCAATTGAGACTCAATCAATTAAAAGATTATTTCATTGCTGTAGGGTTAGGTGTCATTGTTGGTATTCATTGGGTAACTTATTTTTCTGCGATGCAAATGGCAGGAATAGCAACCGGTATCATTGCATTTTTTACTTACCCTGTTATCACCGTATTGTTGGAGCCACTGTTTAGTAAAACGCATATTAAATTTACAGATTTATTTAATGCCGTGGTCGTGATTTTTGGTATCTATCTGATGATGCCAAATGCAAATTTAGGCGATCAAGTCACTTTGGGTATATTAACTGGTGTTTTATCTGGTGCCTTTTTTGCTACGCGCAACCTATTACAAAAGAAATACTTCTCTCAATATGGTGGCTCGCACACTATGCTCTATCAGACTTTAACTGCTGCGGTTATTTTGTCCATATTTGTTGACAACCCTCCTAGCACCTTACCATTGCAAGATATTTACTACCTGCTCTTAGCTGGCATGGTTTTTACAGCCATCCCGCATTCATTCTTTGCAAGTAGCTTGCGTCATTTAAGTGCTACCACTGTCGGTCTAATTTCCTGCTTACAACCCTTGTATGGCACCGTATTGGCTTATATGCTGTTATCTGAGACAACAAATATGACAACACTTATTGGCGGCGTGTTAGTTGTGAGTGCTGCCTGTTTTGAAACTTGGTCAATAACAAGGAAAAAATGATGATCCAAGTCTTTGCACACCGTGGAGCCAGCGGTATGCATCCTGAAAACTCGCTAAGTGCAATTAGCGCAGCTTTGGAAGTGGATGTAAATGGCATTGAGCTTGATGTACAGAGTTGTCGTGATGATTATGCCATCATCCACGATACTTGGTTAGATCGTACTACAAGTGGAAAAGGTATGGTGAGAGATGCCACTAGAGAAGCATTAAACAAACTCGATGCAGGTAATGGAGAGGGGATCCCAACTCTACAGGATGTGTTCGATTTAGTCGGCAAAAAAGCAACCATAAACCTTGAATTAAAACATACATACAGCCTAGATAAGTTTGTGCAATATATTGAGAAAAACGTGCAAGCTGGCACCATAGAGCGATCACAGCTCATACTTTCTTCATTTGATCACCACCAGCTTGTATGGCTAAAACAGAAAATGCCTTGGGTAAAAATTGGTGCACTCACCGCATCTATCCCACTGCACTATGCTGAATTTGCAGAACGCTTGCACGCATATAGCATTCACATTGATAAAAACTTTATTAATCATGAGTTTGTAAAGGATGCTAAACAGCGAGGGCTGTTTGTTTATAGCTATACTGTAGATAAACAACAGGACATTGAACAGGTATTAGATATGGGTGTTGATGGCATCTTCAGTAACTACCCTTGTTACGCAAAAATGGTCGTCAACCAATGGCTAAACAGATAATGTATTTTGGTTGTGAAGCGAGCTACGCCATAAACCTAAAATAGCATTTGCTTGGGAAGCAAGCCTCTCCAAGTTTAAATAATTCTGTTAAGTGGTATATTTTAATAACACTGACTGTGAATATCTGGCATAGCTTGTTAATTGAGTCAGTATTTACACAACTGGCGAGTGACAGCCTATGACGAGTTTGTACATGCGAATATATAATTTAATTGAAGAGTCTTTATTTTATACCCTAACCAGAAAAATTTTTGGTAACTTAGGGTTCTTGTTTGTATTTCAGTTACTCACACTGGGGTGGCTATATTCATACCTTAGCGAGACAAACAGCGCATCGGCCAGCTTTTGGTTTCTTGCATTTACCTCTATAGTGGCGTTCATATTTACTTTTTTTTATATGCGTTTTTTAATCGTTCGTCCAGTCCAAGCAATGCGCGACAGGTTAGAACAAATAAATCGTCAAGATGGCGACCTGAATGCACAATTGCCACAGTTTACATACGATGAGTTTAGAGATCTCAGCGCACAGTACAATACATTTACAGCCCATTTGAGCGAACTACTAGGTAATACTTATAAGAGCGCTGAAGCAGCAACACTCAGTAATCAACAAGTGACCTATTCCATGACCAATACAGTGTCGGTTGGTGAACAACAAATTACTCAAGGTGATACCATCATCGCAGCCAGTGATAAAGTCACTCACAGTTTACAAAGTATTGTCAGTAATACGGACCAAGTTTATCAGGCCAATACTGAAAGCCTGCATTTTGTAAGAGGCTCGTCTCAATCACTACTAACACTTGTCAGTGAAGTACAGCAGATAACGACTTTACTTGGTAACTTTTCGACAACTGTTTCTGGCCTAAAAGAAAATAGCGACAATATCCGTAATATCCTCAAAATGGTTGAAGAATTTTCAGATCAAACGAACTTGCTTGCCCTCAATGCCGCAATAGAAGCGGCTCGTGCTGGGGAAGCTGGACGGGGGTTTGCCGTAGTCGCTGACGAAGTGCGCAACCTGTCTGTCAAAGTAAACGATGCCACTAGGCAGATCAGCGATTTTATCAATCAAATGGATCACCTTGTCAGTGAAACACATCAGGAATCTGAGCAACTGATCACACATTCAAGTGGCGCAGAAAAAGCCATCAGCGAGACCTCTCAAGGATTTGCTGACATGAGTGCTGATTTTGAGCGTAACCAATCACAATTAGAAGACATAGTCAGTGCAGTGCATCAACTTGAAGATACACAAAACCATACTCATCAAGCAGTACAACAAATTGTCGAGTTAGGCCAGTCGGCAAAAGAGCAGCTAGATTCTGCGCTCTCCGATTGCCAGCACGCTCATCAGCTGACGACGACGACTCAAAAAGAACTACAACGTTTTGTTTAAAAGAAAGCCCAGTTAAAACTGGGCTTTTTTCCAACGGTGAAAGCGCTTATGCACGTTCAATATCAAATGCAATTACCTCTTTGATAGAGGCTTTTCCCGTTGCCAACATCACTAACCGATCAATGCCTAACGCCACGCCTGCACAGTTGGGTAAACCCTGCTCTAGGGCTTTTAAAAAGCGATTATCTTTTTCAACTTTAGGTAGTGCCATTTGCTGACGTTGCAGGTTGTCTTCATCAAACCGTAGGCTTTGCTCTGTTGCATTGGTCAGTTCGTTAAAGCCATTAGCGAGCTCCATCCCTTTAAAATAAAGTTCGAAGCGACCGGCTACACGAGGATCTTGCTCGTTTAATTTGGCAAGAGCCGCCTGAGAAGCGGGAAAATGATAAACAAAACATGGTACGTTTTGTCCAATTTGAGGTTCTATCTCCATACAAAACAGCAATTGAAGTAAAGGGTCCACACTCGTCTCTTGAGCAGCTATCTCTGCATATCCATATTGTTCACATACAGCCTTCAAAGCATGCAATTCAATGGTCAGAGGATCTATAGATAGATATTTTTCAAACGCCGCTTGGTAGCTGATCCTCGTAGCTTTAGCACAAGACAGGATAGACTGCATCAACGCATCAATTTCGTCCATCAACAAATACTCATCGAATCCCGGACGATACCACTCTAACATTGTAAATTCAGGGTTGTGATGACGGCCTGACTCCTCGTTGCGAAAAGCTTTTCCGATTTGATAGATCGCCCCGCTACCTGCTGCAAGTAGACGCTTCATAGCAAATTCTGGCGAAGTCTGTAAGTATAGAGGGAGCCCTTTTGCATAACTGGGCCCAACAAATTGCGTGACGAATGTCGCTAAATGTACATCAGTAACTGACGCTTGACTCAAACATGGCGTTTCCACTTCAAAAACCTCACGCTCTGCAAAAAACGCGCGAATGCTTGCTAAAATTGCAGCGCGCTGTTTCAGTGTCTCAATGTCCGCACTTGGTGCCCATTTCACATCATTCATTATCAATCCCACATTATAATTTACATTAGGTCATAAAAAAATCTCGGCCAAGGCCGAGATTTTCTAACGTCTAAGTGTTCAAGTAAATAATTACTTTACGCGGCTCACGTATTCGCCTGTACGCGTATCAACTTTGATCACTTCACCAATTTGAACAAATAGTGGAACACGAACAACAGCGCCTGTTGTTAAAGTTGCAGGCTTACCGCCTGTACCCGCTGTGTCACCTTTTAGTCCCGGGTCTGTATCAGTGATCTCAAGTTCAACAAAATTAGGTGGTGTTACCGCTATCGGATTGCCATTCCACAATGTAATTGTGCATACATCGTTTTCAACCAACCACTTAACATTGTCACCCACTGCTTTTTCGTCAGCTGCGATCTGCTCAAATGTGTCGTTGTTCATGAAGTGCCAGAACTCACCATCTGCGTACAAGTACGCCAGATCAGTTTCCATCACATCTGCGCCTTCAACTGAATCGCCAGATTTAAACGTTTTTTCTAATACTTTTCCTGAGATCAACTTACGGATCTTAACTCGGTTGAAAGCTTGGCCTTTACCTGGTTTAACCATTTCGTTTTCTAGGATCGTACAAGGCTCGCCATCCATCATAATTTTTAGGCCGCCCTTGAACTCGTTGGTGCTATAATTCGCCATCGTATCCTCTAATCATCGTATTTCGAGTAATAAACCTGCTAATGATACAAATAAATGAAGTAAATTTGCATACTAACTGGCAAAAAGAATTGGCGAATGTCGTTACTTGCCCAGATACACTACTCAAAATGTTGGGTTTGGAGTCACATTTCAGTGCCAAAGATATTGCCGCAAAGCGACTTTTTCCGCTGCGAGTGCCCAGACCGTTTATCGCAAAAATGCGCTACGGTGATCCTCATGACCCTCTGCTATTACAAGTAATGCCCTTACATCAAGAGTTTATTGTAGCCAGCGGGTTCAATAAGGATCCATTAGAGGAGCAAGATGCCCCTGTTCCCGGCCTATTGCATAAATACCGTTCTCGCGTTCTTTTGATGCTCAAAACAGGCTGCGCCGTAAACTGTCGCTATTGCTTCAGAAGGCACTTCCCATATCAAGATAACCAAGTTAATAAACGCGCTTTGAAGCCAGTATTTGAGTATCTAGTTGCACATCCGGAAATTAACGAAGTAATTTTAAGTGGTGGAGACCCCTTGATGGCCAAGGATGACATGATCTGCTGGCTGTTAGATGAGTTAGAGGCCTTGCCACAGCTTAAGCGCATCAGGATCCATAGTCGTCTGCCTGTCGTCATTCCTGCAAGGATAACCGATAAGCTTTGTGATCGGCTGGCAACTAGCCGACTCAAAGCGATTCTGGTTAACCACATCAATCACCCCAATGAAATTGATGATGAATTTAAAACCGCGATGCACAGGCTTAAGCAAGCTGGTGTGACATTGTTAAATCAATCTGTGCTGCTAAAAGGGATCAATGACAGTACCCACACTTTGTCAGAATTGAGCGAGGCCTTATTTGATAGTGATATATTGCCTTATTACTTGCACCTACTCGATAAAGTCGAGGGCGCTAGCCATTTTGATATGAGCGAGTCCGATGCAACCAAATTAGTCGCCGAAATGTTGGAGATACTACCTGGTTTCTTGGTACCCAAATTGGTTAGAGAAATCGGCGGCAAACAAAGTAAGACGCCGATTGATTTGCATTTAAGTTAAAATGCAAACATCAGCGTATACTATGCATATACGTTGATGTTGTTGCCCAAAGTTGCCGTAACAGACTTTGCTGGAGTTTGCGCAGCGGCAGAACTACCAGCAGATTCAATTAAAGCGAGGGCTGCTCGTCCATCTGCTTGCTGTTGCTTTTTCGCCAGAGAAGCACTGTATACTTCACCACCTGGACCAGCGCCAGACATAGCAGGAAGGTTACTTCCGGAAATATTCATAGGTATTCACCTGACAAGTTTGATGGATCCAAGTAAAATATCGACCGATTTACTCAGGACTTTAGGAAAAACATGCAAGCAATCATCGAAAAACTCAACGAAAACTTAAAAGTTGTTTATCGTCAGTCACTTGATGCAGATAAAAAATTAGATGAATTACAGCAACAAGGGCATGGCAAATTCTCATCACTTTTTAGCAAAGATGCTGGGTTTGAATTCGAAGCCAAGCGTTTTAAGCCTTATGTACTTGATGTCGCTGCTGATGTAGATAAATTGAGTAAATCAGAACAGCTCGATGAAGTTCACCTAAAGAAAACCGTGTTTAAGTTGCAGCAGCTGCTTCAGCTACTCGCCACATTTAAATAAAAAGAGCGCCTAAGCGCTCTTTTTATTTAACTGCTGGCTCGACATCATCTTTATACCAGTCGCTCAGCAACCGCTTATCGTAATAAAACTCAGAATCTCTACCAAATTTTATTCGATCCATAAAATTCATATCCTTTAGTACTTTTGATTGTGCTTCAACAACCACTTTACCTGCGTTGTCCGTTACGCTGTATGTAATTTTCAAGCGAGGAAAATAAATAGGCTTGATAATACGAATATCATTCATGTTAAATCTAACATCTCCAGCCAAGTCAATATCTTCAAATTTTACAGATAAGGTATATCCATCTGGCATATCTGCCGCCAATTTATTTAAATGCGAGTCAAATTGCTTGGCGATGCGCTTGTGATATCCACCACGAGTTTCTTTTGCAGGAAACACATCTCTGTATTCTTTAAAATCTAGCCATGCCACTTTCACTTCACCAGCATTGGCCATCATGGGCATCAGCATTGCCACAATTGCATAGTTGATAAGTTTCATCATTTACTCCTCTGGTTAGCCTGTATGTTCATATTCTGCTCATCACACTGAACAAAAACTTAAGGGTTACACTCATTAACAGGCTTTTACTGGCGTTCACGATTTGTCGTTGCGAACGCCACGATTTTGCTAGTGTTGAACTTTGATACGATAAAACAACGCATAAAGCACAGGTACGATGCCCAGTGTAAGTAACGTGGAAAACAATAGCCCACCCATAATACCAAGCGCCATAGGCTCCCACATTTCACCACCGCCTAAATATAGTGGAATTAATCCAAATACTGTTGTTGCCGTCGTCAACAGAATTGGACGCATACGTTGCTGTGCCGCTGAAATAATACCTTCAACAGGATTTTCCGGGGTGTTTTCCAACTCTATTTTGATCCGCTCCAACAATACAATCGCATTGTTTATCACAATACCCGCAAGCGAAATAATGCCAAGTAAGGTCATAAAACCAAAAAATGACTGTCCTACTAGTAGACCCAAGATCACGCCAATAAATCCCAGTGGGATAGTAGTTAATACAATAATTGACTTGCGAATAGAGTTAAATTGACCTATCAGTAAGATGACAATTATAAAGACTGCAATTGGCATCTTGTCCGCTATTGATTGGTTCGCTTTTCCTGATGATTCTGCTTCACCACCTAATTCATATGAATAGCCAAATGGCCAATTTTGCTTTTGCTCCTCTAGCCAAGGGACGAGGGCCGCAAATCCTTCATTCGCTGTAATACCATCTAGTTGTGCACCAACCGCGACGGTTTTTAACCTGTCACGACGCAAAATCTGTGCACTTTCCCAAACTACCTCAATGTCAGCAACCTGCTTTAGTGGCACTGAAGCGCCTGTCGCTTGAGAGTAAACCATCATGGCTTCTAGCTTACCAATATCATCTCTATCCGCTGCGACAGAGCGAAGCGTCACAGGAATCAATTCGTTACCTTCACGATATTGTGTTAATTCCAGGCCACTAAAGCCTGTCTGCAATGAACTTGCGATATCTTTACTCGACACTCCAACACGTCGTGCGCGAGTTTGGTTTATTTTTATCTGTACTTTTTTACTCGGCAAACCCCAGTCGTCACTTACCGCCTTCAGTCCAGGAGTTGCAGCCATTTTCGCTTTTAATTGATCAACAATGGCCATCAGCTTGTCTTTGTCATCTCCTGAGAGCCTAACTTCTACCGGGTTAGCAATCGGCGCTCCATTTTCTATTTTACGCTGCTTTATTAACAAATCAGGATGACGGCTTAATGCGTACTGCTCAATATCAACCATTAATGAATCAATCAGCTTATATGACGTCGTACTGACTATCATCAGTGCATAGTTAGCACTGGTAGGCTCAGGGTTGTGCGTTAGCAAAAATCTCGGCCCACCACTGCCGACGTAGCTCACCCACTGCGTAACGCCCTCTGGGCGCTCACTTGATACAAGCAGTTCTTGCTGTATATAGCTTTCCATGTCTTTTACTAAGGCTTCCGTTGTTTGCAGTCGCGTGCCAATCGGTAGCTCTAACTCGACTTTAAAATAGTCACGATCAGATGGTGGGAAAAATAGCTTAGGAATAAACTGCATTCCTTGAAGTGCAATAAAAAACGCGGCGATACTGGCTAATAGAGTGACCCAGCGATGGCGGATCATGGTCGTTAACAGATTTTTATAGCTTAAATAGATCCCTGAATTATAGTCAGCTGATTGAGATTTAACGCGTGTAAAGTACACACATAACATTGGGATCATAGTCATAGCCAGTAGCCAAGAACACAACAGTGTGATCGTTACTACCTTAAACAGAGATGCAGTATATTCACCAGTTGAAGACTCAGCCAAGAAAATTGGTAAAAATGCGGCCCCCGTGGTCAGCGATGACACCAATAAGGGGACTTTTAATTCATCCGCCGAATCAACCGCCGCATCAATCGCAGCCTTACCTCGCTCCATTTGGACCATAATATTTTCAGACATTACAATGCCATTATCAACCAACATACCAAGTGCAATAATCAAAGCCGCTAGAGAAATTTGGTCAATACTGATATGGAAAAACGACATCACTAAAATGCCAAATACCATACTCATTGGAATGAGACTTGCCACTATTAAACCGGTACGTAGTCCTAGTGTGAACAACATCACTAAGGTGACGACAAGAACCGCTTGTAGTAAGTTAGAAACAAAGTCACTGACCTTCTGCTCAACTTCTTTTGGCAAAAACGACAACAGCTTAAATTCAACACCTATAGGGTAGACACTTTCCAAATAGTTTAGGGTCTCAAGTACTTGCTCTCCCAGCGCAATATTGTTGCCACCATGGCGCATTGAAATCGCCAAGGTTAAGCCATCTTCTTGGCCAACGCGTACTTTCGATTTTGCTGGGTCTACATAGTCACGATATACGACAGCAATGTCTGAAAGCAGCAAAACCTGCTCGCTACCAGGTACATTGATGATTGTATTGGCAATGTCTTCTACTGATTCAAAGTTGCCACTTGGCTCCAATGCCAATGTTTCATCATTGATATAAATAGAGCCACCGGGGTTAACGATATTACGTGCCGCCAATTGCTCTTTAAGTTGACTCGGTGAAATCCCTAAGGCGCCTAATCTCGCATTTTCAAATTCGATAAAGACCCGCTGCTCTTGGTTTCCATAAATCTCTACCTTTGCAGCTTCAGGTAAGCGAAGTAATGTGTCTCTTACCTGCTCAGCCACATCCTCCATTTCACGATAACTATACCCTTCAGCTGTCAGACCGATCACAATGCCAAATACATCTCCAAACTCGTCATTGACGATAGGCGTTTGTGCGTCACTAGGAAGGTCTTGTTCAATACTTTGAATTTTACGCCGCAGGTTGTCCCAAATTGGCCGCATATTCTTGTAACTTTCTTTAATATTGACACTGACAATGGAAACACCTGTTTTCGAGGTACTACTAACAAAATCGAGTTCCGGAATTTGCTGAACAACCTTTTCGATTTGATCCGTTACCAACTCCTCAACTCGTTGTGGACTCGCACCAGGAAAGTAAGTAATAACTTGCGCTGTCCTAATAATAAAACCCGGATCATAGTCCTTTGGCATTTTATTAAATGACGCAATACCAAAAAACAGTAACGCCGCAACCAACACCCATGTTGTGCGATTGTTTTCTAAAGCAAGTCTGGTTATATTCACTGTGCCTCCTTGTTAAACTTTACAAGTTGACCTTCACTTACCTTGCTCATGCCCGCAGTAACAATATACTCCCCTTCAACCACACCACTGATCACTGGAAACCCTAATGTTGAAACTTCACCAATCACGATAGATTTTTTCTTAATTTCACCTTTGCCAGCGCCCGCAGGCTCAACTGTCCAGACATAATTTCCTGATGCGTCTTTTAGTACAGTATTGATTGGCAGGTATAATCCACTTTTATTGACATCAGCACCTTTTGCTAAAACTTTGGCGGTCATTCCCGGTAAGATGTTATAGTTTTCAGGGCGAGTCATACTCAAGGTAACTTCATACGCTTTGGTGACTTCATCTGCTTGCGTACTTACTTCAACAAAGTCCAACGGAAAAGTCTTATCTGGTATTCCAGAAAATTCGGCTATGATATGTTTGGGTGCATCTTTAGATACTTTTATCATCAGGCTTTCTGGCACGTTCACCTTAAGTGTGACATGTTTTATATCCTGTAGCGTTGCAACTACCTGCTTAGCCTGCACTTCTTCAAAACGCTCTATATAAGTTCTGGCAACCACCCCAGAAAAAGACGCTTTCAAACTCGTATAAGACAAGTTATTTTTTGCGTTGGCTAGTTTGCTTTTTGCACTTGTAAAGTGAGATTGCAGCTGATCGTAGTCCGATTGTGAAATTGTACCGGACTTGATCAACTGTTTCGCTCGGCTGAAATCAGCCTGTGCTTTGTTATAGTTAGCTTGGGCATCATCTAGTGATAACTGATAATCTGTTGTATCCAGCTTTGCTATAACATCGCCTAATTGAATTTCTTCACCTTGTTTTACCAATAAATCAGTGACTTCACCTGATACTTTAAAAGATAGATCTGCGGATGATGCTGCATCTACAACAGCTGGAAACTCGACTAAAGGACCGTCTACCTGAGAAGAAAGCAACAAGGTCCTCACAGGACGAAGTTGTTCAGATTGCTGCTGTGGCTGCTGATCTGAACAACCGATTAATGCAAGGCAAATTGACGCCATTACACATAGCTGCTTGCTTTTTATTATCTTCATGAAAGCTCCTTTAATTCTATTTAACATCGCGATGTTTTGTCATCGCCGTAACAAAGTTATTTATCCACACATCCAGCACTTCTTTAACCGCTGCCACATTCTCTGTTCCATCTGCCTTTAAAACAGTATCTAGCTCTTTATGCGCGGTCATCATCACAACGGGTTGAGGGTTATTGCCAAGATAAAAAGCGGACTCCAAAGATACATGTGTCAGCGCTTCAGTTTGCTCAGTTGCAGCAAGGTAAGCCGTCTTCCCTGCATTATAGACTAAGCGAATTGGAACAAAATCTCTTACTTGTAATGCAATCGGTTCAAACTGAACATCTGTAAATGCACCTTCTATCATCAATATTTGCTCATTCAAGTTAAGCGGCTTTTCCGTCACTACCTGAAAATAAGGGGTCAGCTTTTCTACCATTTTTGATTGCATGTAGTGGCTTAACTTAGCAACATGTAGCGGATTTATATTCAAAAACTTCGACTCTTGAACATTGATCCATACCTCAAACTGAGGAATATACAGTACTTCAACCTGACTGAGCACCGATTGATCGAACGTGCTGTCCACATAAAGCTCAGTATCCTCATATTCTTCAGAAGGGGTTAAAGAATCATAACTCGGTAAAAAGCCTGAACGCGTATTTTGTGGGGTAGATGTGCATGCAGAAACAATACATACAAATGTGATAATTAGTACAGTACGAAACCAAATCATAAGCCGCTCCATAATCAATTCATTTCCTGTGGTTGTAGCACAATCAAAATAGATACTTTGATCTCATTTGAAATCAAATGTAATTTACAAATACAATTATAGTTTTATCCCCATAAACTAAGACGAATAGCTCAGACTGCGAATAACTAAATAAGTGCAAAATTATCTTCAATCACTCGCTTATACGAACTATTTTGGGAACTAAGTTATGAAATTGTAATTAAGTATATGATATGAAGTTAAAACGAAAAAGATAAGCAATAAATTAAGATGAGAAAAATAGATAGAATCAAGCTGGAGAGCATGCCTCCAGCTTTGAAGAAACAACGACAGCAAGCTATCAAATAGTAAGCTAATTACAGGTTGCCCCGAATAACTCCTACTGCTAACCCTTCGATATTAAACACTTCCTGCTCAAGATCGACTTCAATCGGTGAAAAGTCCTCGTTTTCAGCGTGTAAGAATACTTTTTTTCCTACTTTTTCAAACCGCTTTACAGTCACATCCTCTTCAACACGGGCAACTACCACCTGACCGTTGTTTGCGACTTGAGTGCGATGAACCGCTAACAAATCTCCGTCCATAATACCAATATTCTTCATGCTCATACCGTTAACGCGAAGCAAGTAATCGGCTGAAGGCTGAAACATCCCCGGGTCTACTTTGCAGTGATTTTCGATATGTTCCTGCGCTAAGATAGGTTCGCCTGCGGCTACACGCCCAACCAGAGGTAATCCGAGTTGCTCGGGTTCATCAGGTTCAGCTAAACGAATCCCTCTACTGGCACCTGGTACCATTTCTATAACGCCTTTTTTGGCAAGCGCTTTCAAATGCTCTTCTGCCGCATTTGCACTGCGAAAACCGAGAGACTCCGCTATTTCAGCTCGCGTTGGCGGCATACCTGTGTCTTTGATAAAAACTTTGATGAGTTCAAAAACTTGTTCTTGTCGTTTGGTTAATGGTCGCATATAACTGGTTTTCCATACAGTGCATTTACTGTGAGTATATACAGTTAAAATTAAATCGCAATGCTAATCGTTGAATACTTAGGCAAATTATGAAAACAGCAAAATGATTAGCGCTAAATGAGTAGAAACAACGGTAAGATTATGCACATTAAATAAATCAAAAGAGGCATGCAAAGGAGATAAAACAGTACTTCATATTGTGCTTTTCCAGCCACTCTTCATCTAAGGCCAACAGAGCCCAATTTAATTAAAAGACAATGCGACTGGTTCACTTGCTCTTTTATTAGTGGATCTTCGTTAATAATGATAATGCTTTTAAATATGTAATCCATGGCATGGATTAAATAGAGTAGTACCTACTTCACTGCAACTTTTAATAATTAATAACTTTAAAAATCGTAATGTTTAGCTCGAATCTGATAGTTAGAAGATTATAATATTGCTTAAAATTAGAGCTGTGATGCAAGAATTAGAAATTGTGGTTATGAATAGAACATAGAGCTACTTCAAGTAGCTCTATTTATCATGTTAGCAAGCCGTTGTAGTATATGTTCCTGGACAAGTTCTTGTACCCGTACACTCCCACGTTTTAAATAGGCCGCCGGCAACTTGTGGTGTCATCTCAGCAGGAACGTTGGCTTTATCATAGCTAATTACTTTGATGTTTTTCTTTTTTAATTTTAATAACATATTTATCTCCTTATTGACTACAACAAACCTAGCAGTATTTATTATTACTTTCAACATAATAAACGATATTATTTTTCAAAATTGTAATTTCATTAATACCAATACAACAAAAAGGAATTAAAAACATTTCTTAATAAAGTAACTACAACCTTGGAGAAATCGCTCTATTTCTGAAACCTTCTTTTCAACCCTTTTCAACATCGAGCAAAGCACTAATCACAGCGAGCGAAGCGAGTGCGTTCAATTTGCGCAAGGTGAAATGAGCTAATTTAACAGTTGCTAAGGCCGCTACCCCTTTTCGTCACCCTGAACTTGATTCAGGGCCTAGAGTGCAAAAGGCTAGCGACAGCGAACGAAGTGAGTACGCTTCTTTTGCGCAAGGTGAAATAAGCTAGTTTAGCTGTTGCTACGGGAGTGTATTTAAAAGGCGTAAAGAATTAACACTGTGAAGTTTGCTCCCTTCACCTTGCGCTTATCGTGCAAAAGGCTAGCGACAGCGAACGAAGTGAGAGCGCTCTTTTTGCGCAAGGTGAAATGAGCCGTTTTAACCACTGCTGAGGGACTTAAACGAAAAAAGCCCGACTCTTTCGAATCGGGCTTTCTTTTATT
>NZ_JASJUT010000024.1:0-4197 GCF_030135505.1 Pseudoalteromonas obscura
CTTTTAAAGTCAACTAGAAAATTTAATTTTTCTTAATTAAGCTTTCCGTTTAACTTTCACCTTCACTTTGGTTTGCGTTTTTGTTTGCGTCCCGCCGTGTCAGTGGGTGCGCATTATAGGGGGCTTAAGAAATTGTGCAAGTACTTTTTTAAGAAAAGTTATTAAAATGGGCTGTTCGAGTAATTATCAACCTAAACACATTAAAATAGTACATTTAGTGTACTTTGATAGGTTTTACTCACACTATAGAGATTTCGATAATTAAACTCTACACTAGGTCCATATTGTTTCGAGAGTCTTATAACATGTTAAGAACATACAAAGGTATCGCCCCTAAATTATCTAATGGGGTATATGTAGACGAAAGCGCAGTACTCGTCGGTGACATCAGTATTGGTAAAGATAGTAGTGTTTGGCCACTGGTTGCTGCCCGTGGTGACGTCAATTACATCAAAATTGGTGAGCGCACCAATGTGCAAGATGGAAGTGTTTTACATTTGACGCGAAAAAGTCAGTCTAATCCAGACGGCTATCCACTTATTATAGGCAATGATGTCACTGTAGGTCACAAAGTCATGCTGCATGGCTGCCAATTAGGTAACCGCATTTTAGTAGGTATGGGAGCCATCGTCATGGACAATGTGACCGTTGAAGATGATGTTATTATCGGTGGAGGCGCATTAGTACCGCCAAATAAAACCCTTGAATCAGGTTATTTGTATGTCGGAAGTCCAGTAAAGCAAGCCCGAAAACTCACAGAACAAGAGCTCGCTTTTTTAAGGGTATCAGCTCAAAACTACGTCGAGCTAAAAGATGAATATCTACAGGAAAGTTAACTCTACTTCTCCTGACGACGAATAATGCTCATCTTCGATGAGCTCTTCGGCCTGCATTTCATAATCAAATTGATGGTTTCTAAAGTGCATTATTGGCTCGACTTCAGATTCAGGGACTTCAACTACGCAAGGCACAATCATCCCTGATACCATTGCCGTGAAGACTAATCTCCGGCGTGACGCATCAAAGTGAATATCATCATTAAATAATATCGCTTGGTTCATATTATTTGACCTTCGCTAGTACCGGTTCAACATTTGGAAGTTTTCCTCTCCATACGGAATAAGCTTCTGCCGCTTGGCCTATCAACATACCGATACCATCAATAAGCTGACATTGCGAATTATGGTCTGCCACCCAATTTAAAAAGCTGGTTTGCTGGTCAGAATAAAACATATCGTAGCTCCAGCTCACACCTGCTACCAATTCTCCCTCTATATTAGGTATATCACCGGTAACGCTTGATGATGTTGAGTTTAAAACACCATCAAACGCTAAGCTAGGGATCTCTTTGAGTGACACTGCATGCACTTCTCCATAAGGTGCAAACAGCGCAGCCAGTTGCTGTGCTTTTGCAACCGTTCGATTCGCCACAACAATACGTTTTACACCTGCTTGCAGTAATGGGTAAATACAACCCCTAGCAGCACCACCAGCACCTAACAATAATACTACGCTATCTTGTAGCCGCACTTGATGCCTTTGCAAATCAGCGACTAGCCCTGCCCCGTCGGTATTGTCACCAAGTATAGAACCATCGCTTTGTAATTTTAAAGTATTTACGGCACCAGCTAACTTTGCTCTGTCAGTAAGGGTATCTGCGTATGCATAAGCCTCTTCTTTAAAGGGTAAAGTGACATTAGCCCCTTTCCCTCCTGATGCAAAAAAGTCTTTGAGACTAAGCGTAAATCCATCTACTGGCGCCAAAATAGCAGTGTATTCGATCTGCTCGTTGAGACCAGAAGCAAATTGCGAATGAATCTCAGGCGATTTAGAATGCTTTATCGGGTTACCAAAAACCGCATATTTGTCCATTTTTAGCCTAACAATAGTGATAGTGAATGAAGCAGTTAATTAAACGTATCTTTAATAAAGATGCAAGTGAAGATCCTAAGACATCTCAAAATCATCAAGCGCCGACCCCAGAACGAACACCTTACGAGCTAATTGGTGGTGAAAGTGGCGCATTGGCATTGGCAAATCGCTTTTATGACATCATGGAAAGTGACCCTTATGCAAAACCGCTTTACGACATGCACCCATTGCCACTTGATAGGATCCGCCAAGTTTTTTTCGAGTTCTTGTCCGGTTGGCTAGGTGGCCCAGATCTGTTTGTCGAGAAATATGGACACCCCCGTTTGAGAATGCGACATATGCCCTTTACGATTGACAAAGAGTTACGTGATCAATGGATGTACTGTATGGATAAAGCACTAGATACGGAAATTGACAATCCTCTGCTACGAGAAGGGTTGCGTAAATCCCTTGCCCAATTGGCGACACATATGATTAACCAAGACTAAAGTTGCTATTTATAAATTTGCATTAGCTCAGCGACTTTTGCGCTGAGTCAAACCTTGCTTAATTATTCACACGCATAATGAACGCTTATTTCATAGTAGGTGCGATGCGTGTGAAGTCTATTCAACATAAAATATATGCTCTCCTCGCCATTACCGGTGTACTGGTCTTGGTTGCCAGTATTATTAGTAATAGCAGTCAACAAAAGAACCTAGCCGAGCAAACTGTAGAAACCAATATTCGATTATTAGCCGATAATTATTTCGATTCTATCAACACCATGATGCTCACAGGTACTATGTCTAACAGGCATATTCTTGGCGCTAAATTGCGTAATCATGAAAATATAGAAGATGCGCATATCGTACGTGGCGAGCTGGTAAATAAACTTTACGGTCAGGGCAACGCAAACGAATCACCTCAAACAGATGCAGAACATGCCGCTCTTAAAGGAGAAGAACTGTTAGTGATTGAGCAACGTGGTGACAAGCGCGTTATGACCTATCTGAAGCCTATGGTTGCAAGTGCCGATTATAAAGGGACCAATTGTCTTGGCTGTCATCAGGCAAAAGAGGGAGATGTATTGGGCGCAGTGAAAATTAGCTATTCCCTTGGAGATATAGACACAACTGTGGACGAAAACACGATATTTAGCACAACTATACTTACCGCCATATTTGCCACCGCTTTTTTTATTCTCGGTACACTATTTCGTAAGCTCTTTATCGTCAGATTAAAGAAACTCGGCAAAACAATGCGCCTAGCCACAACCAACCAAGATTTAAGTTTGCGAATTCATGATGAAATAGATGACGAATTGGGCCGCTTAGCAACTAATTTCAATAAAATGATGTCCGCATTTAAAGAGAACATTGCCGAGGTATCCCGTTCATCAAAAATATTAATACACTCGGCAGAGCATATTTACACAGCGGCTGAGACCACAGAAGAAGCAATTCAATCGCAAAAGCAGGGAACCGATTCAGTAGCAGCAGCAATTAACGAGCTGGAAAGCTCTTCCAGTGAAGTAAAAAATACCACTCACTTTGCATCTGAAAAATCCGACAGTAGCAATCACCTTGCTGAACAAAGTATGTCGATTGCGCATACCACCGAGCAAAGTATAAATCAGTTAGCTGGTGATATTCGCGATGCGGCAAATCAAGTCAGTCAATTACAAACACAAACGCTGGCAGTCGGAAAAGTACTTGAAGTGATCAGCAGTATCGCCGAGCAAACCAATTTACTAGCTCTCAATGCCGCGATAGAAGCGGCACGCGCGGGAGAAGCAGGTAGAGGATTTGCGGTAGTTGCAGATGAAGTCAGAACCCTTGCTACCCGCACTCACGATTCTACCGACGAAATCCGTCGTACCATAGACAAGCTTCAGCAAGAAGCAGAGCAAACCGTTAGTGCCATGAACGCCTCTTGCGCTGAAGCAGATGATAGAGCAGCGCAAGTGCAACAGGTCGCACAGGCACTTAAAGATATTTCATCTCAAATGCATGAGATCAATGCGCTAAATGTCCAAATTGCCGACGCTACTGAGCAACAAAATCAGGCGGCAGAAGAGATCAATCAAAGTGTTGTCGCTATCCGAGACAACGCAGAGCAATCGTTAGAAGACGCCCATGGTAGTAAACGTGTCAGCGAAGAGTTGTTGGAGTTAGCTCGTTCTTTAGATGAGCAGGTCAGAGGCTTTAAACTAAATTAATCCATTGACCCATCCTAGTATGGGTTGACACTTTTTATGTCAAAACGCTCGATGAATTTCATCGGGCGTTTTGTACTTTAAGGCTGTGTGTGGCCTTTTCTGATTATAGGTTTCAACAGACTGCT
>NZ_JASJUT010000025.1:0-3701 GCF_030135505.1 Pseudoalteromonas obscura
TACCTTATCAACAACGGATAATTTAAAGGCAAGCGAATAATCTTTTTGAGTTCTCTTAGATATTGATGTCATGACATTCTCCAAATTTAAGTTGGAAAAGTGTCAACCTTATTTAGGACGGAACACTATTAAATGAAAAGGGAGCCAATGGCTCCCTTTTTATTTCATTATTAGAAACTGCCTGTCAAAGTAACACCTGAGTAAGCATTGTATCCACGTAACATGATGTGGTACGTCGCGTCTCCTCCAGTATTCGTTAAGCTACAAGTTTCAGCATTACCATTTCGGTATGGTCTGCAATCATATGTGCTTGTTGTTGGTGCTGCACCTTTTCTCACATATAGGTCCGCATCACCTGAACCACCAGATATTTGCACATTAACAGTCGCATTGGCTGGTACGTCAATCGTGTATGTGACCTCGCTACCAGAAGCACCTGATAAGTTAGTCACAGGTACACCATTGCTTAAACAATTGCTACCACAGCCGCCACCATCTCCAGCAGTGCTTGCTACTAAGCTTGCACCTGAGTATGCGCTATAGCCGTGTAACATGATATACCAGTCGCCTGCCACAGGGTTATTAAAGGTACAAACTTCTTCGTTACCACTTTTGTAAGGACGACAAGAGTAACTGCTTTGAGTAGGCTGTTGACCTTGTTGGACATAAAGATCCGCATCACCTGTACCACCAGAGAGTTTCACTGTTAACGTGGTTTTGCCCGCAGGTACTTTGAACAAATAATTTGATTCTTCACCTTTAGCTCCACTCGCATTTACTGCGACACCATCATCAAGCTCTGGTAACGGAGGAGGAGGTGGTGGTGGCGTTGAATCTGCTAGCGAGAATAGCAACTCATTTGGTGAACCAGTCTTCGCATCACTGACCTTATTCTTAGAGCTACGAGAGCTGAGTAAGGTGTCAATCTGGCTAGGTGTCAACGATGGGTTCTCATCTAGGTATAGAGCAACAACACCAGCTACATGAGGTGCTGCCATTGATGTACCGCTGATTGTGTTTGTTGCTGAGTCTGAATTATACCAAGCTGACTTAATGCTAGAACCTGGCGCATAGATATCTAAACAATTACCATAGTTTGAGAAGCTTGAACGAGCATCAGAGCTAGTTGTAGAACCGACAGTTACGGCGTCAGCAGCACGTGCTGGTGAGTAGTTACATGCACTGCTGTTATCGTTACCAGCGGCAACAACGAAGGTCACACCTGACGCCACAGCTGCATTTACAGCATCATCAACCGCCTGAGATACACCACCACCTAAACTCATATTTGCGACAGATGGGCCACTTGCATTGTTCTTAACCCAGTTAATACCTGAGATTACCCCAGAGTAGGAACCAGAGCCATTACATCCTAAAACACGCACACCTACTACGTTGACGTTTTTAGCTACACCATATGCGCCACCGCCAATCGTCCCAGCAACGTGAGTACCGTGACCATTACAGTCACTTGAGTCTGCATCGTTATCAACAAAGTCGTAACCATGGCTTGCACGGCCGCCAAACTCTGCGTGTGTGATTCGAACACCCGTATCGATTACATATGCCGTTACACCGCTACCATCAAAGTCATAGTGATAGTTGCTGTTTAAAGGCAAGTCTCTTTGGTCAACTCTATCTAAGCCCCAGATTGCATTGCCTTGATCTGCGCTTGCATCAACCATTGGAGTAACTGTTACAATTTGGTCTTGCTCAATGTAGTCAATACTCGGATTGTTTAGTAGTTCTTGTACTTTCTGTTTTGAAGCTGTAACTACAACACCATTTAAAACACCATCAAAATGCTGAGTAACCTGCACATTATGCTGAGTGCTCAAAGCTTGAGCTTGACTCGCTGCATAGTTAGAAATGGCAGCACTGCTCGCAGCATTCATAACGGCCGGCGTTTTAAAGACCACAATATACTGATCTTCAATTGCACTGTTTTGGTCTACAGACATTAGTTCTGCTTGTGCTAAGCAGCTGCCCGAAAGACCCGCCAAGACCGCAAATGCTAGTGTGTTTAATTTACGCATACTTGTTCCTTTATTATGTCATTTGGTTAATTTCCAATCAAAATGTAGCGCAAATGTAGAATTAATAAACAATTTATTTAACTTAAATTTAACCAAAAACACCTCTTTTTGTAAGCTAAAATTTACAACAGCAAGTTTTATTCATTAATATCAATTCTTAAACAAACTTAATTCAAGTTGAGTGATTGCAATAGTCAATCCTTATACAAGCGCATATGAAAAACCAATTTTAAGTATTATTTTCAACTGGTTATTGAAATATAAAGCAAACACCCAACGATGTCTCTACATTTAAAAGGTAATAGCAATAATGTGCTAATCCGTTAACAGTCCAAGGTTAGATAGTTTTCAAATAAAATCAGAGTGATTTTATTTCACTTTCCTTCACTTCCCAATTGGACGGCTTATTCTAGTTTTTACAAATTTTTTCTCCTATTTCCCCTAATACAAACTGGTGAACTCCTCACACATCAAAATATTGCATTAAACACTGTAAATACATCTCTAGTGCGCAGCAAGGTGCAAAAGCCTAATGACAAAGTACTGACATCATTTTTACGCAAGGGGGAGTGAGCTGTTTTGACAACTGCTAAGACAGCCACCTATAACATTAAAAACATGGATCCTGAAACGAGCTCAGGATGACATCGTGCAAAATGTAACGACAGTGAGCGAAGCGAGTACGTTCAATTTGCGCAAGTAAGGTGTAAAAGGTTAGCGACAATGAACGAAGTGAATACGGTTCTTTTGCGCAAGGTGAATATCGTGCGAAAGGATAATTACACAGCGCGAAGCGCTGACATTCTTTTCGCGCAAGGTCAAACGAGCCGCTTTACCCAATGTGACACGGCACTCAACCTAGCCGTCACCCTGAACTCGTTTCAGGGTCTAGAATGCAAAAGGTTAGCGACAGCGAACGCAGTGAGTACAGCTCTTTTGCGCAAGGTGAATATCGTGCGAAAGGTTTATGACACAGCGCGAAGCGCTGACATTCTTTTCGCGCAAGGTGAAGTGAGTACGCTTCTTTTGCGCAAGGTGAATATCGTGCAAAATGTAACGACAGTGAGCGAAGCGAGTACGTTCAATTTGCGCAAGGTGAAATGAACTAATTTAACAGTTGCTAAGGCCGCTACCCCTTCTCGTCACCCTGAACTTGCTTCAGGGTCTATGGTGCAAAGGATTAGCGGTATTGAATAATTTTGACTGAAGTAGAAAGGAAAGAGTACACCTTGCCGATGGTGAAGGTTCCTTCCTTCACCTTGCGCTTATCGTGTAAAAGGTTAGCGACAGCGAACGAAGTGAGAGCGCTCTTTTTACGCAAGGTGAAATGAGCCGTTTTAACCACTGCTGAGGGACTTAAACGAAAAAAGCCCGACTCTTTCGAATCGGGCTTTCTTATATTTGGCGCTTGGCAATGTCCTACTTTCACATGGGAAAGCCACCGCTGGCCGCCCCACACACTATCATCGGTCGGGGCCGACCCTTCGGCTATTTCGTTTCACTACTGAGTTCCGCATAGGCGGGATGGCCTTCCACGGGGCTGGCCCTCCAGTCAGGTGGTTCCAAAATGTTGTGTTATAAACGCAAAAAACCCGCTGCATTTCTGCAACGGGTTTCTTTAATTGGGCCCTGGCGATGTCCTACTTTCACATGGGAAACCCCACA
>NZ_JASJUT010000026.1:0-2157 GCF_030135505.1 Pseudoalteromonas obscura
CATGTGAAAGTAGGACATCGCCAAGCGCCAAATAAAAGAAAGCCCGATTCGAAAGAGTCGGGCTTTTTTCGTTTAAGTCCCTCAGCAGTGGTTAAAACGGCTCATTTCACCTTGCGCAAAAGAACCGTACTCACTTCGTTCGCTGTCGCTAGCCTTTTGCACGATAAAAGTAGGACATCGCCAGCCAGGTGGCCCCGACTAGGCGCGCCTGAGCACTTATAGGTCGATAAATAACATTCATCTATGAATCTAATCGACATTAGTACATCCATGTAGGTCAAACTCGTTGAAGCAATGCAGCGGTTTTTTTGCATTTAAGTCCCTCTGCAACAGCTAAACTAGCTCACTTCACCTTGTGCGAAAAGAATGCCAGCGTTTCGCGCTGTGTCATAAACCTTTCGCACGATATTTACCTAGCATAAAAAGAGCCAGTTCACTGCGAACGCAGTCGGTAGCCTTTTGTACTTTAGACCCAGAAGCAAGTTCCAATGCTGTTCGTTTAAAGGTTATTAAGTGCTTGGCTCCTCTTACTTTCAGTTACTTTGCCTACAATGCCGCTTCATACCTTATGAGGTTGTATGCTATCAATATGCCGTAAAGCTCTTGAATTACTAACTCTGACTTTATACTTCGAAGGGTCACAGTGTTTTTTGGCATCGATTTCTTGATATCTCTATAGCCCAACTCAATTGGCCACCGCTCATGGTAAAGTGCTGTGATACCTTTTCTCGAATATTGCTCACGAGGTAGAGAAGCCGCCAATAGCTTTGGTTCGAAACCATTTATCAGGTATTTAATAAGCCTAAATTGCCAACCTTTAGGCAATGTACTAGAACGCTTAAGAGTATGTGAGCTGTCCTCATCGGTACTCCATACGTCATCTTGGACTCATGTCATTTAATTTCATGTTGTAAAGGAGCACGTGGAACCTATCTGAATTCAGTGCCTCTATATGGCAGAGTTTGTCTATTTGGATGGCGCTCATTCCGGGTAAATTATCTACCAGCTGCGAGGCAATTGTAATTTCACGCTTTTTAAATTCCCATAATCCCGCATTAAGTATAATTTGAGAGCTGGTATTCATTAGGTAAGCGAGGCGAAAAGTGGGAACAAAAAAGATCGCTCTCCTTTACTGTGCGCAGAGCCAAAATATACACGACTCATTGGTGTATCTTCAGTTACCCCATCAATACTATAAACATGTAACTCCTGCCTGTAACTCGTGGCTAATCTAAATTGGATTATAGGCTAATCATGGACCAATCTCTTGAATAGATTCACTTCACATCAACAGAATGAGTCGGATAACATCTTCAGGGGTTATTTTTCGCCTTTAATCACTCGGCAGAACATTTGTTGTTAAATGGCGTAAATAAATCATTCAACATAGACGTTCCGTCAATGAACGTCTAAACATGTCATATTCGGAAGATCGTTCAAGAGGTATTAAATGAGCTTAAATGATCAGCATTGGAGACAAATTCAGGATCCATGTTTTATCCGATGTTAGATCTTTGCTAACACATATTCTTGTGTGGCGACCAAAACTCACGATTTTATTTTAAATGAGGGGCTTTTTCCTTTTGAACTTGTTGCCGATGACCCTTTGCGTTTCGTTGGTTGGTTAAGTTGTGCTTATCCCTTATCCCTGTATTCAGGGAGAGGCGTTGAGTCTCCAATAAATTCTGACGACCATGCTTAAAATAAATTAGATGGCCATGATGGTATTTTCGGATCCGAAAGATCTATTTATATTGCTTCGAGCGATCCAATGCCATTGCTCTGTATGAAAAACACCCTAAAACGAGGTGTTTAGTTTGATTTTTAACCGAAGCGTCACTTTTTCTAAGTTTTTTATAAAAAGTGCTTGATCCAAATTTGGATCTCCCTATAATTCGCACCCACTGACACGGCGGGGCGCAAACAAAAACGCAAACCAAAGTGAAGGTCAAAGCCAAACTGAAAGCTTAATTAAGAAAAAATTAAATTTTCTAGTTGACTTTAAAAGTGAAGCGGTTAATATGGCGCTCCACTTCGCAGCAACGCTGCGGTAACTAACCAAGGGTTAGTTACATTGTTCTTTAAAAATATGAAGCAATCATCTGTGTGGGCACTCGTACAGATTGAGTTCTAACAGCTCTTGATTCAGGAGCAAAA
>NZ_JASJUT010000027.1:0-1668 GCF_030135505.1 Pseudoalteromonas obscura
TAAAGCTGGCAGATCCCGTTTCCGTACTGTTATAGCTGGTGTCATTCAGGGTCACACCATGACCATTTGGCGCGGTCGTATCTAACGTACTGCTGGCGGTCACTGCTGTGGCTGCATTGCCTGCGGTGTCCGTTAAAGTCACGGATAAAGTCAGCGTACCGTCATTCAAGGCGCTTAAATCCAAGTTGGATAACTGCTGACTGGCTGACGTCACGGTGCCATTGCCGGTCACCGCTGTGCCACCATTGCTGCTCGAAATGGTGTAGCTGTATGTTGCGCCCACTTCTGCGCTACTGAAGGTAAAGGACGCCGCTGTTTTTTCGGTGTTTGAATACAAGCTATCGTCGAATGCCACACCGTGACCGCTCGGTGCCTTGGTATCTACCGTGATTGGCAACTGGGTCGCGGCCGTATTGTTATTGCCCGCCGTATCGGTGAATGTATCGGCTGCAATGTCCAAGGTGGCATTGCTTTGTGAGTCCGCCGTGGGTGTAAATAACACGCTATATTGGGTGCTGGACGTGGCACTAAAGTTACTCAACGTGCCCCCTGACACACTGATATCCGACTCACTAAAGGTGGTACTGGCTTCACTCAGCACAATGCTGATGGTCGCCGTTTCGCCCGCTTTTAAATTGCTATCCGATGCACTGAAGGTCGTCACCGTTGGCTTGGTTTTATCTAAGCTGGCCGTATCCGTCACCGCCGTAGCTGCGTTACTCGCACTGTCAGTCACCGTCACCGATAAGGTTAATGTCCCGTCATTTAAGCCACTGATATCCGCGATATTCACCGTTTGGCTGGCACTGGTAATATTGCCATTGCCCGTCACCGCCGTTCCACCATTGCTGCTATTGAGGGTATAACTGTAGGTTGCACCGACCTCTGCACTGCTGAAACTAAAGCTGGCAGATCCCGTTTCCGTACTGTTATAGCTGGTGTCATTCAGGGTCACACCATGACCATTTGGCGCGGTCGTATCTAACGTACTGCTGGCGGTCACTGCTGTGGCTGCATTGCCCGCGGTGTCCGTTAAGGTCACGGATAAAGTCAGCGTACCGTCATTCAGGGCGCTTAAATCCAAGTTGGATAACTGCTGACTGGCTGACGTCACGGTACCATTGCCGGTCACCGCTGTGCCACCATTGCTGCTCGAAATGGTGTAGCTGTATGTTGCGCCCACTTCTGCGCTACTGAAGGTAAAGGACGCCGCTGTTTTTTCGGTGTTTGAATACAAGCTATCGTCGAATGCCACACCGTGACCGCTCGGTGCCTTGGTATCTACCGTGATTGGCAACTGGGTCGCGGCCGTATTGTTATTGCCCGCTGCATCGGTGAATGTATCGGCTGCAATGTCCAAGGTGGCATTGCTTTGTGAGTCCGCCGTGGGTGTAAATAACACGCTATATTGGGTGCTGGACGTGGCACTAAAGTTACTCAACGTGCCCCCTGACACACTGATATCCGACTCACTAAAGGTGGTACTGGCTTCACTCAGCACAATGCTGATGGTCGCCGTTTCGCCCGCTTTTAAATTGCTATCTGAGGCACTGAAGGTCGTCACCGTTGGCTTGGTTTTATCTAAGCTGGCCGTATCCGTCACCGCCGTAGCTGCGTTACTCGCACTGTCAGTCACCGTCACCGATAAGGTTAATGTCCCGTCATTTA
>NZ_JASJUT010000029.1:0-1225 GCF_030135505.1 Pseudoalteromonas obscura
TGTACCTCAATGATAGATGTGGCCGCCGTCTATTGTAAATGTCTATCGACTCTTCAACCATTCTCTTAGCTTCATTTAAGTCTCTCGGTTTGTACAATAGATACTCATTTTTCAAGATACCATTAACTCGTTCTGCTAGAGCATTTTGATAGCAATCATATCCATCTGTCATTGAACAACAGACATTGTATTTCTGATGAAGCTGCTGATACTCTGCTGAGCAATATTGCACTCCTCTGTCAGAGTGGTGAATGAGCTTGCCCCTCGGGCTGTTTTGCAGTAACGCGTTTTGAAATGCTCTTTTCACTGATGCTGTTTTCATATTGTCGTCGATGTTGTAACCCACTATCTTTCTTGAGTGGGCATCTGTCACCAAGCTCAAGTAGCTTTCCCCAGCCTCTGTAGGAAGGTAGGTAATATCTGCAACCCAAACTTGGTTTGGTCGCTCTGCTACTATCCCACCTTTAATAAGGTTCGGATGACATCTAAAACGATGATGGCTATTTGTAGTCTTATGATAAGCCCGCTTAGTTTTAACAAGCAATCTATGCGCTCGTAGTAGCGCAAAGAGTCTATCCCGACCAATATGAAGTGAATAAGACTTCATAAGATGCTGCAGTTTACGCGTTCCTATTCGTGGTTGAACAATTCTCTCTGCATGAACGAACTGAATAATACTCGACTCAAACTCAATCTTTTGAGTATATCGGGCACACTGCTGATAGTACGCTTGCCTTGATATACCCAAGAAGCAACACGCTTTCGTTATCGATAATCCCAAGACTACTTCTTTTTGGATGACTTGCCTTTGCGCTTTTTTACAACACTGACTCCGTAGTCAGTTTCAAGCACATTGACCACCGCTTCGAAAAACTCAGCCTTCATTTTGGTATCTGCTAACTCTTTTTCCAACGCTTTAATGCGTTGCTCTGGTGTAAGTTCTGTTTCTGGTTTATCCATGACTTTGCCCTGTGTAACACGTTTAGGTGTACCTTCAGACCAATTTAGACGACCATGCTTTCGAAGCCAAACTAAAACGGTTGAGCGACCTTGAATGCCATAATGCTCTTGCGCTTGTTTATAAGTCATCTCGCCATTTTCAACCTGATCTACTACGGCCAATTTAAAGGCTAAAGAATAATCGCGTTGAGTACGCTTAACTATTGATTGCATTACACTCTCCAAAATAAGTTTGAAAAGTGTCAACGCTATTTAGGACGGGACA
>NZ_JASJUT010000002.1:0-665175 GCF_030135505.1 Pseudoalteromonas obscura
TAAGGCGAGAGCCGAAGCCCCCTTTGGTCCGTAGACATTATGCGGTATTAGCCATCGTTTCCAATGGTTGTCCCCCACCTTACGGCACGTTCCCAAGCATTACTCACCCGTCCGCCGCTCGACGCCGAATAGCAAGCTATTCTCGTTTCCGCTCGACTTGCATGTGTTAGGCCTGCCGCCAGCGTTCAATCTGAGCCATGATCAAACTCTTCAATTAAAAGTTTTTTGAAACCGAAGTTTCGTGCTCAATGAATTCTGTATAAATTGACTATATAGTCACTCAGTAAAATTGAGACTCTAATTCTTTTGCTCCTGAATCAAGAGCTGTTAGAACTCAATCTGTACGAGTGCCCACACAGATGATTGCTTCATATTTTTAAAGAACGGTGTAACTAACCCTTGGTTAATTACCGCAGCGTTGCTGCGAAGTGGAGCGCCATATTAACCGCTTCACTTTTAAAGTCAACTAGAAAATTTAATTTTTCTTAATTAAGCTTTCCGTTTAACTTTCACCTTCACTTTGGTTTGCGTTTTTGTTTGCGTCCCGCCGTGTCAGTGGGTGCGCATTATAGGGAGATCCAAATTTGGATCAAGAGTTTTTTTATAAAAAGTGCAATTTAATAATAAGTATTAAACTAAAAGTGGGGATTAGAGATATATGTACTAGGACCATTCAATCAATTCGTTTGAACGCAGATAAGTATCGCTATCTTAATCTACGCTCTACTAAGCAATCGTTTAAAAGGGCTTTTGGTATCAAACCTAACTAATGGCCAATTGCCACATCATAGAAGTAATGTTTACGCTTTAATTTCAAATCGCCATTTGTGACTATTTCCATAGCCCCTTCGCTATCCAAGGTAACATTGAAATCGGTTATGCCTCTTTTTACATTTAATTGCATTTCAAGTTCCGCTTCTGACCAAGAGTTTCCAAATCCAACTCGTAGATCATCGAAACTATCAACTTCTTCAGACAATCTATACGCAGAACCCGGAAAAATCTGCGTAAGGGTCAATGCAAGTATCTGGTTTTCTTGGCATAAGAACGCAAACATTGGTGTATCTGTTTTATTAATAAATGTAACGGTTACCTTAGCAGACATAGCGTTTCCCTCAAACTGGATAATCTATGTGCAACTATAGGGATATTAGGATTAAATGCAATTACGGGGCATTACAGTATGCGTGTAACCGGTGTTTTCTCAGTTTTGAACAGATATCATTTTCTGTTTATAAGAATAACTTTTATACAATGCACTTACCAACCCAGCATATAGCTCTAAAATACTTTAACGACAAATCCCCCCTTACCGTGCTTATTAAATAATCATGTGTAATACATATATACTACCTGAGCTATTCTTAATCACATTAATTAAATAAAGTATACAATTTCATCGATTAATGTAAGTTTTTTAGTAAAGCAGTGTTACTCTAGCGCCACATCAATCCTATCAACCTTAAATCAACCGCGAACATTTAAGCCTGATCTTTCGATTTGCGAGGAAAATAATGTCCACAACAGTACTAGACACTTCATCCAAGGACACAAGCGTCATATTTGCTCTGATCACTGCCATGCTGATATGGGGTTCGAGCTGGATATCGGGAAAAATTATTGCCGATATGGCTCCCGCAAAAGTCACTGTGTTTTACCGTATTGCACTAGCCACGATTAGTATGTTGCCTATTTTATTGTTTGTAAAAAAAGCTAAGTTGCAGAGATTATTTTGCTCTAACAAAGCCATCTTTTGGTCATTGCCAGCAGGTACCCTAATGGCGATGTATAACCAGTTTTTCTTCCTCGGCTTGCTCGACGGATTGCCTGGTAAAGGTGGTATGCTAGTTACAACAACCAATCCGATATTTACGATTATTCTTAGCACTATGATTCTGCGCATTGCTTTATCTACCAAGCAAGTGCTCGGCTGCGTGATAGGCTTAGTTGGTGGCTTATTAATGATTGAAGTTTGGCACTTTGATAGCGCGCAAGTATTGGCGTCCGGTAATGCGTACTTTTTACTAGCATCATTGACTTGGGCATTCTTAACACTTATCAGTAAGCAGGGTACAAAATTTTGCGATTTTCTTACCTTCAGCACGTTAATGTACTTTTGGGCAACTCTATTAAGTTATGTATTTGCCTATGAGCTATCACCGATACAAAACATTACAAGCTACTCTGCCACCTATTGGTATCACATGTTTTACTTGTCAATTATCGTTGTCAGTATTGCCACCAGCATTTTCTTTTTAGCAACACAACAACTTGGCCCAAGCCGTTCCAGCTCTTTTATCTTTATCGTGCCAGTTACAGCTATGGGTATGTCCATTTGGTATTTTAATGAGTCACTCAGTTTAACAATGTTTCTTGGTGGAGCCTTTGCACTATGTGCTGTTTATCTGCTTAACCAACCAGTAAAGACAGAGCCAAATACATCCACTAAATAGTCACTTTGCGGGTGATGATATCTTTAAACATCACCCAATCTGCTAACAAGCTATAAAATGGATGAGTAAAAGTGGCGGGCCTATTTCCTTCGAAAAAAAAGTGCCCAAACCACGCAAAGCCATAACCAAAAAAAGGAAGAAGTATCAGCAGCGACCATAGCTGCAAGATCATGCTCACACACAGTGTGACAAGCACTAAAGCCGAGCCGATAAAGTGCATTCGTCGACAATTTTTATCGCTGTGCTCAGTCAGGTAGAATTGATAAAACTCGTTAAAACTCTCAAATTGCCGTACCATTTTAATACACTCCAAATTTTAGGCCCTAGGAAGAGCCTAATATATGGTTGCATGTTAGTTCAAATTAGATTTATCACGCCCTCTTTTCGTTGTAAAAACAGGATAAAAGCTTGGCAACACAAATAAGGTTAACAATGTCGAGCTAACCAAACCGCCAACAACGACAATCGCAATGGGTTTTTGCAGCTCCGCCCCAACACCTTGCGACAGTATCATAGGTATCAAACCTAATGCAGATGTTGTTGCCGTCATAAGCACTGGTCGTAATCTTGATGTTGCTCCATCTAAAACAGCCAACAGCTGTCCCTGATTAGTACACCTCGCATTGATGCTTTCGATCATCACTACACCATTCAAAATTGCAACCCCAAATAACGTAATAAAGCCTACTGAACTGGCAACAGATAAATACAAACCAGAGAAATAGAGCGCAATAACCCCCCCGGCAATCGCAAGCGGAATATTGAGCAAAATGAGGGCAACTTGCCTCACAGAATTAAATGCTAAGAACAACATCAGTGCAATAAGCAATATCGACAAAGGAACTATCACTTGCAAACGGTTTTGCGCTCGTTGTTGACTTTCAAATTGCCCACCAATTGAGATTGTATACCCTGCTGGCAGCTCTACATTTGATGCAATTTGCTGTCGAACATTGGCCACAACACTCCCCATATCCTGCCCTTGCACATTCGCTTGTATGACTACACGCCGCTGTACATCATCACGTCTAATTTGCACTGCACCAGAACTCAGCTCAATATTTGCTACATCACCCAATCTAATCCATTCTCCTTGCGGAGACAGTAAGGTCATCTCAGCAATGGCCTGTGCATTTTTGCGAAATTGTGATTCCAGACGAATATAAATATCGTATCTCTCATTACCATTAACAATCTGACCGCCTCTGCGGCCTCCAACACCATCATTGATAATCGACATCACATCTGAAACCGATAGACCATATCTTGATAAAGCCTGCCTTTTAGGTGTTATCAATAATTGCGCCTCACCAGTAATTTGCTCCATGGCCACATCGGTAGTTCCCTCTACTTGACTGATTGCCCGCTCTAGTTCAGCTCCTTTTGCAGCCAAAACCTCAAGGTCAGGACCAAATAGCTTAATTGCCAGCTGTGCTTTCACACCAGAAAGTAATTCATCAACGCGCGTTGCAATTGGTTGCGAGAAATTCAGTAATACCCCAGGAAACACTTCGAGCTTTTCTTTCATCAGGGCCTGTAATTCTGAGCGACTATGAGCACTTTGCCACTGCTCAATTGGCTTTAGCCCTATATAGATTTCTATATTATTAACTGGCTCCGGATCCCCACCTATTTCTGCACGTCCTATTCTACTCAACGCATAAGTGACTTCAGGAAAAGCCAATAACCTTTCTTCTATTTTGGGCGCCACGCTCAGCGCAGTATCTAAACTAGCTGATGAGGCCAGCGTTACACGTAAGTTTATGGTCCCTTCTTCGAGCTCAGGCATAAACTCAGTACCTATTTTTGATGCTAAATAAGCGCTGAGACTAATTAAACCAATCAAAGCCACTAGCAATACTCGCTTGCTGGACATAACTCTTAACAAACTTGCTCGATAAACTGTCTCTAAACGCGTAAATAACTGATGGGTTCGGGGCTTAAAATTTAGCCGATAAACAATACAAGCCAATGCAGGAACAATCGTTAAAGCCACAATGATCGCAAAAACAATCGCGAGCATAATGCTCGTGGCCATAGGTTCAAACATTTTAGCTTCAACTCCTTCAAAACTAAATAGAGGCAAAAACACAATTAAAATGACCAAAGATGCAAAAAAGATCGAACGTGCAACTTCCTGAGCAGCGTTACTTACCAAGGTAGCAATACCCTCTTGGTTTTCCTTCGCTTTGTCAGCTCGTATATTAAGCTTTCGCACAATATTTTCGATCATGACTACAGATCCATCTACCAACATACCGATTGCAATAGCAACACCACCCAGTGACATTAAATTTGCTGACACGCCCATCCAAGTCATGGTCATCATCGCTAACCCAATAGACAATGGAATAGAAATAAGTACCAACAGTGTTGCTCTTATATTCAATAAAAATAGCGACAATATAAAAGTGATGAAAACAAACGCTAACCCTAGTGCTTTGACTACGGTTGTTACAGCTTGCTCTACTAAATCAGCTTGGTCGTAAAAAGGAATTAGTTTTACCCCCTTGGGCAGCGCTTGCTGTATGTAGTCAAGCCTTTGGTGGATCGCGTCTATCGTATCTTTGCTGTTTGCACCACTTCGTTTAAGTACGATGCCAGAGACCACTTCCCCCATAGCGCGCACATCCCCAGCGCTATCACGGCGAGTCATGGTAACTGCGCCCTGGCGTATTTCTGTACCAAACCCAACACTTGCTACATCGGCAATTGTGATCACTGTCCCATCGACTACCTTAACGGGTACCTGCGCAATCTGTGCAATACCTTGCTCTCCACTGGCATACCAACCTGCGCCCCGGATCACTAACTGCTCCTGCCCTCGGTTCATATACCAGCCACCTGCATTCACATTATTTTCATCCAACGCAGCGTTTACATCTGACTGACTCAGCTGATATGCCAATAACTTTTTGGGATTTAAATTGACTTGATACTGTCGAACTTCACCGCCAAATGACAGCACATCCGTTACGCCATCAACTGGCATCAGTAACAATTTTACAAGCCAATCATTGAGACTTCTCAATGCCATTTTGTCAAAGCCTGCACCCTCTTCTGAAACCAAGAGATACTGAAATACTTGTCCTAACCCTGATGTATTTGGCCCCATCTTTGGAGTGCCAGCTCCTGTAGGGATCAACTCTTTAGCATCTTGTAGACGTTCAAATACCAATTGTCTGGCGAAATAAATATCCACGCCTTCTTTGAACACAACGGTAACACCTGACAGGCCGGTTTTAGAGATAGATCTCACTTCTTCTACATCAGGCAATGCGTACATCACAGCCTCTATCGGGAAGGTGATCAATTGCTCGACTTCTTGCGCAGCAAGTCCCGGGGCTTCTGTATTGACAACAACCTGTGTGCTAGTCACGTCAGGAAAGGCATCTAAGTTTATTTTCTGAACTGAAAAAATACTCGCAACCATGAGTATGACAACCGCAATAAGGACTAGATATCGATTGTTGACCGCCCATAAAATAGTATTATTTAGCATCATTTTTACCCTCAATGGTTATGCGGATCAAAGCCACTTTTAGCGAACTCTGAAGCAATAAAAAATGCGCCCTTAACTGCAATACGGCTACCACTTGGCAAGCCAAACACAATACGCTCCTCATTAATTTGGGAACCTAAACGTATTTCGGTTGGTAAAAACGACGCGTCAGGCTGCTCAACAAAAACAACCCAATTTTGCTCTTCATTGCGCATTACAGCCGATTCAGGTACTAACATTGCTTTTTGCGCAGAGGGAACAATAAAGTTCACATCGACAAACATGCCTGCATGCAATACATCGTCTTTATTTTCGACTGAAAGACGAATAATTTTAGTCCGTGTTTTGGTATCTATGGTGTGTGTTTGCTGGATCACTTTGGCAACGTATTCATAGTTTTTGAATGAAACTAAAGCGGTCGCTATATTTTTTGGTTCAAGTTCCGCTTCAACAGACAGCTTGGCCTCAACCCAGAGTGTGGTTTCATCCGCTAATAACATCAGTGCGCTTCCAGCAGAAATTCTTTGCCCTTGAGAAAACTCATCCTTCAATACAATCCCGGCTTGTTGCGCAACAAGCGAATATTGTCCCAGCGTATCACTGGCTGAGGATTGTAGTGACTTTATTGCAAAGTCACTCAGTCCCAACGCAACAAGTTGGCCGTACGCCGCACTGTATTTGGTTTTCACGGCAACTCGCTCACTCTCACTGATAGCATTGTTCGCCAGTTTTTCTACTCTCTCCCAATCACTTTTTGCCAGCAAGTAATTGGCTTGAGCTTGCGCCATGTCATGACTAAACAAGGTAACTAACTTTTGCCCTTTTTTAACTTTTTCACCCAATATTACATGACGGCTCACCACCACTGACTCTGTTCTTGGAGACACTATATAGCTGGTATAGCCATTCGCTTTTACTTCTGCTGGTGCGTAATAACTCAGGTGAAACTCTTTTGGATAAATATCAGCTACTTCAATACCAGCCAATAAGCGCTGTGCTTTATTTAAAACAACTGTGTTTATTTCATGTTCCAGCGCATTCTCATGTGTCCCATGTTTATGCGTTTCTTCATGTTGATGATCATTCGCAGCATCACCATGGCTATCCACTTGTGCCGAGTGTTCATGCTCCGCAGACGCGGCCAATATACTTGTATTATTTATACCAAAAAGGAAAAGAATGAGTTGCAAGTGTCGTTTTGCTTTAATGTTCATTAATAAAACCTCCATTTGCCAACCCTAGGCTTGGTTACGAGTTCATGAGCCCGGGCGGCAAAGTCATGCACAAGATAATGCCGCTTCCATATACATGTGGACGCGTTATCGGCATGACAAAACCACGTGAATAAAAATCCACGAATTTATTTACTTAGTCTATATAGCCAGATCTGGCTTGGGGTATAGCTGTAACTAAGCGTTTAATTTATTCGCTCGCCGAATTTCAGCCCTAAGCGGCACTCGACGAACTAAAAGTTAAAAGCTTAAGATAAGATGGGAGGTTTATATTTTGACTCGACTCTTTTGCGTATCTGCGCATCAGGGACTGTAAAAGTACTTAAAGACGTTTTTAAAATAGTATTTGTCGAAGGTTGAACTGTTACCCAAGAAGTGTGACTTCCAGAGCAGTGGCCACAATGGTGGCAATCCTGAATTGCATGTCCATGCTCATCAAATTCCACCACCGTTGTTACACGTTCATTATGCTGATGTAGGTGAGTGGTTTGCAAATGCTGTGCGTCAACTAAATGGAGATCTGACAACGACGCAACCGAAGATACTGACTGCAAAGCAATCACTATCATAAGCATAACGTTGACAATTATTCTGACGCTCAAACTAGCACCTTAGCATTATAAAATGAGCTGATAATATAATTAGTGCTAGTCATAATGTCAATTTTAGCAGTCGAAAAAAAACACGGTAAACCATTGTTATGTAATAACATTAACGGAATATCTATTGCTAATTTTAAAATACCAATGATGCCTTATCATGGTCTACTTAATGTTCTTCATACCATACTAACTCGTTGTAGGGATTGGCTTTTAAGCTATTTAAGCGACTTTGCATTGAGCCCACATGCACCTCCAATTTGTGACCATCAGGATCAAGAATATAAAGAGACTCGCCTTCACTCCTATTTTGCTGCCAGTGTTGTATATCTAGACGCTCAACCTTCTGCTGGTATTCAACGAAATTTTCTGGCTCAATATTCAATGCAATGTGTGTATAGTCTTCATGCGCATTGAATTTACTACTTGGCTGCTCACAAATACTAAGACACAGCCACAATTCCCCAAAAGATAAATATGCGCCACTTTGCCAACGCACATGTGCCTTCGCCCCAAGTTTTGATAAAACTCTATGGAACGCGTCAAATTCAACACTGATAGCGTAATGTGGTTAATGCCCGTGATCATCTCATCCCTTATAACTCTTTGCTCATGACCAATACCTGATAACCTTTTGATTCGGCCTCAAATAGGGGCTTAAACCCCAGCTCACAATACAAACCGCCTTGCAAATGTTCAGTTTGCAAATAAAGCGTCTCAATGTTCGCCATTTTAGCTTTATCCAAAAGATAACTAACCAATGCTGTGGCCAACTGCTTGCCTCTCGCTTCGGGGGCAACATATACCCCACCTAACCAATGTTCGTATTGCGGATACGCTTCCATTTCTCGGATCTTTAATTCGGCCGCAGCAACCAACTCATCATTTTCAAGTGCAACAATGTTCACGGGTAACTCGCTTATACTTAACGACTTTTCTAGCTTTTCAGTTAATTCAGCTAGGGAGTAACGGCCACTTTGCTCACACCATTCCTTGTAGTACCAAGCTGCCACAGTCGGTAAATGCTCGGGTTTATCTGCTAAATAATAAAATGCCAAGTCCTTGTTCATATTGACGCCTTTTTAGTTTTTTACTCTAGCCACTTATACATTATGTAACTGTCAATCAAACCTAAGTGGGGGTGTCGATATGCTTTAGGGATAGTTCCAATGATCTCGTAACCTAGCTTTTCCCAAAGTGCTACGGCAATTTGATTGCTCGACACCACGGAATTAAACTGCATGGCTCGAAACCCCAGTAAGAGTGCCTGTTGTTGTGAATGTTCACATAATTTTCTTGCCACCCCCTTTCCTCGTGCCTGCGGTGAAACCATATAACCACAATTGCAGATGTGGTCACTCGGACCCATAGCATTCGCTTTGAGGTAGTAACTCCCCATCACTTGTCCATTATCTTCATAGACAAAAGCTTTGATTGGCTCCTCACACCAAATCTGATAAGCACGGTTTTCATCCATTTGAGGGTCAAATGCATAGGTTTCTTGCTGTAATATGACATCTTTAAAAACAGGCCAGAATTCTCTAAAGTCTTGTTTTGTCATCGCTCTTATCAATTGAATACTCCTTAGCGGTTAGACAGCTCGGCACCGTCATCTCAAATTTCAGACAGAGTAATAATGTCCATAAACTCGATACAATCGCAAGAGATAAATCAATAAATAATATTTAGTAAGAGGTAGGTAAGCACACAGCCCATTTTGCTGATGAAGGCTGTGCACATTGAAGTTAAGCTTGATTTGTTTTGTGCTGCTGCAACCATCTATCTAGACAATTTGCAAATTGTTGCTTTTCGCTTTGGCTCAATGGTGGTGGCCCTCCTGTTTGCACGCCACTACTTCTTAATGTATCCATGAAGTCACGCATATTTAAGCGAGCACGAATATTTTCTGTGGTATACATTTCCCCTCGAGTGCTTAGCGCCAGTCCACCTTTTTCAATAACTTCTGCTGCCAGAGGAATATCACTGGTTATCACCAAATCACCCGCAGACATGCGTTTTACAATTTCATTGTCAGCCACATCAAAACCCGCACTCACCTGTAGTTTACAAATATAGGGAGAAGGGGGGGTTTTTAAATACTGATTGGCAACCAAGGTCACAGTAACCTGTGTCCGTACAGCGGCACGAAACAAAATTTCTCTAATTACGACAGGACAGGCATCTGCATCAACCCATATGGCCATAAACTCTTCCTCAAGCACAGGTGTTTTCATTAAACTAAAATGATACGTGCTTTTTAATCGACTGAAAACACCTACCTATGTCAAAGAGTGAACTTTGAAAGCAGTACTTCTTGTTCGTGAGATTGTTGTGCCAGCTCTTGGCTCGCTTCATATTGCTGGCTCGAGAAGCTATCTACTTCTACACTGATATCATTAATATTGGCGGTATTTTTATTGATCTCTTCGATCACCACACTTTGTTCTTCAATGGCCGTTGCAATTTGAATATTGCGATCCATGATATCTTTCACCGACTCGGAAATCTCGTTAAGCATTTGTGTCGCATGTTCTGTTTGTTCAACACACAGTAGTGTTTTATCCCGACTTGCTCCCATCGCATTTTGCACTTGGTTTGAAGATACCTGAATTTGCTCAATCATACTTTTGATTTCTGTTGTGGACTCTTGGGTTTTTGTCGCCAAAGACCGGACTTCATCTGCGACCACAGCAAATCCACGCCCCTGCTCACCCGCTCTTGCGGCCTCAATTGCAGCATTTAGTGCAAGTAAATTGGTCTGCTCTGCAATCCCATTAATCACCGATAGAATGTTCTCGATGCTATGACTATACTCTGCTAGCTGCGTACTCATAGCGTGAGATTCATTAATTTCTTCAGACAGTGCCGTGATTTCCTTTTTCGTTTCTAAGAAAACCTGCTGCCCATCACGTGTTTTATCATTTACTGTTGTAATAGAACTGGCTGCATTTTGTGCACTACCTGCGATCTCACTAGAAGTCGTACTCATTTCATGCATTGCAGTCGCCAAACTTTCCACTAAACCGACTTGCTCCTGCAAGCGAGAGCTAGACTGTGTCGCCAACTCTCTGGCCGCGTCACTACTTGATACCACAATGTCCGTACCATGCTTCACTTGTGACACAAGTTGATGTAATGAACCTAAGAATATATTAAATTGCTGTGCCACCTTGCCGCACTCATCGTCATTTTTTATAGATAAACGCTGCGTGAGGTCGCCACTGCCTGAAGCTATATTTGTTATCGCAGCCTCAAGCTCTTTTAATGGTTTCAATAAATGAATAGCCAATGTTCTTATCGTTAGAGAGCCTAACACAATGGCAATGATCGCAATAATAAATGTATTGACCGTCATTTGATTTAGTACTTGATACACTTTATCTTTATCAAGCATCACCGCGAGAAACCACTCGCTTCCATATTGATCATCTAAAGGGTAATAATACACAATATGCTCTTTCCCCTGAACCTCCACCTCAAGCACTGATTGCAATTTTGACAGTGACAAGTTTGGAGAGATATCTCGCAGTGTTTTGCCATTCAGCTCTGTTTGTTGATGCGAAATAATCTCGCCTTCTTTATCAACTAAAAATGCGAAACCAGTCTTGTCAAAATCAACTGCATTAATGCTGTTGGCAATCGTCGTCAAACTTAAATCACCACCTATCACTCCTTTAAACTGACCTTGATAGTTGACCGGTGATACCACTGAAAGTAGCAACTCGCCTGTCGCGGCATCAACATAAGGACTGGTGAACACTGTTCTACCCTGCTGTTTTGCCAGCGTGTACCAAGCGCGTTGCCTAAAATCGACACCGGGAGGGTTTTGACGATTTGGATTATTTGATCTGAGTCCAGTTTCCGTTTCAACTGTACCAAATGCCAATAAAAATGAGCTACTAAAATAGGGGGTGTTCAGTGCCTTTTGAAAATTTTCGACACTAAAGTCAACGTCTAACTGTGTTTTAACTAAATGTACTTGTGCAGCTTTTTGAGACAGCCAGTTATTGATACTTATTGCCAGCAACTGCGTCGTATCCGCTACATAAGCTGCTGTTTTTTGCTTCATTGAATTGTTGATAAACCAGTATGTGGAGCCACTGAACACTAGGATAATAATAAACACCACCAGCGCAGAAGCGACTGAAAACTTGGTTCTAATCTTCATAGTTGTTCGCCAAAAAAAATCAGTCATCATCGAAAAGTGTTGTCTATAATTCGCTTTATCGCAACTAATTGGTTTAAACACTATGAAAACAGCGAGTGGCTCTCCTTTTGTATTTTTACTCCTTTGTTCCTCATTTGCTTACCCGGTTTTTGCAAATGATAACCGACCAGTCACAATGGAAGATATCAAAGCACTTGAAGCCCAGCTCGCAGAACTGAAACGACGATTTATAACCCAAATCCCCCAACCTAAAGACGTGGCTAAGACAGAAAAACCGGCGCCTAAAGTTAACACTGAGACCAAAACTCATACCCTAGATGTATATGCAACCATGCGCCCAACTTTCGGCCGAATTGAAGATAGAGGTGAAGACCAATACGATGTACGTGATGCCCTATCTCATGCTGGCGTTAAGGCCACTCACAGGTTTAATGATGACTGGGCCGCAGAACTGCACGGCGAATGGAGTATTGATGTCCAAAATACCGGAGAGTTTGGCCGTTCACGGCGCGCTTATACGGCTCTTGTTACGCCTGTTGGGCGCTTTGGCATCGGTAAACAACGCCCTGCTCAATACCTGTTTATTGCCGAGTATGTCGACATATTTAATCATGCAAATAGCCCTTTTGCGTACGATGTTGAAAGCCTCTTTTTTGTCGATAATCTAATTAGTTATCGTCTTGATACTGGTCCTATTACTTTTGTTGCTGTCGGCCAATTTGATGGCGACAACAATGACAATAACAATGACTTATTTAATGCGGGTGTCAGTTATAACAAAGACGGTTTACACGCCGCAATTACCTATCAAATGAATGATGTATACGACCAGCAAGTGCGACTTGGCGAAAACTCGCTGTGGGCAGGCTCTTTGGCATATGAGTTTACCGACAGGTTTTATGCCGCAGTGTCTTATCAAGATAAAACCTATGAAAGAGAAAATGTTGCGGATAGAGATGGCTCAACTCTAGATTTGTCATTTGCCTACAAGTTGAGTAAATACTATAAGCTCAAAACCGGCTATTTTGATTTTGACGATGGTTATAACAACAGCGACCCAAACAATCAAAGTTATGACGGGTACAATTTAACTTTGGAGTGGCTACCCACACCACCACTGCGCGTGCACTTTGAATACCTGACTAAATCTTATACCAACAACCAAGATTTTGACTCGCTGTCTGTTGGGTTTAGATATGACTTTAGAACCTCTATTAACTATTGAAATTGCCAGTATCTTTATGCCTTTGCACAATATGTAAAGGTGTAAAGGTACTTACACTCTCAAACTTGCCCAATTAAAGCTCAATGCCATTGAATTTAGATTTTTAATCCCTATTCTATTGGTCAATCTTGTCCATTTTAAGTAGTCAGCATGATCCAATACGATGCACCACAAACCGAAGAACAAGCAATAGAGATCCAGACATCCTTCGCCGACAAAGTCATTACCTCTGATAAATTGGCGTATATAGACACAATAGCTGGTGTCGATGTTGCCTATGACGAAGACAGTAACCAAGTTGTTGGTGCAGCTGTACTTTTAGATGCAAAAACACTTGAAGTGATCGAATCCTGTAGTGTTGTAGAATCGATAAGTTTTCCTTATATTCCAGGGCTTTTTTCTTTTCGAGAAATACCGCCATTACTTAGTGCTATCAAGAAACTTTCTGTCACGCCTGATTTAATTGTCTGTGACGGTCACGGCATAGCACACCCAAAGCGTTTCGGGATGGCGAGCCATTTAGGTGTTTTACTTGATATCCCAACTATAGGGTGTGGTAAAACCAAATTAGTTGGTGAATATCAGATGCCAGAGAGCCAAAAAGGCAGCTGCACAGATTTAATAGATCATCAAACGTGTATTGGAAAAGTACTGAGAACACAAGACGGTATTAAGCCCGTATTTGTTTCAATTGGACACAGGGTAAGCATAGATACGGCGGTCGCATGGATACATAAGCTCACTCCAAAGTATCGCCTGCCAGAAACCACACGACAAGCAGACCAGCTAGTTAACCGCAGTCTTAAAGATTTGCTCTGCTAAATCACCAAAAAAGGCCATGATATCGTCATGGCCCTAGCGTTTTGGATTGTAGCTACCTGTCTGTTTATTGGTGATTATTGCCAGCAGGCCGTTGCCTTCACCATCAAGGAAATACCAATAACTCATTGATAGACTGTAAGGGAGATCCCAACCTTCGATTAAGCACACCAAGTTAATAGCTAATTGGGCAATTAAAAGCATCTTGGGGTATGAGAAAAAACTACTTTTTATTTTCTTTACGCCACGCCGCTGGCGTCTGACCTAAATGCTTTTTAAATTGGCGAATAAAATGTGTGGTATCACTCCAACCTAATGTTTCAGCCAACTGACTGACAGGTAAAGCGGTATGTAATAGCTGAGTACAGGCTTGAGCCAAACGTTTTTCAGTGATCCATTGTCCTACTGTATAGCCTGTTTCTCGCTTAAATAGGGTCGCCAGATATGGGGGGCTAACATGCACAGCCGTACTCACTTCATTTAACCCAATGGGCTGTAGAAAATTAGCTTGAATATAAGCCAGTGCGCTTTCAACCTTTGCATTATATTGGGTTTGGTTTGACGCCAATGCGCTTGCCTGATTAAGCTCATTTAATAATAGAATGACAAAGCTGCGCTGGACTTCTAAAGCGAGTTTTCGTTGCTGTGCCACCATCAACTCATGAAATAATGTGACGATAAATTCACGTCTATTCTGTTGGGTTTTGCGTGCTGGTAGCTCCCCCCTTTTGACACATTCAAACGGCATCATTAAGTCACTTGATGTTAAACTCAAACAATCTGGACAAAAGCTCAACCACAAAACCTGTAACCCACTCCCCTCTAGCAAGGAATGAGGGACACCGGGCGGCACAATATTAAACATGCCAGGTAAAACCTGAAAAGGAGCGCGATGGGCAACAGTCATTTCGCCCGCCACGATGTATGTGAGCACACACTCCGCGTGTGAACCATGTTTTTGCTCTTCCAGCTTATCTAAAAACGCCTCTCCCACCGTAAGTGCGTGCATTTAATTTCTCCCAGCGCCCCAAAACAAAGAATAAGCCGATTATCAATTAAACCTGTCAATTTTTAACAGCTATAAACCTAACTAAAATAGCCAACATATTAAAAAACGCAGATTGATAGGTGTATTATGATTGATTCTACAGAGACAATAAACTTTTCCGCGGCCTTGATTGGCCTCACGCTACATATTTTGATTTGGGAAAAGCTCCCTGACTGGGGCACTTGGTTTACTGCGCTAATCAATAAACTACCTAAACCAGCAGCCTACCTCTACGACGCTTGGCATTGCCCTTACTGCTTTGGGTTTTGGATCGCACTGTGCCTCCATGGCATCACACAACAATTTACGCTCCCAAGTTTACAAGTTATGCCGAGCGTTATAAGCATTGCCGCAGTACCAATTGCGTGGTTTTTAGATGCTCTTGTTACCGCGCTATTCATTTATGTAGGTAGCTTGCTACTAAAAGCACTTGCAGGTCCCGCACTATCCGGCCATCAGCAACTTATGGCATTTAAACAGTCACAAAAATAAAAAGCTAACTAACATTAACGAATACAGATTAGTGGGCAGTCGAGATTGGCTTGCCCATGGAGCAATTTAGTTATGACGCCTTTGTTTCAAACTTCGAGATTAGATTTCTATACCTGTAGCGCATTGCTGGAAAACCCCAAACGCGCGATACCCACCGTACAGATACTCACACCTTCTGTGGTGTCGTTTTTACCGCAAGATTGGCAATCTCCACCCCAAGATTGTCGCGCACATCATTGGCTTAATGACAAATTAAAAGAGGCTGAAATTTACATCGCAGTACCCAAGCAGTCATCTCTCAATTCAACCTATATCCCCCTTGGAATGGCTATCGTGCACAGCGAACAATACAATGCTCACCTCGGTTATTTAATTGCCGAGCAAGCATGGGGAAAGGGATATGGCACCGAATTACTGTCGGGCGTAATGGATTATTTAAAACACAACACAGCAATTCAAACGGTGCACGCAGGTGTTGACCCATCTAATCTCGGCTCTATCCGCGCCCTTGAAAAATGTCGATTTGAATTGGCGCAAGCATCAGTAGCTGGAAAAAATTCCTTTTATATCTATCACTTTTAAACCTAGCATAAAGCTTGTGACAAACGCTGCCATTTGGTACTTTCCCCGGCAATACCGTATGTTTAGGAATACTTTTGGACGCAATCAATCGCTCGCTTAATTTGACAGCTGACACACATGCCACAATAGAGCGGCTTTATCAAAACTATCTGGCACTCGATGACGATTACAAAGCGCTAGTTCAGGTGCTTGCCGTCGTGTTTAAATCAGCTTCGACAATCAAGATTAAACAAATATTGAAGCGATTGGCAGAGCAAGGAGTCATCGCGCAAGGCAGGCCAATATCAGCGTTAAGTTCAGAATTAACAGCGGTACTTGAAAGCAAGCAGTTGGCACTGTGTGAGCAATTAAACTTACGTATTAATCCATTGGTCGCGAACCTTGTCACACAACATGTTCAGAAGCTCGGACTCTTATTGCCTATTTTAAAATGTGCAGAAGAATATATACCGGTTCTCAATGCCTATGAATGGGAACGGGATCCAGAAGATGAAAACCGCCTAACACGTGACTTTTTATTTTTAGGCCAAATACCCAAAGCAAAAAACCGTCTCGCATTTAACAAAAACCCGCAAGTAGTCAATGTTCACAATAACGCAGCATTGGTGCATTTTGTGTTTTTCCCATTTCAGTTAGATACGTTTCTCGAACTCCCAGAGGATATGCAATATCAAGCTTTTGCAGCTCTGTTATCTAATCAAAAACAGTTTGGTATGGACCCAAGTGAAACAATTGAGTTGTTAGCACAGGCTCAAGCTCAGAGCCCGAATAATCGTAATCTACGTTTACTACTGTGTGAAAGTTTGTTGCTGATGAACGATACTGAACAAGCGCAACAGCTCATAAAAGCCAGTGACATAACGAGTTACGGCCAACAGCTTAAGGCCTGTTTTTTACTTCTAGACAATCAATTGCTGGCTGCATGTGATCAGTTCAATGCTGCATTGCAAGCACAACAAAAATACTCTAAAAAGAAAGCGCCTTACTTACATGGCTTTTTTGGCTGGTTGCACTTAATTGCTTTGATGGCATCTGGCACTGGTCAAAATAACCATATTGAACAAGCAATGACGCTTGCTAGCAATCAGCTCTCAGACAAAAAAGGTACTAAAGCAAATTATTATATTGGACAACTATTTGAATGCTTGAGTGAATCTTTACTAACTTGCGCTCCTTTTATTACTCAGTTTTCAGAGCAGGAACGTGATTTACAAGACAGCCCTCTAACCTATTATGTATGCCAGCTTTTCTCTCTGTTTGCTTTGTACTGGTGCAAACAACCTTTTGATCATCCACAATTAGAACGATTGACACTATGTCGCGCATTTTTTGATGCTGGCCGGCTCAACATTTTGTCAGCTATGGCTAATCAGCTGCAAGTAGAGGCTAATTCGACAACATACAATACGCATTTAGCGCTGAATTTTCCTAGGCTCATCAAGCAGCAATCTGAGTGGGACCTAGCGCTGGATAAATTACTAGCGCTAGCGCCCGCACACATTTCATCGGAGCAAGACAAGACTCAAAATACAGAACGGTTAATTTGGCTTCTCGATATAGATAAAAATAGTGTACGTTTCACTGCAAAAATACAAAAGCAACAACAAAGCGGTTGGAGCAAGGGTAAAGCGGTCTCTCTTGAAACCCTGCATTTAACCCATCAGGAATTACCATTCTTATCACCATCGGACCTCAGTATGATTGAGGCTATCTCCATTGAGCAACACTGGCAGCAAACGCATTATCATTTGGAGAACATCAGTGCACTTCGCACAGCCGTTCACGCCTCGAACATCTATCATGTGAGCGATTTAAATGAGCCGATTGAAGTGGCAGAGTCGCCTGCTCAACTCGCTATTACCGAGTGCGGAGATCAATTACTGTTAAGTTTGCCAGAACTCCCCAATGACTTTGCAAAACGCAGTGCTGTATATTCGATAAGAAAGGACTCAGAATATAAGTATGTATTTACTTACTTTGAAAAACCACACTTAAAAATCGCAAGTATAATTGGCGAAAACGGACTACTTATCCCCAAACAAGCTAAGCAAAAACTCATTGCTAGTATTGCGGCCATAGCACCGCTGTTAAACATTCAATCGGATGTGAGCGATATTGATATCGGCCTTGAGACGGTTGAAGCACAGCAGCAGCTGGTGATCAATGTCAGTCCCTATCAGCAAGGTTTGGAGTTTCACTGCTTAAGCATGCCCTTTGGCGATGTAGGCCCTGCATTTCACCCTGGGGTGGGCAATGCAAGTATCAGCACAGAGATCAATGGTAAGCGCATTGCCACCAAGCGAAATCTAGTGATGGAACAAGAACTACTAGATAACCTAGATACACAATGCCCTGCTTTTTTAGCTATGGCAGACAACCGGCTTTGTATTGCAGACCTACAAGATGCGTTGTGCGCACTAGAGCAGCTAGAGCTCTCGCTACAAAAAACGCCACCACTGGCGGTCCAAATTCGTTGGCCAAAAGGAAAAAAAGTACAGCTCTCTGCTCCTTTAGAGTCACAGCATTTACAACTGGCTATCTCTAAGAAAAATCAATGGTTTGATCTCAATGGTGAACTGCAAATCAATGATCAACAAGTGATAGAACTCAAAGATCTACTCAAGCTTGTTGAGCAAAGTCATGGCCGATTTATTGAGTTAGACACACAGCAGGTAATTGCGCTGTCTCATGCTCTTCATGAGAAACTTGTTCAGTTAAATCAAAGTACAGAGCAAGGTCGGTTTCACCCCTTAGCCAGCCCAATTGTCTCTGAAGCCACCACTGGCATGCGCATGAAAACACTCCATGCGTGGGATCAGCAATCGCAGCTAATGCACCAAGCAAACACTTTAGAGCTCGCACCACCAGCTGATTTACAAGCAACACTTCGCGACTACCAATTGGCAGGCTATGACTGGGCCATGCGACTTGCCCATTGGGGCGCTGGGGCCTGTCTCGCCGACGACATGGGATTGGGTAAAACATTACAATCTCTCGCAGTCTTGCTATCGAGAGCACACAAAGGACCCAGCTTAATCATTGCACCAACATCAGTGTGCTTTAATTGGCAACAAGAGGCGCGCAAATTTTCCCCAACTTTAACATTAAAAATGCTTGCGCACTTCCCCTCTGGCGAAAAACGCCACGCGCTATTTTCAGAGCTTCAAGCCCATGATGTTGTCGTTGTCAGCTACGGATTACTGGTGCGCGATATTGCATTATTAAAGGAAATAAACTGGTCATCTATCGTTGCCGATGAAGCGCAGGCGATTAAAAATCCGCTCTCACAACGGGCAAAAGCGGCTTGCGCGCTAAAAGGTGAGTTTAAAATGATCACAACAGGTACACCTATTGAGAACAACCTAGTTGAGTTATGGTCGCTCTTCCGTTTTGTAAATCCAGGGTTACTTGGGAATTTAAAACGCTTTTCAGAGCGCTTTATTCAGCCAATAGACAATAAAGATGAAAAGCCCATCGCAGCGCGCTACGCGCAGCAAAATTTAAAAACCCTATTGCAACCATTTATCTTGCGTAGAATGAAACATCAAGTGCTCACCGAACTTCCTCCGCGTACCGAGATCAACGTCCCGATACAACTCAGTGACGAAGAGCAAACCTTGTACGAAGCGCTGCGACAGTCGGCGATCGCGAATATTGCAGAGGCCAATGAGCAACAAGATACTGGGACTCAGCATCTCGCAATGCTCGCTGAACTGACCAAGTTGCGCCAAGTTTGCTGTAACCCTAATTTAGTCGCGCCAGAGTTAAGTCTCAGCAGCGCAAAATTGGCAAAACTTGATGAGTTACTATTAGAGCTCCGCGACAATGGCCACAAAGCGCTTATTTTTAGCCAATTTGTTGGTCATTTGAAATTACTCGAAGCACATTTGCAAAACCGCGGGATCAGATATCAATATTTAGATGGCTCAACCACAGCGAAACAAAGACAAGAACGTGTCAATGCATTTCAACGTGGCGATGGAGATGTCTTTTTGATCAGCCTTAAAGCAGGTGGCTCCGGATTGAATTTGACCGCAGCTGACTATGTTATTCATATGGATCCTTGGTGGAACCCCGCTGTCGAAGCACAAGCATCAGATCGCGCACACCGTATTGGTCAATCGCGTCCTGTAACCATTTATCGCCTTATTGCACAAAACACGATTGAGGAAAAAATCTTGGCCATGCATGAGCAAAAACGTGATTTGGCGCACCAACTACTCAGTGGTCATGATGCGATTTCCAAACTATCAGTAAAAGAGGTTTTAGAGTTACTTAAGGATACGTTATAACTGAAGTAACAAAACTGGCTGTAGCTTAAAACTGCAGCCACTTACTCAGCCCTACCTAACACACCCCCCCTGTTTGTCATTGCATCCCCACAATTTGATTGGCAATTACTTTTGCTTAAATAGAAGTGTCATAGCGTAATAGTGCTGTAATGGATTTACATACAAAGATATCGATAATGTAGTGCATACTAAATAATTGAACAGTTAATAGATAACACCATGCGTACAATTGGCATCATTGGCGGAGTCGGGCCTAGTGCAAGTGCACAATTTTACTTAGCTTTGCAAAAACAGCGAAGTAAATTGGGTCATAGGCCTCATATTCTCCTAGACAGCATACCTGTGCCCTATTCGCTAGAAGAGGAAGCGCTCACTCAAGGCGCTGATCTGATGCCCTACAAGAGTCTACTCATTAAATCAGCAAAAAAGCTAGAACGCGGTGGCGCAGATTTCATTACCTTGCCTTGCAATACGCTGTCGTGTTTTATCAAAGACATTAAAGCTCATGTGCAGATCCCGGTACTCAACACAGTTAACCTCACAGTCAAAGCGCTCGCACATAAAAAAGTTGAAAGTGCAGGATTATTTGCCACCTCACACACAATAGAGCAAGGTCTATATGACAAAGCAATGCATTCCTATGATATCAATTTAATAATACCGACACCCAATGAGCAAAAAAAAATTGACCACTATATTATGTCGCAAGTTCGCCGCGCAGAAGCCCTTCAACCAAAATGTCCATCTGCCCGATTAAATGATATCGCTCAACGCTTACTAGCAAGGGGAGCAAGCCAGCTTATATTGGGCTGTACAGATCTACCCCGCTTGGCAAATATACCTTTAATAGACCCCATCACAGAGTTAACAACCCAAAGTTTGCAAATGCTACGAGAACCACAACAGGTATATCTAAATTCATGAGCCATAACCAAACACTTATCAATACATTTATCAGTAAAGCCGTACACTTTGACATCAAGGAGTTTACCTTGAGCAATATCGGCGGCAGCAAAGCATTAGCCAACTATTTGCACGCAGCCTATTGTGAACAAGATGCTGTTGTCAATTTGGGTTTAGTCTGCCCTCATTGCAAAGGTAATAACTTCAGTGTCAGCACTGACACATACCATAATTTGACACACTGCCCTATTTGTAACTCAGAGCTAGTTTCCTTCTGGAGCCCGTCACGCACAGAGTATTACTTCACATCCAAGATCAATAGTTTAGGGTATCTTGCATTTCACAACGGCCAACTTGTTGGACTCATTTGGGGTTTCCCCAAATCCTTTAAAAACAGTACAAAGCTCGAACTCTATGCCGATTTGCTTGTGATAGATAAATCGCTGCATAAAAGTAAGACGGGTATGGGGTTGATTTGTCGCCTAAAACAGCATTTTGAAAATAGCGCTAGAGCACATGGATACAGCCACTGGCTTGGAAGAACTCAAGTAACCAATGCGCCTCTGATCAGTACTTTTAAGCTATTTGGCGGCAAAATCGTCGGCCCTGATCCAGGTGACCCAGCAACTAGAACACTTTGGTCTTTTCCCCTATTTTAGTGAGAGGCCCACCATATTTTCACTTTGCTTGTAAGATCTTCATACTTTTATTGTTGAAATTTGATTCACTTATTGAAACAATAAACATCAAAATAACAATGATTTTTATTTCCATGAGCTTTCTCGCTATTATCCCTATATGGATAGCATCTTTGTTGCTATACCTATCTAGCCCCAAGCAACGCCTGCTGGCTAACCCGATTAATAAGTGGCTAGGCTATTTGGTGGCACTTGCGCTATATCTTTTTGCAAACGCCCTTTTCGCACATACCTTCCCCCTTGTGTCTGCACTTTTGGCGAGTCTAGTGGTTTTGATGTTAGGCTTGGTCTCTGTGACGATCCTGTCAGGTAAGTCTAAGCGCTTGTTTATGACAACGTCCGTGCTTCTCGTTGTCCTTTGCTCAACAGTTGGAGGGGTTGTCTATGTGGCCTAAATCAATACTCGGATTTATTTTTGGCTTACTAATTTCTATCTCTATCGCACTCAATACCAACTTAATTCTGCCGTTTGAGGAAGACACTCGCCTGCTCATAGGCCTTATTTTAGGTTTTCCTATTTGGGCCGGGATCATGGTTTGGGTCTATGCCTTTGAAACCTCACTCAAGGCAGCTAAATATTTGTTATTAGTATTGCTCCCATCTGCACTCCTTAACGTAATTTTAATGGTGTAACACAGTGAAAAGCCAAACTTTAAAGTCTCTGACTAATGCACATGCCTGGATTGGCCTAATCATTTCATTTGTTTTATTTATCGTATTTATTGCTGGTTCTATTAGCTTGTTCCGTGAAAACCTCGATACTTGGGAAAAAGTCGCCTTGATTGGAGAGCATGCTCCTCATAGCCAACAAGTGTCTTACGATACTGTTATGGCAAAACTAGACGAGCAGTATCAAGTTGATACACACCATATTTTCTACCTTTACGAACCAACTGAGCGCAACCCATTCATTCAGGCGTACTTTGCCGTCGATCTTGAGGAGCCCCACCCAGAAACTGGCGAAGACCACCAAGATATGAGCTTGTTGCTCGACCCGGTAACTGGCGATGTTATAGCCCCCGCGAACAACTTCCAGTTTGCCAATTTTGTCTATCACCTCCACTATGATTTAGGTATAGGGCGCATAGGTCTCTATTTTGTCGGCATCATCACATTGTTCTTTTTTGTTGCCTTACTCAGTGGTGTAGTGATCCACTGGCGTAAACTGTTTAACAACTTTTACCAATATCGATTTGGTGCCAACAAGGATAAATGGCTCGACGCCCATAACTTAATCGGTACCATGGGGCTGCCATTTCACATCATGTATGCATTCACAGGGCTGGTATTTAACTTGGTCATTGTCTATCAAATATCTTACGCCCTGATCTTATATCAAGGCAGCCAAGAAAAAGTGCTTCAAGCAGCAGGGTTTAACGAACCTCATATTGAAGAAGCTGACACTCGCATGGCAATGACGGGCATAGACGAATTGTATGTCAGGGCCATGGAAGAACTCGGCGATGTCACACTTAGACGCATGATGATCGAGCACTTTGGTGATGAAAATGCCGTATTGGTTTTCATGGCGAAAAGTAACGATGAGTTTTCCAACGAGGTGGACGTACGTTATACCCTAAAGGATCAGAAGCAAATTTACATTACGCACGATAACTACGACAACAATTTGCGAGGGGGTCTTGCCACTATTGCCAGTCTTCATTTTGGCGATTTTGCAGGTTACGGTATGCGTATTGCCTTTTTCATTCTTGGTCTGGCTACCGCCTATGTGATTATCACCGGCAACCTGATGTGGATAAGCAAACGTGCCAAACAAAAAAAGCAGAGCCAGCGTAGCCTTGCTTTTGTCACTCGGTTAACATCAGGCGCGTTTATTGGCTGTATGATTGCAATTGCGTTAGGTGCGGTGGCAGCCAAAGTATTGCCGATAGACCTCGAAGGTCGTATGACGAGCATTCATACCATCGTTTATACAAGTTTCTTTATCTGTACTGTCGCCTCATTGTTTATCAAGCAACAACCTCAATTCTGCCAATATTCGCTCAAGTTATCCGGGCTTGTCTTTGCACTTGCTGCATTGGCAAACATGCCGAGCTACTTGCAATATGGCAGTGTTTTATCAAACGCAGTGCTAGTAGATTTGTTTATTGTCGACCTCATGTTCATTACAATCGCTAGTTTGTGTTGGTATAGCGCCCAGAAGTTTGCGAAAAAGGCAAAGCAAGTCCAACAAGACATAGCTCAAGTCCAAGGTGAACTGTCAACTAGCTAATAACAAACACTTCACGGCAAAACTCTACAAGTCCAGCATCTATTGGCTGGGCTTGTATCTATGGACTAAGATAAACACACTGTTATGTGAGTCATTTGTCACTTTGTCTAATATTACCCGCATTCAACTCCGCCAGCAGTTTCCATGAGCTTGTCGTTACCAGCGCCAAAGTCCATATTACTAAACCGACGACCAAATAAAGTGCATTATTAACGCCGATAAATAGCAGCACAGCCACTACACCAAACATCAGATATGTCAGCAAAGATAGCAGGTAAATCTTAATTGCTCCTGACACCTGAACACTGTATTTTGATTTGTCTTTTAGCTCGACTTTCAACCCCCGTGCAGTGATCACCAGCGCATAAAGCGCGACTAGAAATAATGGTATGGTTGTACCTAGGAGCCCTGCTTTAGGGATCATGAAAATAAGTGAAAATACCACCAAGTATAAAAACGCTTTAAAAGTGTGTTGCGCAAGGCGTTTTACGCGAACACACTCGGGGTGATTTAGCACTTCGTGACGTAGTGATAGGCTAACAAAAAGTAACCCTGCGAACGTTGCACTTACTTGAGATAGTACGGAGTAAAACTCATGCCAAACTTCTATCATTGAATGAAAATCCATCACTACGCTTTCCTTCGATTATGCATACTCGGATATCATCCTAAAACAAAATTAACCTGAAAAAAAGAATGTAAATAATAGAAAATTCAATGATATATAGAAAAGTAGAGAGCAGGCACTTTGCATGCCTGCTAATATACCTTTTACAGCGCCTCCCCTTCCTTGTTGATGGCATCAAACTGATGACCATCTGGCCCACCATCTCTTGGTGGGATCAAAGCATTGATCTCATTGCTACCAGCAATGGCCTCAGGATCAGTCAAAGCACGTAAAAACGCGGCCAGATAACCTACTTGTTGAGGGGTGAAACCGCGAATAATAGCCTCATCGCTCCGATCGGATGCGGCTCGATTTTGTGCATTTAACGCCAACACGTATTCGCCAGCGTCACCAACAACTTGGGCACATTGCTCAGCATTTAAGTGTTGAAATTGCGCCAACCCACATGTCTCGTTTTGACCATAAAAGCGCTCTAAAGAGCCTGTCACGTCAGAATAGTGCTCAATAACCCGCTCTAAAGTTGCAAATACTCCTTTATCTCCATACGGTGCTGTGATCCCCACGTTGAGTAAACTTGGCATTCTAAACTGGTTTTTAAAGTTGCCATCTGCAACACCATGAGCACCAATTTGTGGGTATAGTGGACCTCGCGTCCGTTCAGGCGTGAACATTACACCATCATGACAATTTGCACACCCAGCCCCGGTGTAAAAAAACATCGCGCCGCGCTTTTCTGCCTCGTTTAGCTTTTGACGTTCACCGTCAATATAGTCAAAAAATGGGTTATCTATAAACATAAATGACGCCTGATAAGCAGACATAGCGCGAGCAATACGTAAAAAGCTTACTTGTTCGTCACCAAATGCAGCATGAAAATAAGGCTTCCACTCCTCCGATAGACGCTGTGCAATAAACTCACGGTAAGCTTGAGGTGACTCAAACCCCGAAGGATCACCCATTTCTGCAGGAGCCGTGATGGGAAAGTGTGCCTGCGCCATCAAAAGGCGTAATGGATCTGTATTTTCCACCTCTTCATTCATCAGACGTGTAACTGCCAGTTCCGGCGTTTGTATGTCAGCGGTTGACACCGTGCCAACATCACTGTCGCGATTCGCTTCTCGCAATCTCACTCGTTGATCCCAAAACATGCTATCTACCCACAGTGCCGTGTTGCATATTTGAGGTGAGCTGCGTCCGACAGAAGGTATCACTTGACCGTCCGTCCTGCCGAGCCCCATGATATCTGGATCATTGGCATTTACGCCCACAGACAAAGATAAGCCATCACTGCCACAGCTTTCTGCGGGATGATGGCAGGATGCGCACGAAGTATCGAAGTTTTGACTTAAAGCTTTACTAAAAAAGAGCCTTTTTCCCAATTCAATCAGTTCTTGGTCTTCTTGGCGACGGTAACGCGCTGCATAAGCTTGCATATCCGCGAGCCCTTCTCGCAATGTATAGTGCTCGATTAGCTTATCCATACAAGTATCAAGCTCTTGTTCAGGGATCGCATCAATATCATTAGTACCACAGTGGTCTACCAACCTCGCGATACCCACTCTGATCACAGACCCATTACGCAACCCTTCGTTGTCATCATTTTTCAAGGTCCTCACACTGTCTATGTTTGAAGGAAGGCTGATTTTTCTCCCTAAGCCTTTGGCAACAGCGACCACATGATAGGCATGCTCCACGTTAGGGCTCGCTGAGGTATCGATAAAAAAGGTCATCTTGGTGCGGCCTACTCGCTTGCCATCACGAAAAACGCGATATCCAGTGATGCCCTCCACATCTTTTGGGGCCTGCCAGTTCAATCCCACTTCTGTGGCTGAATGAACCTTGGCGATCAGTTGCTCTGGCGCAGATACTTCTATTGGGGTATTCGCTTGCACTGTAAATCCCCCCATAAAAATGGGAATGAGCGCAAGTTGATATATCGAGCGACGGTAGTTTTTTCCAAACATTGCAGTTCCTCCATAACGACTACCAAATTCTTGTTGGGGTTATGTCGATGACCTCACTTGAGATTAAGATGTCATTCTTTTTCATCCCTAAAATGAAAACAAATTCATCAAAATCATAGCATTAGCGCTAAATCAGGCCACCAAGTCAGAATATGCGCATGAAATAAGGAAAGAATATGAACAAAACCAAATTATTTAGTTTTTTTGTATTAGATTTAAAGTAAAAATTAATATTAAAATCCTAACCAGCTCTACAAAGATCACATGCGCGTGTTAACGTGACTAGTAATCACCGTGCTTAATATGAAATAATTACCCTACTTGGAAACTTAACCTTCATAGATTGTTAAATGGAATTACACTATCAAATTGAATCTGCTTTCTTAGTGATGACTTTACTGTTTGTGCTCACACTCGTCCCCGCTAAAGCTACAGTGCGCTTTATTGGCGCAGACTATGGCAGCATCATGCGCTGCGCGCTCGCCGTTTTTATTGCCACCATTACTACACTTTATGCACTTAGCACATTACATGGCCCACTCGGTCTTTCCCTATCTTTTGTATGGCTGGTATTTCTTTTTAATCGCATTTTGGGATTATCAAAAACATGGAGCAGTATTTTCACTATCTGGTTAGTATTGATCCAACTTGCCGTACTCCATACCTTGAGCCAATATGGGATAAATTGGCAATAATCAAACGCCATAGCTTCGACCTCTATATTGATATATAAAGACATAACCATCATTTTTACCTCCATGACGACTTTTACTCTGTAAGTATCAATCACAAAACAGAGCGACGCTTCACGAGTACGTCGCCGTTAACTTTGTGCCTTTCATTCAAACCAGTAAATAATTGTCCGGCGTCCGCTTTAATTTTACTGTCCGCGTACTGTCCGGTGTCCGTCCGATGACCAATGAACACTCGCCACAAAATAAATAAAACACAATAAAAACAATAGGATAAATGTTGGCACAGTGATTGATATATAAAAGCAAACGACATAGATTCAAGGAGCCGGACGCCATGATCCGCAATACATCACAACAGGATAAAGTAATAACAAAAAAGCCCACTGCGAAAAAGTGGCTGTTGGCAGGGCTTGGAGGCATTGGGCTTCTCAGCGCTGTCGCACTGTCAATTGAAGACTTTTCACAACTGTTATCCGCAGAGCAAGTGGTATCAAGTCAACAGCTAAAAACAGCACAAGTGGTCAGGGGCGATATGATCCAAGATATACGAGTAGAAGGACGTACCCTTGCGGCTGTTAGCCCGTCACTCTACGCCATTGCGTCAGGCACCGTGACACTGCATGTCAAAGCCGGTGACTCCATCACTGCCGGACAAGCGTTAGCGAGCTTGGATAGTCCAGAGCTTCGCAACCAATTGCTGCAAGAAGAAGCCACATTAAGGCGTATAGAAATGGAAGTAAAACGCAAGCAAATTGCCATCAAACAACAGCAGCTCGACAATACACAAAAGATGGAGTTGGCAAAAGTAGAACTTGAAGCTGCACAGAGTGAAATGGCCCGTGCAAACGCGAGCATTGAAAAGCAAATTATTTCCAAACTAGAGTTAGAGCAAACCATGGTTGAACTCAAACGTGCAGAGCTCAATGAACGCCATGCTATCGAGAGCTTGAAACTATCACAAGAACAACTCAACTTTGAGCTGCAAAGCACCCAATTGGATTTAGATAGACAACGCCATCTTGTCACTGATTTGCAACGCCAAGTGGATGCTTTAACACTCACCTCACCGCTCGATGGCATCGTTGGCAATTTAAATGTTCAGCAAAAACAACACGTACAACGAGATAGTGAGCTGATGTCACTGGTTGATTTGAGTGAATTAGAAGTGGAAGCATATATTCCCGAAAATCTCGCAGATGAATTGGGCATTGGGTTGAAGGCCAAAGTGCAAATTAACAACCAGTACTATCTTGCAACACTGATGGCCATTTCACCTGAGGTCGAAAATGGTCGCGTGTCAGGTCGTATTCGCTTCGACCAACAACCTGAAAGTTTGCGCCAAAATCAACGTGTCAACGCCCAAATTATCATTTCCCATAAGCAGAATGTTCTAAAGGTGGAACGCGGTGCATTTGTCGAAACTGGCTCCGCAACTACCACCTACAAAATTGCAGACGGCAGCGCAATTAGGACACGTATCACATTGGGTGCAAAAAGTATCAGAGAAGTAGAAGTAAAAAGCGGCTTGCAGGCTGGTGATACCATAGTAATATCTAGTCTTTCCCCATTTGGGCAAGCTCAACAAGTCATTCTAAGCGAATAAAAATAAAGGAAAAACCATGCTACAAATGAATAATATCAGCAAAATCTATCGTACTGACTTAGTCGAGACACACGCTCTAAGTGGAGTAAATCTCAGTGTTGAAGAAGGTGAATTCATCGCAGTGACTGGTCCATCAGGATCAGGCAAAACCACCTTTTTAAACATTACCGGCTTATTAGAAACGTTCGAAGAAGGACAGTACCTGTTAGACGGGGAAGACGTCAGCCAACTTACGGACAAGCACTTGTCAAAGCTCAGAAATGAAAAGATAGGATTTATTTTTCAAGGCTTCAACCTCATTGCTGACTTAAATTTATACGACAATATTGAGGTGCCACTCATTTTTCGCGGGATAAACAGACAAGAACGTAAAAAACGTATTGAAGAGAGTCTAGAGTTGGTTGGCTTAGGTAGCCGCGCAAGTCACTTCCCTGCACAGCTTAGTGGTGGACAACAACAACGGGTTGCCATTGCCAGAGCTCTGGCGGGCAAACCGAGGTTTCTATTGGCGGATGAACCTACTGGTAACCTAGATACCATGATGGCTCGCCAAGTTATGGAACTCCTACAAGAAATAAATCGACAAGGCACCACATTGATTATGGTGACCCATGATAATGAATTGGCACAAAGAGCGCATCGTAATATTCAGATCTTAGACGGTCAGGTCAGCGACATAGCCAAAAGCCAATTGACTGATTTAGCGGTATAGGTGATCCCATGAAAGATGCATTTCACCTTGCATGGCAAGGATTTAGACAAAAATCAAAACTCACTGCTCTGATGATAGTGAACTTGGTGATCGGCATAACCCTGCTACTCACTATGGGAACCATCATTGATCAAAGTGGCCGCTCAGCGATGTCTCATAAGCTAGATGTACTTCAGCACCTCAGCCTCAACTTCATGGATGCCGAGTTTGATAGACGCCACCCACTAAGAACGCCACCTTTGACCTATCGCGATGCACAAGCCTTGTCCGATGCATATGAGGCAAAAGAGATTTCACTGCAAAGTTTAAGCTTTAACTACACCACGTCGTTTGTTATCGACCTCGACGACAGTAGTGCAAGACCACTAGATGCAACAGGCTCAGCAGTCAATCACCGCTTTTTTGAGATGATGAACACGCCCTTTTTGTTTGGCAATGCCTGGAATAGCAATATGGATGACGCCAATGTCATTGTGCTTGATAAAAAAGCCAATGATCATTTATTTGCAGGGACAAACTCTGTTGGTAAGTTTGTGATGATCAATAACCAGCAACTAGAAGTTGTCGGCGTCGTTGATTTATCTCAGCATACTCACCGCTTTCAGAATATTAGTTTTAGCAATCGAAATAATGACATGGCATTTGTGCCTATGGATTACGCTTTAGCAAATAACTTACCGAGAGTCGGTTATATGCCATGTATGACTAAAGATGAAGCTCTACGTCCTGAGCTGCGCCAAACCAATGTCACAGGCTTGAAAAGTGCCGAGTGTGGCTTCTTGCATGCATGGGCGCAGGTTTCACCAGACAACACACAGGCACAAATCGACGAGCTGACACTTTGGATGAGGAACTACACTCAGCAACAATCAACCCTAGGCCGATTTACCCACAGTGAACCTTATTATATTCAATCGTTAAAACTGCTCCATGACACCATTTATCGCTTTATGGATTGGGAGCGAGTGTATTTAAATTTCGCTTACTTGCTGTTTGCTATCACCTTGGTGAACACGGTCGGTATTTTACTGGCAAAAAATCAACACAGGGCCAAACTGGTCTCTCTTTACCGAGCACTCGGTGCGAACCGGCTATACATTGTAAAACTACAAATGATTGAATTACTTCTCGGCGCCACCATTGCCATCATATTAGGCTTGATTGGTGCACAAATCGGCCTTTATGTCATGTATCTTCTGGCTATGTACCAAATGGATTACGTCGGCGTGGCAGAACAAGTACAGCGACTTTACAGCATGGATATGTGGTTCGCATTTAAAGCAGCAATGGCCATCTATTTTACCATTTTAATCGCGGGCTTATTTCCAATTATCGCAGCCAGCCGCATTGCTCCCGCATCTCAATTAAGAGGATAAGTTCATGGCGATTAAACATATTTTAAAACTCATTTTAAAGCACAAAAGTATTTCGCTGTTGATCACGCTACAAATTGCTATAGCGGTCACCATTGTCGGCAATACCAGCTTTATCAGTTATCGTACATTGCAAAACTGGCTTGTTCCTTCGCATATTGCCGAAGAACAAATTATTAATGTTTACACGCGTGCATTTGACAAAAACCTTGATAAAGGCGCGCTCATCGAACGGGATTTGCAACGCCTAAAAGCCTTACCTGGCGTTGAATCTGCAAGCTATGCGGGCAATGAATTGGTATTAGCAACGGTAAACGGTCGTAACTTTGCACACAATACACTTGATACAGACAATCAGGGAGAGTATGTTGCGCTTTTTGCCCAAACACAGGGCGGCGCTGAAACCTTGGGGGTCAACATAAGTCAAGGACGCCATTTTTATGATACCGAGTATATCTTTGGCGCTGCTGCTCAAAATCAACGCGCCAGTGTTGTGATGATAAGCAACGCGTTAGCAAAGAAGCTTTTCCCGCAACAAAGTGCCCTTGGTCAGACAGTCTATTTGCATAGTGATCGCGCCCCCTACCAAGTCATTGCCATATATGACGATATGATGTTGGGTGAAACCGCTGTCTACACTAACAACTGGTATCACTCGGCAATTTTACCCGAAGCGCATTACGGTCGAAACAGCCAAATTAACTATTTGGTAAAGGTGGCACCAAACACAGACAAAACCGTACTCGAAACCATTGAAGACTTACTATTTGAAGAAGATGGCCGAATAGTACAACAAGTTGAGTTTGCGGCCCGCGCAAAGAAACGTTTGTGGGATGGTCGAAGTACCTTTGCATTTATTATGATGGGGATCAGTGGCATTGCAATTTTGGTTACTGGAGTCGGGATCATTGCATTAGTCTCCTTCTCAATATCTGTACGTAAAAAGGAAATTGGTGTGCTACGTGCTTTGGGTGCAAGCCAATCTAGAGTAATGCAAACACTGCTCATCGAAAACTCAATTTTAGCCATTGTGGGCATCATATTGGGACTATTTGCTGCGCTGTGGCTAAACCAATATTTTGTTACTAATCTCCGGATCCAAGGGCTCATTGTGCCATGGTTAGCAGGCTTAGTAGCCTTATGTGTATGGCTATTAAGCGCCACAGCAGTCTATATCCCTGCTAGAAAAGCAGCTAGAATAGCCCCCGCACAGGTTACAAAAACCAGTTAAATAACAAGCCGGTACATTTGTACCGGCATTATAAATGATAAAAATATGCAAAATAAAATACTTGTGATCGATGACAATCAAGATGTAATAAAAGCACTCAAGCTATTGTTCTTACTCAATGACATTGACTGCGATGGCGCGACAACACCTGAACAAGGGCTCGAATTATTGAACAGCCAAGCCTATGATTTAGTCATTCAAGATATGAATTTCAGCCAAGACACCACCTCAGGTGCGGAAGGCAGAGCACTCTATCAAGAGATCCGAGCACTCAACCCAGACCTACCCATTATTTTATTGACCGCATGGGCTGACCTAGAAACTGCAGTAGAACTTATCAAAGATGGGGCCGCAGACTACCTAGAAAAGCCATGGCGAGAAGAAAAGCTACTGGCATCTGTCAATCAATTACTTGAAATGTATCGGCTTGAAAAAGCACAATTTCAGCAGCAAAAGCAATCAAGAACACGTACTAATAAGCTAAACGAGCAGTTTAACTTAGCAGGCCTCGTCTATGCGGACACAGCAATGCTCAGTTTACTCGAGGTCGCAACACAAGTGGCCCACTCAGATGCCCCCGTCCTCATTACGGGACCTAATGGTGCCGGAAAAGAAAAAATAGCCGAAGTGATTGTCGCCAACAGCGCCTATAGCGACAATGCTTTTGTTAAAGTCAATGCTGGTGCGCTGCCAGCCGACCTAATTGAGGCTGAACTATTTGGCGTAGTCAGTGGTGCATACACAGGCGCAACAAAGAGTCGTATCGGCCGATTTGAAGCAGCCGATGGCGGCACTATTTTTTTGGATGAAATAGGGAATTTACCACTTTCAGGACAACAAAAGTTACTGCGCGTGCTACAGACCGGTGAATATGAACCTGTTGGCAGTAGCCAAACAAAAAAAGTCAATGTCAGGGTACTCAGCGCAACCAATGCTGATTTAACTGCCGCTATTGCGAGCGGCGTATTTAGAGAAGATCTGTATTACCGCCTGAATATGATTGAATTAAAACTCCCTGCACTGGTAGACAGGCCCGATGACATTATCCCGCTAGCAGAACACTTTCTGCAAGGCCATAAGCGGTTCAGCTCTGGCGCCACCAATGCATTGAAACGCCATAATTGGCCAGGTAATGTCAGAGAGCTGCAAAATGTCGTTGGTCGTGCACAATTACTGGCTCAGAGCGAACTAATTGAAGCTTCTGATTTAGGACTAAAACCCAATCAAACGAATTCTTCAGCAAATACGGGGCTATCAGCACAGGACATTCAAAATGCCTTACAATCACACGATGGTAACGTCACACACGCGGCAAAAAGTTTAGGCTTAAGTCGCCAAGCAATGTATCGCCGTATGGACAAATTCGGGATAGCACGCTAATGAAGTATAAGATGGGCTCTTTGGCTGGAAAAATGTCATGTTTTGCAACGATCTTCATCCTGCTTGCCACAGGCATTCAAGGCACGTTATATGTTATTGAAGCGCCTTTTTTAGTCGGTTTACTTATATCACTGCTTATCACATTGCCGTTGGTATTTTTTAGCTGCGAATATATTTTTCAGCAGCATAAGAGAACCATAGATACACTCACGAACGGCTTAAAAAGCATTCATGATAATGACTTCTCAATCCGTATTTCCGAACATCAAGAGTCCGATTTAAGTACTGCAGTGAGTATGTACAATAAGCTCACTACTCACCTAAAAAAGCAACGACAAACACTTAATCAGCGAGAAATACTGCTAGATAGTATAGTGCAAGCGTCTCCGATGGGGATCGTATTACTCGACCCCTTCAAACACATAGTGTATTTTAACAACGAATCTACCCAGCTTTTAAAGTCCTCTAAATTAGAGGGTATGACCTTGCACCAATGCTGTGAAAATCTGCACCCCTACTTACAAAAGTCGATTACTCAAGCACAGTCTGGCATGATCAGCTTCGAACAGGACGACACCAAACAAAGTTACTATTTGAGCTTTAAAACCGTTACATTTAATCATCAACCACACCAGTTAATGATTTTAAAAAATGTCTCCCTAGAGCTCAGCCAAGAAGAGCTCAGTATGTGGAAAAATGCTATTCGCTTGATAAGCCACGAGCTAAATAACTCGCTAGCCCCCATCAGCTCACTGACGTCATCCGCAAAAACAATGTTAGTGCAAAATAAACACCTCGAATTACTGCCAGATATTTTGCAAACCATAGACCAAAGAACCATGAACCTAAGTGAATTTATTGCGCAATATGCTCGCTTTGCTCGCTTACCCAAACCTAACTTAAATTATCACCCACTAAAGCCCCTATTTGATCAGGTGAGGACTTTATACTCTTTTGAGTTGCTCGCACCGCTACCTACTGAGCAGGCCTATTTCGATGCGGCGCAAATAGAACAGGTGTTGATCAATATTTTAAAAAACGCCCATCAGTCAGGTAGTGACATTACACAGGTAGCAGTTAAAGTGGTCAAAGACTACGACCGATTGCGAATTGCAATTGTTGACCGAGGTACAGGTATTGTAAATGGCAACCTCCATCAAGCCTTGTTGCCTTTTTACTCAACAAAACAAGATGGTTCAGGTATTGGACTCAGTTTGTGCAATGACATCATTCATGCCCACCACGGTCAAATAAAGTTGAAAAACCGTGCTCAAGGAGGCCTGATGGTTGAATTTGATATCCCATTGCGAGAGACTACGTAATACAAAAGGATTTACGCTACTAACACGATTTTATGTAGCTTTCTCACTAAGGTTTCAACATGTTATCACATACTAAATTTTGGGTTGGTCTAAGCGTTATAACCTTGATGGGATGCCAAGCTACGCAAACAAGCAACAACCCTGTCGTGAAAAAAACCGCCCCTTGTTGGCTGCAAAACCCAGTTGTTGAAGATCAAATTGGCTTTATTGGCACGGCAGCCCCCTATAGTGCAACCAAAAATGGCTCTATTGTCGCCAGCAGACAGCGAGCAGCGGCTCTGCTTGCTAACTTCCATGGCTTACCTAACCTAGACAATCAAATTGAATCGCTTTCAGTAGAACAAAAGCACCTTGTTTTAGCAAATGGTAGGGAGATCTACTTTTCAGATCCCTATATCACTTCAGACACTTTATACATTTACGCCAGTACGCACCCGATTAAAGCACGGCAAAACTGTGAGGCGATAACGTGTAACTTCACTTTGTGCGAACCTAAGTGGTTATGTAATGGCGACAACAGTATTATTGGAGCCAGTTATTACACTGCATTCTCTCATCAACAACTGCCAATGACCGCAGTCAACGCACAAGCATTGGCTGGATATCTAACGCAAGCACGTGTGAATATTCAAGAGCGTTATGCCGAATCATATTCAGCGGACCAACATCGCACACATTTTTCACGTCAAGGGGAAGTCAATGGTAGTGACTATCAACTTCCGCTTATTATGACCAATAGCTGTCAATACGGTTCAACCTTGTTTGCAAATTACCGCATGCGTGAATATCAGCAGGAGAAAGTAACTCGTCAATCATGGCGAGAAGTTCACCAATACCAAGGTAGAAGCGTTGTTATGGGTAATTTCGGAGAAGATGGAACCATAGCGCCAGATAATCTGATAAGTAGCGCGATAAAGTTTGCCATCCGTGATGCATTAGTTGAACTTGCTAAAAACAAAGGGATCACGGTTTCAGCAACCAGTACCCTGCTTAATCAAGGTGGGCGGTTTTATCTCAGCGATACACACTTTGATGTTAAGCAAGTTGTTAGTGGGCAACTACTAGATTTGCAAGTTCAATATAAAAATGGTTTTCCAGTTGTTTATGTTTGGCTACTTGAGGGTCACGCCTAACATATCACCACATCGAACCGAGATAACTTGACTAATACAATAAGGGTCACCAGACCCTTATTGTATTGTGCATTTAACCACCACACATCAAACTTAAGCCTTTACAACTGTAGGCTGAGTTTTCATCTTCCAACCCGGAAAAGTCTAATATACTGTATCCACCATCATCTGGTGTTGATTGGCTTTGATTATTGGTATCGCACTCTCCTTGCTCATGCCACATATTAGGCGCTAGGATAGGGCTGGCTCCTTTATTCCAATAGTGAGCACTATATATTTTGCCTTGGTAAGTCACCTGCTCTCCACCTTCATAGGATTTGTTGTGATACCACTGCATAGGGCATGCAGGTGTTTTCCCAGACTGCAAATAGGCAAGTGCTTCTGCAAAATTTGGTAAACCATGACCATAGACACTATCTTTGCCTGCGGCACCTAAGTCGTGGCTTGTTGATCTTAATGCATTAATAATTTGCGCTCGATCCCAATTGGGATTTTGCGACCATAACCTTGCGATCCCACCAGAAATAATGGCCGTTGCTTGCGATGTGCCAGCTCCGACAACATAGTCGCTATGATAACTTCTGATCGCCACAGACATATTCGCGCTATCGGTGACCACTGGCCACTGATGTACCAGCAATGTCGGGAACTCAGTGTAGTAGTCAATGCCTCTTAAGCGTCCATTTGGATGTTGAGGATAGTTAATCAGCAATACTTTACCCCCTTCAGCAACACAGCTCGATTGTGCGCTGCTTAAATTCTGACGCGTTTGGTAAGATAAAGTACGCTCGGTCATTTGTTGTTGCACATCTTCGGCTGTTAACGTATAGACGCATTGCTGTGGAAGCGAAGTTTGCATCGAATAGCTACTCAGACCCACGTCGATTTGCGTATACTTTAACGCATCTGAGATGCCTCCGCTGTGTTGAATAACCACATCTTGCACCGCATAATGGCTGCGATTTGCCGTTGAAAGTATCTTGCTGCCAGGTGCAACAAAGTCAATATTTGGATTGGTTGGCGAAAAAGCGGCGATATTGCCATCCGTTTCCAAAGCGCCAATCGACAACACATTGTGATATGAAGCCGGGTAATGCAATGCATCATTGTACTGACCTTGCAATTTCTTCTCTCGTGAGCCGTGATTCCCTGCTGCAGCTACAAAAATAAGGCCTCGATCGTAAGCAAGTCGATCAATGACGGACATGGTCATCGGTGAGAATTGCTCACCACTTAACGACATATTGATAACCTTTGCACCTGAATTTGCGCATACTTCAATGGCTTCGATTAGATTCCCACCCCAAATAGCAGAGTTTCTTCCATTGGCGGTTTTTATTAATTTATGGACTTGTAAGCTAGCTCCCCCTTCGCTCAGTGCGCCCTTTACGCCGATACCATTATTTTGTGCAGCAATGATCCCTGCCATGTGTGTACCATGACTCAGTGCATCTTGATCCCAAAAGCCAGCATACACACTATGATAGCCATGAATATTGGCAGGCAAGTCTGGATGGCTGCTATCTACACCTGAATCAATAACACACACAGAAATGTCATTGGATGCCGAAGGTAATTTACTGATAGATGTCGCTCGTAACCAATATGGCTCAAGCTCACTGTATGCCAGCACATCGAGACTATTTGAGGTTGCTTTATAATAATCTAGAGAATTACTGCTCAGAGATAAGCCGTAGTCAGCTTCAATTGATACTCCGTCTATATGGATTATCTCACTCACCTGTTGATGTGATAGTACCCCTTGAGCAATGATTTTTTCACCACTTTGGCCAATTACCTTTAAAGAACCAAGAACGTTTTGAGAAAGCTGCCCATGTTTGTATTGAACCAAATATGCGCTGTCATTATTTGATGCGTGCGTGCCCGCACAGAGCCCCAAACTAACCAACACACTCGCAAAAACTGCACTTCTATTGAAAAGCCCCATACTAACTCCTAGCTAAGTGATATTTATATTTTTTATATTATTTTCCCTAACCCATTGTTAATACTGAATTTAAATTCTACATTTCCACGATGCGAACACGTCCTTTAATGCAACATAACTTCTCACACGTACATATATCCAATTACTTAACGTTAAGCTAAGCCATTACCTATTTTACATAGGTGCTTCTTTTTACTTACTTTTAAGATAATTGTTAAATTCGAGATATACCTATTCAAGATCTTTCACAAAAATGGATAAATTACGCGTAAAAATTAATCTGCACTACTTCTCTTATACCAGTTTTTTACCCAATCCCAAAGCCAGATCTTGAACAGAAAACAGGCTCCTTTGTAGTTCAAACGCCTATTTGATTAAAAAATAACAAAACAAACCACAAAAAACTCATAAAAATTAAAAAAAAGTAGATTTATTAAAAAATTCATAGTAAGCAAACTTAATTTATACATAGGATATTAACGTTTTCGAAAAAGTTGTGTAAAGCAAATCAAAAAGTTTCGTAAATATGAATAATATTCATTAGACTTGTACCCCTAGCAGGTGTAAGGATTTTTTTATCGCAATTGTTATTTTTTACTGTGATTTAACGTTTTAATAGGGACAGCGGCGTAGACCATGACATTGTGAGCGTGCTTGACACGATAGGTAAGCAATAACTGAAAATATTGATGATCGTGCGATCAACGATTTACTATAAAGAGCTAATAATAATGCACATTCTTCTATCTGATAAACGCTATACATACAGCCCTAAATTCAGATTTATAAAACCAAAAGATCGCCAAAAAGTAAAAGTCAAATTTGCCAATGATTTGATACTCGCCTTAGGCTACAAGTTTAAAGAGCAGCGAAATTATTTTGCTATGGCTGCTGAAGCCGCTTTTATGTCCCTCAATCCGCTTGATAGGCAGCAAAGCCAGTTTTTCATTGAGCTCGATTTGGTCACCAGCAATCAGGAAACGGTTAATTTACAAGAGGACAGTACTAGCGTTGGCTTAGGGTATGCGCTCAGTTGCGCACTGGCTTATCGTACACATTTAGGAAAAAATACTCAGCTTACCTCCACGTGCTTCGCAACAGGGGAAGTATCTCCCAGTGGTAATGTGCATAGTATTGGCCATATAAACAATAAAATTGAAGGTGCGCTATATGCAATGACGCACCGCCACAGTGGTCCATTTGTTATTTTCTATCCTGCAACTAATCATGACGAAATAGACCGCAGTCTTCTCCATGAAGTTGAGCTACTTGGTGGCCAATTATGTCCAGTTGAGCACATTAATGAAGCGCTTCAAGTACTGCTGGGCGATGAATACGACGGTACACAACAATCCGGGTCATTGACGTTTAAAGGTTTGCGTAGCTTCGAGCCTCATGATGCATACTATTTTTTTGGACGCGACAAACTGACTTCTGATTTATTGACGCTTCTAAACGAAAGGCCTAGTTTAGTCAAAGTACACGGTGTTTCTGGCAGCGGTAAATCAAGTTTGATTAAAGCGGGTTTGCTCCCAGCCATTGCGAAACAAACAAATAATGTAAAATGGCAAATTGGCTTGCCAAAAGACTTTGAATGTAGCGCGGCGCTATTGACACATTTTATCAAATCAGGTGATGCTGGTTTTGAAGCTGTTTTACAAACTATGTCTATTAGCGTCGAACAGTTTGTTGAAGAACTGCTGCAATTAAGCACAACCTATCTAGATGAACTTTCGCTACACCTCACCGCACATAAAACAACTTATATTTGGTACATTGATCAATTCGAAGAAATTTTTGAAATTGAACCAAATAACCGCCTGTTACAAAGCTTATCATTATTAGGAGAACACACGCCCATATCTGTGATCACAAGTATTCGCAGTGAGTACTTACACAATACAGATATGATTGGCAGAGACTTTTACGTACCACATAGTTTAACTGCTGAAGATTGGTTAAAAATCATCAACAATCAAGCAATTGCGCTGGGAATTGAATTAGAAGAAGGGCTTGCCCAAACTATTCAAACTGAGGCTCTCAAACTTTCTCATGCGTTACCTGCGGTCGAGTATCTATTAGCACAGATGCATGCACTGGCCATCGACAGCGATCAACCCAAAGTCCTAACCTTCTCTCAATATAACCAACTTAACAAGCTAACTGGGGTTATCTATCGACAAGCAGAATTTATATTGGGGCAGTTTGAACCTCTCACAGAGCAGTTTTTCGAACTTTTTATTGGAGTCAATATCAATGGCACATGCTATTCAAAGCATGTGGACTTTCTCGCGCTAGAAAAAGAAAATCCGCAATTGTTAGAATTGGTAAACGCCCTCATTGAAAAACAGCTTGTCATCCGCCATCAAGTTCACAAATTACCACCCTATGTAAAGTTAACTCACGACTGTTTAATTACCATTGCGGAAGAGCTCTCCCTAGATCAACAAATTTGGCCACGTTTTTTCATCTGGTTAAGTGCCAGAAAGGAATACCTACAGTGGTTTCACGGTGTGGAAGCAAAATACAAACAGTGGAAAAACTATGCCGCGCAACCTGATGAGCAAAACAACTTCACGCTGGGTAAACATGAGCTACAGGATGGTACCAAGTACCTAAGCCAACCTGGTACCATCAGCCTACAAGCGGTTAAAAACTATATTATTGCCTCACAGAGCTTTTACCAATCAGTGCTTGAAACACAAAATAAAGCACAAAAAAGGCGATTACTTACCACCAGTATTTTATTTGTCTGTGCCCTCAGTACCGCTTCGTTTGCCTATTATCAAAAACAGCTTGTTGTTACCGAGCAGGCAAAAACAGCTCAAGCACTGAATCACTTGAAAGACAACGTACTACTAAATATAGATGCAATAGAACCCATACTGGCGCAGTATTTACCGACATTTCAACGTAAGTACCTAAACAATCACATATCAAAGCTGGTATCGAGCGTTGATGATATCCCGTTAGATGATATTGATAAACTCAGGTTATTACTGATAAAAGTGAAAATTCTACGCCAAGATGACTCTACGCATATCGGCGAACTTACCGAGACATTAACAAGGTTAGAGAGCAAAATAGCGCAAATTGGCAATGACAATCCGAAAGTACTGCAAATCGCAATGTCATTCAATTATGAATTTGGTGTCCTATTAATCAAACAAGGTAGGAATGACGAAGCCAAACAGTATTTAGACCGAGCACTACAACAGACTGAATTGCTTCCAGCAGATCCATCATTGACGCTGGCAAAAGCGAAGATAATTTCACAGCTAGCTTTCATGGCATTGTGGGACGGTGATTTAAACCTAGCTGCTGAAAAATATAATGAAACATTGCAATTACTCGATACGCAAGTACCAACACAAAGCCTTGAACAAGCTTTTAACGTACTCAGAGTCAATACTTTCAGGAATCTCGCAAAGACCGAGCCTTCAGAGCAACAGGCCAGCGACTGGCTACTGCGCGCTAAGACAGCCCTTGAAAAGCAACTTAAGAATGACCCAAACCATCTTGTGTCACAGTATAACCTGCTGAGAATTTATATAAATCTTGCTGAAAATAGCAGCAACATAGTAGATGCCGACAAGTACTATAATCACGCTGATGAATTAGTAAAACTCTACTCTATTAAAGACCCAGATAATGTCCATGTACAAGTAGCTCAGCTTTTATTAGCAAGTCGTTTAGGCAGTAGAAAGCTAGCACAAGGATATCTAGTTGAAGCACAAGCGCACTTCCTCGAAGGCTTAGATATAACCAGAAAGCTACGTGTATTGAATGAAAATAACATTGACTGGCAAGGACATAGCATCGAACTATACATGGCTTATGCAAACTATTTTTCACAAACGAATCAAACACAGCAAAGTACTCAGTATTACGAAAAAGCTCTTAAAGCCGCTCAGAAGCTCTATAGCCAAAACGAAGATAACCTAGACTTTGTCAGCTTATTACAAGGCGCGCACTCAAAAGTAGCCATACACCTATACAATCTCGGCGACAAAAAGTCAGCACAAACTCATTTAGAAAAAGCGAGAGCATTTGCGCTTCGTTTAACGCAAGTTCATCCAGACAATGAAAACTACCAAGTTAGCTACAGGAAAAAGCTATTTAACCTAGGCTACATTGCTTCTGAGGTAGGTGAAATTGAAAATGCGTGTGACTACTTTACAAAAGGTAATGAACTGTCAGACAAATTCTTGTCATCACACACTAGCATTCAGTGGCAAAAAGCAAAAAATAAGTTTGAACATTATATAGAATTATTAAAGTGTAACTAAAATGGCAACAATCCTTGATAACATCAATTAGGAAAATATACACAATATGCTGAAACTTATGGAAAAGTTGTTATGCCGCAATCAGCAATCAGGCTATTCCTAATAGAGTAATAGAAAATGAATGATGAAAGGGATACAACAACAATTAAAAGGGGGTATGGATGTGGTTTGACAACAAACAAGCCGTACAAGAAGCGTATAAATTTATTAAGTTTTTACTTCGGAAAAAGGCGATAACTGATCACAGAATCGACACCGAAGCACTTATTCAAGAGACATTGTTAAAAGTGATTAAAGCAACAAAACAAGAAGTCAGTAATGACATTGAGCCGGACAAAGAAACCCAAACGCTCAATGCACAAACTGACTTTAACCATGTCTTAAAAGCTTATACATATAAAGCCTTTGAAAGCGTCTATCTCGATATGGGTAGCAATGTAACCTACCGACGGAAGTCGGCATCAGAGCAAGCTAAATCACCTGATGAGGGGCGCTCAGTGCAAATCGTCCACCTTTATGAAAGTAATAATGGCTCTGATGGCGCAAATAATATTTACGAGTTAATGCCAAGCGATCAACCCTCTCCTGATCAGGTTGCAAAAATGGATAGAAATGCGCGGCTGTTTATCAATTTACTACTAGAAACCATAGCTCAAGAAGAAGACAAGCAGAAGCAAGCCCTTTTTTACGACTTTTTTACACTGTCTTTTCGGCAGAATGCGCTTACGCAAAAACAGCTTGGTGAACGTCATGGCTTTAAAGGCAATGCCGCAATCACCTACATATCAAGGTTTGTAAATAAATTATCTAAACGTGTTGAAGAGTCAGGTTTGAGCCTAGAGATAGGCAACAACCCGCAAACAGACTTCGACATATACTTTCTCACTCACAGCAATAAATTAAACGAGACAATATCAGTATGAATAAGGTTAAGATCACAGACAAGGTATTAGAGTCGCTTGAAGATCACCTCATTGCAAAATCAATCACGGAGTTTGAACATGAAGAAGACCGTGCACTTTCTCCGCAGGAAATCGCAATAGTTGAACGAATCTATAACCAACATAAATCAAAAGAACTCGAGCCGAAGCCATTGAACTTTGAAGTGCAATTATTGGCAGCAAGCCCTGAGCTCAGCGCATCAGATAAGCCATGGTGGGACTTTGACACCATTATTAATGATACGTTTCAGCTCGCGGTGTTTAGCTCGTATGGGCAAGACCTGAGTGAAGACGTAGACTTTGAACTCAACCCGTTAAAAGGCAAAGAACGTGAATTCAATGACTACTTTGATACCTTTAGAGGCACTAAACAGGGGATCCGCATTTACTGGGCTAAAAATAGTCGGCAAGTCGTTATGGAAGGTGAGCTGGTACACTCTTTTGAAGGTGATTGTGTAAGTGGTCACGGGAAGATCATATCGAGCGAATATTTCGGCTCTGGTCACTTCAAGCTAATGTTAGAATTTTTCTCATTGCCTAATTAAAAAGGGATTGTTAGGTAGATACGACGAAAATACTGACTTAAATATTGTTTAATTATTATTTCTACTGGCTGTGAATTACCAAATCAGCGGGCTAACCCCCGTTGATTCTTCACGTTTTGATTCCCCTCGCCTGCTACCAAATTCTTGACTGAAAATACCATCAGCTAGCAACAGCACCAACCCACGTGTATACACGCATATACCGCTAAATAGAATCAATTTTATGAGTAAAATAAAAAGTGGGAATAAGATAAAATGGTGCCCGGGGCCGGACTTGAACCGGCACGCTGTTACCAGCGAGGGATTTTAAATCCCTTGTGTCTACCAATTCCACCACCCGGGCATCGGATGTCTACGTATGCAGATAGTGTGGAAGTAAAATGGAGGCGGAACCCGGAGTCGAACCGAGGTAGACGGATTTGCAATCCGCTGCATGGCCACTCTGCCATTCCGCCAAACTCTAAAGAGAGTTGGAGCGAGTAACGAGGTTCGAACTCGTGACCTCGACCTTGGCAAGGTCGCGCTCTACCAGCTGAGCTATACTCGCATTTTCACTTGAAAACAAGTGGTGCCCGGGGCCGGACTTGAACCGGCACGCTGTTACCAGCGAGGGATTTTAAATCCCTTGTGTCTACCAATTCCACCACCCGGGCATCGGGTTTTGCAAAACCAACCTTAAAGTAAAGTTGGAGCGAGTAACGAGGTTCGAACTCGTGACCTCGACCTTGGCAAGGTCGCGCTCTACCAGCTGAGCTATACTCGCACAATGGTGCCCGGGGCCGGACTTGAACCGGCACGCTGTTACCAGCGAGGGATTTTAAATCCCTTGTGTCTACCAATTCCACCACCCGGGCATCGGGTTGCTTTCGCATGTGGATTTTGTTGAGAAAATGGAGGCGGAACCCGGAGTCGAACCGAGGTAGACGGATTTGCAATCCGCTGCATGGCCACTCTGCCATTCCGCCGATGTATCAAAAGTTGGAGCGAGTAACGAGGTTCGAACTCGTGACCTCGACCTTGGCAAGGTCGCGCTCTACCAGCTGAGCTATACTCGCAACATGTATTCAAAGCAAATTAAGTGCTTTAGCTACATTTCGTTTTGATGACTGTTGTCTCTCAACACGGACGCATTCTACAGAACTTCTTGATTGCGTCAATATAAAAAATGAATGTTTTTAACTGTTTGCTTATTTTTTATCTAAACCGTACTCTAATTGCTCAATATCAATTAAGATTTGAGCAATTCACCTTTTGCAGCAAGCAAATATTGCAGCATAGACACTATCGTTAATACCGTCGCAGTCGCCAGTAATACATAGCTCAATACCAACATCCAAGTTGAAAACTGCCAAATTAGTCCAATGATCGCCAACATCTGTGCAGCCGTTTTAAATTTTCCCAAAGAAGATACGGCAACACTTGCGCGCTTTCCTAACCCAGCCATCCACTCTCGCAGAGCTGATATAACAATTTCACGGCTAATAATCACCACAGCAGCAAAAGTGATCCAAACATTTTGATAGTGTGCAGCAATGAGCACCAATGCGACACTTACCATGACTTTATCGGCAACAGGATCGAGAAAAGCACCAAACGGAGTTGATTGGTTTAACTTGCGAGCTAGATACCCATCTAATATATCTGTTACCGATGCAAGCCAGAAAATAAATGCAGCGGCAAAAAAAGCCCATGAATACGGCAGATAGAACACCACAGCAAAGACGGGGATGAGAAACAACCTAAATGTTGTTAACGTGTTTGGAATATTCCACATAACTACTTAAAGAATTCTTTTTCTATATGTTCGCATGAAGTATCAAGCTTTGTCATGCAAATGGTTAAATATCTTTTCAGCCAACTGCGGACTGATCCCAGGCACTTGCCCTATTTGTTGTATATTTGCCGATTTAACGCCTTGTAGACCTCCTAAGTATTTAAGTAGCGCTTGCCTTCGTTTATTACCAACGCCGCCTATTTCTTCCAATACTGATTGTGTGCGTTGTTTTTGCCTTTTATTACGGTGCCCAGCAATAGCGAAACGGTGCGATTCGTCACGAATATGTTGAATTAAATGCAGTGCCGGAGAATCACTTTCTAAGTTAATCGTTTTTCGACCACCGTCAAATAATAGCGTTTCCAATCCCGGCTTGCGACTTGTGCCCTTGGCCACACCAATTAACATAGGGAGCTTCTCTAATTGCCAATGTTCGAAAAATGCCTCTGCTCTTGCCAACTGGCCTTTGCCCCCATCAATAAAAATAATGTCAGGCACTTTGGATACATCGGTCACTTTCGCGTAGCGCTTATTTAAAGCAAAGTCCATGGCTGCGTAATCATCACCAGGTGTGATCCCAGTGACGTTATAGCGGCGATATTCTCTTGTATTGGGGCCCTGAGCATCAAATACAACACATGATGCAACAGTATTTTCACCCATTGTATGGCTTATATCGAAACATTCCATGCGATCTATGTCGGCTAAACCTATCGCTTCTTTTAATAGGGCATAGCGTTTACTGATAGCATCTTGAGTGCTTTGCTTAACCATAATGCTATTTAAGGCATTTTTATTGGCAAGTGCCAGATACTGAGCTCGTTCGGCCCGTACATTGATACGCAGGTGCACTTTACGCTTGGCTAGTTGAGTCAAAGCTTCTGTGAGTGCGTGTCGTTCAGATAACTCAAATGGCAATACAATGTCGTTGGCAATTCGCGCGTTGGAGCCATTCGATACGTAATACTGACCAAGAAAAGACGTCAATATTTCATCTTCGCTTGAGTCTCTTGGTATTTTCGGAAAGTAAGTTTTGCTGCCCAGTATTTTATGATCACGGATCATGAGCATATGAATTGCTGACAAGCCATTGCGTTGTGCGTAGCCAATCACATCCATTTCTGCAAAATTGCCAGCAACAGACTGCTGCTCTTGCATCTGTCTTAGCAAGGCAATTTGATCTCGATACTTAGCCGCAGCCTCGAAATTAAGTGCCATACTAGCCTGTTCCATTCTAGACACAAGTGCTTCGATAACAAGGTGTGACTTACCACTTAAAAATTGCCTAACCAGATCAACCTGCTGAGCATACTCATCATCAGTGACCTTATCTACACAGGGTGCAGAGCAGCGCTTTAATTGATGCTGTAAGCAAGGGCGACTACGGGCGCGATAATAGGCATCTTCACACTGACGCACAGGAAAAATCTTTTGCATCAATCTGAGGCTTTCTGACACAGCCGCACTACTAGGAAATGGTCCGAAATACTCCCCTTTTTGCTTTCGTGCTCCTCTGTGAAACGCAATTCTGGGGTGTTTATGATCAGTGAGTAAAATATAAGGGTAAGACTTGTCGTCACGCAGTAGAATATTGTAACGCGGTTGGTATTTTTTAATTAAATTGTTTTCGAGCAATAATGCTTCGGTTTCAGTATTGGTCAGTGTCACTTCAATGTGAACAATATTGCTAACCAAAACCCGCGTTTTGCTGTCGGGAATATTTGCCCTAAAGTAGCTACTTACTCTCTTTTTAAGGTTTTTTGCTTTACCGACATAAATAACCTGGTGTTCGCTATCATACATACGATAAACACCAGGCTCTGTGGTCAACGTTTTCAAAAACGCTTTGTGGTCAAACTCTGTCATTCAAATAGGTATGATCAACGAGAACTATCAATATCAATCATTTTATGACGAATGGCGAGGTGCGTTAGCTCAACATCACCACTTACGTCTAATTTCTCAAACATTCTATAACGATAGCTATTCACCGTTTTAGAGCTTAAGTTGAGCCGCTCTGCAATATCTTATGCTTTTTCACCCTTTGTGATCATTAACATGATCTGTAGTTCACGATCTGATAAGGATTGAAAAGGGTTTTCATCGACTTTACCACTGAACTGTGCCAACGCTATTTGCTGCGCAATCTCTGGCGCAATATAGCGCTGTCCTGAGTTGACCGAACGAATTGCATTGATCATCTCATCTGGTCCAGCGCTTTTGGTTAAATAACCATGAGCCCCTATTTGCATCACTTTGCTTGGGAATGGATCTTCACAATGTACCGTGAGCACAATGACCTTAACATCTGGACAATAACGACAAATCTTCTTCGTCGCCTCTAATCCACCTATGCCCGGCATATTCATGTCCATTAATACGATATCGGGTTCATTTTGGCGGCAAAAAGTCACCGCTTCTTCCCCAGTTTTAGCCTCTCCGACCACCTTGAAACCACGCACATCATCTAAGATGCGTTTGATCCCAGTCCTTACAAGTTCATGATCATCAACTAAAAGTACGTTAATCAATGGAACATCCTCACGCTAGCCCTTGGTAAAAAATCTTTTCTGATTCGCTTTGCGAGATTAACATATAATTTCGCAAAGCATAATCAATTACATCATGCCAACCCACAAATATACGACTATATTACTAGGTTTGGTTTGGCTACTCTCCTTTTTCAGAGAATCGGTTTACCCACAACGCAATCACACCGTCACCTGTGACATTACATGCTGTACCAAAACTATCTTGTGCTAGGTAAAGTGCAATCATCAAGGCTATCGCACTTTCATCAAATCCAAGCATGGACGTCAATAGACCTAATGCCGACATCACGGCACCACCAGGCGCACCCGGTGCAGCTATCATCACAACACCCAGCATGAAAATAAACGGCAACATTTCCAACAGCGATGGAACGGCCATCGTTGGAGATAAAAACATCACTGCCATTGCACAAGTTACGATGGTAATTGTCGAACCGGACAAATGAATTGTAGCACATAAAGGAACTGAAAAGTTTGCTACTTCTTCAGAAACACCGTTAGCCTTGCTCGCTCTCAACGAGACAGGAATGGTCGCCGCACTAGACATAGTTCCAATCGCAGTGAAATATGCTGGCAGCATATTTTTGACCAATTCTAATGGACTGCGTTTTAGCATCAACCCAGAAACAACAAACAAGGTTGTTAACCACAACCAATGCATCCCAACCGCAGCCACAAGTACCACACCAAACGTGCTAAGTGTATCAACAACCGTGCCAGCTACTGCCATTTCGGCAAATACACCTGCAATATAAAAAGGCAACGCTGGAATAATTACTTTAGCCAGCAGGGCATCAATGACGTCACGGCCCTGATCGACAACATCTTTCAACTGACCTAAATTTAGCTGGCTAATGCCAATACCAAAAATAAATGCAGCGGCAAGTGCCGTCATCACGCTCATCAGCGGTGGAATTTCTAATTGAATATAACCTTTTAACTCGGCGCCTTTGGCAGCTTCATAGGCAACACTCCCCTCAAAGAAGCCCGTTGCAAATAATACCAGTAGTACAGCCAAAGTCCCCGCGATCACAGTAGAGCTGTATGCAAAGCCGACCGTTTTACCTAAAAGGTGCCCTGATGTCTTAGGTAAACCGGCAATACCTGAGGCGATAAAGAACAAGATAATTAATGGAATTGTAAAACTAATTAGTTGGCCTATTATGACCTTAGCCGTATATAACAGCTCAGTCAGACCTAAAGGCAAGTACAAACCTGCCAAAATACCGCCCACAATACCGGCGATGAGTTTTATTATTAGAGACATAGTTTGTCCGATCTACATTTAAACCAAGCTCCTTTTTATCATGTTTTTACCTCTTAGGTATACAAATTCGATACTTTAACTTCAGTTCATTCACCTGAGTTCACCCGATATTAACGCAACTCAACGAGAATGAATTGTTGCTTTAAACTATTCTTATTAAATTAACACTCCATAGTTTCTGCGAATTAAACCATCTATCATGATTAGAAGTACCAGCCTTATATGCACCCTACTATTGTCTGCCGCTGCTGTTGCCGCACCACAGCCTATAGAGATCCCATTTATAGAGCAAGCAGCCATAATAGACGGCAAAATAGATGAACCAATCTGGCAATCAGCTCAAGAAATCCTCATTGATAATGTCACCTGGCCTCATGAAAATATCGCAAGCCCAGTGTCAACGAAGGCCTTGGTTTACGAAAATGGTGAAGCGTTATTTATCGCATTTATTGCAAAAGACCCAACACCGAAAGAAATACGGGCACACTATCGAGATAGAGATAAAATCTGGAACGACGATCTTGTCGGACTGAAAATTGACTCGCTTAACACCAGCCAAAATGCTTACCAGTTCTTCATCAACCCATTAGGGGTCCAACTGGACTCGATCGAAAACGAGCTAACCAAAAACGAAAACTCGTCTTGGAATGGTATCTGGTCGAGCAAGGGGGAGATTACACCAGATGGATATCGTGTTGAAGTTAAAATACCTCTGCGGGTGCTCAATTTTAACGACTCACAGGGCACCAAACAAATGGCCATGGAATTCCTGCGTTTTTTACCAAGGGATGAAAGGCTACGTATTTCTAATATGCAACTTGACCACAATAACAGCTGCTGGATCTGTCAAATGCCAGCGGTAAGTGGATTTGCCTCAGCTAAACAAAGTAATAACTTAACAATCACACCTGCACTGGCCATTGCACACACTCAAACACGTGATATTGACGACGCTGTAGTACCTGACTTTGAAAGTGATACCGACTACGAGCCCGGCCTTGATGTAAAGTGGGCTGTTACACCTGATACCACTTTAAACTTAACTGTAAATCCAGACTTTTCTCAGGTTGAAGCTGACACTGGACAGTTAAGTGTTAACAACAGCTTCAGCTTATTCTTTCCTGAAAAACGCGCCTTTTTCTTAGAAAACAGCGATTACTTCTCTTCCCATTTAAACTTGGTGCATACGCGTAACGTATCTGCACCAGATTATGGCATTAAAGCTACGAGCAGCAAACAAGGGCACACATTTGCCGGTTTTATTGCCAATGACGATTCAACACATGTATTAGTACCCGGTAATTTAGGGTCAAGCATCGTTTCACTTGAACAAAAAAGTGAAAATGCCGCGCTGAGATATCGCTATGATGCCAATGACCAGCTGTCTATTGGCACAACTGGCACCATCAGACAAAGCGAAGATTATCGTAACCAAGTCTTGAGTATTGACAGTAAATATCGTCCAACTAAACACGATACAATTAAGCTACAAGCCATCACGACCGACACTCAGTATGATCAACACTTTATCGATGAAGTATGTGATGACGATCCTATTGAGTCTTGTGAAATTGATGAAAGCGTTTTAAGGGTGCAAAACCATGGTGATCAGCAAGGATTGGGCTATTACGCCAGTTATGAACACAATCGTAAACACTGGCGAGCATTTGGGTCATATCGCAATTACGACGCTGCGCTACGTGCTGACTTAGGATTTATTTCTCAAGTGGATTTTAATAAGTTTGTTACCGGGTTTGAATATCGTTGGTACGGGGATGAATCCAACTGGTGGAATCGTGCCAATTGGTACAGCGACTGGGATATTAGTCATAATGAGGATGGAGAGTTACTAGAAAAAGAAGTGCAATCAAACTTCAAAGTACAAGGCCCGCTGCAAAGTATTATTCAGGTTGGGTTTGATCACCGTAAGCGTACGGGTCAACGACATGATGAAACGCTATTAGAAATAGACGGCAACACAGACATGTTCACTGAGAATTTCCAGTGGATGTATTTAGAGATGAAACCAAGAGCAGGCGTATTTGCAGGACTTAGATTGAATACAGGCAATAAATTAGATATTGCTAACAACCGTTTAGGGCAGCGATACATCGTAAAACCCACTCTAAACTTCAACCTTGGTCGCCACTTCGAAGTTAAACTGCGCCACACCTACGAACGCTTAGAGCACGACGGCGAAAATGTATATACCGCGAATTTGTCAGATGCACGATTTACCTACCAATTTGGTATAAACAGTTACGTGCGCTTGGCACTTATCAACCTTGATATAGAGCGCAACCAACACAAATATATAGATGACGTCGATAGCCGCTACAAAAAGCTCAGCACCCAGCTTTTGTACGCCTACAAATTAAATCCTGAAACAGTGCTGTTTGTAGGCTACTCTGATAGTGGCTATCAAGATGATGATTTAAGTGACATCACCAAAGATAATAAAACCTTTTTCGCCAAATTTAGCTACGCATGGCTACGTTGATGACAAGCCCTGCTAATTACCCAGCGTAATTAGCAGTGTATTTTTTATTCGTTATAGCTATAAGCTTTTTTAATATATCATATAGCCATTCTTTACTTCTTGTTTTGCTACAGGATCAGTAAAGTGTGGCTATATGAAGTGTTATACACAATAGTCCTAAGCTCATTCAAGGGAACATTTATGTCTAAAGTATTTTCAGATAACAGCCTAGCAATAGGCCAAACTCCAATTGTTAAACTAAATCGAGTAACTGGCGGCAACGTATACGCCAAAGTTGAATCTCGCAACCCGAGCTTTAGCGTAAAATGTCGTATCGGTGCTTCTATGATTTGGGAAGCTGAAAAACAAGGCCTATTAGGGGATGGTAAAGAGCTGATCGAGCCAACTTCAGGTAATACAGGTATTGCCCTTGCATTTGTTGCGGCATCACGTGGTTACAAACTTACTTTAACTATGCCAAATACAATGAGTCTTGAGCGTCGTAAGTTACTAAAAGCACTAGGTGCAAACTTAGTACTGACTGAAGGTGCTAAAGGCATGAAAGGCGCTATCGAGAAAGCTAATGAAATTCTTGAAAGCGATCCTCAAAAGTATGTTCTTTTACAGCAGTTTGAAAACCCAGCAAACCCTAAAATTCACTTTGAAACAACAGGTCCTGAAATCTTTGACGCACTTGAAGGTAATATCGACTACTTCGTAGCAGGTGTTGGCACAGGTGGTACAATCTCAGGTGTAAGCCGTTTCTTGAAACAAGAAAAAGGCCTTGATGTTAAATCAATTGCTGTAGAGCCTAGCGATTCACCAGTAATCTCTCAAACACTTGCAGGCGAAGAGGTTAAACCTGGTCCACACAAAATCCAAGGTATCGGCGCAGGTTTTATCCCTGGCAACCTAGATTTAGAACTTATTGACGGTGCAGAGCAAGTATCAAACGAAGACGCGATTGCAATGGCACATCAGCTAATGAAAGACGAAGGTATTCTTGTCGGTATTTCATCTGGCGCGGCAGTCGTTGCGGCTAAGCGTATCGCTGAAAAGCCAGAAAACGCAGATAAGAACATTGTGGTAATTTTACCAAGCGCTACTGAGCGTTACTTATCTAGCCCAATGTTCGCAGATGAATTCAGCGATCAAGAGCTAGTTCAATAAACTGCCAAATATATCTATAAAGGCCAGTTTTAAGCTGGCCTTTACTTCTTATTGGATAATCCAGATAATCTCCTTCGCCTTTCCCCGTATTCTTACTAAACTAAACAAATAAAGACAATATGAATATTAGCTACCCACCCTTGGTTGGTAGGCCCAACCACTGAGATTTGTGGTTAAAGCATATTGTTACTCTGTAATGGTATCCATAATATACAAAGTCTGTTTAAGTCCAGTCTTGCGTTTATTTGACTTGGGAAAACCAAAAATATAGCAAAATATATGCATAAGGAATTTAGTAAAATGAAATTAGTCGTAGGCCTTGTCATCAGCTATCTCATTCTATTTGCATCCCCTACCAGTGCAAGCCTACAAGTGGGATTTTTTAAATCAGGGCAATATCAAATGATTGTCGGAACGCCTCACGAAAACGGATACTTGTTCAGTAAAAACCCAACAAAAGAGCAGCTGCATTTAGTAACGCTAGATTGGCCCCCCTACATCGGCGATCAACTTTGTAATAAAGGGTGGGTTTTTCAATTTACCATTTCTCTGCTTGTTGATCAGGGATACCCGGTGTATGTCGAGTTTTTACCTTGGGCAAGGGCTGTTAAAGCTGCTGAATCCGGTCGAGCAGATATTTTGTTCCCAGAATACTTTATTGAAGATGCGTCCCCCTCTGACAACTATGAAGGGAAAACGAGACGTGAGTTGCTCGCATTATCCAATGCCTACCCGGGCGGTGAAATAGGTTTCATCAAACGTCGTGGCGAGCGGGACTCATTTGAAGGAAATTTAAATGCGCTTAAGGGCACTACCATTGGCGTCGTAAGAGGATATCAAAATACCCCAGAGTTTGATGCGATGATGGACAACGGAGAGTTTGTCATTGTCAAAGCAGTTGACGACCTTCAGCTCGTCAAACTATTGGTGGGAAAACGAGTTGATCTCATCATTGGCGACCCAAAAGTGCTGCGCTTTACAGTAAGTTACTCCAATTTATCCAAATCTGAAAAAGTGACTTTATTGCGAGCTCTCGAAGATGTTCAACCCGCGCTTCGCTATAACAACTTATTCTTCGCATTGAGCAAAAAGAAACCTCGCTGGCGGCAGGTGCTCAACGACATCAACAAAGGTCTCTATATTTTTAATAATAGTGGCGAGACTGAGCGCATTATAGAGATGGGAAGCTCAGAGTGTTATTAAAGTTTCCCTTAGCTCTTTAACAATCACTGCCATAGAGCCACATGCCACCACAGTCGCGTGTCACCTGACAGTATTTTTTGACTATAACTTTAACTTTCAATAGATGGCTGATACCATGTACCCATATTGGGATTAAACCTAATATATCTATAAAAATATAAAAATATAAAAATAAAGGATTAAACATGAAAAAGCTTTTCTTCGCCCTTTTGGCCGTTTCGTCTTCAGCCCTGTTTACGACAAATGCGCAAGCATCAACAACAGGTCCAAAGATTGATAACCTGTACCCAACTTCATTTTACTTAAGGGGTGGTGATGGCCTGTATGTGGAGTTTCAGGCTGGTAGCATGCCGGGATGTAGTCATGGCAGAGGCGGACGCTTAGAGAAGTCAAACTTTAACTATGATCAACTGTACGCTTTGATGCTAACCATGATGACAACAAAGTCTTTTTCCGGTCGAGTCATTTTCAATGAAACGAGCCATAATGGCTGGTGGAAGTGCTCAATTTCCGGTATTGAAGCATTCCCACAATAATATGACCATTTTTGACATTTCTGTATAAATTAAAAGCGCTTCAAAGCGCTTTTAATTTATACCTATATACTTGTGAACTTGGATTGATAATCGCCAGTTTTTCTTAACACACGTATCAATGGCTAATTTAGTCGCCTTCGCCTTTTGACTGATCGGCTGTAAGTAAATAAGTTTAGGTCTCACCCCTGTTTGTTCAAACAGCACTTCTAGCTCATCAATATGTTTTTGCATCGCAACTGGGTGCTTAATTTCATCCGCTCTTTGCATTGCCGAGGTCAATACTTCGTACCCACCACGCATATTAATTTTAGGTGATACCGTAACCCAAGTTTCTTTTGGAACCAAAACTTCAAACGTACCACTGGTTTCTACTTGTGTTGTGTATCCCGACTGGTGCAATTGCTCACACAGTTCGTTTAGGTCATACATACAGGGCTCACCACCGGTGATAACGATATGCTTAGCCGTATATCCGCGCTGTTCAAATTGAGTAATGATTTCCTGCGGTGTAGCATTGGCCCACCACTCTGAGTCTGCTTTTTTCTCTACCGTTTTGTCCAAACTCACTAAATAAGTCGGATTCACATCCCATGTTTGCTTTGTGTCACACCAAGCACACCCGACAGGGCATCCTTGTAAGCGAACAAATATAGACGGGGTACCCGTAAAGCTTGCTTCACCTTGGATGGTTTCAAAAACTTCATTAATTTTGTACAAAACAGCTCCAAACTACTCAATATATTTTGCGAAAATAACCTGCTAAAATTGTCATTTTTTCAGCGGCCGTGTAGTATATCGCGCCCTGAAGCAAACCTCTATTAAAATCGAGGCAAAACCTGAGGCATTTATCCGAGGTATCTCCAATGAGCGAAAAAGTCGTTGTTATCTATTCTGGTGGCATGGATTCTTACACCGTGCTAAACAAAGCCCTACAAGAGGGGCATGAGGTTTATGCGCTATCTTTTAACTATGGACAACGACATGTCAAAGAGTTAGAAGTAGCCAAAAGTGTCTGCGACAGTTTAAACGTAGCACATAAAATTGTTGATATATCTGCAATCAACCAACTTCTTGCTGGTTCTTCACTTACCGATGACATTGATGTGCCAGAAGGCCATTACGAAGAAGAGAGCATGAAAAGCACAATCGTGCCGAATCGCAATATGATTTTGCTCTCTCTGGCAGTTGGTTATGCGGTTTCTTTGAAAGCCAACAAAGTATTTTACGGCGCACACTCAGGTGATCATGCTATCTACCCTGATTGTAGACCTGAATTTGTAAAAAAAATGGACGATGTTTGTCGGATCGCCAACTATGACGAAGTTGAGATTGTATGTCCTTATTTAAACAATTCGAAAATTGATATTTTGACGGATGGTCTAAAAATGGGCCTAGACTATCGTCATACTTGGACGTGCTATAACGGCCGTGAAAAAGCATGTGGTAAGTGTGGTGCATGCCAAGAGCGCTTAGAAGCATTTGAATTAAATAAAGCGACCGATCCACTGCCATACGAATAAATGTCAACTGCTATACCCAAAATTAGCTTGGGTATAGCAGCCTCTTCAACTTTATATCGCTCGTCCATTCAAAACCTTTCATTTCTTCTTACACTTAATCTGACACTTGTCACTATACTAAGCACAAAATTCAACTATGATTAAGGCTAATCAGGTTAAGGAGATTGAGCTTATGTCAGGTACTACTATGGTATTTTTAATCGTACTTGTGAGTGTTGGTTTTGGTGTTATCAGTGACTTATATAGTAAGTACTTAAAAGCCAATAAGCTAAGTGGATTAAATAAACAAGAGAGCGACCAGTTAAAGAACGAAATCGCACAATTGAAAGACCGTGTCGCCGTGCTAGAAAAAATCGTCACTGATGAAGGCTACCAAGTAGATAAAGAAATCAAAAGCCTTTAGCGATTTCCTACGCTCGAACATTTATGCCATATCATCGCAAGTTTAGGCCTCAGGCGACGCCGCTACAGTGCGGCTACGCCAAACCCACGGCTAAAAATGCGTCACATTCTGTATCCAACCCCATGCTAAACAACCAATAAAAATAGGCTATTCAACACCTTCTAAAATAGAAGAATGTTAAAATACAAGAGGCAAAAAATTAATATATTTAATTTTATTAATAACTTGATAGCGATAAGTAGCGTTCCTTTTCTGAGAAAATAGCCAAAGGTTAGAAGTTATAAACTATAACAAAATTGAATTTAACGACGCATAAATTACTCTTTAGTATCCCCCCTCCATAAAACAATCAGCCTCATTCATTGAGCTATTCAGATCACCGAAATCAACTCGCTAGGATATACCATGTTAAAACCCAGCTTCTTGGCAGCGTCAGTCAGCCTGATACTCGCTTCTGCACCTGCTTTCACCCTTACAGCGCAGGCATCTTCAAGTCAGTCTCCTGAACTAAAGCCAGAAGTTATCGAAGTAACAGGTACTCGACGCAGCTTGCGCAGCATTGCGGAAAGTACAGTACCAGTCGATATCATCGGCTTGGACGAAATTAATAGCTCAGGTCAGTTGGAATTAAGTCAAGTATTGACCACACTAATTCCTAGTTTTAATTTTCCAAATTCACAGCTTGCCGATGGCACAGATCATGCCAGACCAGCCGTTTTGAGAGGCTTAGCTCCTGATCACACACTTGTACTGATCAATGGTAAACGTCGCCATTCAAGTGCACTATTAAACCTCAATGGTACTGTCGGGCGAGGTTCTTCAGCCGTTGACCTTAATATGATCCCTACGGCAGCGATTAAGCGCATAGAGGTACTCAGAGACGGTGCTGCGGCGCAGTACGGTTCGGATGCCATTGCAGGTGTTATCAATATTGTTTTGAAAGATGCGGACAATGGTGGGTCAATTAACTTTACCTATGGTAAATATGACACGCAAATGGCTGGCGTAAAACAGCTTGAAAGCACTTACCAGGATGACCAAGGCGAACTTGCATTTAACTTGGCTGATGATCGACGTATAAGCGACGGCAACACAGCTACTCTGAGTGGTAACATAGGTCTGCCTTTAGGGCAAAGTGGCTATATTCACCTCAGTGCAGAAACACGCAATAAAGCCCCTTCAAACCGCTCAGGTTTTGATCCAAGAGAACAGTATGACAGAGATGAGCAAGGAAACTTAGACCCAAGAGAGTTCGAGGCCGATCGTTACAACCATAGGTTTGGTAAAGCTGATATCGAAGATGTCGCATTCTTTTACAACGCAGGTTATGACCTCTCTGACACTCTGTCTGTTTATTCTTTCGGTAGTTATGCTGAGCGTGAAGGTAACTCAGGTGGTTTTTTCCGTCGCGCGAACGACAAAAAAAATGTCGTCGAGATTTACCCCAATGGCTTCTTACCACAAATAACAACTAATGTAGACGATTTTGCATTGGCACTCGGTGCAAAATCACATGTGGCGGGATGGGATTTAGACGGCAGCGCAAACTATGGCCGAAACCAATTCAATTTTGGAGTCACCAATAGCTTAAACACCTCAATGGGCACAGCGAGTCCAACTGAGTTTGAGAACGGCGCACTCGTTTATGACCAGCTGACACTCAACTTTGACGCTAAAAACAGCTTTGATCTTGGTTTATATGAAGAAGTATTCATCACCCTAGGTGGTGAGTACCGCAATGAATCTTACCAAATTGAGGTTGGTGAAGAAGCTTCTTATCTAACAGTGCTCAATGCAGATGGCACCCCAGTTGCCGCAGGTGGAGCGCAGGTATTAGCAGGCTTTTCGCCAGCAAGTGCGGTTGATGAATCTCGTCATAATATTGCGCTATTCACAGAATTTGATACATACCTTAATGCCGACTGGAACCTAATTGCAGCTGCTCGCTATGAAGATTACAGTGACTTCGGCTCCACCTTAACTGGTAAACTTGCGACACGCTATGCTATTAATGATGCCTTGTCATTTAGAGGTGCTATCAGCACGGGATTCAGAGCACCTTCTTTAGCACAATCATCATACAAGTCAGTTGCAACCGTATTTGAAAACGGTGTACCAAATGAAGTCGGTTTGTTTCCAGTCGATACGCCAGCGGCACAAGCTCTTGGCGCACGCCCTCTAGATGCAGAAGAATCCGTAAACATGACTGCTGGCTTTATCTATACAGACGACGTATTTAGTTTGACTATTGATGCCTACCGTATTGATATCGACGATCGAATTGTACTGTCAGAAAACCTAAGCGGTGACGCCGTCGAGCGTATTCTAAAGAATGCCGGAGAACAAAATGTCCAGCGAGTAAGATATTTTACAAACGCCATCGACTCGCGTACTCAGGGTGTCGATATCGTCGCAACTTATAGCTTTAACCTAAACTCTTTAGGTCGCCTAAATTTAAGTGCGGCACTGAACTTAAACGATACAGAAGTGACTCGAGTCAAAAACAACCCAGCAGAACTTGCTGCGTTGGGTGACGAATACCAATATTTTGCACGTCGAGAAATTGCACGCTTTGAAGAGGGAACACCAAAGGATAAACTCAACTTAGTTGCAACATGGCAGTATCAAAACTGGACAGCGATCTTAAAAGCAACGCGCTATGGTGAAACAACAGACTCATCAAGTACAGTCGAAAAAGATGAAGTGCTAGACGCTAAATGGATCGCAGATTTAGAATTGGCTTATCAGTACTCGGAACAGTGGCGCTTCGCTATGGGGGCAAATAACTTATTTGACCAATACCCGCAAGACACGGTCGGTAATATTGGGTTTAGTAACTTTAATCAGATATTCCCATATTCTGCTTTTTCTGCTTACAACACTGATGGCAGATTTGTATACGCCAAGGCCTCATATAGCTTTTAAATAAATTCCCCTGTCACTTGTACGTGTGCGTATTGGTGACAGGGTATTTCCTCTCCCAGTTTATCCTTGCGCACCGATATTCACCTCTGTAAAAAACATGCTTGCCTTTTATTTTCTTTTCATGTTATTAATAAGTTAATATCATTTACATTCACATTTACCAATAAAGCATTATGGTAATAAAAAGGCTTACTCAGAACACTATTAGCCTCAAGAATAATAATGATATTACCTAAATATAAACCTAATAAGTAAGTACAAACAAAAAAAGAAGGATATTTATTATGAACTTAAAGCTAAATAAAAAAAGCATTAAAAAATTAACATCAGCTAAAAATGCATTGCCTAAAGGCGCTACACCGCAAGTAGCTGGTGGCTTTGAGATGAGCGTTGATCTGTGTAATACAGATGGTGTTTGTTGGACTCAACAGCGTCCAGGTCAACCATGTGGAATTTATACTGGTAACTGTCACTAATTAAATTTAGTGCAGTAAAAATATGTGCGCATAAAATTGGACCTATATCGATATTTTTTGCGCACATGTAAGTTAAACCAGCTGCACAGTTCCTTTTTCAAATCCAGTAGAATGCAATATCTTTCCACCGTATAAAACAAGCCTCTAGCCTGAAAAAATAAACACCATAAGTAACCAGCTTGACTCGCCCCTATAAAAAGCCCCAAAAAAGCCAAAGACGATTCAATACTTAATAATAAATATAGATAACAAATAGATAATGGCAGATATGCACTGTGAAATTTTCACTACATGATTGTGATTGAAAAATATGAGCCTCTTGAAATTATAAATAACCGATGCCGATTACAACCACGATGGACCAACAAAGTTTCTCCGAGAAAAAATAAGCCGCGTTTTTCGCGGCTTAGCGATTATTACCAGTAGTGAATATATGAGTTTCTATAGTTCAAAAATTTATTTTGATATTTACATGAACCAATAGCTCGATACTCCTCACCATAGAATCCTGTATAACGATGCACTTTAACTAACTGCCATCGGCAGTTGTCATTAAAGCTTGGGTCACTGGATGACCATGCCAGCGCCTGTCCAGAGGCCATAAGTAGCCCTGCTAATACTGTACCTTGTAATAACTTATGCATGCTTAATCTCCTTAATGATTAATATGTCCGTAATAAAAATGTTTAACTAACATTGAAAAACTTCGCTTTGCACTTTTATGGCCCTACAAAGATTTTGACTTCTTCGGCCAACTCAATACCATCGATAATGCGTACAATTTATTATCGAGCATCACCACTATTGAACTCACTTCGACACCAGTCGCACGCATTGGCTATACGACACAACGCCAAACTCACCACAATGAACAAGTGAACAGGCATACCCTAGCGCTTCCTTACTGCCCTATATTTTGACGAGGCCCCCCACCAGTCTTTGACAAATTAAACCCCCGCATAGTCCGCGCGATATAAACAGTCACTTCATCTGTTAGTGGGTTTTTTTCTATCATCATAGGTAACGCACCATTGCCGCCACCTAGCTCCGCCAGCGCGGCGCTTAAATCCATGGATAGGGTGCGTACCTCGTCATCACTTGCTACAAACACACCAACCGCACATTGACTACTGCGGCATTTGGCGCGCTCGAACGGATATATACTTAGCCCATCCGTATCGAAAAGCTCAGTTAGTACTTGCTCTTGTGGTATCGCCCACTCTTCATCAACTGGCTCGTGTGCAAACATCGTCGCCATATTTGTACCATCCGGTTCACGTTGAGATTGGATATAAAGTTCAATATCTTTGATAGCAAATTCTGATTGGAGCTGAGAAAAGCGCGCTTGAGATAACTGGGTATCGCCGCTAAAAGAGGAAAGTTGCGTCACACCTATTTGCGCTTCAGGCAAAGGAAATACGTTTAACTTGGTATCGTCACGGGGCGCAACCATGCTGACAAGAACTGGGCTTTCACCTTCTAACGCCAACTCATGCTGAGAAGGCACTTCGAGACATACATTATCAACTTGATTATCAATGTGGGAGTCGACCAGAGCGACTGCGCCCTGACGATTAGTTAAAGTATCGATAGCGTACATACTTATGAGTAAGACAAGCACGTATTTAATAGAAATTTTAGTATTTAAAATTGCGTCGATTGTGGTCATTAAATATGCATTACATTTGGTTACCTCTTGCCGTTTTATAACGCAGAAGTATAAAAAACAACCAACACTACTGTTATTATGAGAATAGTATTGGAAGATGCGTGATTTAGTATTGTGTAATTATTCTAACTACAATGCGTACCTTTGGCTCTGAACTAAGAGTTAGCACTAAAATAGTCATGGGTTCCATGTGCTTCTATCGCCAATGATAAGTTTTTCAAAGCCAGCGCATAAACAGCTTCTCGCATATCAAGGTTACCGTCGGCATGCAGGGACCACGCTTTTTCAAATGTGTTGTGTATATATTCTGATAGTTTTTTCGCGACTTTGTCTTCACTCCACTGCATTCCCTGACGATTTTGGCACCACTCAAAATAACTCACAATAACGCCCCCTGCATTGGCTAAAATATCTGGGATCACTAACGTATTTTTAGCTTTTAGAATGACATCGGCTTTGGCACTAATTGGCCCGTTAGCAATTTCGACGATTGTTTTTGCTTTGATTTGAGCAGCATTGCTTTGAGTGATCACCCCTGCAATCGCCGCCGGTACTAAGATATCAACATCGAGCTCTAACAATGCTTGATTGGAGAGCTTGGTATGCTCTATCAATTCGCATACCGACCCTTCACAGTAAACAGCTTGCAGTTGTTTACTATGCAGCTTTTTGAACTCAATACTTTTAATATCCAATCCCCCTTCCGCGTATATGGCCCCTTGAGAATCACTGACTGCGACAACTTTATAGCCTGCTTGTTGAAGTAGTTTTGCGCATTGCGCACCGCCATTACCAAAACCTTGCACTGCAACCGTTTTTTTATTTCTCTGCCAATCAAGTTTACTGGCTAATGCTTCGATACATAAAAACGCCCCTGTACCTGTTGCTGTATCTCTACCACTACTGCCGCCAAAGATGAGTGGCTTACCAGTGAAAGCCGATGGGGATTTACAGCGTGTAATGGTTTGATATTCGTCCATCATCCAGCCCATGATCCGTTCATTGGTATACATATCCGGCGCAGGGATATCTGTATCCGGGCCAATAAAATCAGCCATTGCGCGGACATAGGCACGGGAAAGACGTTCTATTTCAAGTGCAGAAAGCGACTTTGCATCCACGGCCACGCCCCCTTTTGCGCCACCAAATGGCACATTAACCGCGGCGCACTTCAGCGTCATCCAAAGTGCCAGCGCTTCAACCTCACTCTGATCGACATCCAAATGAAACCGGATCCCACCTTTTGTTGGTCCTAACAAATTATTGTAGTGGCAACGATAGGCATTAAAATAGGCTGTCTTACCATTGTCTTTACGAATCGACACGTAACAAGTTAGGGTGCACAAAGGCTGACTTAAAGCCTGAAGTGTATCTTTAGAAATGTTTAGTTGATTTGCAATCGTCGCAAGCCGCGTCAGCGCATCTGCCAGTATATTTTCCGCCATAGTAGGCTCCAAATGTAGGCTGTGATACCCAAACTCTAGCTCTCACTGGGCGACATTTCTAATTGTATGGCGAATATTCTCAATCTCTTAACTAAAGTTGAGTCGATATTTCTGCAATAAAATGACTCGGCTTTTTCGGAGACATGATATATGTTTGACGCTTTGCGCGAGTCAGAGCAACATAGAACAAACGTCGTTCTTCTGCATCTGGATAGGCTTCCATCTTAGGTAAAAAAGCATCAATAATTTCGTCGTTTTGACGCTTAGCTGGGACTGAATCACTATCAAGGCCTGTCAGAATCGTGTAGTCCGCTTCTTTTCCTTTTGCCGCATGAAACGTCATTGCACTAATATTCAAGTGTGTATACTGCTCATTTAATAATAACAAAGCTTCTTTTGACGGCAATTGTTTATGATAACGCGCCAAAATCATCACCGACATGTTACGTGCTGAGTTGCCGGCTATTTTTTTAATCACAAAAGTGAATGAGTTCTCTGATACTTCAGGGGTAATCAAAACTGACGGTTCATCAGGCACCCTTTGTGCTCGCACTTGTTTGACAATTTGCTGTGGGTTTTGGCAGACAAAATCACTGGCTAAATCTAGCAAATCTTGACCATAGCGAAAGGTTTTATCCAATTGCATCACAGTCGACGGACCAAAGTGCTGTGCAAAATGTGTTGTCAGTGTAAGGTCTGCACCACTGAAGCGATATATAGATTGCCAGTCATCCCCTACCGCAAATAGGTGACTGCGCGGATGCTGGGCGAGCAATACTTTCACTAATTCTGCGCGCACAGGGGAGATATCTTGAAACTCGTCCACTAAAATATGTACCCAAGGACTGCGAAACTGACCAGACTTTACATACTTAATCGCTCGGCTGATCATATCGTCATAATCAATGCTTTGTTCATTGGCCAAATATAATTGGTATTCAGTCAAAACTGGACGAAACACCGCCAATACTGATTCATACTGCCCTTCTATATGTTGCATACTGCCTAAACTTGCAGCCTGTTTATATAAACCAATCAGTTCACAGAAAAGGCGTACAGCGCGCGACACAGACGGCGAAGCAAAATCAATTTCGGTATCACTTTTTACCAATTTGAATTCTGACTTTAATAGCGTAAGAAAACGTGTTTTAAACTCTTGGTCTTGGCACAGAGACACCAGTGTTTCATGTATAAACTGTCTCTTTTGCTGCTCGCTATTAGACATGTTTGACAATACTGGCGCACGACCCTCAACCTCCGTTAGAATAAATGTCCCGAGGCTGTGAAATGTTCGGCATGTGGCATCAAGTTGCGCATATTTTAGGCGTTGATGCATTTCATCTGCCGCGTCTTTGCCATAGGCTAACATCAGTATCTGGCTACTCTGCGCAATTTTTGACGCCAACAAATAACCCACTTTGGCAATCATCACACTGGTTTTCCCAGTACCAGCACCAGCAAGCAGCAGTTGTCTTTCATCTACCACCACACAGGCTCTACGTTGTGCAATCGTTAATGGCTGTGCCGATACTGAATCAAAATAGGCTTCAAAGTCATGCAACTGCTTTTTAATAAAAGCTTCCCTGAATTCATCGATATCCTGTTGCTGCCAGTGGTGTACTTCTTCTAGTGTGAAACGTGTTTGGCCTAAATGGGGTTCAAATCGCTTGTCTAAAGACCAAGTTAACCAATACTGGGCTAATTCCGAGGTCATTCGCTGCGCAGCCGATAATAAACTGTGTGATAAATAGCGCTTTTCTAGCAATGATTCCAACTTCAAAATACTTTGCTTTAGCTTGTTCACATGGGAACTCAACCACAGCTTTTGCAGCTCGAATTGCGCAAGCTCAATGTTACATGTCTGAATGCGTACTTTAAAGCTCGCATCGGCCGTGAACACCTGTATTTTTGGCGTGATCTTGCCGTTGAGTATAACTGGGGGCTGAGATTGTGACTGCCACGTATACAGCTTTTTGACCGACTTAGTCTCTATTGAAATTCCTTTCGCAGAAATCGCCATGGCGCTAACGCCATCCATAATTCGAGATAATGTGTGAACAGTAAACTGCATTCAATCTTCAGCTTGAGTCGAGTGTATTGCAGAGTGTAGGGGAATCCAACAGGGCTGTCATTGAATATTCGTTGCGAAAAGCCAAATTTAAAAAGCGCTTTCAATTTTCTACAAAAGTTAAAAGGCCAGCATAAGCCGGCCTTCTTGTTAAGTTAGTCTAGCCAAAAGTCTTTTCTGAACTTTAAGCCAAATTCACTTCGGTCATTGCTGCGCATCACACCAACAAAGCCAACTTGTTGTAAACGGCCAACATCATATACTTCGTTAAATACATTCTCACCATATAAGGTAATTTCTGTATCGCCTTCGCTGTTAGTATAAGAAAGATTGAATCCAAATAACTCACGAGATTCAATGAATTCATTTGGGTTATTCACTGACTGACCCTGCATATCAGAACGGTAAGAGTAGCTTGCATTCACAGCAACCGTCGCACCTGAATCGAGGTCCATAAAGTATGATGGAGCAACCATAACAGTCCAACGCGGCGTCAAAGCTGGTGCATTACCTACCGTGATCCCTTGCACACCCTCATCAACATGTGTGATTTCAGAGTCTAGGTAGCCCACTGAGCTACGAATGCTAAAGTCATCTGTCACTGCGACTGTCGTTTCTAGCTCAATACCCTGCGCGCGTGATTCACCGGCATTTTCAATATAAGTATTGAATCCATTTGACGGGTCATTAAATGGCAACGCCAAATCTGTGTAATCTGTGACAAATACCGCAACCATCATAGACACGCGGTCATGAACTTGGCCTTTAAAGCCGACTTCGTAGTTAAGCGCTTTAGTTTCATCAAATGAAACAAATGCATCGCCACCACTAAATGGGCGCGGTGGAAAACCACCACTTTGATAGCCTTTTTGTATTTGAGCGTACACATTCATATCACGATTTAATTGATATGCAGCATTCACATCCCAAGTCACTTCATCAAACTCTGCTGTAGCATTTTTCCTAAACCAAGTGAAATCCGCAGTCGCATCTTTGGAGTCTTCCGAATACCTTAAACCACCACCCAAGCTTAACTGCTCGGTAATATCAAAACTCGCATTAAAGTAGGCTGCATAAGAGTCGGTTTCTTGCTCAATACGGAAAGAACCCGGTGCAGCTGGCGTATTGAATGGCGAATATACGTAAGGTGCCGATGCTGTGAAGCCATCTTCGTTAAAGTAGTACAAACCCGATACAAAATCCCAAGAATCAAATGTACCATTTAGCTGAAACTCAACTGAAAACTGATCTGCACCACCCTCTTCAGGAAACTCTGACAAATGAAGTGGCGTACCATCATCATCAAGGCCACCGGTGTAATCAGAGCTACGCTTGCTGGTGATAAATTTCACTGCGTAGACATCATTTACTTGCCAATCTGCAATCACTGATGCCCCCCAACCAGAGTAGTCAGTGCTCTCAATGCCTGCCACTGTTGATCCTAAGTCATCAGGGTTGTCTGGTAACATGCTCTCTTTCAGTAATGGGAAGTCGCCATTGTCAGGATTATTTGCATCAAGACCACCTGTTACCTCAATTGTGTAAGGAGATTGCCCTGATTCGTTATCCACCCCATCAAGGGCTACATTTAAACTAAAGTCACTGCTTGGCTGCCATTTAAGCGCCAAACGACCACTCATTTCTTGTTCTTCACCAATTTCTTTTTCAGGGTTAGCTAGGTTTACCGCATGGCCAACACCATCGCGCTCTTTATAAGACGCGTTAGCTGCAAAGCTCCACTGGTCATTGATGGTTTGGTTTGTGTAGATATCTCCACCAAGTCTGCCTCGAGAGCCTACTTTCGACTCAACGCGAACAATGTCTTCACTACCAGGCTTTTTAGTGATGATGTTAACCGCACCACCAAGCGTATTACGACCATATAGTGTGCCTTGTGGGCCACGAAGTACTTCTACACGCTCAATATTAGGCAGCGATAAGTTTGACCCCATCTGACGGCCTAAGTAAACACCATCAACATAAACACCTACGCCAGGATCTGTGGTGATAATGTGATCTTGAAGACCAATACCACGAATAAATACCGAAGCATGCGCGGCATTACCAACACCATAACGAGTGATATTTAGATTTGGAACAAATTTACCAATGTCATCTAAATTGCTCATGTTGCCTTTTTCAATAGCTTCCGAGCCAATAGAAGTGATCGCGGTTGGTGTTTCAAACAGGCTTTCAGTGCGTTTACGTGCTGTTACTTCAATTTTCTCAAAGGTATTATTTTTAGCCTGAGTATCTTCAGCTGCAAAGGATGGTAAGCTCACTGCGGATAAAATCGCAGCACTAAGCGCAGATAGACCAACGCGTGGTAAAACTGTTGTCATAAAATCTCCAAAGGAATCGCCGTGTGTGTATTCAGCCTGAGGGAGGCTGCTAGCTTATTCTGTATAAAAAACAGACATAAAAAAAGATGCGTAATACGCACCTCTTTCCTCTGGAAGGTCATTATACCCAATAAATGACAAAATATAAATAAAAATTTAATGAATATTTTTATATGCGAATATTTTACCTTTAAAAAACACTTAGTTTATATAAACTGCACTTTCAAAAGTAACCATTTACATCTCCCAAATTAGTCATTTGACGGCGTGCTCTGCCAAACAGAGCACCCGTAGCTTTTATACTAAAGTAAGCTTATTTACACTGAATGCCTTATCCATAAGCAAAATGTCTAAAACGCCATAATCTCAACCTCATCGGCAGCTGCAAGCGCTTCATCAAGGGCTAATTGCGAGATAGAGAGTGCGACCAATTCAGCTTGTTGGTGAATGGTTACTGCGCTAAACAGCTCCGCAAGTTGCAGTTCAACCCCTAAATGGCTATCTATATTTTGCAAAAGTTGATTCACTAACAATGAATGACCACCTAAATTAAAAAAACTGGCTGCGCAGCTGATCTTTTCGTGGCCCAAGTCCAGTAGTTCCGCCCAAATTTGCACCAGCTTTTCTTCAATTTCTGTAGATGGAGCGACATACTCACCATGCAAATTGCTACCTTGCGGGTCGGGCAATGCTTGTTTATCAATTTTTCCATTTGGCGTAAGTGGCCACTCTTCAATGAATACCAATAAGCTGGGCACCATATATTCAGGCAATTGGGCGCTCAATGCAGCTTTGATGGTATCAATTGAAGCCCCATTATTTGACTCTTTATTATGCTGTTTTATATACCCGACAAGTTGCTGACTGCCCGCGATATTCGCAGTCACAACTTGTGCAGAGTGCACAGCAGTAAGGCGGTGCAGCACACTCTCTATCTCTGCCAGTTCAATTCGAAACCCGCGGATCTTCACTTGGTCATCTATTCGTCCCACGAACTCCAGGTTATCATCTGCTAAATACCTAACTAAATCGCCAGTTTTATAGAGCTTTTTGGAGCTACCTTTAAATTTATGGTCGTAATATGGATTGTCGATGAAACGCTCAGCAGTCAAACTTGGCCTGTGTAAATATCCACGAGCAAGCCCTTGCCCACCAATATAAAGCTCCCCAATTGTTCCATGAGGCTGAAGCCTTTGTGCCTCATCAAGTACATAAAACTGCGTATTTTGAATCACTTTGCCCAAGTGACAATATGACGTATTGAGGGTTGCAATGGCGGACCAAACGGTTGTCTCTGTCGGGCCATACATATTAAAAACCTGACTCTGAGGACACTTATTGTGGAAGGTTTCTAACAGCGTTGGAGATAGGGCTTCTCCACCACACAAAAGAGACATTCTGGCGCTGCTTTGCCAACCGTAATCGAACATAGATTTCCATAAACTCGGCGTTGCCTGAATTAATGTGATGTGGTGATTTGTTACCAATTGGATGATTGTTTCAGGTGTTTTACGCTGTTCATCACTGGCGACGATGAGTGTAGCTCCCGCGCTCAACGTGACGAAAAGCTCCAGAACATGAATGTCAAAGTTAATGGAAGTTTGCGCTAATACCTTATCTTGACAAGAAACCGATAACTTATCACACATACTTGAGATGAAATTTGACACTGATTGGTGCTCTATCATAACCCCTTTGGGTTTGCCGGTAGACCCCGATGTGTAGATAACATACGCGAGGTGTTCAGAGTTTAACCCCAAAGTGCGTTTATCAAGATTGTAAGTATCAAAGTCGACCAAAAAGTGATTCGATGTCGTCGCAAAGTCATCAAGCTTCACAACAGTACCCAGATACGAGGCCGGTAAAGAGTGTCCACCAGCCTTATCAGCCAGCACCACTGCGAGCTGGGTATCTTCAATCATATAGCTAAGCCGATTTTCGGGGTAAGTCGGATCCAAAGGAACATAAGCCGCCCCCGCTTTCATTATCCCGAGCAGGCTGATGACCATCTCGAAAGAGCGGCTCATACAAACACCAACCAAGGAGTTTGGTTGTACGCCCTGATCGCGGATTAAATAGTGTGCGAGTTGATTGGCCTTGTTATTTAATTCCTCATAGCTCATGGATTCGCCATTGCAAATCAGCGCAACTGCGTCAGGTCTCGTATTTGCTTGATGCTCAAAAAGCTCGTGAATACACTGACTTTTTGAGTAGTCGACCCAGCTGCTATTAATGCCATAGACCAAGTGTTGAAACTCTGCACAGTCAATAAAGGGAAGCTCTTTCACCGTATAGGCTGAATCGTCGCAAATGGCAGAAAGTATCAGCTCGAATGATGTCAACATGCTTTGAATGTTCGAACGCTCAAACTGTTCAGCTGAAAAATGACAGTCCAGACTAATACCGTGACTAGACTCAACCACGTTAATTGATAAAGGCACTGGAATAATTACCGGTAGAGAGTGGCATTTGCGAAGCGTGCCACCGATACGCGCTAGCGGCAGGCCATCTCCGAGCCACTTTTCATAGCTCAACACCACGTCAAAAGCAGGTATCGTACGCTCTAAGCGTGTAGATAGATCGCGACGTTCTAATCCATCCACCTCATCTAATGACTCCAATAGCGAGTCCCACACAGCTTCTAGAATGATGTCAACACGGGTATTTTCATCTACAATATGACGACTGCCAATAACGGTATCAAAAGCCCCTAACATATCATTTGATAAGTTGTCGCGACGCGTGGAAACCACATGTCCTACATGCCAATCAGCTAAACCAGCTTTTAATAACATCACACCAAAGGCGCATTTCAAAACTGCAAAAGAGGTTACCCCCTTTGATTGAGCGAATTCCTTTAGTTTGCGAACTTGATTTGCGCCTATATTGTACTGTTTAAAAACAGTATGACTGTCTTTCGAGTCTTCGCTCTGAGCCAAATCTGTCCGTCTATACACGTCACCAGCACCGGACTGGGCAATAAACGTTTTCCCCGCAGACTCCAAAAGGCAAACCAAATATTGCCGCTTTACAGGCGCTAAGGCACTAACCAAGCCTCGGTCATAGTCTTCATATATCGAACAGAACTCATTTAATATGATTGCTTTGCACTCAGGCTCAGCAATGGCACTGTGAACACGCAGTATTAACACTGTGCGCACTTGTCCACATGCGCTGTCACATACAACTAACGATGCGGCAATGAGGGGCTCTGATGCGAGATCGAAACGCTTATTTTGCTCGGTTTGTATAATCTTCTCAATGAGCTGACTATCTGACAGCTCAAACTGTTGCAGCGCTATGGCACTTTTTGGTGATACATTGACATGCACTTGTTCGCCACTTAGTACGAACCGAGTTCGAAGAATATCATGGCGAGCAACAAGCGTATTTAGCGCCTTTTCCACCAGCGTACTGTCAATTTGAAAGTCAAACTCCAATACCAGCGTACTATCTAGAGGAGCTTGCTCAGTCGGTGGACTTGCCGCAATTTTTAGCACTCTTTTTACTCGTGATGAAAGTATACCATCAGGTAAGGTGTTGCTTATCTTAGTATTCATTATGGATTCTTATTATTGTGATTATTTAATGAAACTTAAATCGTAAATACACCCGCCCCATACTCTCCCATGAGTAAGTCGGCAAGAGGCTCATTTGGCTTATCTAAAGCAGCTTCCAATAAGTTGCAAAATTGGTCGTGCATTCGCTCAATCCGTTCTCTTTTAAATAAATCGCTCGAATATTCCCAATTGCATTCCAACTTTCCGGAGCTTTCAACTACGTATAACGACAAGTCATATTTTGAAATGTTATCAGCAACCTGCTCTTTTTCTATGCAGAGGCCCTCTAAATCCATACTGTGGTTTTGCATATGGCTCATGCTGCTCTGCTCAAACTGAAAGGCCACTTGAAACAGTGCGTTATAGCTCAAATTACGCTGTGGATTTATTTCAGTAACCAGCTGACTGAATGGTAAATCTTGATGGCTAAAAGCATCTAGTGTGGTCTGGCGCACTTTGACAAGCGCCTCACTCAAGCTCTCGCCGAGGGAGATCTCTGAACGTAACACTAGCCGGTTAACAAACATGCCAATGACGTCTTTCAGTTGGTGATGACTGCGATTATTGACCGCTGTACCAACACAAATATCCGTTTCATCGCTGTACATAGACAATAGTGCTTTGTAAATGGTCAATAAGGTCATAAACAATGTGCTGTCATTTTTTCTGCTAAAACTCTCCAGCGGTGAAATTAAAGCGTCAGGAAACGCAAGCGCCAATGTTTCCCCGCGATATGATACCTCTGATGGTCGCGGGTAGTCGGCAGGTAAAGAGAGTAATTCAGGGGCACCTTTGAGCTTTTTCAACCAATACGCTTTTTGTTGCTCAATAGCACCACCATCGGCATGGGCTTTTTGCCACACGGCAAAGTCACCGTATTGAATACTCATCGCTGGCAACGTTACTTTGTTGCCACACTGTGCACTGTAGAGGCTTATCAAATCACGCATCAAAACAGGGAATGATTGACCGTCTACAACCAAGTGGTGCAGAGTCAGCATCAACCTATAACGCTGCTCACTAAGCACCACCAGTTGCGCTTTTAAAAGCCCTTGCGCGCTAATATCAAATGGATACAAAGCATGCTCTGTACTTAGCTTTTCAAGCGCTTCGAGTTGCTCATCACCTTGCAAATGTGCCAGTGACGTAACGGTTAATGGGGAATAGCTGTTCAACAAAGTTAATTTTGGCTGACCATTCACGGTAGGAAAAACTTGACGAAAAACGCTGTGGCGTTCTATCAAAGCAATAAAAGCCTGTGTCAGGGCTGGAATATCCAGCTGACCTGTCATCAAGAAACTATCATGAATATTGTATTTTGAGCCACCTTCAATTTGCGAGATAAACCACAGGCTTTGCTGCGAAAAAGAGGGAACCCACTGTGCTTCTGGTACAGCCTCAATAGATGATATGGAGTTGCTGGTAGCATTGTCACACCATACTGACAGCGCTTTTACCGTTGGCTTTTCAAAAATCACACTCAGTGGCACATCCATATTCATGCTTTTTTGTAGCTTCATGCGCAGCTCACTGGCTAACAAGGAGTGGCCACCTAAACTAAAAAAGTCTGCTGTAATACAAATATCTTCCCGATTTAGCAACTCTGAGAAAATGCGCAAGACAGCTTTTTCAGTGCCACTTTGTGGCTGAAGAATATCTGTTGTAGTTGGAACAAAGCCCGGCGCGGGTAAAGCAAGTCGATTAAGCTTGCCGCTCGAGGTCAGTGGCAGCTCGGTCATTCGTACAATCGCAGCTGGTACCATATAGTCGGGCAAAAACTTACTAAGCTCCTCTTTAATGGCAGCGTCAGTTATGTTGCCATCTCTCAATGTTACATATGCGACAAGCAGTGCGCTGCTGGCAACACCTTTCTCAAGTTCCTTAATCGCAACAGCCGCAGACTCTACTTCGCTGATATTCATCAGTGCAAATTCAATCTCACCCAGTTCTATTCTAAATCCTCTCAGTTTGACCTGTTCATCAAAACGACCTAAGAATTCAATTGCACCGTCTTTTAAGCGTCTAGCTCTGTCACCAGTTCTGTAAACACGTGTTTGATGGCCATTTATTACAAGTGTAGGAAACCGCTCTGCTGTTAAGGGCTTATTGTTTAAATAGCACATCCCCACCTGTGGACCACCAATAAACAGCTCACCACTGACACCTATTGGGACAGGCTGCTGCCAAGGATCAAGTACATGCGTTTGTACATTCGGCAAGGCAAAACCTATGGGCACTTTTTTATCGGCTCTAAGTTCATTAAAGCGCCAGCCCGTCACATGAATCGCCGTTTCCGTAGGGCCATAGAGGTTAACTAACTCAACTCCTTTGAGCACGTCGATAGCTTGGGCTTGCACCGCATAGCTTAACTCCTCACCGCTCGTAAATAGCAACCTTAAGCTTGCTAACTCTCCGCCCTTAATTTCCTCTAAGAACAGCCTAAGCATGGCAGGAACGAAGTGCACAACATTGATCTGCTCCGAGCAAATAAGCTGATATACACGTTGCGGATCTTTGTGCGCTTCAGGTTCAGCTAACACCGTTGTTGCTCCTGTAGTCAACGGCCAGAAAATTTCAAAGATAGATACATCAAAATGGGCCGGTGTTTTTTGCAGCATTCGCTCCCCAGCTTGCAGTGAGTATTGATGCTGGATGCCATGCAATTTATGACATAATCCTTTGTTATTGTTCAAAACACCTTTTGGTCGCCCTGTTGACCCTGACGTGTAAATGGCATAGACAGGCAACTCAGCCGACGCGTGATTTGACAAAGTAGTGCAAGGCCAGCTCTGCTCAGTTGCAATTTGCTGTACTGTGATAGTCGAGCTTGCCAAACTATGACATAAATGTGTTTGCGCCAACACCAGAGACACTTTCGCATCGGCTAACATATAGTCCAGCCGTTGCTTCGGCAAACTGGGGTCTAACGGCATGTAACAGCCGCCTGCTTTAATAATTGCCAACATGCCAATGATCATATCCACTGAACGCTCAGAATATAGGCCTACTAGCTGCCCGGGCTGAACGCCTTGATATGTCCGCAGGCAATACGCCAATTGGTTTGCCTTTTCATGTAGCTGACAGTATGTCAATGACAACTCGCCATATTTGACAGCAATATTGCTCGGTGTCCGCTCGTACTGGCGCTCCAGCATATCGAAAAGCGTTTCATTATTTGGGCAGGGCAAATGCTGGGCATTACTTTGCGTGATCAATTGTTGCTGATGTGTGTCCAAGCTAAAAAATTGGTGCATCGGCAAATCTGGGTTATTCAAAATACCGTGCAGACAGCACTCAAAATCGCGATCCAATGCCTTGATTGTTTCTTCTTCAAACAAATCTCGATTGTAAGTCCAATCAAATCTACACCCGTTTTCAAGTTCCCAAATATAGAACTCTAGGTCAAACTTGCTTGGCACTTCTATGGGGGCATTGCTTTCATCAATGGCCGACGTTACTTTTAAAGTCGAGGAGCTCAGAGCATCCGCCGGGCCCGTTCTATTGCTCTCAAGAGAAAAGGTGATTTGTACCAACGCATTATGAGCCATCACTCGCGGCGGATTTAGAGCCTCAACCAATATATCGAAGGGGACCAGCTGGTTTTCATAAGCCTTATGTAAGACCTGTGTAGACGATTGCAAAAACTGGTTAAAAGACTGGCCCAGATCACACTCAGTTCTCAAAATAAGCGTGTTGGTAAAAAAGCCAATCAACTCCGCCAGTTCCGGCCTCGCGCGGTTCGCATTGGGCGTCGCCATAACAATATCTTTTTCATCGCTCCAACGACTGAGCACTGCCGCAAAAGCACTTTGTAAAACGATAAATAAACTGACACTATTGCGTTCTGCAAACTGCTTAAGCGCAGCGTACGTTTGCGCACTAAATTTTTTGCTGTACTTCTTGCCATTTAAGGTTTGAACTTCAGGCCTTTCTTTATCCAACGGTAACTTGTGCACTGCAGGTAATTCAGCAAGGTGTGCCTGCCAGTATGCCAATTGTTCATCCAATTCCTTGTTCTCAAACTTAGATTCCATCCACAGCGTGTAATCGGCAAATTGAACTGGTAGTGAAGGTAATGGATTGGCCTTACCTGAGCTATAAGCAAGGTACAATAGACCGAGCTCTTTGTAGAATATTTCAAACGACCAACCATCCGCCGAAATGTGGTGAATATCAAATACAAGAACATGGGTCTGCGTATTTAACTTGAGTAACTGCGCACGGAACATTAAGTCTTTGGACAAGTCAAACGCAGTATTGATATCTTCCACATAGTGTTCGACAACCGCATCGTATTGCTGTTGCGGTGTTAAAGGTGTGAGGTCAACCACCGGAAGTGAAAATTCAAAAGAGTCGTAAATATGTTGATAAGGCTTACCTTGCTCATCAACTTTTATCACCGTTCTCAGGGCTTCATGACGTTGTATGATTGTTTCTATTGCTCGATACAGCGCTCTTTCATCTAAAGTCCCCTCAAACCGCAAAGTGCCTGGCATGTTGTAATGGATACTTGTACCTTTGAGCATATCTATCAACCACAACTTGCGCTGTGCGTTGGACAGAGGTAGCGCATTGTTTGACGTGCGTTTGGGTATTTTATCTAGTTTGGTAAAGCCCTCTTCCTGGAGCTTCAGCAATGCGATGATATCTCCTTTGTGCTTGAGTATTTTTTCTTTTAGTGCCTCGGTTAATGCCCCTTCAGGGGCCTTTAACTTAAGTTTTCCCTGCGCCTGCGTTAGTTGAATTCCCAAGCTTTTCAGCTCAGATAATAGAGATACTGTTAGGTTGTTCATTCTTAATACCTATTTAATTATTTTTATTTTGTTAGAGTATGAAAATTGGCATCAATAGACTGGTTAGCCCCATCGATGCTATCTCAAGCATCCAATCCATAAGTAAGTTGTGCCATTTCGCTAAATTGCATGACTCAATTCCCTCTTACACGATTGATTGGATTGAATGTCGACCAAGCGCCCACGCTGCATTGTCAGTAGCTGATCTGCTTGAGAGAAATACAATTCATCGTGACCAACTACAAACACTATCTTGCCTCTTGCCTTTAGCTCTGGGAGTAATTCTGTGTAAAAGACCTTTTTAAATTCAGGGTCTTGATCTGCTGCCCATTCATCAAAAACGTATAGGCTTCTATCTTCTAAATAGCTCACTAACAAGGCCAAGCGTTTTCTTTGTCCATCTGATAAACTAATTGTCGAAAACATGTCGCCTTGCAAAGACACCTTGTCATGCAAAGCCAACTTTTTAAGATAACTTTCAACCTTACCTAAATCATCTTGTGCAAACCCATATAGCTTGGTAAACAGAAAAAAGTCGGTATAGATTGCACTGATGCTTTCTCGCGCCTGCCATCTGTTTTCTGGTGTGATTTGAGTATCATTAAAGGCTATTTCACCTTCTGAAGGGGCATAATGGTTAGAGATTAACTTGGCTAAAGTTGATTTACCGGACCCGTTTCCGCCGATGGCGAACGTGATCTGCCCACGCTGCAGCGTAAAGCTCACCGGCCCGAGGTTAAATCCTTCTTGTCCAGGATATTGATAACACAGCTCCTTAATATCAATTCGGTCACAAAGTAGTGGCTCATAACTTTCGCTCACTGGTTCTTGAGGCATATCATTGATCAGCGTATTAAGCTTTTTAAGTGCAACCACTCCCTGACTATAAGGCATTATTGAATTCATGATATTGGCCAAAGGCCCTATCAAATATAACGTTGCCACTACCACACTGACTAAGGTTGAATTGGAAAGTGAATAGTAATTCCCTGCTGCGTACACAATTACACCAATAGCGAGAAATCCAACTAAATTACCGTACTGAATTGCCATGTAAAAAATACGCCCTCCCCACAACTGCATTTTGACATAGTGGCCTTCTGCGGTGATCAATCGCTGATCTCGGTACTCTTGATAGCGCTTGTGCTTAAGCTTTAGCTCCTTAGCCCCGTAAATGAAGCCCCTCACACTTTCTTGAATATCATCGTAGCTATCACGTGATTTTGCGTAAAACTTTTGCCCAAACATCATTGGGATACGATATGAGAGTACCCCGAACAAAATGACCAGTAGCACCGTCCATAACATGTGCACATCGAGAAAAGCGATATAACCGAGCACTCCGAGTACCACACTGATGTTAATAACAAAATTAGGCAACGATGCAGCGCTGCCCGCAATTGTTGGCACATCCATCGTAATTGCGGAGATAAATCGAGAAGGCCCTATTTGCTCAAGTTCCTGAATAGGGAGCTTGTAAAGGCGATCGCTCATATATACACGTAGTCCACTGGCTGCTTTGACCACTACACCTTCCAATAGGATCTGTGAAACAGCTCTTAAAATGAGTGCAGCTAAGCAAACCAAGAGAAAAGCGATGGCAAACTTGGGTTGAATGATTTCATACCCTAAAACGAATACTTTCTCTTCCGCCAAAAAATTAGCCATGAGTGCACTTTCGACACTGATAGATGCCAATATTAAGGGTATCAATGCCGCATAAGCCAACCCCCCTAAAACCCCCGTAATAATTGACAGCAATACACGGTTTTCTCCCTGCATGATTAAAAAGTGAAAGAGCCCTTTGTTTATTTCTTCTATTTTATTTTGCCGAGGCATCTTATTTCTCTCCCGCATCCTGAGTTTGACCAAGTTCACTTTGGTCTATCGATACATATTCTCCACGCTCAAACCTCTCTACCATGTCTGTATAATGCGGGCTAAACAGGTGCCCTGATTGCCCTGTATCGAGAATAAATTGCGTATCGGACAAAGCACCTAAGTCGATCAACTGTCGATAAGTTGCCCCCATGTGCTTAATGTAACCTTCATCTTTTGAGTACGATCCACCGGCGACATTCACCGTATATAATCCTCCTTGTGTGGCATGTTCCTGATTAAAAAACTTCGCTAAAAATGGGTGCTGTGAAAACGTTGAATGCGGAAGCGTCACTTTGTGCATATCCTGCCATTGCCACGACTCTGGGTTACCTCCAAGCATCAATTCAAGTTCATCTTTTGCATCTATCAAAGACAACTGAGCCATCTTTTCGCAGCTTTCTATTGCTTCTGTGGTGACATCGTCACACCAAGCGCGATGCTCGCCATTTATCACCGCCGCAATGAACTCAGCTTGATAGCTCGCACTGAGGCCATCCAAAACGGACATCCTATTCGGGTAGCTAAATTGCACTTTTAATTCATCACCAATGACGCGACTATTAAAATGCCGCGACCATGCTCTGAAAATAACCGCCCCAGCGCTGCGTGCCGACATTTCCATATTCCAGTCTTCCAATACACTTACCAGCTCATCTTGCGCCGATGTTTTTGCTACCGATTGGAGCAAAAACGCCACCACTTTTTCAGCGTGAATTGCATACACATCTGACTGAATTGCTGCCATATCGCCGAGCGACAATTTGTTTTTTTCTTGAATATGCTGAAGCAGCAAATCAGCGATGCGTTGAGCTCGAAAATCTGGTTGCCAATTGTTGGATATGATATGGGGATAAGATGGCCCATGCATCTGGTTGTTCGCAGTAACAATGATCCCCGACTCAGGGTTCATTTGTTGTGGCATCTCTTCGAATGGCACATAGCCTTGCCACTGATATTGGGCAGTCCAACCCGGCACTGGTAGCTGGCCATTTGCATCATGACGAATGGGTATTTTACCTGCGGTAAATAGCCCAATGTTATCTGCAACATCACCATATACAAATGCCAATGCTGGTGCATGATGCTGTTCAAGCGCAAGGCTAAACGTTTGCTGATCACGCGCGTAGTTAACCTCTAAAAAGCTTTGCAAGCTGGTATCAACTGGATCCAGTACTGACCATTTCAGCGAAAAGTGACGATCGGAACCAAATACATCGCTCAATAAAGGACCGTTTGAGGTTGAACGTACCTGCCACTCTAAAGGCTGATATGGCGCGCGCAAAAACGCAGGGAACTGCTGAGCGACTACAATTTTTTCAACCTTGATATTAGCTTTAACCCATGCTCCATTGTACTCAAATAGGTTTTCATTAACCTGATGTTGGCGCTCCAGATAGATGTCTTGCACGTCCGCCGCTAAGTTGACCCCTGACCATGCTATATGCCGATTGTGACCAAAAATGACTGCTGGCACGCCAGGAATTGTTGCACCAGTTACGTCAAGGAGCTCCCCTTGTAATTTCGCTAAATAAAATGTTGTTGGCAGCTGTAATCGCAGGTGTGGATCGCCGCTCAACATAGGAAGGCTTGATTGAGTATGTCGGCCAGATACTACCCAAGCATTACTGCCAACCCCTTCCCATGTAGCATGATATTGGCGTTCAATATTTTGATAAAATTCGCTGAGTGCAGCAAACTCTTGCGCTGACGTTGCTGGTACATCGTGCGCAGGTGCAATATTGATCCCCAGTAACTCATGTGCTTTAACGCGCCCTAAGTGTTTAACTAAAATCGAGTTCGATAACTCATCTTGATAATTTGCGCCTAAATTCATCGCCATCAATTTGATTAGCAGTAATGAGTCAGATTCAGACCAAGGTTCGATGTCTATATCATAATAATAAAATTCAATCGGCATCACTTTAAGAGCGGATATGCCCTGGTTCACCCCATCTACATACGCCTTCAAAATTGCACGCGTTTTGTCGGATAAGCCATTTAACGCCGACTCTGCGGCCGTCTTTAAATCCAAGGTTCTCATTAGTTTGTCACTAGAGAGTGCAGACACTCCTAGTATTTCAGCCAGTCGGCCTTTACCTAGCCGACGTTGATAATCCATTTGCCACAATCGATCTTGTGCGTGTGCCAGACCCAAAGCAAAAAAAGCGGATAAATCTTGTTTTGCTGAGATAGTGGGCACCCCCCACTCATTTCTGGAAATAACCGCGGTGCCATGCTTGCCTGTCACCTCAACAACCGAGTTAGCCGTTGGCAAATCTGAACTCAACCAAAGATACATCGCCAGACATATCGCCAATAAGGGAAGTAAAATCCATGCACTCAGCCGCGATAACAGTGGATGCTTTTCTTTTAGTGAATTAAACAAATCAATCACCTCAATAACTTGTCGCTGTCACACAGCGCCTAAATTCATTTGAATTGTGTTTTGTACCATGCGCACTAAGCTGCACGACTAAGTAAACGAGCCAAAGCAGCTATCGATTCGCACCTAAAAAACTCCTTGAGCGTTATCTTTATTTCAAAAGCAGCATTGACTTCATTGACAATTTTAATCGCTTGCATCGACGTGCCACCAAGCTCAGTAAACCTATCGTTGATACTGATTTGTTCGTCCCCCAGTACCTCGCACCAAATGCGGTTTACATCTTCTTCCAGTGGCGTTCGTGCGACGACAAACTGACTATTCACCTGAAACCCTGCCAGCAACTGCTCCGTATATTCAATGGGATCAGCCTCAATTTCGCTGCCGATGTTGTAATACCTTGGGACCATGTAGTGAGGCAGCAGATTGCGTAAGTAGCGATATAGTTCAGACTTGGTGAGCGCTGCACCAGTTGCTACAGTTGCAACTAACACATCACCTCCACTGCTACCACGAACGACATCGACTTTGGATGCCGACACATACCTATGTGTATCCAACACACTTTTTACTTCGACTAAGCTGGTAGGTCGGCCATTTATTATCACCTTGTGCTGATCGTACTGGTTTATCTCCAACTCCCCACTTGCCAGTCTGCGGCCTAGTTCTCCGCTTTTGAACAAGCGCTCTCCGGTGCGGGGGTGAACGACAAATCGCGTATCTATTGGCGCCGCTTTATTCCAGTATGCATCCGCTACACCACACCCACTGCGATACACAGCTCCATTAACGAGTTGAGGGCAGGTTTCTAATGCCGAGTTAAGAATATGTACTTTTTGATTACTCAATACATTGAGTTTATTCGTCTGCTCTTTTTTGCCATAACACCTTAACAGCGACCAACTCGCCGCTTCCGGTAGCCCTTCAAAGCCATATATCAATAATTGGTCATTCCATGCCTCTATACGCGAAACCAGCTTCTGGTCTAAGTGTTGTGCAACCAAGCACAACTTATTGAGGGCTGTTGGCAATGTGGTATTGCTGCTTTGAAAATACGCTAATAAAACAGCCACCTTGTAAGGCGATGAATGCCAAGTCGATATATCATGGTCACTGAGTGCTGCCGCCCACGCTTTCGGACTCTCTAAGTCAGACTGGTGGAGCATAGTCACACACCCACCGCAGGCTAAGATGCTAAATCGTTCGAATATCGAATACTCACAATCGAACTCAGAAACCGCAAGGATCGAGTCTTCATGGGTCAGAGGCAATTGTGCATTAACATCTAATATTGAATTTATAATGCTACTTTGCGAGATTTGAATGCCTTTGGGTTCCGAGTCATATTCATCGGCATCAAATACAATACAGGCTAAATCATTTACCTTCGCAGCCACATCACAACCGATATCCGCGCTGTCATTGACCTTCTTTACTAGGACCTGAGTAATGCTTAAACACTCGATGGTCTTTTCAACCAACATCATGCTCGCGCCAGATAAGGATAAAATTTGTTGCTGACGCCGAGTCGGAAGCGAGACATCTATGGGCACAAACGTGATCCCTGAGATCAGCGCCCCCAGCACAGCGGAAATTTGCCGCCAATCAGAGCTTATAGCAATGGCTACAATGGCATTGGTTGCCAGCTGTGCATCGTTTAGCTGTTTAGATATTTGCAATGCATCTCTGTACAGTTGCTCAAAGGTAATTGACTCGGTGCCGATCCTAACCGCGGTGGCATTTGGACGACATTTGACCTGCTCATGAATAAGTGAGACAAGAGAATGTTTTTGATAGCGGTCACAGCGCTTGCCTTGCCACTGTGCGATTAGTTTATTTTCATGGTCGGTTTGTAGCGGGACTGCACCTATTTTGAGCTCAGGCTCACTGCATAACTTAATCGCAAGTTGTTTATAGTGATTAGTGAACTGCGCAATGAAGTTTTCATCAAACAGCGTTGTATTGTATTCAAGCCTCAAATTAAAACCTGAGCGCTCGCGCTGTACAAATAAGGTTAAATCAAATTTTGACGTGGCACTTGATATCGGGATTTCCGTCATTGTCAGGCCATCCAGCTCTAGCGCTACAGCGGAAGGAAAATCTTGATAGACCAACATAACTTGGAACAGCGGTGTGTAACTCTGGCTTCGGTTTGGTTTAAGATGCTCAACGACTTTTTCAAACGGTGTATTTTGATGCTCAAATGCCGACCTAATAACACCATTCACATTTTGCAATAGCGTCGCAAAACTGAGTGATGGATCAACTTGGTTTCGAACTACCAAGGTATTCACAAACAAACCAATGTTTGATTCGATTGATTTATGCTGGCGATTTGCTACGGGAGTCCCCACAGCAATATCACACGTATTGGTATAGCGATTTAACAAGACATTGAACACCGACATCAAGGTAACAAATGTCGATACTTGGTGTGAACGACTAAAAAGCTCGATTTGGTCGCGAGCTTCCAAAGTCAGCGAATCACAATAAATGGTGCCCTGTTCAGCCAATACAATTGGTCGCTCATTGCACGTTGGTAAAGGCAGGTAATCCGGCAGTCCGGCCAATGAACGAGCCCAAAACGTCAAACCGGACTTAATTGCCTCGTCTTGCTCTGGCTGGCGCTGCCAATGGGCGAAGTCGTGAAACTGTGCCTCAAGTGCAGGCAACGGAGTACCTGAACGATAATGGTGAATAAACTCTTTTTTGATTACTTCTAAAGACCACCCGTCAGAAACAATATGATGCATGTTCAAGCAGAGCACATGATTTTCGTCGTTCACTTGAAACATCTCGGCTTTGAACAATTTGCCTTTTTCTAACTCAAAGGGCTGGCTCGCAAAATCACATAAGGCAGTTTGTAACTGCACTTCGGTGACAACAGTTACTTCTAAATTCAACTCAAGCTGGGGATCTATCACTTGTCGAGGCTCACCGTTTTGCACAACGATACGGCTGCGCAGTACATCATGCCTGTCAACAATTGCTTGAAGAGCACGCTGTATTGACGCCACATTGACCTTGCCTTTAAGGCCTACTGCCACAGGCATGTTATAGCTGGCTTTATCTGCCCCCTCTAATTTGTCTATAAACCATAGGCGCTGCTGAGAATACGACAGCGCAATACCCTTGGCTAATTGCGCTTGCGACACTCTAGCAACTACGCCTTTTTGTGATGGCTCTTGTTGAAATGCTTTTTTTTTTAGTTGAGCTAAAAAACTACTCTGTTGTTCTTTGGACAACCCCGAGAACTTGCCAACTAAGTTTTTATTATTTTTCATTTTTTAATTCGCATTTAATCTGATACTACAACAACTTTGCTTGAGCCACGGTTTGCATCCGTGACTCATCCTCCTACAACAGAGTTTCACTGATTTGCTGTGAACGACCAGCAAGCTTTAAAACTCACTTTCCTGCGGCATCTCTTGCATCGCGATAGTCAGAATTTTTTCCGCTAACGCCCTAATAGTCAGTGCATCGAAAAACGTTTTCAACGTTACACTAACCCCAATCTGCTCTTCTATTTCCGCCACAATTTTTACACTGAGCAAAGAATTACCTCCGAGCTGATAAAAGTTATCTTCGACGCCTACCTGTTCGAGCTGCAATATCTCTTGCCAAATACCAACTAAGAGGACTTCTAGCTCGTTCTCAGGAGCCTCATAGTTTGCAACTCTAGCCTGCTCGATGACCATCGAAGGTTCAGGAAGACGCCTATGATCGAGTTTTCCTAGTTCAGTTCTTGGCAGTTGCTCTACAAACACATACACGCTGGGTTGCATATACTCATTGAAGATGTTCTGCACATGTCGACGCAAGGTGACTTCTTCTTGAGCTTGCGTTTGCATGTCGCTGCTCAGCACCACGTAGGCAACTATGTATTGCTTGTCTGCACTTTCTTGATGCAAACGCACAGCGACATCTTTGACGCTTTCAAGACGATAGATTCCATGCTCCACTTCGGATAAATCAATGCGGAAGCCATTTAAATTAACTTGGGCATCCTCCCTGCCAAGAATGATGATGTCCCCGTTGCTAAGCTGTCTCGCTAAATCTCCAGTGCGATAGAGCCGCTCCTTTGCAGCAGAAAACGGGTTGTCGATATACTTCTGATCTGTCAATTCACTGGCATTTAAATACCCTCTGGAAATCTGATCGCCAGCTACGTATAACTCACCTTTTCCACCACTAGGGACCGGATTAAAGGCCTTATCTAAAATGTAGAGCTGGGTATTTGTTAGAGGCCGCCCAATCGGCGTAGTGAATGCCCCCCCCGAGTAGTTTTTAGGCACTGTAAAACAGCTCACATCAGACGTTGTTTCTGTTGAACCGTAGAAATAACTAAGCGTCATAGTGCCGTGTATAGATTGCAGTTTGGAAACCAAGGTATGGTCTAAAACGTCTGCACCAATAAACCAATGCCTTGGCGGCACCAAGCGAGAAAAAGCCTGTTTATCGTAGTCCAAAAGCGTTTTAATATGTGCAGGTGAGGTGGCAGTGAATGTCACTTTGTGAGTTTGCATTGCTTGCATAAACGCCGCAGGCTCATTAAGCGCATTCTGTTGCAAGACGACCAATTGCGCCCCAGCACCCAGTGCGAAACACAACTCTCTTTCAGCGCGCACAAAATTAAATGGTGTGCAATGTAAGACAACATCAAGGTGGCTTGCGCTAAAGGTTTCTATCATCCACTGTGTTCTATTGATCATCCCTTTGTGGATCCCCACAACGCCCTTTGGCTTTCCTGTTGAACCTGATGTGTAAATTACATACGCAGCATCCGTGTCAGAGACTGGCAAATCTGGATTTTGATACTTTTCGACACTTTCAAATAAATTGTCATCGACAATTATCTCAGTCAGCTGCTCAACCCTATTGACTGACTTAGATACTTTATCTGTGAGCACAAATTTAGCATTTGAATCTGCCAAAATATGTTCACGGCGTTCGCGGGGAGTCGTCGGTTCAATAAGCACGCAACAGGCACGCGCTTTTAACCCGCCAAGAAACGCCGCAACCATTTCTACCGAGCGGTGCATATAAATGGCGACGGTACTTTCTGGTGCTAATTTGTGTGACAACAGCGTGTGCGCAATCGTATTTGCCATGTGATTCAACTCTGAATAAGTGACTTGCTGTTGTTCACAAACAACCGCAATCGCATCCGGTTGGACGGCTACTTGTCGTTCAAATAATTGATGCACGCCTTTAACTGTTAGGGAAGCCTCTTGACCTCGTGCAACTGCCTGCTGTTGCTCTGCATTATCTCTACGAGGTAGTACAATTTGGTCAATAGACTGCTCTGATTGATGAGTGAGCGACTCGACAATTCGTATGAAGCATTTTGCTAAATACTCCACCGTACCGCGCTCAAACAGCTGCGTGCTGTAATTAAAACGCAACCAAACCTTGTCTGTACACTCCACAACCGTGAGTGACAATTCAGCCTGAGCAATCTGACTCGGCGCTTCATAAGATGAAAGCTCGAGCCCATGTAAATTGATATTTGCGCCATCGGTAGCCAAAAAGAACTCACCCACTGACTCAAGGTCGGGCGCTTTTTGCAGAGCAAATCGTACATTGGGGAATATATTCGCAGCCCGCAACGCATCTCTCAATTGCGGTAACTCAAAAATTCGCTGCGATGGATAGCACTTATTTTCTAATACTGATAAAAAAGTATTCTTAACACTCTTAAGCAAGTCATTAAACAGCATACCTCCGTGTATTTTGGTACGTACTGGTTTTACATCGACAAAGCATCCAGCCACTTCAGCACAATCAACCATAGGTCGCTGAGAAATAGGCGTGCCAATAACGATATCCTCATTGCCCATAAACTTATGAAGCAAAACATTAAAAGCGCTCAATAACAGTGTATAGGGTGTCACTCCCTTACGCTTTGCCAGCGTATATATGTCGCCGCGCAATCTACCCGGTAGCCGCACGTCGAGGTTACCACCTTCAAAGTTAAACACTTTTGGACTCTTACTGTCTGCGGGTAACTCCGTCACCTCCGAGAATCCTTCGAATTCTCTGCGCCAAAAACGCGCCGACTCTGCGTAAGCTTGCTGCCTACTATCGCTTGCTTGCCTGTGACAGTAATCAAGGTAGCTCACTTGAGAAATAATCCGCTCTGGTTGCCTGCCCGCTAGGAGAGATGCATAATTTTTTGCTATCTGCTGTATGCATTTTTGGATAGACCAGGCATCCATCGCAATGTGATGAGCCACAAAGTGAAACAATACAGCCCCGTTATTTCTAGCAAAAACCGTTGCTCTAAAAACCGGGCCATCTTTCAAGTCAAACGGTTCTGTGGCCAACGCCTGTATTTGCGTATTTAACTCTTCAGTACTCCACGTTGCTGCATCTTGATAGGTTAATACCTCTTTGAAATCAGACATAGACTTAACAACTTGCTTGGCCTCACCTGATTGTTCTTGATACACGGTACGTAAAGTCGGTTGCTGCGCAATTAACGCATTCAATGCCTGCGTAAAAATATCAATGCAAAACGCCTGCTCAGATGTACCTCTGATTAAAATTGGTAGAGATAAATTTAATGCTGCGGTATTGCCAGACTGATTATCAATTTGCCAGAACATCGCCTGATGAGTTGATAACTCACCATTTACTTTGGTAGCTGTGCTCCCTGATGGCGTGCAATGGGTGTGCTGTGCATCAACTGTCGTTTTTAGCGTAGTGAGTTCTTCGATTAACTGCCCTAGACTTGACGTATTTAACAACTTTTCCATCGGGTAAATGACGCTAAGCTCGGTTTCAATATCATATTGCAGCTGGGCTGCTTTCATTGAGTCAATGCCATAATCTAGCAATGGCTTATTGCGCTGCGCTGATTGCTTAAAATGCAATTTCAACCAGTCAAACATAAAATGCTCAACCACCGAATTGGGCTGCCACTGCGGTTGTTCAGGGCTCTCTATTGAGGCGGTGTTTTGCGCCTCGTTCAACCCCTGATACTGATCCTGTTGATAATTTGCTTTGCATAGTGAACGCCTCACTTTACCACTTGAAGTAATGGGTACCTGCCCGGGCTTCACTAACAACACCTCAATGTGTAAATCAAAGGTGCTGTAAATCGCCTGTTTGATACTTTTCTCTAGCTGAGTGAAGTTCACTTTTCTCAATGATGTGCGCTCCACCTCCTGTATGAGCACTACAGAGGGTTGAGCACCTTGATGTGGTGGCTCGTCGATAAAAGCAATGCCTCTGGCTGGTTTTAATGCTGCACTGACTGATTGCGCTGTGGCTTCGAGATCCTGAGGGTAGTAATTTTTCCCTCTCAGAATAATCAAATCCTTTAACCTGCCTGACACAAAGACTTGCCCATTGTGTACAAAACCCAAATCACCAGTGCGCAGAAAGCGAGCTTGATAGCCTTCCAGTTGCGCATAGAATGCTGATTGACTGAGGGCTTCTCGCTTCCAATAACCAAGTCCAACACTGTCTCCACCGACCCATATTTCGCCAACTGAACCCTCTTCCAGTACCATACCTGAGTCTGGATTGACTATCTGTAACGACACGTCAGGTTTCACCCCCCCACAACTCACCAGTGAACACGTACCGTCGTCAGGTGCTGATTTGACCTCTATGTAGTTGTCTTCGAGTGCTCTTCGGTCCAGGTGCACAACTGCTGGTTCGGCTGCTTTTTCAACACCACTAACCATCAAAGTAGACTCAGCCAAGCCGTAGCACGGATAGAATGCCTGCCGTTTAAAACCACAGCCTTTAAATGCCTGATAAAAGTTTTCAAGGGTCTGTGGTGAAATGGGTTCCGCACCATTAAATGCTACATCCCAAGAGCTTAAATCGAGTGTTTTTTTATCCGCCTCACTGACTCGTTGTACACATAAATCAAAGGCAAAATTCGGTCCCCCACTTGTATTAGCCTGATATTGGCTTATGGCTTTTAACCAACGAAGCGGATTTTGCAAAAATGCAGCTGGCGACATCAGAACCGATGTAGCGCCCATATAGACGGGATGTAGTATATTACCTATTAAACCCATATCGTGGTATTGAGGTAACCAGCCAACGACCACAGACTCATTGGTGTGACAGAACTTAGCTTCAATTAGAGACTGGTTGTGCAGTAAGTTTCCATGGCTGACCATCACCCCTTTTGGGTCCCCTGTAGAGCCCGATGTATACTGCAAAAAGGCTAATTTATCCGCACCAAAAACGGGCTCGACCCAGTTATTTTCTGCGCTGTCATCAAGCGAGTTTGTGGTGATTAGCTGTGGTTTATTTTGTTCATCGTCTGCAAATAACCATTTGTTCACAGACTCCACACAAGATGGCTCGAGTAAAATGGCTTGAACTTCTGCGTCATTCATAATGCCACGTAATCGTTGCCAACTTTCAACCCTTGCTGATGGCAAATACACAGGCACACTCGCGACTCCAGCATATAGGCACCCAAAAAATGCTTTAACAAACTCAAGTCCCGGTGAGTACACTAACATCGCGCGCTCGATTGTAGCGCCAGCCTGCAAATTGCTGGCAATTGCACGCGCATATAAATCGAGTTCTCTATAGGTAAGTGATTGCGCTACATCCTCACCGTTTTTTAAAAAACGATAGGCGTGTTTATCGGGCTGAACTTCAGCATAATGTTTTACGATATCTACAAGGCTGTTTGCTTTTTCTTTTATATTAAACTCTGCGCTTACAAGTGAATTTAATGTCATTGCTTTTCCCTAGAACCCCGCCAAATAACGACCTCAAATTTGTTATTAATGTTGAATTTGAAGTCGGATTTATTCGCCGTGGCACAACTTAATGGCATAGAGCAAAGTACTTACACATAAAAACTGTGGCTTTCCTTTGCTGCTGAAAAATACATTGGCTCCGCTGGTTAATTCGTATGAAAGACCAAAGCCGGTTTTGTATTCGCTATTTTGTATGTGTGATAACTTGTTATCAGCGTCGTCAATACCGCTGAAGCAAGCCCGATATATACAAACAATGAAGGTTCCAGCATGATTCGATAACTAAACTCACTGAGCCAACGACTTGCAAACATGTAAGCAACGGGCCATGCAAGCAAATTAGCAAGCAGTAATAATTTCAAAAAGCCGAGATTAAATAACACTGTGATATCCCATGCAGACGCGCCGACCACTTTACGTACGCTGATTTCTTTTTTCTGGTATTTCGTCGAATAAGACACCAATCCAAATACGCCAAAACAAGAAATTATGGTTGTCACAATAGCTAGGGCGACCATCACCACACGATAGCTCTCCCATTGCTCAAACCCGCGCGCTAAATCATCCTCGATAAATGATCTAACAATTGGATATTGTGGATAGATGCTATTCCATGTGCTGTCGATATGTGCAAGACCATCTGCAACCCCATTTTCAGACAACTCTACTGATGCATGGACAAAGCCATTGGTCTTCACCAAAAACAGATAAGGTTTGATTGGCCCATGGCCTGCCAGCATATGAAAATCTTCGACAACACCGACAATTTTATAAGAAAAAGGCAAACGAGAAGGCTGTATTCTATCTATGCTTTGGTTGATGGCCTCATTGGCACTGGCAAAACCGAGCTTTCGCATGGCCAGTTCATTGATGATGATATTAAATTGACTTGCACCACTGTCCGGTCCGGGATCAACCAAATCAGATGGGTGCTCTTTAGAAAATAACCGACCTGCCAAAAGTTTAACGTCATAGCTGTCAAAAAACCCGTGATCCATATCAAGTCTATTTAATGAGATGGCGCTTGTTTCACTTTCCCCTTTCACGGCGTAAGTGCCCATCAAATTGTAATCCTGTGCCGGGACGCCCGTTGAGCCGCCAACACTCAAAACATCAGGATGTTTTTCAAGTTCAGCTTTAAGCGTTTTGTAGTGAGGCGCAATATCGGTCCAATGGATATTATCGATCACCACCACGTTTTCTTTTTCAAACTTCAAGTCCATATGTTTTAAAAAGCTGACTTGTTTATATATGATCAATGTCACGATGACTAAGCCAACAGAGACAGAAAATTGTAGTAAAACAATTGCCTTTCTCACCCACATTGAACCCTGCCCAAATCTCATCATACCTTTGAGTACATGTGCTGGTTGAAACTTAGATAGCATAAACGCAGGATACGCACCTGATAGCAAACCGGTGACCAAACAAAGAAATACAAGCCATCCGATTTGCCCCACATTGCCCAATAAATCTAATACCATTGATTTTTGAGTCATGGCATTTACAAGTGGTAAGAAGTAATAAGTCACAATGAGTGCAAACAGTAAGGCAAAAAATGCAAGAATGAGTGATTCAATTATAAATTGAGCAAAAAGATCCCTTCTACTGGCACCTACTGCCTTTCTGATCCCCAGCTCTTTGGCGCGCTCCGCACCTCTGGCGGTTGCCAAATTAACCACATTTGCACACGCCATCAATAAAATCGCCAGCGCCACCGCTGATATAATATAAATTATCTGTAATCCTTTGCCGTCTTGTGCGAGTAGGTTAATACTGGCGACGGGCTTTAGTTTAAGCTCGACTTTAGTAGAGAGAGCCTCAGGTGCATTGGCAGCAACAAGCTGAGTAATTTCCCGTTCAATTGCATCAGGATCAGCCCCCGCGGTTAACTTTAAATAACTGCTTTGGTTTGCATAGTCCCAGTTTATTATGCGATCGCCATACATTTGTTTAGCACTATCCATTGATGCAAATAAACTAAAAGTGAGGTGAGAGTTATTCGAGATGTCTGCGATGACACCTGAGACTTGCATTTGATGTTTTCCATCCAACCACACCATTTGATGCAATGCGTTGCCACTGGGAAATAACTTGTTTGCCATTGTCTCTGTGATGACAACTGAATTCGGCTGTTGGAAAGCACTTGCTCCATCTCCCGCAGTGAACTCCAAGCCAAATACATCAACGACATTCGGATCCGTAAATAACAAATTTTCGTAAAAACGATTGTCATTTGCCGACACTAAAAAGTTAAAGTGACCAAATCGCGTTGCACTTTCGACTTCAGTTTGGTTGCTCTCGATTAAAGGAACTATTGGCCCAAATGTATATTGTGTGTGAGTCCGATCGCCATTGCTAAAGCTGCGGTTCATCTCGACTCGGTATATGCGCTCAGAGTCCTGCCAAAACCCATCGTATTCAAACTCATCATTAACATACAGCCCAACTAACAGAACGCAGGCAAGTGCAATTCCCAAACTAATAATATTTAGCAGTGAATACAGTGGGCTATGTACAAGCCGCTTAAGTGAAAAAACTATCGTATCTAACGTCATGAATCACCCAAATCAGCTCGCTATACTTTGCTCAAGAGAGCCCGAAACAAGTTTACCGTCTAACAAGGTCAAAATTTGATTGGCATATTGGGCATGCGCTTCGGAGTGTGTCACCATGATCACCGAAGTACCTGTTTTATTGATATCAGAAATCAATTCCATGATCTCTCTACCGAGGTTACTGTCTAAATTACCTGTTGGCTCATCCGCTACGATGAGCTTGGGCTTATTCACCAAAGCACGGGCGATTGCAACGCGCTGTTGCTGCCCTCCTGAGAGTTGCCCAGGATAGTGCTTGATACGATGATCCATGCCTACTTTTTTCAGCATTTCTAGCGCCAGCTCCCTTCTTTTTGCCTTGGGCATTTTATGATAGAGCAAAGCTACTTCTACATTTTCAATCACCGACAGCTCATCGATCAAATTAAACTCTTGGAACACCACACCTACATGCTCTTTTCTTATTTTGGCAAGCTGGCTTTCTTTGTAGTTTGCTATCTCCTCTCCCATAAATTCATACTGCCCCTCAGAAGGCGTATCCAGCATGCCAAGCACATTGAGAAGTGTAGATTTACCACAGCCAGACGGTCCCATGATTGCCATAAACTCCCCTTGAGGCAGAGAGAGGTTTATATCACTTAAGGCCGTTGTTAAGATTTCGTCTGTGCGATAATGCTTTGAAATATTTGTTAGTTTTATCATTTGAATTCTATCAGTTTGTTATATTAGTTTTTGACATAAATTGAACAATAAAATATTGCACGAGCTTGCGTTTCACTATCAAACAAGCTCTCCATGGTCGGTGGTAATCCAGCTTTGAATTACTCGAGGATCACGGTTTCCGAGTCAAGGAAGTTTGCGTACGATGAAGAAATGATTTTTTCGTCAATTGCCAACCCGGAAATGACTTCGACATATCGATCGTTTTTACGACCTAATTTGACATGTCTTTTAATCGCTTTGTGATTTTCAGGATCCAGCACAAATACCCACTTACCGCCCGTATCCTGATAATATGCGCCGTTGTGTACCATTAGGGATGATACTGGCTCTGAGAGTTCGAGCTTTACGATGAAATTTTGACCGCTCGTGATGTCTTTGGGTTGCTGATCAGTGAAAGTCAGATCAACTTTAAATGTGCCATTGATAATTTCTGGATAAACTCTATCTACAGCAACCTGATATGGTTTCCCTTGATATTGGATACTGCCTTTTACGTGCTCTTTGACTTTAGATACATAAAACGATCCAACCTCCGCGACAATCTTAAACCTGTCGATTTGATCAAGTTTGCCTAAGTGCTCACCTGGTGACTTTGACTCTCCTAGTTTGATATCTAAAGACGTAACCTGACCAGATATGGGCGCCTTCACAATGAGGTCATCCAAACTCGCTCGGATTATATTTAAATGCGCTTTAAGACGTTGCTCACTTTCTTGAAGTTGCTGGACCTTTTCCCCTCTGACACTATCTTCACTTTCTTGTTCTTGTCGGATAATAGCCAGCTGGTTAGTTTTAAACTCTAGCTCTTCTTTTACCGCTTCAACGTCATCTGTACTAACATGCCTCTGGCTAACCAAACGCTGATAATTCTTTAACTTACGAGTCAGTCGTTTGATATCGTATTCTATTTCGTTGCGTTCTGTTTCAAGGTTTAGGCGTTTGCTGTCAATTGAAAGTCGAGTATTTGTATTAATATCTAACTGCTCACTGACACGTGCTTCTTGAGAATATACTTGAAGTTGAAATGCGGTATTTTTGAATTCAATGATTTTTTGCCCAGCTTCAACAAAGTCGCCTTTTTCCACATATAGTTTCTCGACAATACCACCTTGTATCGCATCCAAGTAAACTGTATTAAGTGATTCAGCAGCACCACTCACTGGCGCCACATTTTCAAAGCTACCTTGTATAACTGTTGATGTAGTTACCCTTTCAAGCTTAACCGACGAATAATCACCTAAGTTATATTCATTATAAAAAACAATTACACCACCTAGCAAAACACATACACCAAGCGCTTTGCCTAAAACCTTCTTATAATCGGTTTTCTTTTTAACTACCACATCCATATAACAACCACCCAAAACACAAAAATTAATTTTGTGCACATTTATTATTTTTATTATTTTTATGGTTACTGCCGTTTTATGTTCAAAAAACGGCAGTAACTTAGCGTAAAGTTAAGTGACTTTACTTTATAGACTAAAGCTCAAATTCAATTAAATTTTCGTGCTCTAAATCAGTCTCGCCATTTTCATTTTGTTCAACAATGTTAACACTGTCGATCAGGGCAGAAATTGATTCTACACTACTATATTCAAATATCAACTTCGTCTTTATCTCGAAACCAAACTCAGCCATTAACTTATTTACAACATTAATTGCCAGTAAGGACTGCCCCCCTAAAGCAAAAAAGTTAGAGGTGACGCTAATGGTTTTTAAGCCTAATACTTCAGCCCAAATATCATGAACAACTCGTTCGGTTTCTGTTCTCGGCTCAATATATTCTTGTTGTGTTTCTTTCAATTTTAATTTGAGAGCTTCTTTATCAATTTTACCACTTACATTTCGAGGTATATCATCTATAACCGTATATACGTTCGGGATCATATATGCTGGAAGCTGATTAATGAGCGTCTGTTTAACATGAGTAAATAACTTCTCTTTATTCACAGAATCTTCAAGTACTAAATAAGCCACTAAATATTGTTCTGCGCCTTCTTTTTCTGCCAATACAACGGCTTCTTTAATACCATCAAATGCATTTAAACAGACATCGATTTCAGACAGTTCAACTCGCAAACCGCGTAATTTAACCTGTCGGTCTTTACGCTCCATAAACTCCAATGATCCATCAGGCATCCAGCGGCAAATATCTCCGGTGCGATACCAGATATCCTTTTCACCTTGCACCAATGGATTTGATATAAAGCTTTTTGCCGTTAGCTCAGTATTGTTTAGATACCCTCTCGACACTCCGGCGCCACCGGCATATAACTCTCCAGGCACACCGATTGGCTGAGGTTGCTGTTTTTCATTTAAAATACACAGTGCCATGTCGTTAAATGCAGCCCCGATATTACTGATCCCTAACTCGATATCTAGCTGTGATATCTCTCTGGCCGAGGCATACACTGTCACTTCAGCAGGTGCCCAAACATTAAAGAAACGGGGCCTATTTTGCGTGTCTAGCTCGTACCATGGTCGCAGCATTTTAAAGTTCAGTGCTTCGCCAGCTAGATTCACGTTTACGAGCGACAGTGCATGATTTTTAACGTCAAATAGCGATTGCAGCGTGTAAAACGCTGAAGGTGTCATGGATAAATGAGTCACCTTTTCATCAACCAACAAACGATAAAGGTCGCCCATGTCTTCAATTAAAGTATCGGGAATGAGCACCAATTGCCCACCATGCAGCAGACTTCCCCACATTTCCCAACCTGACACGTCAAATACATACGAGTGGAATGCACACCCAATATCATGTGCGGTTCGCTTCATGGCCGTTGGGCAAGCATCAAACAAGCGTGTCATATTGCGATGCTCAATCATAATCCCTTTAGGAGTCCCTGTACTGCCTGAGGTATAGATGATATTTGAAAGCTGAGACGGTGTGACTTTTATATCGAGGTTCGCTGGCGAATAGTCCGAAAATAAGGTGCTATCTTCAGTATATACCGTACTTACTCCTTGCAGCGGATAAGCAAAAATGTCTTCTGCACGGGTTAAAAGAAGTTCAGCCTGCGATTCGCTCAGGATTAGTTCAGTGCGCTGCTGTGGCAGACTAGGGTCGATGGCTACATAGGCCCCACCCGACTTAAGTACAGCCAAAATTGCAATGTACATTTCAAATGAGCGACCCAAGCACAGTGCAACCACTTGTTCAGCAACAATCTGGTGATGTTCAATCAAGTAATTAGCTAAGCGGTTTGCTCTGTCATTTAACTCGGCATAAGTGAGCGTCTCGCCATCGAGTTTTAAAGCGATGGCACTAGGTAATTGCGCTGCGGTCTGTTCAAATAGTGTGTGTAAACACCACTGAGATCCGCTAGATAAAACATCTGTCACCTCATTACTACTTAGCTTCAGATCCGCTTGCTGCTTTTCCACAGACTCAGTAAACAGTGCTTTTAACTGATGTAGGTTTTGCAAATTATCAAGGACAAGTGATTCGTCAACTCCAAAGTCGACAAGACAAGCGATTTCATTCACACCACTGGCCGCTATCTTTTCAACAGTTGGCTTACAACTATCCACCGTGCCCAATAAAGCATTTGAATGATAATATCGCATAAACGCGCGTTCCGTAATCGCATTGAGTTCGTCAGACTGATTTAAGTCCCCTGATAAAACCATATCTGCGGACTCGCCAACCAATCTTGCTATTTCCTGTGGTGATCCGGCCGAGGTAACCAAATAGCGTTTAAATGGCTCCTTCACGTGGTCAAAGATCACAGCTTCATTCTCAGCAATAAAGGTATGAGCCAGTAGCGTGACAGTGCCGTGCCCCATATGACCGGCCTTTTTCCATGCATCACGATATGCCGCAACTTTATCAGCAAGATCATCAAGAGATTGCCCAAGTAGATGGGTTAAGACATTTTGACCCGCCTGACCTGCCCTAATGAACGCGTCAACATGGCCAGCAGTTGTTGTCCAAATCGGTATATCGGTTTGAATAGGGCGAGGCCTGATACTCACCTCTTCGATTTTCCCATTACCCGATGGCATTTCTAGCGTCTCACCTTTCCACAGAGACTTAACTGTTTTAATCCCCGCTTGCAGGTCATCTCTGCGGCTTTCATACCCTTGCGGTGCAAGCACAAAATCTTTTGGAGACCAACCTGCCGCAAAACCAAGTCCAATTCGGCCTCCTGAAATATTGTCGATGACCGACCAGTCTTCAGCCACTCGAACAGGGTTGTGGAGTGGTAACACACAGCTGCCGGCTCTGATCTTGACACGTTCAGTCATGCCCGCAATGGCTGCCGCAGTGATCGCAGGATTGGGAAACAAGCCACCAAACGCGCCAAAGTGGCGCTCAGGAGTCCACACCGCTTCAAATCCATGTTGATCTGCAAATTTAGCCCCTTGCATCAGCAGATTGTACTTACCTAGACGACTGTCACCGGCATCGTTTGCAAAAAAGAACAAACTAAAGTTGACACTTTTTTCGCTACCCTCAATCTGCTGCTCACTTGCTGTTAGTTGGTTGTATACGGAGTGAGATAAGCTGCCCTCGCTATCCGTATGCCAATCTACATACTGGGTTGACTTTTCTTGCTCAGATAGCATCGGCAGCGCTCGGATCGTCTGACTTGGCTGCGCAATGATACTTGATAGCAAACATTCAAAGTTGTCAGCCATTCGCTCTATTGTGTCAGCTCTAAACAAGTCTGTTGCGTATTCCCAAACACACTCAACCCCCGTATCTAACACTCTAAAATACAGTGTTAAGTCATATTTACTAAATGGCGCCGTAAATGGCACACTCTCGAATACCTGAGCTTGCTCTTCGTCAAAGTCACCTCTTCCCCCACCGACAGTCTGACTTTGATCCATATACACTAATTGTATCTGTGCAATGGGCTCGTAACTCAAACTGCGATTTGGATTCAATTCATCCACTAAGCTTTCAAATGGTAAATGCGAATTGGAATAGCACTTCAATAAGTTTTGCTTGGTTGTAGCTAAAAACTCGGAGAATGTTGGATCACCCGTCAAATCGCTGCGCAATACTAAGGTGTTGACAAAAAAACCAACTAACGGCTCCACTTCTTTTTGCAGTCTATTTGCAACTTGAAAGCCCACTATAATGTCATCTTCGTTGCTATAACGACCGATAAAGGAAGAAAATGCAGCCTGCATGGTCATATACAAGGTTGTCCCTTGCTCTTGACTCAAACGGTTGAGCCCGCCAAGCACGTTATTGCCAATGGTTTTAATGTACTGAGCGCCGCGATAGCTCTGATACTTTGGTCTGGTAAAATCGGTTGGTAAATTGTTTACATCAGGGGCGTCCAATAGGTACTCTTTCCAAAATTCAATTTGATTAGCCAGTTCATTTTGCCCTAACCAACGGGATTGCCAGTCGGCATAATCAATATATTGAATTGGAAGTGGTGGCAGGTCATGGGCTTCACCTTTAGTATAAGCGAGGTAAATCTTACTCATTTCTTCAACGAGTATATTGACCGTCCAGTTGTCCGAGCAAATATGATGCTGACTGATACACAGGATGTCACGATGTGCATCAAACTTAATCAAGAATGCTCTTACCATCACGCCATCTTCTAGCGGCGTTGGCTCCAACAAAAACTCGTCAAATAGGGCTCTTGCGGCATCCATTCTTTCTGACTCACAAACATCACTGACGTCTCGCGTAATAATCTCTACATCGCAATTGTCCGTAATTTGCTGTACTGGCTGACCATTTACATTGCGATAGCGCGTTCTCAAAATGCTGTGTCGATTGACTATTTCAGACAGCGTCTTCTTCATTGACGCGATACAAACGTTTTTAATAAATACGCAAAAGGCGTTGTTGTATGCGGACAACCCATCTTCCAACTGAGAAATCATCCACAATCTTTGCTGTGAAGTGGAAAGGGTTGATAGCTCGGTTTTACCCGTAGCATAAATTGGTGGTAACACGAGGTCGTGCGCGCTTGCATCTCGCTTTTTTTGAATTTCGTCTGCTTGTTCAGCAACTGTCGCCAGGGTGAATATGGTATCAATAGACAACTCAATTTCAAATGTCTCTCTGATCTCCGTGATAACTCGAATGGACATCAGAGAATCAACGCCCAAATTTAGTAAGTTGTCGTCAATTTTCAGCGTGTCGTTCGCAAGATATTTTGACCAAATAGCCAATAACTGGCTTTGTATGCCAGTCAATCCAGCATCACTTGAAACCAAGCGCATCGACTGTACTTGGTGTTCTTTTGCATGTGTGACCTCATCATGCACTTGGCTAGATTGCGGCGATGTGTTGACCGAGCCAATGCGCATCAACTCCGGCGCGTAATAACAAGTATTGGCAAATGGGTAGGTTGGTAGCGCGACTCTACAGCGCTGCTCTGCATCATAAAACTTGGTCCAGTCAATATCGTAGCCAGCCAATTGCAATTGGCTTAGTGACGCCAACAAAGCACTTTCAGCATGTTGAACATGCTGTTTTGCACTGCGCGTCGTTGCGATAGACACCGCTTGTGCGCCATTTCCAACTCCATTTTGCGCCACCAGCTGAGAAAGCGTATTTCCCGGTCCCAATTCAACGCAAATGACATCGGGATCTTTGAGTAACACCTGTGCACAGTCTGCAAACTTTACGGTGTGACGCAGATGTTGCTCCCAATAAAGCGGCGTTTGAACTTGCTCGCTATCAGCCCAATCGCCTGTCAAATTAGATAAAAAAGGCGTGTGAGGCGCATTCAGTGCAATGTTTGACATACACGCTTTAAAATCACTCAATATCGGCTCAAGGTGTGCAGAGTGCATGGCATGAGAAGTATGTAATTGAGTCGCACTGATTTGCTGTTCTTGCAGCTGGCGTTGCAGCTGTTGAATTAATTCTTTATCGCCTGACACCACAACTCTGTGCGGTGCATTGAGCGCCGCAATAGCAAGCCCATCACAGAGGTAGCTCTCCACCTCTTCTAGCTTGGCAGCGACTGCCAGCATAGCCCCTTCTTGCATAGACGCAACCAACTGTCCTCGTTTTGCCACGATAGTCAGTGCATCTTCATAGCTCATCACACCCGCTGCACATGCGGCAACGTATTCCCCTAAACTGTGACCAAGAAATGCTTTTGCATCACAGCCCCAGCTAGTGAATAGTTCAAATAACGCATATTCAAATATAAACAGTGCCGGTTGCGCATATTCCGTCGCAATCAACTCTCTGGCTTCATATTCATTGGCTGGGTAAAGCATCTCTTGTAACGCAACACCCGTACTTTGCTCATACAGTTCAAACCCTTTTAACATTGAAGCTTTAAATACGGGCTCTGTGTCGAAAATATCCCGCCCCATATTAATGTATTGAGCCCCTTGGCCTGGAAACAAAAAGCACAATGTCTTTGTCTTAGACTGCTCTATCTGAGTGTGTTTGGTCTTACCTTGTAGTTGAGTCTTCAAATCATCAAGGTTTTTCGCCACAAAATTTGATTTGATTTTCAAACTTTTCCTGCCAAGGTGCAGGGTATATGCAATATCAGCAATACTCGCATCTGGGTTTTTGGCGATATACTCTGCCAAGTTGTTTTCCATTTCGATTAAGGCAGCATCGGTATTGGCCGATAACGAAATAAGATGCTCATCTCTAGATGGGCCAGAATAAGGCTGCTCTTGATGATCCTCAAAAATAACGTGAGCATTACTGCCGCCCAACCCGAACGAGCTCACACCTGCACGCAATGTACCGCCCAGTCCGCCATCCCAACTTGCACAGTGCTGATTGACATAAAATGGACTATTTTCAATATGTAGCAAAGGGTTAGCCGCAGTGTAATTTAAACTCGCCGGGAGCGTTTTATGCTGCATAGATAAAATGGTCTTAATTGCACCTGCAACGCCTGCTGCTTCGCCTGCATGGCCAATATTGGATTTGACTGATCCGATGGCAATACGGCAGTCTTCAACCTCATCAAAAACCTGCTTTAGCGCAGAGATCTCTATTGGATCGCCTATTTTAGTTGCCGTACCATGGGTTTCGATATACTGAATAGAATCGGGGCTAATTTCCGCTCTTTGCAATGCATCACTGATAACCTGAGCTTGGCCGCTCACACTTGGCGCCGTAAATCCTACTTTGTTTTCGCCATCGTTATTGATGGCCGAACCTTTGATCACTGCAAGAATATTGTCATTGTCTTCAACAGCGTCTTCCAATCGTTTAAGGACTAAAACGCCACAGCCTTCTCCGGGCACAGTGCCCTGCGCCAACTCATCAAAAGGGCGACATACGCCATCTGGCGATAGAATCATATCCTCTTGATATAGGTAGCCTTGCTCTGCAAGTGCACCAATATATACGCCACCAGCCAAAGCAATATCACACTCACCTATATTTAAGGCCTGGCAAGCTAAGTGGATATTCACTAATGAAGTTGAGCAAGTGGTATTATTTGAAATTGCAGGCCCAGTCAAATTCAACTTATGTGATACGCGAGAACACAAATACCCAGGTTCATTTACACTCGCCAATGCGTAACCATCTGCCATTGACGAACTTGCTAAACTTTCATCTACTTTTCTCAGCCAACGTGTATTGCTGCTCGCCCCCGCGTATAAACCTATAAGTCCATCATAGTTTTCACTGGTGTACCCGGCAGTCTCTAAAGCCTCCCAAACCACCTCGTGAAATACACCAAACTGCGGATCCATAAATTGCGCTTCAGCGGCGCTATAGCCAAATAACTCTGCATCAAAGCACTTTTTTCTCGCCACAAAGCCCGCACGCTTTACGTAGTCACGATGTGAAATCGTGCCTTTATCTAAACCTTGTTCTACTAACTCGCTTTCCTCGAGCTCTTTGATACCTTCGCTGCCTGAGTGTAACAACTGCCAATATTGTTCTATATTTTGTGCTGCAGGGAACCTGCCTGCCATTCCTATGACGGCGATTTCTAATCCGTTATACTCTTTCATATCTCAGTCCCAGTTTTTATTTTTGAATTGTTTTTATTAAACTTTTTTCTTGCCAACATAATTCGGTTTTTCGCACCATCTAGGTTTTTGCGCTTAACCTTATTGACATTCGACTTGCTCACAAATTGACTTAGCTGCCCAACACTCGGGTACTGGAATAAGTCTGCAATTTGTAATGATGTATTGAGTTGATGATTGATTTCTTTGCATACAGAAATCGTGTTTAATGAGTTTCCACCCACTTCGAAAAAGTTATCATCAATGCTTAACTCATTGATGCTTATACCCAGCTCCTTGCTCCAAATCTCCAGTATCACTGTTTCGACACCAGCTTTTGCCGCGACACGCTTGCGACTTGAAACAGGCTTTGCCATCAATGCTAAGCGATCCACTTTGCCATTCGCTGACAATGGGAAGGTGTCGACAACCGAAATGGCACTCGGTACCATGTAAGCAGGCAGCTTAAGCTGTAAGGCTTGGCGCAAGCTGTTGATAAACTCAGGACTGCCTTCATTGGGATTGGCAACTTGGACAAATGCACATAGCACTTGATTTTCAGCACGCTCTTTGACCAGCACCACAGCGTCATGAACCGATTCAAGGTCTCTCATTTTTGACTCAATTTCACCGAGTTCAATCCGCATCCCTCTGAGTTTTACTTGGCCATCAAGTCGGCCTAAAAACTCTATGCTGCCATCGCTGAGCCAACGCGCTAAATCACCGGTGCGATAAGCCTTGTGCTCCACACCTAACATGTTCAATGTCACAAATCGCTGGGCGGTCAATTGAGCCTGCTTTAAATACCCCAAACCTACTTGGCAACCAGCAATATATAGCTCTCCTTGCGCTCCTTTGGGTGCCAAATTGCCATCTTTATCGAGGATCAACAGTTTAGTATTGGCCGAGGGATAACCTATGGGCACCCGTTTGTCTTTTCTCAATGTGTTGAAATGCCAATACGATACTTCAATTGCAGCTTCTGTTGGCCCGTACTGATTAACCAATTCAACGCTTTCAAAGGCGTCTATCACTTGTGCTTGAAGGTTATAATTCAACGCCTCCCCACTGGTCATCAGTAGCCTTAGAGACTCTAACTTAGAGGTATCTGCATGATTGATAAACAGCTGCAACATCGAAGGGACAAAATGAATAATCGTTATACCCTGAGCTACTATTGTGTCCGTCAGGTAGTTCGGATCAGACTGCGCACCAGGTTTGGCCAAAATCAAAGTGCCGCCTGATGTGAGTGGCCACAATATCTCTCCCAAAGAAACGTCAAAGCTAATTTGAGTTTTCTGTAGTATTTTGTCATTCGGCTGCATCTTGAATTGATGCTGCAAAGTATGAAGCCGATTCACCAAGCCACCGTGGCTATTTAGCGTTCCCTTTGGCTGACCCGTTGAGCCTGAAGTATAAAAAACATAAGCCAAGTCGGAAGGCGCCACCTGTACTTCACTCGTCGCAATATTGTCTACTTCGCATGCACTAAACACGCTGTCTTGTAACTGCATGTGCGCCTGCTCAAACTCATCAAGCAACACCAGTTGGCCTTCATAGTCTGGTAAAACAGATTGAATATGGGTGTGCGTCAATATCAGCATCGACTCAGAGTCATCAATCAAGTGCTTTAAGCGGTCTTTTGGCAAACTCGGCTCTAGCGGAAGATATGCAGCGCCCGCCTTGAAAATGGCCAGCATGCCCACAACCAACCCAAGTGAACGTTCAGTACATACCCCAACCAATGCAGACGGCGGGACCTTGGCAGTATTTTTTAAATAATGTGCGAGTCGGTTTGCCCTTTCATTGAGCTGCGCAAAAGTCAGATCAGTGCCTTCAAACGACACAGCGATAGCATCTGGGGTTTTCGTGACTTGCAACTCGAACAGTTCATGAATACACAACGATGGAGAGAAGTCCACAGCGGTATCATTTAGTTCGTTGACCAGATGTTGTTGCTCTTGCTCTGATAGCATCTGCAATTGACGCAGCGGAGTATTAGACAGCCCTTGGTAACGACTTAAACCAACCAGCAAGTTGTGTAGATGCTCACTCAGTTGTCGAATATATGCATCTTGAAACAAGGTCACGTCATAAACCCAATTAATAGAGATCCCACTGTCGCTGACCTGAATATCAATATCTAAATCAAATTTCGTTTGAACACTTGTCACTTGAAAAGGCTGAACATCTATATCCACAGCTGCTGTCGAATCAAACAGCGACGCATTATGGATACCAAAGTCGTTATTAATGGTTAGCATGATTTGAAACAGAGGGCTGTGGGCTGTACTTCGCGGCACTTTAAGCTCATCAACCAATAGCTCAAACGGTACGTCTTGGTTAGATTGCGCCTCCATATGCACCGTCTTTACATAGTTGAAATACTCACCCAATGACGCTTTGTCGGTATCCACACGAAGTACTAAGGTATTCACAAAACAACCAATTAGCGCCTCTACATCTGGTTGAAGCCTGTTCGCCACAGGCGTACCAATTACTACATCCGAGTCATTACTGTGACGGGCAAGCACCAACGCGAGTGCACCGTGGAGCAACATAAACGGGGTTAATTGATGGTGTTTAGCCAAACGAATAAGTCTGCTGCTCGTGTCTCTGTCCAAACAGCTTGCCACCTTTTTGCCGCGATACTCTTTAACTTTTGGACGTGCTGAGCTCAGCGGTAAACGATGTGTCGCAGGCAGCTCAGATAACTTGCTTTTCCAATACGCCAATTGTTGGGTCACAGCAGGTGTATTGAGACTATTATGCTGCCAGTTGGCGTAATCACAATACTGCACTTTAAGTGCTGGCAATGGGTCTGGCTCTTCATTTAGGAAGGCGCGATATAAACTAAAAAACTCTTTCATCAATAACTGAGCAGACCAGCCATCAGAGGCGATATGGTGCATATTGAGTACCAGCACACCTTTGGGGCTATCGCCTTTAACGATCTCAAAGCAACTGACCCTGAGCATCGGCGCTTGCCTTAAATCAAATGGTTTAGCCACCTCATCATTGATAAGTGCTTGGATGCCTTCTCGATTGTTATCTCCCTCAATATGGTGCGTCTGGTGTGATAAGTCATGAACCGCAACCTTGAAGTCCACCTCTGTCATAGGTATGACATGCTGATGCACCTCTTTATCCTGTTCTCTGTAAACCGTTCTTAGGACATGGTGGCGGTCTATAATGGTCGCAAATACCCGTTCCAGTAAATTTAAGTCCAGCGTTGATGTATATTCCAAAGCCACAGATATATTGTATTGAGAAGCCCCACCCTGTAATTTATCGATAAACCACAACCTGTTTTGTGCAGAAGATAAAATGCGATAACTTGATGCACGCTCAACAGGCACAATGTGGCGAGATAGAGCCGACTCTGTGTGTAATTCACTCGATGTGGCTAGGTGGCAGTTTATACGCTGCTCAATCATCGCTGCCAAGCTGGACAAAGTCTTTGATTCAAACACGCTCTGAACCGGTAATTCAACTTCGAACTGAGCGCGAATGCGTGACACTAAACGAATGCTCATCAAGGAGTTTCCACCAAGCTGAAAGAAATTTGCAGCGGTACTCAACTTGTCGGCATCAATGCCCAGTAGCTCAGCCAATATCGCCACCAACTTCTTTTCTGCTTCGGTGGTAGGTGCAACATAACCCTGAACCAACGCGCCTAAGTCAGGTAACGGTAAAGCGCGGCGATCTACCTTACCATTTTTGGTCAATGGCCATGCGTCAACCGCCAGCAATACACTCGGGATCATGTGCTCTGGTAATTGTGCCAAAAGTTCCAGCTTAACTTTTTTTACCCAGTCAAATTGTTCTTCATTGTCCAACTGATGCGCAGGCTTGATATACCCGATAAGCTGTAGTTCACTGCCCAACTCTGTGGCAGTGACCAATGCTGAGTCGATGTCTGGGTGAGCTGTCAATTGTGCCTCAACATCTCCCAACTCTAATCGAAATCCGCGTATCTTAACCTGCTGATCTTCTCTCCCAACAAACGCCAGTTTTCCATTATCTAGATAGCGTACCAAGTCCCCAGTGCGATACAACCGCTCTGAGCTGGCGGGATTGTTTTGATCATAAAAAGGATTTGAGATAAAACGTTGTTGGGTTAATGTCGGCAGGTTGAGATAGCCTTGCGCCACCCCTTTACCACCGATGTACAATTCACCTATCGCACCGTAGGGCAGCAACCGCTGCTGTCGGTCCAAAATAAAATACTGAACATTCGCACTGGCACATCCAATATGGATTTGTTCACCGTTGGAAATATTTCCTCGTGAACTGTATATCGTGATTTCAGTGGGACCGTAATAATTGTAAAATTGGACTCCGAGCGCCCGCCACTTTTTGACTAACTCTAAGGAGCAGCTTTCCCCTCCCGTCGCGACTACTTTAAGAGATTGATAAGTATCTGGCTTTACAACTTCGAGGATAGAGGGTGTCATAAGCAAATGGGTGACATCAGCATAAAATTCCAATTCTTTTTGAAAGTCCATGGATGAAGCCAGTCTCAATTTCGAGCCTGATGCCAAAGCACACCAGTAGAGCCATATTGCCGCATCAAATGCAATTGAGGTGGCCTGATAAAATACATCGTCCGGCCCGCCGTTAAATGGCGGACAGGTGGTACTATGCAACATGGTATTTGTCAGACTTGCATGGGAAATCATCACACCTTTTGGCTTCCCAGTGGAGCCCGATGTATACACTACATAAGCAAGATGATGAGCATTTAAGCCTAGCGTTTCTTTCGCAATATTTTGAGTGCTATAGTGGCTATACAGCTGCACATCATCTAAATTGATAACCTCTCCAGAAAAGCCTGTTAGCGCGTCATGCGCTTGTCGATGACTAACCATGGTTGTCAGCGCAGCATCCTCAAACATATACTCTAGCCGCGTTCGAGGATAACTCGGATCTAGTGGAATGTAGGCTCCCCCAGCTTTCAAGATCCCCAATATTCCTACTATCATTTCCAGTGAGCGCTCAGCGCACAATCCAACAAGTGTGTTCGGTTTAACACCGTGCTTTTGCACCAAATGATGGGCAAGCTGGTTGGCACGCTCGTTAAGCTCTTTGTATGTCATGCTTTTCGTTGCAAATATCAATGCAACACTATTGGGCCTAATTTGTGCTTGCTGCTCTATAAACTCATGAATAAATGGCGCATGAGGATATTCCTGCTGGGTGGCATTAAGCTCGGTTACTAGATAGTGAGTTTCTTGCTCATCGAGCATGGGCACATCATGTGGAGAAATGCGCAAATTGGATATGTGACTCAGTTCGGTGAGTAAACGGCAAAAGTGCTTGCTGAATCTTTTAACTGCCTGTTCTGAAAACAGGCTTGTGTCATATACCCAGTTTATTTCCAAACCTTGCTCGTTTATATTGAGCTCTACGCTCAAATCAAACTTGGCCAGCACTGAGTCGACTTGGCATCGCCTTATAGTCACGCCTGCCAACGATTCGTTTAACCCCTCAACGCCATTTCCAAAGTTGCCATTGTTAACTGTCATCGCAATTTGAAATAGCGGACTGTGGCTAGTGCTTCTTGAAATATTTAACGACTCGGCTAGCTGTTCGAGCGGCACATCTTGGTTTGCCTGCGCCTGTTGGTGAACTTGCTTGATATGTTCAAAATAACTGGCTAGTGATTCTTGGTCGGTGTCGACTCGCAGTACCAAGGTATTCACAAAGAACCCGATCAATGAGGCCAACTCTTTTTGAGCCCGATTTGCCACTGGAGTGCCTATGACAATATCTGCGCTATTACTGTGCCGAGAAAACAATAGTGACAATGCACCGTGTAATAGCATAAATGGTGTCATGCCATTTTGTTTGGCTAGAGTGTGTAAATTATTACTTATCGGTGCAGGCAACCTGTCTTGAGTTATACCACCTACATATTGCTTTACCGAAGGCCTAGGGTGACACAGCGGTAAATTGTGCACCACTGGCAGATCATGTAATTGCTGAGTCCAATAGCCTATTTGTTTGTCCAAGCGCTTGTTAGATAGCGACTCGCGCTGCCAATAGGCATAGTCTACATACTGTATTTCTAACGTTGGTATGGATGTTTTCTTGCCTTCAATCAATGCTTGGTACAAGGTAAAGAATTCTTTCGCCAACACATCTATGGACCAACCATCTGATGCAATATGATGCATACTTAACGTCAATACAGCGTACGTCAGATCCGTTTTGAAGTATCTTGCACGCAGCATCAAATCCTCAGACAAATTGAACGCTTTTTGTTGCTCCTGTGCGGCCAACAGGCGGATTAATTGCCGCTGCTTTTCTTCACTATACTGAGATAAATCTTCACAAGTTAATTCAAATTCGACGGCCGATGCAGGTCGAATTGACTGTTTCACTTCACCTTCATATTCAATGTAAACAGTTCTGAGCACTTCATGTCTGCTAACAATTATATTGAATACTTGCTTCATTACAGCAATATCCAAACTCGGGGTCACCTCATAGGAGACTGACATATTATATTGTGACGATCCCCCGTGGAGTTTATCAATGAGCCACAACCCTTGCTGAGCAAAAGACATTGGATGCAGCTGCTCAGCTACCTCGCTTCGTGCGATTTTTTTTATTCTTTTGTCTAAGGTTTTGTCTGTTAGATAGTCTATTAATTGATTTTTATTATCTTTAATTAGCTGAGCAATCTCAGGGCTTATTCTGCCCTTTGGCGCTTTGGCTTTCAAAACCCCGTTGTCTAAATAAATACTCACGCCCAGATCTGTTATTTTTGAATATACTTCCTTCACTTTTACCTCAAAACTTTTGATGCATATTTTAATTTGATCTCAAATTAAACGCGCTTTCCTTTTGAGCTCCCAACACCCAGCTGCCTCATTCAATAGTCTTGGCTCAAGCCCAGCTCCCCAGCAATACAAAACTGGCAAACAGCCAAAATACGCAGCTTTGGTACTGTTGCTTTAGGCCAAAACACAGCAAAAATTACTTGGTGTTAGGGCATCTACTTTATGATTGAATAATCTTGGGTACTTACCATTGGCAAGTACGAAAAATAAGTAAGAAGTGGCCAAGTATCGACTGGCCACTGTGGGAAAGTTACACCCTACAAAAAATCAATGCATATCGCTCTTTGGCAAAGACATATTCAACCACTCATTTGTAAATGAGCTGCATGCTGCCAGCTTAGCGCCGTCATTTCTTTATCGAAATTAAACATACTTTTTCAGCGCAGTTTGAACACAGTTCAAAGTCGCTGTGTTGCTTCAATCATTTTTCAAAGTAACAGCTAAAATATGCGTTATGCCGATTGATAATGTTAATGTGTATTAAACGTCTATTGGCTCAAAACTGCGTGCACTTAAGAAATCAGGCCTGCTAGACAATTTTTTAGGTACATTGGAAACTGCATTATAGGTAATAATCATGATCCTTCTGTCAGAGGCTGACATATTATTTGACGATGCGTGTATAACCTGGGGATCAAAAGCAAACCCTTCACCAGCAGCACAAGTGACAAACTCATATTCACCATCGGATAATACGTCTTGCATAAAGGACTTTTTGACTTGGAAGGTGAGATTAGATGACACGTTTTCCTGCCATACGTTACGACTATTATCGCTGACAGATTCAGATACATTACCGAGTTTATGGCTGCCTAGGACAATGCAAAGCGGCCCGTTAAGCATATTCACTTCATCAAGAGGAATGGCGATATTCACCATATTTGGTTGTTCGATATGGTCAAACTCCTGCCAATAGATAAAGTCTTGGTGCCAAGGCCAATTGGCACCTTCAAAAGCCAATTTTTGATTTATTTTAAACTGATGAACGTAAACCTGTTCGCCCAGCACCTTTTGTGCAAAGCTAACAAGTCTTTTGTCTTGGGCAATATCTCTGAAAAAAGAATCATACAAGTGTGGACCGTGTATCGCTCTGATGGTGTCCGTACCCTTTTCAAAAACAACCCCTTCACTAAACTTCTTAGAGTACTCTGAAACCGCCTTAGATATTTGGTTTATCTCTGTTTCACTAAATACCGGCCCCAGCTTGCTGAACCCACTATCCTTTACGTTTAGCACTTCTAAATTCATCTATAACCTCTTTTTATTCGTTATTTTTGGTTAAGTTAGCAAATCAATTTCAGCCCAACTTCGGCACAAACCTCGGTATAGTGCGCGCAATGCGCAGCATACGTCTCCTAAGCACAACTAAGCTGCGCCACTGCCTATTCAAACTAAACTATGTCGCCATCAAAAAAGCCGCTTCCTAGTCAATCGCCTTAGAGATGTTTGACATTAAATAAAAAAGCTCCCTACTTTTTCACTTATTGCTAAATTTTCAGTTCTATTTTTATCGTTAATATTTATTTGCTCAACGTGGTGTACGCGCCTATTTTTAACCTTTTGGTTTTATTGGCTTGGCAACGACCACGACGTTTCATAGAAAGTGCTATAAAGCCTCAATATCAACACCTTGCAAACACAAGGACATTGAAACTCTACAGCCATTTCAACGTATTTTTAAAACTCGCTGTATACTAAGAGCCTGCCTGAGCACCTTGCTTCGAAACTCTCTTGGCGTAATTGCGCTCACCTCTATAAAGATCGGTAAACGTCAGCACAGCCTCGCCGCCACTTTGCTCGAGGGTAAAAAAGTTCCCGCTGCACTTGTGGCTATAAGAGTTGTTTTCTCTTAACTCGATGACTTCTTCGCCACCCTCTTCAATCAAGATTAAATCCGTACCACTGCGTTTTATCTCAAACCGCTCCCCATCGGTTTTTTGATAGTGGCCCAACAGCGCTATTTCAGCAGGTTTATCTGCAACTAGGCTTATTCTGGCAGGTAGTAACTTGGTGTACTCAGCAACCATATGCAAAGTTGCCGGGCCAGGGTGGATACCCTCATTATTAGAAAGGCCAACAACATTGATGCCCAAGTCTTTGAAATACGCACTCCAAGATGTATAACCTGGCACGCGGCCTTCGTGGTAGATGGTCGGTACGCCGATTATTTCGCTAATATTTACGCCTAAGCCATAATCAACTTCTGTGCCGTCGCTCAATTTAGCTTTTTTCACCATTCTCTGATAAGACGATTCAGACAAAATTTTGCCGGTATTCAACATCATAAAAAACTGGCTCAGATCCGATACCGTGGATGAAATAGCACCTGCAGCATGCATCCACGTCCTACTTACCTTTTCGGGGTGGTAGAGCTTCTCAGGTACTTTTGGATCTGAGAAATAGCCAACCGTTTTATGTTGAGAAGGTTGCTCAAAAACATAGGTATTTTTGAGCCCAAAAGGCTCAAATATTCGCTGTTCTAAAAATTCACGATAAGACAGCCCAGATACTTCTTCAATCAATTTACCCAGTAAAATATACCCAGTGTTTGAATATTCGTAACTGTTGAGTGGCTCTTGGTAAGGCCTACGTCGAGTGATACTTTTAACGACACGGTCCAATCCCCTATCTCGGTGCCACAGCCCCCAAACTCTCGAATCACTTAGGTAATCAGGAAACCCTGCAATATGCGACAGGATCTGGGCGACAGTTGCATGTTTATATCCATCAGGGATAGACTTGACATAGGTGCCAAGTGGCGCATCGAGATTAACTTTTTTCTCTTCGCTGAGAAGCAACACAGCAACAGCGGTGTAAGTCTTTGTTATCGAACCAATATCCAACACGCTATCTTGATCAAGCTGCTCGCCAGTAGAGACATTAGCAAGTCCTATCGCCCCCGAATACAACACTTGGTTACCCTTAGTGATTTGAATGCTAGAACCTGCACTACGCTTGTTTGCATAACATTGATGGATCTCAGAAAAGCTAGCGCCGTAGACTGGACTAAATACTGATACCGCCGCGAATAAAGCACTCACTTTAAAGCTGTTACACTTTACGTTCAAAGACTTACTTGTCATATCTAGTCCTATTAAATAGATTGAAAACCAGAGGGCGCTGACATACCTACGAGGATTTTTCTATTTCCCTCGTACGGCTCTCTGCCATGGCTAAACCGCGTATTATCAATTAGCATCAAGTTATGCTTTTCCCACTTAAACTTAATTCGCAAGTCTTGGTTCAAGTCGCGGATCAGCTGTAACTCGGACTCATCAATTTCACTGCCATCGCCAAAGTACACATTTCTCGGTAAAAACTCTTTACCCAAGCTATTGATCAAACTTTCCTTCATATCTTTACCAAGGCTAGAAACATGAAATAAATGGGCCTGATTAAACCACACTTTTTTTCCTGAAACCGGGTGAACAATGGATGCTGGATTTATCTGCCACGTTCGCAATCTATCACCGGGTAACCATTCAAAATTAATGTTCTTTTGACGACAAAATGCTTCTACTTCTCCCTTATCGGATGTTTGAAACACTTCTTGCCAAGGCAAATCGACATCAGAGTAGTTCCTGACATACTTAAGCTGCTTGGACTCAAATTTGTCTCTTATCTCCTGTGGAATTAACTCATATAACTTGCAGCTATCTGCAATCGGCGTTTCCCCGCCTACTGGCGACGGTTGCATGCACAAAAAACCGAGTCGCAGTGGCCATTCATTTGAATAAGCATTTTCATTGTGCTGTAAAATAGTTTCACTGGCGTGATATTCGGTTGCCGTATAGATATTGCCCTTCAACCCTGTCCTCGGAGTTGAGCGATATTGATACTCTAGCAGCGGCCCTTGAAAAATGGTTTGCAACAGTTTTGAGAATTGCCCGGTACTGACCACCTTCAAGCCTTTAATTAAAACCGCGCCATTGGTTGCCACCAACGATTCTAATTCGGCGCGATTTCGCTGCGCCCAATCCAAGGTTTTTTCGCCTTGCAGGTCCACGTTGAGTACCAGTGGCTGACCTTCAACTTCAACTAAGTCATTGATTGACATCAATCCCATGTTTGTCTCCTAAAACTTAATTTCACTTTTGCCGCATAAACGCTCAACTGGAATGCCTTGTGCCTGACAAAACTCCACCATTTGCATAGATTGCACTATCTGCTCAGAGTCATCGCTATAATCAAGACCCATAAAGTAGTTGTACCAAGGCTCCAAGCCTAAAGCGTAAATCCACACATTTTTTGGTTTCAATGCATTGGTGATTTGAGAAGCCGTTTCAAAACTACTGCCATTGAGTCTGCGCGATTCCTTTATATTTCTTGGCACAGCCTCAGTGAAAAGGGCCCCATATAGCCATGTAAATGGTGCACCGACACATTCCATACCAATCGCCATTAAGTCTAATTCACCAAAGTAAGCGCTCAGCTTTTCATACATGATGGGTTCTAAGTTAGAGGAGTCAGCACCGGCATATATTTTTTTACCGTTAAGTTGGAATAACCAGCCAGTTTTACTTCTTATATTCAAATCGCCATGCTCACCCAAAAACGGAATGCCGGTAATGCTACCGTCCGGGACATCAATCACTTCTAAATCATCAATTTCAATTACATCAAACTTTAATTGCCTGAGGATCATTTTGAGCGACGGGTCTAACAATGAACCGCCATTGTTTTTAGGGACTAAAATACGACTTGTCTTGTGGCGAAGCTGCAATAAAGTCTCTAAGTTGACGTGATCTGAATGATTGTGTGTAAGACAAATGTAATCTATTTTTTCCGGTAGTTGCGCAAAACCAATCGCTTGCTCGCGATTTTTTGATGTGATGTTGGCCACAACGGGATCAACCAAAATGGATACATTTTGTGTTTGTAACAGTAAACCTGCATGACCAATATATTTAACAGATGTCGCCTCTATCTCTTGTGCACTGCCAGCTGGTGCTTCGGTAGTGAATAGTTCGAAAATATTTAAGCCACCTGTACACTGCTTGCCTTCAAACAAGGCTTCAATTTCCTGTTTAGAAATTGGCTGGGTCCGGGTTTTAAATAAGGTATCCCAGAATTCACTGTCAAAGGGTTCACTGATATGAATGTGGTCCGTATCTGGCAACCTTGGCGTGCTCAGTACAAATGGCCTTTCCATCTCTTCATTTAAGACACCTAAAGAGACCGATTGCAGATCTTTTCTGTAATATTCACTTTGATAGACCAACCCCTCGATAACACGGAAGCTCGGGTTGTGGTTACTATCCATAACTAGCTCCACATACCCTTTCAGTAAGTCAGGTACCTGTTTATAAAGCGGTTCTAAAGACTCGCCACTGACGTGTTGCTTGAGCATCGCATTGAGGGATTTCAGCGCATCGGCCAACTCACCAAAGAGCGCATCATCTGTTTCAAATTTATTGATAAGTGATTTAACATCCTCCAGCTGCTCAGCTTTACAATCGACAAACTCCCCACCACCTGCAATGGTTTTGTTTTCATTCGCCATAATATGCAGTTCATGATTGTTGGCAAATGACTTCATCAACCTTAGATGAGTTTTATTCATGTATAGAGCATACTGAAATGGAGATAAAAGGTTTGGCCATGCGTACCAGTTGTTTACCAATGGTTCGACGTAAACACTTTCTCTTAGATAATACTTCTGTGACATTTCCATCTCTTTTTATTTATTATGCGGCTGGTGTGCAATGTGCCACCAGCCTTTTATTATTTTGACTTAACGTTACAGTTCCCAAACATCTTCTTCGGCATCACTGCTGTCATCTTCATGTTGAGAGATTAGCCCTTCTTTGAGTCGTACAGCGGTATCAATAACTTTTACAAGCTCGGACACCACTGGTTGCTCAAGAACTTCTTGCATGGACAACTCTATATCAAACTGATGTTGAATAGCGGTATACATACGCGCAGCCAACAAAGAGTGGCCTCCCAAATCGAAGAAGTTATCCTCTAGCCCGACTTGCTCAACCTGCAATAACTCCTGCCACATAGCACAAACCTGACGTTCCAGCTCACTAGTCGGTGCCACGTATACTTGCTCACGATGAAGTGATTGCGGCACAGGCAACGATTTACGGTCAACTTTACCATTCACTGTTAGCGGCATCGCTTCCAAGCTAACGTAATGATTAGGCACCATATAATCTGGTAGTAATGCTGTTAAATGTTCCTTGAACTGTGGTTTGTCAATATCCTTTATTGCAACAAAATATGCAACAATATTTTCAACCTCATTTAACACACAAACATCAACAACAACTTGTTCAACACCATCTATTAACAAGATTTTATTTTCAATTTCTTCTAATTCGATTCTAAATCCACGGATTTTGACTTGCGTATCAGCTCTGCCAATAAAGCTAAATTCACCCGAAGGTAATATGCGGACTAGATCTCCAGTTTTGTAATACCTCTGCTTAGAGCTGCCGGGTAATGACATTTCAATAAACGCTTTCGCCGTCAGTTCAGGGGCATTGATATAACCTCTTGCTAACTGATCACCTGCCAGATATAACTCACCGATTGCACCGACAGGACAAGGGTGCCCATTTTCGTCCAATACAGCCGCTTCAAACCCCGGATAGACATCACCCAAGCTTCGAGAGTTCGATACTGACCAATCACTTGCCATGGCAGTCACCGTGGTTTCTGTTGGCCCATATTCATTGATTAAACGACAGTGCTGCTGCCACTTTTCAACCGTAGATTCTGGACATGCCTCACCACCAAGGATGAGTGTTTCTAACTTAAATTCACTTTGCCAGGACAGCGATTCTAAAATCGAAGGTGTTAAAGAGATTTGTTGCACTTCAAAATCAATTAACTGCTTTGATAGCGATTGCTCAAAGCTTGCCAAACACAAGGTAGCGCCCGAATACAAGCTACTCCAAATAACACCTAATCCGGCATCAAAGGCAGGAGACAAGACAGACATCACTCTTGACTGAGGCTGTGTACCTACAAAGTGATTATGGTTTCGCACAAAGCTAGTCAAAGCCAAGTGCTCAATCATCACCCCTTTAGGTACGCCAGTAGACCCTGAAGTATGGATGACATAGGCCAGTTGATCTGCCTCTACTGGCATCAACTTGTCAGCTAGCAGAACTTGCTGTGTCTGGTTATCTTCAGAGCGAGTGTATAGCCCGTCTAGGCTAAGTTGCTGAACACCCGCAAAATCAGTCTTACGGTGTGTTGCAGGCACTATCAAATGCTCTACACCACTCGACTCAATCATTTGCTCAATACGCTGAACTGGCAACCTTTGGTCAAACGGCATATACACAGCGCCCATTTGCGAAAGCGCTACCATAAGTACAACATTGCTCACCGAGTTTTCAGCAATCACACCCACCAAACTACCCGCGCGAACACCTTGTTCATACAGTGCAACTGACATGGCACGGGCTGCAGCAGCAAGTTGACCATATGTTAGCTGTTCACTGCCATCGATTAGAGCCAGTGCTTCAGGCGCTTCAACAGCATGACATTTAACAGCCTCATGTACCGCTACAAACGGCTTGTCACTGTCAGCCAAACCATCGCGACCGGTATTCCTATCAGTTCTTTGATTTACAAGGGCTTGCGCGACCTGCAATTCAGGCATCGACAACATATTTTCTATAATGAGCAGGTAATTTTCGCCCATCTGCTCAATGGTTTCTGTCTCAAACAGGTCAGTACAATATCCCAGCGAGAAGCCTACTTCATCATCAAACTCCTCAACATCCAAACTCAAGTCAACTTTGGCAACTAGCTGCTCGGCATGCATTGGTGAAATCGCAAACTCTTCCGCAGCTAAGCCTTCCACTTTATTGGTGTTCATTGAGAATATCACTTGAACAAGCGGTGCATGTGACGCGCTGCGGGTGATATCCAGATCTGAAACCAATTTATCAAATGGATATGACTGATGCGACTGAGCAGCCAAGCTTGTCTGTTTAACCATTTGCAGTAAAGAATCAAACGAAGACTGCGGTTCAACACCCACTCTCATCACAACCAGGTTTACGAAGAAGCCAATTAATGGCTCAACTTCTTTGCGGTCCCTATTCGCTACCGGCGTACCAAACAAAATATCTGATTCACCACTGTAACGATTCAACAGCACAGAGAACACCGTCTGTAGTGCCATTGACATCGTCAATCCTCGGCTCTGACAGAATGCCTTGAGCTTATTTGTTTGCGCCTGATCAAGCTTAAATGGCACTGCGCTTCCGGCAAATGACTGTCGCGCAGGACGAACTTTATCCGTTGGAATTGAGTGAATTTGTGGACTCCCAGCAAGTGCCTCTGTCCAATAGGTCTGATCGGCAAGGTATTGCTGCTCACCTTCCCACGTACGCTGCCATACCGCATAATCTTGGTATTGCACTGCAAGCGGGGTTAGCTCTGCGACAACTTGACGGCTTTTGGCTGCGTATATGGTATTGAATTCTTTCATTAAGATACCAATCGACCAACCGTCAAAGACAATATGGTGGAAACACAATAGTAGCGCGCCACTCTCAACATCTGCACCGTTTGTAAGCTTGACGTAACTGGCTCTAACCAGTAAGTCTTTAGCAAGATCAAACACCTTTGTGGCATTTTCAAATTGAATTTGTGCTACTTCATGTTGGCGAGCTTGCGCATCCAAGTGACTCACGTCGACTCGATGTAGTTTAAACGGTTGAGCATGTTCATAAGTGACTTGTGGCTGCTCGTCCACCGTCACAAAGTTACTTCTAAGCACCTGATGGCGAGCGACAATTTCGCCTAATGTCTGCTCAATCAGTTCAACGTCAAACTGGCCTGACACTTCAAAAGCAAGTGGCATGTTATATTGCGAACTGCCTTGGCCCATTTGATCGATAAACCAAAGGCGCTCTTGTGCATGTGTCAGTGGATAATGCGTCATGTCGAGTGACATAGGCTGAATAGCAGGCGTAAATGTCGCTGCATCGGCTTGCTCTACCACCTCACCTTGTCCTGACAAAGAGGACGCATCAAATAATTGATGAAGCGAAACCTCAACGTTAAACGTCTCTCTAATTGCAGTTATCAACTGTATTGCCAACAGTGAATGGCCGCCTAACAAGAAAAAGTCACTATCTTGTGTAATCGCAGCCAATTCCACTTCAAGCAATTGTGCCCAGATATTTGCAAGCTGATTTTCTATTTCACCTACAGGACCAGACGAACTGGTTTGCTCTGTATGTGCTTGCCATTTTGGTAGCGCCTTTCTATCGACTTTACCATTAGCAGTTAATGGTAACTGGGCTAAAAACACGTACTGGCTTGGACACATATAGTCATTTAGCTCTAACGCCAATGATGTTCTTAAACTACGCTCCAGTTCCACCAAATCCATATCGACATCACAAGCAATATAGGCTACAAGATGTTGAGCCGCAGTATCGTCTAACATCACATGCGCAGCAGAAATGCTTTGATTGCTCAGCAGGTGATGCTCAATTTCGCCTGTTTCTATGCGATAGCCACGCACTTTCACTTGCTCGTCAACTCGGCTAATAAATTCAAGGTTGCCATCATGCTTGTAGCGAACTACGTCACCCGTGCGGTAATAGGTAAGTGCTTGGGTGGTGTCATCGGAAAACTCAATAAACTTTTCTTGGGTAAGTGCTAAACGATTCATATACCCTTGAGTAACACCTTCTCCCCCGATATACAGCTCTCCTTTAGCGCCTTTGGGAACAGCTCTGCCATCTTTGTCCAATACGCGTAAAACAGTATTGTGAATTGGCACGCCAATTGGCACTGACCCCACAGTTTGCCCTGCGCTTTCATGCGCTGAGACTTTAAATACAACACAACCTACGGTCGCTTCTGTCGGTCCATATTCATTGATAATACAGGCGTTTGGCATAACACTGTTGCGCCACTGATCAACAGTACCCCAACTCAAGTTTTCACCCCCAACAATGCACATATGCTCAACCTTTGTCTGCGGTTGGTCGTACAACTTGGCAAGTGCATTTAAATGCGACGGTGTCAATTTAAACAACATAGGGGATGCAGCATTTGCAATCAATGCGGCCAGTGAATCAAGCTCACGACTTCCTTGTTCAATTAATACAACTTCTTTGCCGCATACTAGTGGCGTAAATAGGCTGGTAATTGTCGCATCAAAGCTCAAAGACGTGCTCACTACAGCCCCATTCACGCCATCAAAATATTGCGACGCAGCATAGTTCAAGTAGTGGGCTAAATTGGCATGTGATACAGCAACGCCTTTCGGTTTACCCGTAGAACCTGAGGTATATATGACGTAGGCCGTATCTGATGACTGGACTGAAGTCTTAGCGTCCTGTAATTCCTGCTCGGAACATTGATACCAATCTTCATCAAACAGCTCATCATCAAGCATCATGAAGTCAACACCATCTAGAGGCACACTTTCAACGGTGTGTTCATCAACCAACATCAGTTCCATGCCACAGTCATCAATAATATGATTGATTCGTGCACTGGGCGTTTTAGCATCAATTGGAACATAAAAGCCACCCGCTTTTAAAACTGCAAGCATGGCAACCGTGCTTTTAACGCTGCGCTCCATGCATATTCCTACCGCTTGCCCTGGAGCTAACCCTTCGTCTTGCAATACGACAGATAGGCATGCAACTTTCGTTGCCAATGCATCATAAGTCAATGCGCCATCTTGAGAAGACACCGCTGGTGCATTGGGCGACAGTTGTGCATATTCAGCAACCTTGTCGTTTAGCGCAAAGAATGGGGTAGAAGCGATACCACTTTCGCTTTCTTGTAACGTTTCTACAGCAGCATCAACTGCCAAATCAATATCACATACGCGCGCTTGTGCCTTTTCAACAAGCTGGAGTAGTACCGCCTTAAGTTGTTGACCCACAGTTTCGATATCAGCTGCGCTGTATTGCCCTAAGTGGTATTCAAATCGAATCGATAATGTATCGCCTAAGTGTGCTATCAAGCTCAGCGGGAAGTTAGTGCGCGCATACGGCTGCACATCGGTGATCACCAAACCAGCATTATTAACATGAGCACTCACATCTTTGATCGGGTAGTTTTCAAAGACAATGACACTGTTGTATAGCTCACCTGTCCCATGACTATTCGCCGCAGTTTGAATTTCTGTCGCGGATATAAAGTTATGTTGTTCTCTTTGGCTCAGTGCATCACGTTGAGAAATTAGGAAGTCCTCAACTTTCTCACTGCCCTCTACCGTTACTCTGCATGGCAAAGAGTTAATGAACAAACCAACCATTTTGCCAACATTTTCTAGCACAGGAGGACGACCCGTAGTCGTATAACCAAAGGTGACTGTTGACTCTGAACTGTAGCGAGACAGTAAAATAGCCCACGACGATTGCAACAAACTATTCAGTGTGGTTTTTGTTTTACGAGCAAACTCAACAAGTGACTGCGTTTGTTCAACATTCAATTGCAACGCAAACTCTTGCTCTGATTCTGCAACCTTTGAGCTGTCCATCAACGGCAGTGGTGTTGGCGCCATAGCCTCAGACAATTGCGCTTTCCAAAAGGTAAGCGACGCCGCTTGGTCTTGTTGATTGAGCCACTGAATATAATTTTTATATGGTGCAACCGCAGGCAAAGTTATCGGTTTATTTGCCAATGCCGCTTCATAGACTTTGGCAACCTCTTGAAACACCATGCTCATTGACCATCCATCCATTAAGGAGTGATGGTGTGACCAAATCAAAACGTGACCGTTTTCACCTAAGTTAAGTAAGTGGAACCTCATCAACGGCGCGTCGACGATGTTAAACTTAGTGCCTGCATCTTGGCAGCGAATTCGTTCTACTTCTTCTTGTTGTGCCGCTGCATCTAAATGGACAAGTGATACCTCGGACCAATTGAGTTCGACTTCATGCTGAACTAACTGATGGCAATACCCTTCCTCAAACCCTACAAAAGCGGTTTTGAAGATATCATGCCTGTTCACGATGTTGTGCCATGCTAATTTCAACATCTCTGGCAATACGTATTCAAAGTCCAAGCGAATTTGGGTGACGTAAGCGCTGCTATCTAATTCACTATGGAACAGCAACCCTTTTTGCATGCCCGTTGCGGGGTAAATATCCAACGCATCGTGTTGCGAATGCCAGTGCGAAAGCGTCTCAATAGGCGCAGTCGCGTGCGGGAATTGCGCTGCAATTGTGCTCTCATCTAAAGCACCGACACAATGCGATATAATCCCTTGCACAGCTTTTTGGAGATGGCTTGCCAATGAATCTGCCTGTTGCTGGCTAAAATCAGACAAGTCAAAGTTGATCTTAAACTGCATGCTGCCATTGGTTACCATGGCGATTAGGTCTAGTTTATGTGACATAGGTCGATTGGCGCTAGACCAATCACCCGCTGATTCCGTTGCAATTGAAAAGAACTCACCATCTTCTGTTACATTGTCAAACTGACCCAAGTAGTTAAATTGAATTTGAGCTGGCGCATAATCACCCAATTCACGGCTCTGCTCGCTATTGGCGATCACGCCAAATCCAATACCATTGCTCGGAATTGCTCGATAGGTCTCTTTAACGTGGTGAATTATTTTCTCATAAGCAAGCGCATTAAGACTCTCGTTAGATGCTGCCAGTAAAACAGGGTAAATGCTTGTAAACCAACCGACGGTTTCTGTCAGGTCTAAGCTTTCTGTTAACGCCTCTCGGCCATGGCCTTCCATATCAATCAAGAATTGGTTACCACCACTCCACTGGTGCAAAGCGATTAAAAGCGAACTCAGCAATAGCTCATTAACTTGCAAGTCATACTTTAAAATAGCTTGGGTGATCAGCTGCTGTGTTTCCTTTTTAGAAAAGCTCGTTTGCGCTTGCGATTTTGCTACAGCATGTTCACTGCTTTGAGACTCAAGCACAGGCAGCGGACTCGATTGCGTTGCTACGACACTTTGCCAATAAGGTATTTGCGCCAAAATCTGCTCATCCGACGCATACTCTTGAAGAAACTCACCCCACGCTTTATACGAAGAAGATTTTGGTGCCAACTGAACACGACCGAATGCATGCAGCTGAGAAAACGCAGCTTCAATATCAGACAATAAAATACGCCATGACACACCATCAACGACCAGGTGGTGAAGCACAATAAATAAACGCCCGTCTTGCGCATTGTGCTCATCTTCCACATATACAAATCTAGCCAACGGTCCTGCCAGCTCAAAACTTTGATGATAGCGATTGACTATCTCGGCCACTTGCTCTTTATCAGATAGTGAGCACTTTTCGACCGCAAAGAAGTGGTTCAGTGATTGCGTGGTAATGTCTTGATGACTTGCTTGCCAATTGTTTGCTTCGTGTTTAAAGCTCAACCTAAGGGCATCGTGGCGATTTACCAGCTCTGCAACAATGGTTTGTAATGCTTCAGCATTAAACTCAGGTGGGGTATTTAGCATCACTGCTTGATTGTAATAATCTAATTCAACCCCCTTTTGTAAAAACGCTTGCTGCACCGGTAACAGTGGCATCTCGCCAGTTACTGCCTCTTGAGATATGTCCAATTCTTTATCGGTAGTCGCGACACCTGACAGAGACCGTATGGTGGAAAACTTAAACAAATCGGCCAGTGAAAAGAATACGCCCTGATGACGTGCTTTTGCCACAATTTGGATAGCCAAAATCGAATCGCCACCTAGCTCAAAAAAGTCTGCCATCACATCAAGGGTATCCGGTGCCACTCTCAACACGGATGCCCATACATTGCGCAACGTGACCTCTAAACTTGATTCTGGCTCCGTTACCTTCGAGCTACCTTGCAAAGTGCTGACATCAGGTAGCGCTTTACTATCAACTTTACCATTGAGCGTAAGCTTAAACTCATCAACTGCCACAACAAACTTAGGCACCATATACTCAGGTAAATGTTTTGTTAGGTTTTGAAGAATTTGCGTATCGAGCGATGCGCCGTCTTGTGCGGTATAATATGCAACTAGCACAGCCTGCCCCGCGGCACCTTGTGACTTGGCTACAAAGGCAGCTTTAACACCTTTTACCGCTAATATATGATGCTTTATCTCATCCAGATCTATCCGATAACCACGGATTTTTATCTGCGCCTTTCTGCGTCCGATATATTCCAACTTACCGTCGGATAGATAACGCACTAAATCGCCAGTACGATATAACACAGTATCTGTGCCGTTAATATTTTTCGTGATAAAAGCTTGTTCAGTGAGATCTGGACGGTTTAGGTAGCCTTTTGATAACCCTGAGCCGGCAATAAATAGCTCACCAACTGATCCAAAAGGAATGCGTTGTAGTTGATCATTAAAGACATATAAAGATGTACCAGCCACTGACACGCCAATTGCGACGTTTTCCTGATCTACTTTCGCGGCCGAAGACGGTGTGATCACCTCAAAACAACAGCCGACGGTCGACTCTGTGGGGCCATACTCATTGATATAAGTTGCCTGGGGCAGGTGCTTGGTGCGCCACTCATTAACAGCTTTCCAGTGTAGCGCCTCTCCTCCAATTATCAGCACATGTTCCAATGTACTTGAAAAATCGCCCAACACTGCTGAAATTACATCCAAATGAGATGGTGTCACCTTGAATATGCATGGCGCTTCACAGTCTTTTATGAACGCCGCAATTGATGCGGCATCATTGCTCTGTTCAGCGACGATATTGACTGTACCAGCAACGCTCAGCGGGCCAAAGCAAGCGCTGATAGTTGCATCAAAACTCAGTGTTGAACTCACCAAACTCTGACTTGCAGTGACAAAATAATGCGACTTTACATGGTCTAAGTATGACGCGAGATTGGCATGAGATATCTCGATTCCTTTTGGTGTTCCCGTTGAACCTGAGGTAAATAAAACATATGCATTTTGCTGCAAATCAGGCAAAGCAAATGTCTCATCGTCTGCAAAGTCTTCTAACCAGCTATCGTCTGTCACATCCTCTTCAAGCACCAGCTCTGAAATACCTTGTACACTGAAAGGCAAAGCATGGGATTCATGAGAAATGACAACACTTGCATGCGTTTGCTCAATAATAGCTTGGTTGCGCATCGCCGGGTTTTTAACGTCCAGAGGAACATAGCACGCACCGGCTCTCATAACCGCCAACACGGCTATCAGTGACTCAATACTCCGTGGCAAGAAAATTCCAACTTTGTCATTTTCACCAACCTCTTCCTCTCGCAGCGCACAAGCTAAATTATTTACGCGGTCATTAAGCTGTAAATAAGTTAGACTCTGATCGGCCATGGTTACAGCTATCGCGCTTGGATTTTGCTCCACACTGCGTTCAAATAACTCAATGACAGACGGCGCTGGCATAGATCCACTCTGGATACTTTGCTGTTCTAGTGCCGCCATGCGCTCTACTTCCCTAGTGTCTAAAAACGAATCAAAATCAATTTCTTGGCTCGGCTCATCAAGGATTTGCGAAATAATTTTATGTAAATAGTTTTTAATTTTTTCAACATATTGCTGATCAAACTGCTCAAGGTTTGCGTTAACTCTGAAGCCCAATGAGTTATCAGCCGGGCTATTAAAAAACGTCACATACAGCATGAAGTTGATTTTTTCGAAAAAGTTTCCACCTTGAAGGTCAACATCACCGAGTATGCTTTCATAAACATGAAAATCGATAAAATTAAACAGTGACGATGAGAATTCACTATTTGTTGCACGCTGAACTTCACTGAGCGGGTAGCTTCGGTGCGACATTAGGTCGACACTTTCACTATGCACTTTTTCAATTAATTGCTGCCATGTTCCCTTGGTGACATCTATTCTCATCGGCAGAGAATTTAGATATAGGCCAAGCGTTTGCTCACTGCCTTCTAGCTCTGGTCTGCCATTAGTTACAACTGAAGTCACAACATCTTTTTGGCCATCCAACAAAGCCATTAACACAGTGTGTGCGCTCAGCAAGATGCTCTTTTCTGTGACTTTTAATTGCTTAGATAAGTCTTTCAAGCGGCGACGTTGATCACTGCTTAGTGCTGTTGACGCTTCCTGTAGAGCACCTTTTTTGAGGTTTGACCACCAAGGCAAACTCATTCCGTCTAACTTTTCTTCAAAGTACTGACGGCTGTTTCCTGATTCAATAGCCGCCACTTCTTGGGCAATTTGTAACGAAAATGCAGGAGGCTTCGATTGCAGCAATAACGGTTGCCCAGATAGCAAACGCTTGTACTGAGTGAATAGTTCTGTATTGAAAGACGCCAAACTCCAACCATCCAACAAAGCATGATGGAATGAAAGATGAAGATAAACATCATCATCAGCAATTGTATGAATGGCCATACGCCACGGGATATCACCCATTTCGAACGGCGATGCCAATTCCAACGCCAAACACTGTTGTTCATATTGCGCTAAATCATTGACCTCTTCATCTGTCATCGCCCTCACTGCCAAAGGCAAGGCAATCGATTCATGTATAACTTGGATTGGCTGAGAACAGCATGACTCAAATGTCGATCTCAGTACTGAATGACGCTCTACAACCGCACTCAAAGCCTGAACAAACAAGTCAGGCTGCCATTGCAACTTCAAACGAGAGCTAGACACATCGTGGTAAGTGCCATCGCTCGCCTCAAGCATGTTATGGATCACCATACCCTGCTGAGTTGCTGTTAATGGAAATGCATCTTCGATTGCTGCCGTGGTTATTTGTGGCAGTGCCTGTTGTTGTTCTTCAGACAGTAACGCAAATGGCTTTTCTATTACTTTAGTTGTTGACTCAGTATCATTGCGTTCAATGGCATCCGCCAGAGATGCAACTGATTGATAGTTAAATACATCTTTGACCGAAAACTGAAGACCAATGTTTGCGGCGTTGGCAACCAATGAAATTGCTCGAATTGAATCACCGCCAAGGTTGAAAAAGTTATCCTGAATACCAACTTTTTCACACTCCAAGGTTTGTTCAAACACAGCACACAGTTGGCGTTGAATGGGAGTTTCTGGCGCTTGATATTCTTCGCTGATGTAACTTACTGGCATTGACAAAAGTAAGCTGCGGTTGAGTTTGCCATTTACCGTCATAGGTAAATCATCCAGCATTACATAGGCTGCTGGCACCATATGTTTAGGTAATTTCACCTGCAAATAGCCGTGCAACTCACGAAATAGCGCTTGCTGATCACCTGAACCTAACTCATCTGTCAAAGTGAAATATACAACCAGTTCGTGGCCTGATTGCTCTTTAGATTTAGCCAGTACTGCGCAGGATTTTACTTGCGGGTGGGAATTTAAACTTGCTTCAATTTCACCAAGTTCAATTCTGAATCCTCGAATTTTAACTTGCTCATCAATACGACCTAAATACTGTAGGCTCAGATCATCCAACCAGCGAACAAGGTCACCACTACGGTATATTACGGCGTTTGGCTCAGCGCTAAATGGATCGGCAATAAACTTCTCAGTATTCAATTCTGGTCTATTCAAGTACCCATTTGTAACACCTTGACCGCCAACCCACAGTTCCCCTGGGACGCCTGGAGGCTGGCAATTTCCATTTTCATCAACAACATAACAAGTCAAATCTTGTAACGGCTTACCAATTAGGCTGATCCCTTGCTCACAGTGCGCGCGCTCTATTTTTTGATAGGTAACATGCACAGTAGTTTCTGTAATACCATACATATTGATCAACTGCGGGGCCTCACTGCCGTAGCGATCCATCCACGGCAACAGCTTGGTAAAGTTCAGATACTCTCCACCAAATACGACATAACGCAGTTGGTGTGGGCTATTGTGTTCACGCACATATTCTGACAATTGATAAAAAGCTGAAGCTGTTTGGCTCAACACCGTGACACCGTGCGTCGTTAAAAGCTTGGCAAATTGCTGCGGCGAACGACTGTCTTCATAAGACACCATTACCGTCTTCGCACCATACAATAACGCTCCCCAAAGCTCCCAAACAGAAAAGTCAAAGGCAGTAGAATGGAAGCAACTCCAAACGTCTTGCTCGCTAAACTCGAACTGTTGATCTGATGATTTAAACAGTCTCAGCACATTTTTATGGGTAACTTGAACACCTTTGGGCAGCCCTGAAGAGCCTGACGTGTAAATGATATACGCCACTAGATTTTCAGGCAGTTCGATATTCAAATTGTCGGCATCGAGCCCAGATTGCAAGCCAGTATAATGTTCTCCATCAAGTACAATGCGTTTGATTTGATCAGTATCTAACACTGGTAAGTTTTGCAGTGCCTCCGAGGTAACGACCAAATTGATATCACTATCATTGATGATATGAGTCAAACGCGCCGCAGGATAACTTGGGTCCATAGGAACATAAGTACCACCAGCTTTCAGAATTGCCAGCATCGCAACCACAAACTCAGTTGAACGAGATAAGCAAATGCCAACTCTATCGGATGCGTGTGTACCTTGCTCTTGCAGATAGCGCGCTAAGCGATTTGCTTGCTCGTTGAGCGCTTGATATGTAAGCGCACAATCATCATCACAAACCGCTACTCTCGTAGGGTGAGATACTGCCATCTCTTCGAACTGTTGATGTAACATGCTGTTGGTAGTGAATTGGCGGTGTGCACGAAGCACCTCGTCAACGATATCACCTTGCTGTTGAGCATTTATCAGTTGAATATCTGAAATATTGATATCTTTATTTTCAATCACCTGATCGCATACCGTACAGAAGTATTGCGATAGGCTCTCGATGTACTGAGCAGAAAACAGCGCACTATCGTAAGTAAACATCAACTCCAATGACTGGCTATCGATGCCCACTTCAAGCATCAAATCAAAGTTTGCTGATGCATGCTCAATATTCACTGGGGACAAATCCCACGGCATGTCACTTGAATGCGCCTGACTACTTTGATGCACTGACAGTACGATTTGAAACAATGGTGCCATTTGAGTATTACGCTCAATGCCGCAGTGCTCTAACACTCTGTCGAAAGGCACATCTTGATGTTGCAGTGCCGCTAAGTTTACCTGTTTTACATACTCTAAATAATCACCAAATGAAGTGTGACCATCAACATCGGTTCTGAGCGATAGGAAGTTAACAAAAAAGCCTATCATCTGTTCAAGTTGACTATTGCTGCGACCCGCACTTGGGGTACCAATAACCACGTCAGAGTTACGGGTAGCCTTAGTGAGCATCAGTGAAAATATTGCATGGATCAATACAAATGGCGTTACTGACTGCGACCGTGCCAAGTTATCAAGTGCAACCTTAGTGTGCGCTGGTAAAGTGAAGCGATATTTGCTGCCTATTTGTTGACTTGTTTCAGGCCTATTACGTTGCAAAGCAAGGCCATGTGTTACAGGCGCATCTGCAAGCTGCTTATGCCAATAATCAAGCTGGGATTGCAACGTACCGTTATCCAATTGCTTTCTTTGCCACGCAGCAAAATCGCGATACTGTACAAATAAATCCTCTTGCACTACCTCTTTTCCAGCCTCCAACTGGCTGTAGTTTTGTACAAACTCAGCCAAAAGGATATCTCGAGACCATTCATCAAAAGCGATATGATGGATATTAAAGACCATCACACCACTGTCTGGCGCCGTTTTTAGGTAGTTAACTCGCAGTACAAGCTCCGATGTTAAATCAAACGGTTTCCCTGCTTCCGCTTCAATAAAAGCCTGAATGCCACCAAGGTCTTGCGTAAAGTCGAGCTCTGTTATCGAAAAATTAAAGTCTGCTAATATCTGCTGACGCCCCTCTCCTGCGTCATTAATATATATCGTTCTCAGTATTTGGTGTTTCTCAATGACCGCGTTCAGGGCGCGATTGGCAATTGATAGATCAAATTTACCTTTCACTTCAAACGCCCAAGGAATGTTATAACTTGCGCTGCCCTGCTCTACCTGATCTATAAACCACAATCTTTGCTGTGCAAAAGAAAGTGGGTAGTTACTGGCATTGTCCACAGGCTGAATTTCTTCTTCTATTTTGGTCAGCTTGCTTAAGTGCTCAATAATCTCATTCTTATGTAATTTTAGTTTTTCGAGAGTTTGGCTATCCAACGCCCCTTTCGGGGCATCAACGCTTAACTTTCCACTATTTACTGCTAAGAACACATGCTTCTTTTGTAGTTCTAAAATAAAGGTCATTATATTCATAGTTCAAACATCTCTCTTTCACCGCTTTGTTGAGCCGTGTTGTCTTTTCCTTTCTGTACTAACAAATCTATATATGAGGCCAATTGATGAATTGTTGAATATTCGAACAGTACGTTCACTGAAATATTCACTGAATATACTTTCTTCACTTCATTAGCCAGTCGCACCATCATTAGCGAGTTTCCTGCATACTGATAAAAAGAGGCGTGAATATCGACGTGCTCTAGTTCAACCTCAAATAACTTCGCCCAGTGTTGAGCCAAAAATAATTCAGTCTCAGTTTCAGGTTCAGCTGATTCAGCCGTCTCTGATGCTTGTGATGGTTTATCAACAGCAAGTAGCGCAGCCCTATCAATCTTGCCGTTATTGGTAAGGGGCCAAGATTCAACTGCCACCAGCGACTCTGGCTGCATAAAGTAAGGCAAACTGCCAGCTAACGATTTGCGGATTTTTTCCAATTCATCTGAGGAGTTTGATGTAGCTGAGTTAAATACCACAAATGCTGCTATTGTTTCTTCATTGCTCGTTGTTACATACGCTTTAGCAACACTCTCCATGCTAGCTAGGCGATGCTCAATCTCTCCCAATTCAACTCTAAAGCCTTTGATATTTACCTGATGATCATTACGCCCGATATATTCGTATCCGCCCTCTGGTAAACACTTAGCCAAGTCGCCTGTTTTGTAGTAAAGCGTGCTTTGCTCATCACCAAAATTCATGGGGACAAAACGCTCTGCAGTCAGTGCTTCTTTATTGAGATATCCACGTGATACGCCCGCACCGGCAACATAAAGCTCACCTTCTTCACCGACTGGAACTTCCTCCCCCTGCTCATTGAGTACAATGAACTTAGTCTCCTTGATAGGCACTCCAATCTTGCTGTTCACTCCTGGTTGGTAAACATCTTTCATACTGACTTGATAAAAAGTTGAATAAACCGTGGTCTCAGTTATGCCATAAACATTGATCAACGCAGGTTTAACTACACCATGCTTTTCGACCCAAGGTGCGAGGTTAGGGAATTTCAGAGCTTCACCACTGAACACCACATACTTCAGGTCCAAGGGCAGATCTTTTTCCGGCTGTAAATCGACTAAGTTGCTGAATGCGGTTGGAGTTTGACACAACACGGTAACTTTGTGCTCTAACAATACATTGTATAAAGCTTGTGGCGATCGAGCAGTCCAATAAGGAACAACCACGAGTGTTGCACAATTGGTTAACGCCCCCCACAGCTCCCAAACAGATACGTCAAATGATAGCGAATGGAACAATGTCCACACATCATCCGCACCTAATTCAAAGTGCTCTTGGTAACTGACGAGCAATTGAGACACATTTCCATGTTCAATCATGACTCCCTTAGGTTGCCCTGTCGAACCTGAGGTATAAGTCACATAGATTAAGTCTTGTGTATCAACTTTGATGTTCGGGTTTTGATTTGATTGTTGCGCTATTGATGATTGAATTGCGGCCTCAGATAAGCTCACAAATACACTGTGGCTACTCAGCTCAGTGACATCGACTGAATCACTGGTTAACACTAATTTGGGTTTCGCATCGGACAAGAAATACTTCAGACGCTGCGCCGGATATTCCGGGTCCATGGGGATATAAGCAGCACCAGCTTTCAGTATCGCCAAAATTGAGATAATGAAATCAGGTGAGCGCTGTAAACATATACCGACCAAATCGCCTTTTTGAACACCCGCTTCATTTATCAAGTAGTGTGATAACTGGTTCGCAGCTTCATTCAATTGACAATATGTCAGACAGGTGTCTTCAAATCTAATCGCATCTTTATCTGGCGCATTTAGTACTTGCTGTTCAAACTGATTATGTACGGTAATTAGATCATTTTGATATTTCTGTTTCACCACTTGCTGCGGTTCTATACTTGTCTCGTCCTGTTCATCAAACAGTGGTAGTTGACCAACCAATTCACTACTTTGCTCTGGAATGTCGGCCAACAACTGACTCAAGCATTGTTCAAGTGACTCTACTTGTTGCTCTGAGAATGTATCCGAATGCCCTTCTAAACGGAAAATCATCTCATCCTTTACAAACGCTTTTACCGTTAACGGGAATGTCGTTTCTTCATCGGAGTCCATCTCCAGCACATTGAGGGTAAGATCTGACTGTTGCTCTCGAATGCCTTGCTCTAATGGATAATTTTCAAATACTAATAAACTGTCAAAAATGTCGCCCTGCAAGTTACCAGTTTGCAATATTTCAGAAAATGACAAGAAACTGTTTGCGTTGATTTGGCTAAATCTGTGATGTACATCTTTTACCCACTTTGTCAGAGGCTCTCGCTTGGCTACATTAACCACAACTGGCAATGTGTTAATAAATAAGCCAACGGTTTTATCTACTCCAGATAATTGCGCTGGGCGACCAGAAGTCGTTACACCAAAAATCACATCTTCAGAAGCAAACGTATTCGCTAAAACAAGCGCCCAAGCACTTTGCACCACCGCATTCACAGTAACGTGTGACGCCTTTGCAAACGCTTGAATATTGCGTGTAACCGCCTCAGGTAACGCAAAGTTGCGCTGCCAAACTTTAGGGGCAGTTGCGCTAGGTTGTGTACTACTTTTCGGGAAATGCCCTACAAATGTGCCTTGCTGCAGCTCATTTCGCCAAAATGCTTTTGCGCCATGCATATCTTGCTGTGCCAGCCAATCGATATAATTCTTATATGGCACTTCCCCTGCTATATTCGGCGTTTGCCCCGCTAGCAATGCTTGATAGAACTGGAATACATCTGCAAAAACTAATTCCAAACTCCAACCATCGAGTAAGGCATGGTGGTGAGACCAAATCAGATAACTTTCTCCAGCACCTAAATCCGCTAAATTCATTCGCATCAGAGGGGCAGAGCTAGGATCTATTCCCTGCTTTCTGTCATTACTGCGAATAAGTTCTAGCGCAGCAGACTGCTGATCTGATCCTACCTCGCTTAGGTCATGCTGATGCCAAGTGAGTTGTGCGCGCTCATGAACACACTGGACCACATAGCCTTCCTCAATACCGGAAAATGAGGTTCGTAATATGGCATGTTTATCCATGACTAACTGCCATGCTTTTTGGAATATCTCTACATTTAAGTCTTTAAATTTAACTTTAATCTGGGTGGTATAACTTTCTTTATCAAACAAGTTTTGAATGAGTAGACTGGTTTGCATGCCTGTTGCAGGATATCGCTGCACGATCCGCTCACCAGCAATGTTGTTTTGATTCAAGCGCTGCTCAGATAACGCTGCGATCTCTGATAAAACAGAGTCAAATGTGTTTGCTAGTTGCGCTATTTGGTCACCACAATAGAGCGATGTATCATAGCCAATGCTGATATTCAGCGCGCCATTTAACACGTAGCCATTAACTGAAAGCGGGTGGCTGCTGCCGCGTGTTGGGCAAACCACTTGGCCGACACTCTCTGGCGCAAATGTAAATGCCCCATCACCACCACTGACTTGGTCAAATTGACCTAAGTAGTTGAATGCCAGTTCACTGTGCACGCTACCTTGCAGCGCTGGAAGCTCGGCAAGATATTTAAGTGCACCATAGCCGATGCCATTGTTTGGCACTTTTGAAAGTTGCGCCCCCACACTGTCTATCAACTGAGCTATGTCTTGATTTTGACCAACAGCAAAATTGACAGGGTAAACCGAAGTGAACCACCCAATTGTTCCGCTCAGATCTAAGTTTGAGTTAAGCGCTTCACGTCCATGGCCTTCCATATCAATACGGATACTTCCAATATCGAATGTGCGCTGTATAGATTCAAGCAATGCACTCAGTAATAGCGCGTTAATCGAGCTATCAAAACTTTCTATCGCAGTTGTGAGTATCTGATTTGTGACTTTGCTGTCGATGGCAATTGCACTCTCAGCCATAGTGCTTGCACTTTCAAATTCAGCCAACGCTTGTTTATTCGCAATACTGCTAACTTCCTGCTCAGTCACGGATGCCCAGTATGTCCCTTCACGCGCTGACAGCTCAGATGTTGCATACTCAGATAAATACTCGCCCCATTGCTTGAATGACGCTGTTTTTACTCTCGGTGTGTCATCACTGTTATTGCGTAATTGACTATAAATTCGCTCAATATCCGACATGATAATGCGCCACGAAACACCATCGACCACCAAGTGGTGAAGTACCAATAAAAGCCTATAAGCACGATTTTCATCAGTGATCAGTACTGCTTTAAATAACGCTCCTGTGGCGATATCTAGACTCGCCTGAATGGCGTCAATTTGCGGTAATATACTCTCCCAATCACCGCCATTTAGCGCGATCTTAGCAATACTCGACTCGATGTGTGCTTGACTTACTTCCTGATGCGTTGCTACCCAAGAGAAGTCAGCCTGTCGTTCAAACTGCAACCGCATTGCATCATGCGTTTGATACAAGCGCGCGACAATGTGTTGTAAATCAGCCAGTGTCAGATCAACAGGAGGCTCCAGCAGTACGGCTTGGTTGTAGTAATTAATCCCATTGTCGTTTTCAAAAAACTCATGCTGTATTGGTAACAGTTCGATAGTGCCTTCAATATCACCTTGCTCAGCAACTAAAGTACTAGATGAGTATGCTTTCTCGGCAAGGCCGCGCACTGTTGGCATTGCAAATAGGTCGTTTACAGTAAAATGCAGGCCAGCTTCAGTTGCCTTTGACACCAACTGAATCGCAATGATTGAATCTCCCCCCAGTTCAAAGAAGTTTCTCTCAACACTGATCTCGGTTGGCTCTAGCTGCAATAGCTGACCCCACAAAGCTTGCAGTTTGGTTTCTACTTCATTGGTAGGCGCAACAAAGTTATCGTCGTCAGTCTGACCATTCCACTTTGGTAGGCGGCTGGTGTCCAACTTGCCGTTTAAAGTTAAAGGCCATTGCTCCATAGGGATAAAAGCAGTAGGCAACATAAAATAAGGTAATAAGTTGGCCAACTTACTGCGAATAGCATTTACGGCGTCAACAGGAGATACTGAGCCTTGCTCTAATACAACGTACGCAATAATAGATGCTTTGCCGTTGTCGTTTTCAACCACGTTCACCCACGCACTTTTAACTTCTTCGCAGTTGGCAATTTTTTGCTCAACTTCTTCAAGTTCAATTCTAAACCCGTTGACTTGAACCTGGTGGTCGTTTCGGCCGATATATTCGAATTCACCGTTATCTAACTGCTTAACCAAATCACCTGTTTTGTATAACCTCTTCACCAAAGGTGTCGTGGTATTCCCTTGTAAGGGGTTGGTAATAAAGCGATCCGCGGTGAGTTCTTGGCGATTTAAATAGCCCCTAGTTACAGCTGGGCCACCTAAATACAGCTCTCCGATAGCGCCAACAGGGGCTAATTTCCCATGCTGATCCAGCACCGTTGCGCTTACGTGAGGTAACATGGCACCAATTTTACTGCTGCCATGGTCATTGAACACATCTTCATCGGTTACACGATAATATGTATCAAGTACGGTTGTTTCTGTAATGCCGTACATATTTATCAATTGTGTCGAACTCAAATCATATTTGCTTACCCAAGGTCGCAATGATGAGAAAATGAGTGCCTCACCGCCAAATATCACATACCTCAAAGCGTGCTCAGAGCAATCCATACATTCTTTAATCAAATTATTAAATGCACTCGGTGTTTGATTCAGAACGGTTACCCTGTGCTCAACAAGCAAGCTGTAGAATTCTCTCGGCGCACGAGATACTTCAAATGGCACTACAACCAATTTACCGCCATGAAGTAGCGCTCCCCAAATCTCCCAAACAGAGAAATCAAAAGACAAGGAGTGGAACATCACCCACACGTCATCCTCCGAGAAACCAAATAAGTCCGTTGTTGCGCTAAATAAACTCAGCGCATTACGGTGCTCTACTTGCACCCCTTTCGGGTTTCCAGTTGAGCCAGAGGTATAAATCACGTAGGCAAGTTTGTCATACAGTCCTGTGTGTTTTGATATCTCAGGGTTGCAAGTGCTTTGCATAGCAAAACTGTGGAGAAACTCGTCACTGTGTAGGTTCAATAAGGTCTGTTGAGACAGTGCAGAAAAACCAACGGTCGTTTCATCGGTAATGATCACCAATGGTTGCGCATCACCAAGGATGTACTCGATGCGTTCAACGGGATAACTGGCATCTAGTGGCAAGTAAGCGCCGCCGGCTTTTAAAATAGCCAGCACCGTCACTGCCATATCGCACGAGCGCTGCAAACACACTCCGACCAAGCTGTCTGGTGTGACTTGGTGTTGCTCCAATAGGATGTGTGCCATCTGGTTTGCTTTTTGGTTAAGCTCGCTGTACGTAAGGCTTGTCTTACCATCGTCAACAGCCGTTTTATTTGGATAACGGGCTGCCTGCAACTCGAACACTTCATGCAAAGTTTGCTGAGAATCTTCAAACCCTTTCGGCGTGAGTGACTCTAACAACTTTTCACCGTCGCCAATGACGTCGAGCTGTTTTACGCACTGAGTTTGCTCGTTGAGCATACTCATCATGATGTTTGAAAGGCTGTCAGCCAATTGCTGAGCATCTGACTGCACATAGTGGCGGTTATCTAGCTCAAACCTCACTTCTAGGCTATCTGTCACCGATGCCGTCAATTGAATAGCAAAATTGGTTTTTTCGAAATGTACGAGGTCCGTTACATTGATCCCCGCTTCAGCCGATTTATTGCTAATTTGCTCATCTACAGGATAGTTCTCAAAAACCAGTAGACTATCGAATAGTGATTGCTGATCCGCAACTAACTTTTGGATTTCAGCAAGCGGTATGAAACTCATTTCACTCGACTCAACCAGATCTTGATGGATTTCACCTAACCATTGTTGCAAGGCTTGCTCTGGGGCCACCGTGACTTGAACTGGGATAGTATTGATGAAAAGTCCCATGATACTGTCGACGTTATCGATAGTCGCTGGACGACCAGATACAACAGTACCAAAGCACACATTTTCATCGTTGGAATAAATAGACAGCGCATAAGCCCAAGCCGCTTGTAACAGCGTATTGATGGTCGTATGGCTCGCCTGCGCAAGTTTTTGCAACCTTGCCGTTGTATCACTATCAAAATGCAGCGCGCTTGATACTCGCTCGTTATGGCTAAGCGCTTCACTTCTATATAACGGGGTTGGCGTCGCTTTAGTGAAATCGGCTAAGCGCACTTGCCATTTTTCACGTGCTTGCTCTAAGTCTTGCGCACTTAACCATTCAATATAGTTGCGATAAGAAACAGGCTCATCCAGTGTTGTCTCAACCCCTTGCGTAATTTGACGGTAATATTGCGTAACTTCATCGAAGACCAACGTTAAACACCAACCATCAAGTAAGGCATGATGGTGAGACCACAACACTTTAATTTTCCCATCAGCAAGGGTGAAAAGTGTCAGGCGCATCAACGGCGCGTTATTAAAATCAAATCCAGCTTGCTTGTCTTCTATGATTAGCTGCTCAAGTCTCGCTTCTTGTTGTTCAATAGACAACGCTGAAAGATCATGCAGAATCCAAGGCAAAGATGCTTCTTTACGCACCACTTGATGACAATGACCCGCTTCAATCCCTCTAAACTCAGTTCTAAATATAGGATTGCGAGCAACCACCATTTGCCACGCCGAGATAAAGCTCTCGATTTCAATGGACTCCACCGTCAACAGAGTTTGAGTCACGTAACTTCCCTGCTCGCGCGTCGATTGGAACAACAAACCTTGTTGCATGCCTGTAGCAGGATACAAATCTGCAATTTGCGCGTTTGCTGCCCATGCATTGATCTGCGTCTCGTCAACCGTAGCCAGCGGGAAGTCCGACTCACAATAGCGACCATGTTTAACATCGGCACAATGTGCGATGATGTCCACCAATGCGTCATTAAATGCAGCCATAAATTCTGACATTTCACTTGCGTGATAAGTACTGTTGTCATAGCTGAGGTTGAATGTAAGCTGGTTATTTTGCACCATGCCATTGAGCGCCATTAAGTGCTCGGCTTTTCTGGCAGGGCTGATATTTTCACCGGTACTATCAGATGCTAAGCTCATCAACTCCTGTTGCTCAGATGACGCGTCTATTTGGCCTAAATAGTTGAAACTAAGTTCACTTTTAGAAAAGCTTGCGGCGTCATTTTGCCTCGAACAATGCTTGAGTAAGCCAAAACCAAGTCCCTTATCAGGCACACTGCGATAAGCATTTTTAACTGCTGAGATAATCTCAGCAATATCCGAGCTTTGCGCAGGAATTGTGAGCGGGTAAAAAGTCGTGAACCAACCAACTGTTTGGCTGATATCCATCGCTTCAACAAGCTCATCTCGACCGTGCCCTTCGAGGTCAAATCGTATCGCACTCATATCACGCCAACGATTACTCGCTAAGCTCAATGCTGCAAATAAAAGCTCATTGATTTGAGTACGATAACTGGTATTGCATTTGTTTAACAACAAAGCAGTTTCGTTGTCACTTAATGTAAATTGAGCCGTTTCGCGAGACCCGTGAGTACCTGCATTTTGGGTATTGATATCGCTATTGGCAAAGTTTGGCACTGCAACACTTGCTTGCCGCTGCCAGTACTCAAGTTGATTTTGATAGTGCTCTGAACTGGCAAGCTCATGAAGAGACTCAGCCCATTGCTGGTAAGAAGTCGTTTTAGCGTTTAAAGCCAGAGTTTGTTTTTGCTCCCACTGCTGCACAAGCGTGTGAAGATCTTCGGTTAAAATACGCCATGACACGCCGTCGACGACCAAGTGATGGATAACCCACAGTAGTTTTCCTTGTTCCTTTTCCACATCGTGGAAGTACACAAGTTTAAATAATTCGCCTTTTGCTGGATTAAGTGTTTTTTGAATGTCGTTGGCATACGCTTCGATATTGATCTCTGGATGCGCATTTAAATCAACTAACTGAAATGCCTTATTAAGATCAAGCTGCTCTATAGGTAAAAACTCTGCTTGCCACCCTTGCTCTGATTTTTCAAAGCACAGACGCAGCGCATCATGACGCTCGACAATCAGCTTCACGAAATCACTGAATGGGCACTGTGCAAGCTTGCTTGATACATTGAGTATCAAAGACTGATTATAGTGATGCCATTGCGTTTCATCGGCAAAAAACTCATTGTGAATTGGCATGAGCTGCATCTGACCTTCACTTGGCGCTTGATCGTGAGTTTGTGCGTCTGTGCAAGAAACATATTCAGTCAAGGCACGAATGGTCTTTGCGGCAAATATGTCTTTGACTCTAAAGTGAAGCCCTTGCTGCGCAGCTTTTGACGCTATTTGGATTGAGAGAATTGAATCCCCACCGAGTTCAAAGAAGTTTGCTGTGACACTGATTTGTGCTTCATCCAGTTTCAGGTATTCAGCCCAAATAGCAACCAACTGGCGCTCAAGTTCGTTTTCAGCATGTACTATCTCGTCGTCCTGGCTCGTAAAAGAAGGTTCAGGCAGCGCATTGCGGTCAATTTTTCCTGACAAAGTCTTTGGCCATTGAGCAACTTTAATAAAGGCAGCTGGGATCATATAATCTGGCAAAGCAGTTTGTAGTTGCTCGCCAAGTACATGAGCTAATGCGCGCTCATCGGTGTGTGCACTTTCCACATACGCGATAATACGCTTATTGCCTGCACCATCTTGTGCAACAATGACAATGTTGGAAACAACACCGTCGATTAAAGAGATTTGATGCTCAATTTCACTGAGTTCAATTCGATATCCACGAACTTTTACTTGCTCATCAACTCGACCAACAAACTCTAATTTGCCGCTTGGTAGCGCGCGTACTAAATCACCTGTTTTATATAAACGGGCATTTTTATCAGTTGTATAGGGGTTTGCAATAAACGCTCGCTGAGTCAATTCAGGCTGATTGAGGTACTCTCTTGCCAACTGCGTTCCAGCTAAATACAACTCGCCAATACCACCGGCAGGCACTAAATTTAAGTTGTCATCCAACACCAATGTTTGAACATTTTTGTACGGTGTACCAATGCTGATAGGCTCCTCTAACGAGCATTCATTTGACAACACAGTCACCGCGGCCTCTGTAGGCCCATACTCGTTGATGACTCGGCACTGAGTGAGCCAGAATTCAAGCATTTTGCTCGGTACTTTGTCCCCACCAATTACAAGGCTTTGTAAGCTTGGGTAATTTTGCTCTGGGATCGTTTTCAACATCAGTGATGTCACTGAGATATGGCTGATATGATGCTGATCAATCAGTGCATAAAATGGTTCGTCGGCTTGCGCGATCACTGTAGTCGCACCAGAAGATAATGCACTGCACAGCAGCCCTATACCCGCGTCAAATGAGAAGGACAGAACATTCAACACCACTGAATTTTGATCAAAGGCAAGAATATCAGTTTGGTTGTCAATAAAGTTGGCCAAAGCGCCGTGCTCTATTGCAACACCTTTTGGTTCACCTGTGGAGCCTGATGTATAAATCACATAACTTAGGCTGTGCTGACAGGCATCTCCTTGGGGCTCAAGGTTTTCGCTGGATAAAGCGCCACAGAAACGCTCAAACCACATTGGGTCAACAAGGATTGTTTTTTGGCCCTCAAGTGGCAGTTCAGCCATGATCTCTTGTTCTGTCAGCACAATCGTCGCAGCTGTGTCTTGCAGAATATACGCAATTCTTTCTTCTGGCATACTAATGTCTACGGGAACAAATGCCCCGCCGGACTTAGCAACCGCTAGCATTGAAATAGCGAATTCAATCGAGCGATTCAAACAAATTGCGACACGGTCTTCACGCACCAACCCTTTGTCTTGCATACTGCGCGCAAGCTGATTGGCTTTTGCATTTAGCTCTGCATAAGTGATAGTGCCAGCGTCGCTTTGGATTGCAATCGCATCAGGGGTAGAGTCCGCAGCCTGCTCTACCAGTTGATGAAAATAATCTGCTGATGGTGTAGTCGTGAAATCTGGTAGTGCTAGGCTTTGCTGGGTGTCATCTAGCAATGATAGCTCTGCCAGATCTACATCTATATCGGCAGCAACCGTTGCCAGTACATGCACTAAGCTGTTCGATAACTGGTTGATTGTGGCCGCATCAAACAAGTCTGAAGAGTAAATAAATTTCACTTCTAACGTGTCATCAAGCTCATTGGCAGACACCATCAGATCTAACGGCGTTCTCAGATCTAAGTCTTTAAGTACTTCCAACTCCAAGCCTGCAAATTCGAAGCGACTGCTATGCGCTCCGGTGTTATTCATATTGAGCTCAATTTGGAACAACGGTGCATAAGCTGTGCTGCGCTGCGGGTTTACAATTTCAACAATGCGCTCAAATGGTACATCTTGATTTTCTTGGGCCAATAAATTTACTTCACGCACTTCTTTTAGATAATCTTGGAAAGTACCTGAAGTTGGCTGTGTACTTTTAAGCAGCACTGTGTTGGTAAAGAAGCCAACCATATTAGCCAGTTCAGCCTGATTTCGATTCGCAACTGGTGTACCGATGACTAAATCATTTAAGCGCCCATAACGCATAAGCACGAGGGACAACGCCGCATGAATGAGCATAAATAAAGTACAATTTTCTTTTGCTGCCAACTGTTTAAGGGACGCTAAAAGCGCACTTGGAAGCTCTGAAACACACACACTTGTGTTGTAACTTTGGCTAACTGGACGTGGTCTGTCTAAAGGCAGGCTATGTAAGCTCGGGGCTTCACTTAGGTTTTCTAACCAAAATGACTCACTGCGGCTTATCACATTAGGTTGCAACCAGTTTCTTTGCCAGTTCGCATAATTCGAATAGGAAATTGTCAGTTCAGGTAGATTTGGTTGCTGACCGGCAGATAGAGCCTGGTAGGTTTCAATAAACTCTTTGACGAGCACTTGCATCGACCAGCCATCTGACGCGATATGGTGAACGACAACCAATAAAACTCCAAGGTCACTTTGTTGCTTCACATACGCGCAATCGATTAGCACATCATTGGATAAATCAAACTCGCGCGCGTGGAACGTTTTAGTAAACTGCTCTAATTCAATTTGCTGCTCATCGACATTTAGATGGCTGAGGTCCAATTCAGTGACTTTGAACGAATACTGAGGCTGAACACTGACTTGCGTTTCGTTTCCTACCTCATGGTAGTTTGTGCGCAGTGATTGATGTCGCTGGAGTAAAATTTCAAATGACTGCTGCGCAATATCTAGGTCAAAACACCCTTTTATTTTTGCAGATAAAGGTAAATTGTATTGGCTAGAACTGCCTTCAAGCTGATCAATAAACCAAATTCTTTGCTGCTGAAAAGAGATAGGCTCATCGGTGTTTTCAGCACAAAATTGCGCAATTGAACTGTGCTCAACAGACACTTTTTGTGATTGCGCTTCATTTAAGTAAGCCAATAATTGTGCTTTATTTTCCTTGATTAAGTTTAGTAATTCAGGCTTTAAACCACCTTTGTGTGCACGCGCTTTAAGCTTTCCATCTTGCAGGTAAACTTCAACACCTTCTTTTGCCAATTTGATAAACAAATCTTTCATTTACAGTTCTACCTCTTCAATATCGTCGTGCGATAAATTTCTTAATTCTTGTTCTAATTGTTTATGGATCTGCAGATCTGATATGTGCTTGGATAATGATGCTAAATCATTCAATTCAAATAACTGTCGCATGGTTAACTCAATACCAAACTTGGCATTGAGTGATGCGACAAACTGGGTTGCCAACAGTGAGTGTCCACCCACTTCGAAAAACGATGCCCGCATATTAATCGCACTCACTTCCACCCCGAGGACATCGGCGCAGATGCTGGCGAGTTGCAGCTCATCGTCACCGTCAGGCGCTAAAAATGTGCTTTGTGTGGGTTCAGTAATTAAACTATACAGTGACTTTTTATCGGTTTTTCCATTTGGTGTAAGAGGCATGCTATCCAACAGATAAACATGCTCTGGCACCATATAATTGGCGAGTTTTAGGCTCAACTCCGAACGTAGTTCAAAATCAGTGCTATCCTGCTGGGTAACAGCAAATGCCAATAGACGTTTGTTGCCGTTATCACCATCTACACACAAGACAGCACCGTCTTTTACTTGTGATAAAGACTGCAACACACGCTCAATTTCACCCAGTTCAATGCGATAGCCGTTTACCTTGATTTGGCTGTCCAGTCTGCCCACAAACTCGTATTGGCCTAATTCATTGACACGCACCAAATCGCCAGTTTTATACAAGGTGGTGGGTGAATAATTTTGCATAGATACAAACTGTTGTGCGCTTAACTCTGGACTGTTGTAGTAACCAGATGTCACACCTAACCCACCAATTAAAAGCTCACCAACATGTCCTTGCGGCACCGGTTTCTGCCATTTGTCCAACACATAAAACTGCGTATTTACAATTGGCTGCCCTATGGTGAGTTGATCTTTCTTAATTTCAGAAATTGACGACCACACTGTTGTCTCTGTTGGGCCATACATATTGAACATGTGACCACCTAGGTGGTCCAGTAGTAGGTTTGCTTCTTGGGTTGCAATGCCTTCTCCACCAACCAGTAGTGCTTGGAGTTGGCCTAGTGCTGCAACCCCTTGTGCAGAGCGGTTCCATCCCTTCACGAATGACGGCGTACATTGCAGATGCGTCACGTTATTTTCGATAATCAGTGTTTGAACGTCTTGAACAGACAAAGCTTGTGTAGAAAACATCGACTGCTGGAACTCCACTCGGCGTCGAGTAGGCTCATCTAAGCTTGCCAATACCTCATTTGAAACAAGCCCTTTGACTGGCTTTTCAGGCATCAGTACAACTTCATGGCCTTGGCAAAGGGTCCAAAAAATCTCTAACACTGATATATCAAAGCAAATACTGGTTACTGCTAACCAACGCTGGGGGTTTTCGTGCGGTGCAAAATAATGATTAAGACCGGTGAAAAAGTTCACAATGTTACCGTGCGTAACTTGCACACCCTTAGGCTTTCCAGTTGAACCAGATGTGTATATCACATATGCCAGTTCTTCAGCGTTTGAGGCACGACGCTCTCGTACCACAAGCTCAGGGTTACGCGCCAATTGATCAACACAGATAACGTCAATATCATCACTGGGGGCGATTAAACCTTGCATACTCTGGGTAGTCAAAATACAACTAATCCCAGCATGTTCAATAATATAATCTAAGCGTTCAACGGGATAACTTGGGTCAAGTGGAACATATGCCGCACCAGATTTAAGAACACCTAGCAGCGAAGCTACCATTAATTCTGAGCGCTCAACAAGCACCCCCACTAATTGCTGCTCTGATTTGTTTTGTGAAACTAAACGGTGCGCGACACTGTTCGCCATCTCACTGAGCTCTGCATAGCTGGTCTGCTTGCCTTGATAAATTAATGCAGTTTGATTTGGCGCGCTGGCAACTTGCCTCTCAAACAACTCATCCATACCAACAGAGTCAATATCAATTGCGCTGCCAGTGCCAACACCCGCTTGCCAGATACGCTCTTCATCTGTGATGAATTCATGTTGAGAAAAAGCCAGCTCAGGCTGTTCAACCAAGCTAGCGACGAGTCTTTCAAAGTGACTCCCCATTCGCTCGATGGTTTTCTCTGCAAACAATTCCGTGTTGTATTCCCACTCCAATAACAATCCAGATCCGTCTTCTGAAACGTTCAGCGCTAGATCATACTTAACACCGATCTCTTCACTATCATGCACCTCGACATCAAGTTGTGGTAAGTTAAACTCAGTTTTGTCATTGTTTTGCAGCGTCAGCATGATTTGGAAAAGTGGGCTATGCTGCACGCTCCGTTCAGGATGCAATGCTTCTACTAACTGCTCAAAAGGAACCTGTTGGTGCTCGTAAGCAAACAACAACATCTCTTTGCTTTGCGTTATCAAATCAAGAAAACTTGGTTGACCGCTTAAATCACTTCTCAACACCAGCGTATTTACGAAGAAACCGATCAGATCTGCGACTTCCGCTTGTTCCCGGTTAGCAATTGGGCTGCCTACAACAATATCTTCCTCTTTGCTGTACAAAGACAGTAAGGCACTAAAGCTAGCATGTAGCCCCATAAATAATGTTGCTTTAAGTGATTCACAAACACGATATAGCTTGTCTGAGGTGGCTTTACCAATGCGGTGAGTGAACTTTTTGCCTAAAAAGGTTTGCACCTCTGGTCTTGGAAAATCGAGCGGCAGCTGATGAACAACAGGCAAGTTTTGCAATTTCTCTTGCCAAGCATCGACTTGCTTTGAGAGGGTTTCCCCTTGCAAAACCTGCCTTTGCCAAGCGGCATAATCAGCATACTGAATAGGCAGTTCCGGTAGGTTAATTTGCTGCTTTTCTACTTTCGCTTGATACAGTGCGCAAAATTCATTGATAAATAGAGTTAAAGACCAGCCATCTGACGCGATATGGTGCATTGTTACAAGAAGTAAATGCTCACATTCACTTGTTTTAATTAAGTGTGCTCTGAGCATCAGATCTTGCTGTAAATTGAACCCTTCACTCTTTTCTAACTCAATAAGTTGCTCAACTTTGGCATTTTTCTGCTCAGTCGCCAACTCACTTACGTCATGAAAAGGCACGTGCATATCTACATCGGACAAAATCGATTGAAGCGGCTCTGCTGAGCCCTGCTGACGATAAACCGTACGCAATACCTCGTGACGGTTAACCAGCTCCTGAAGGCTCGCTACCAGTGCACCTTCGTTCAGCGTACCTTTAAGAGTTAGGACTGCTGGAATATTATAGTGTGCATTTTGACCTTCAATTTTGTCTAGCAACCAGAGTCTTTGCTGCGCATATGACAGTGGTAAGGCTTGGTTGCGATCAGCTCGCTCAATGCGCTCCGCTTGCTTAGGCAGCAAGCTTTCAATTGCGCTGGCTAGCTGACTTAAAACAGGCTGCATAAATATCTGCTTAAGCGCCACTTTTGTGCCTAATTCTTCACTCAATACTGCCGCCAACCGCGTCGCCAAAATTGAGTGGCCGCCAAGGCTGAAAAAGTCATCTGTGCGACTAATTTGTGGCACATCAAGCAAAGTCTGCCAAACACCAGCAATCAATACTTCCAATTCAGTTTCTGGGGCTTGGTAGTTACTCTCTGTCAGTCGCTGGGATACTGGTGGAAGCTTTCTTTTGTCGACCTTGCCATTCACCGTTAGCGGCCAGTCAGAGACCGCTACAAATGCACCTGGCACCATGTAATCTGGCAGAGCTTCACGGAAGCTGTTTTTCATTTGCTCGAGATCAATCGCTTCGTCGCTCTTGAAGTATGCAATGAGCATATCGTTCTCTACATCCGCGATTACACAGGAATCAGTGATCCCAGCAAGGCTACTTAACACCGTATCGATGGCGCCTATTTCAACCCGGAAACCTCGTATTTTTACCTGATCATCCGCTCTGCTTACGTACTCTAACTCTCCATTGGATAGCCAACGCACAATGTCGCCACTGCGGTACATCAGTGCTTGCTCAGATTGCGCAAATGGGTCGCGCACGTAGCGCTGCTCAGTTAACTTGGAATTATTTAAATAGCCACGAGAAACACAATCACCACCAATATATAACTCACCATTCACACCTAATGGCGCTAGATTTCCACACTGGTCAAGCACGTAGCAGTGGGTATTCGCAATTGAGCTACCAATAGAAATGCTGTCATGCCAACTATCAACATCAAAGGACATGGTATTAGATGTACAAACATGTGTTTCAGAAGGCCCATACTGATTAACAGTACGGATCTGACTGTGTCGCTTAAAGAACCTTCTGATTTCTTGAGTTACTATCAATAGCGCCGCTGTCGAAATAACCACTTCAACATTACTGAGGTAAATATCATTGTCATTACAGTAGCAAGCGAGCATTTGCAGCATAGGATAAGGCAAGTTCAACATGCTGATTTTTTTGTCTATGATAAGCGGTACAAGGAGTTCTACATTGAACTGCTCAGATTCACCTATCATGTGCAGGGTGCCGCCCTGAAGCAGTGCCAGGAATATATCTGTAAAGCTCATATCAAATGCAATAGACGAGAACTGTAAAACGCTGTGTGCTTTGTCCATTTCAGTACAGCTACTTCTCATACCTTGGATCATATTGACTAGAGGCTTGTGAGGCATGCTGATAAGCTTGGGTTCGCCAGTAGATCCAGAAGTCGAGAGGATATATGCCAAAGTATCGACATGTTGACTATCGTTTAAGTTGATGGTGTCGAATGATTCAAAGGTCGTCCAGTCAGATACATTAACCACACTCGGGGCTGCCTCACTAACTAGGTGAGCACAACTGTCTTTGGTGACAACCAATTGCAAACCAACATCGTTTATACGCTTGGTGATAATTGACTTTGAATACTGAATGTCCAGTGGCACATATGCACCGCCCGCTTTTAAAATCGCCAGTGTGCCCAAAATTAATTCTGTTGAGCGCTCAACACACAGCCCAACCAAGGAATCAGGCCCAATGTTGTGCTGTTGTTTTAAGTGCTGTGCGAGTTGGTTTGCTTTGCTATTTAATTGCTGGTAAGTCAGTTTTTCATTATTGAACACCACCGCAATTGCATCCGGTGATTTTTCTACCTGCGCTTCGAATTCCTGATGCAAGCAGCGCGTTACACTGGAGGTTTGCGGATAAATACCATTAAAGCCATCAAGTAAATGGCTAGTCTCTTCTGCACTCAACAGGCTTGAGCTCATCACTGGGCTGTCGACGCTGTTGATAATTTGTTCAATTGCACGTTGAAAGTAACCACAAATTCGCTCGGCAAAGTCAGTCGAAATTGACGCTTTGTCATAGCTCAATAACAGGTCTAGTTCCCCTGTCATTTTTAGATTAAAGGTGGTCGAAACTTTAAAGTTACTCTTTTCAATTATCTCGCCATCAAGGATTTGGAACCCTTCGATTCCCTGCAACCCTTTGTAGACATGAAAGTGTACGAAGTTAAAACAAAAATCACTGATTGGGTTATTCTGTTGCTGAACGATGTTAGCAAAAGGATAGCGACGAAAGCGCATCTGCTCTTTTTGCTGCTCAATCACCTGTTCAATCAATTGACGCCACGACAGTGAACTCAAGTCCGCCCTTATAGCCTGCAAGTTAACAAACAGGCCTGCGACATGCTCAGCGCCCTTTTCTTCTAATCGACCATTCACAACAGATGTGACAGTGGTGTCAGTGCGGCTTGTAAGCATTGCGGCCACACGCAAGTAGGCCGCCATGAGTACGTCTTTTAGGCGATATTTATTATGTTCACAAAAGCGTTCTAGCGCCAGTATCGGCAAGCCATGAGACAGCGTACTAACCGCTATTTTTTGTGACTCACCTTTAGATGTTACTGGGCTGTATTCATGATCACTGAGCTTCTCTTGCCAGTATGATTTGGCCACTGCATTGTCGTTTTCAAGCAATTCAGCTTTGACAAAGTCCCTATAGGTAAGCCCGTTTTGAGGTCGAATTGGTGACTCACACAAGCCCTGTAGGCTTAAATACATCTGCAGCAACTCGGAAATTAAACTTGCCATACTCCAGCCATCAAGAATGATGTGATGCGCATCAATAAATAGCTGAAACTCTGCTGGCTTTACCTCGACCACTGAGAAGCGGATCTGGCTTGGCGCAGATAGGTCGAAAGGTGTATGCAGTAACTTCTCAATATGTTCGGCAATAAATTCCGATTGCTGCTCAGCGCTTTGCTCAGAAATATCCTGTGCGTCAAAGCGTGTAATGCCATTGGCATAAACCAATTGCATCGGCTTACTAAATTTGACTAACTCAAATGCAGTTCTCAGTACAGGGTGCCTATCAAGTAAATAAGCAATCGCTTTGACAAACTTTTCTTCATCGAACTTTCCACTAATTCTCAAGCGAAATACATCGTGATAAAGCACTTCATCTTGCTCTTCACTGTAATGAAATAGTAGGCCATCCTGCATTTTGCTTAACGGGTAAGCATCTACAACTTTATTGGGTACATTAAGTGACATTTATATAGCCCTTATGCTTATTATTCTTTTCTAGCTAATATTTAATGATTCGAGAATGAGTTTGTCTTCTTCACTCAGCATATCGAATGACGCATCTTGATTATTTTCAGACTCAGTTTGTTCTGGTTGCATGCTGCCTGATTGGCATAAGTTACGAATTGTTTGCTGTTCAAAAATGTCGGCAACCGACATCAGGTAACCTTGCTCTTTCACCAATGCAATCACTCGCACAGCGGTAATTGAATCCCCCCCAAGATCAAAAAAGCTCTCTATTACACTCAGTGCTTCTTGTTCCAACACTTGGCACCACACATCATGTAATGACTGCTCTAGGTCGTTTTCTGGCGCGACGACAAGGCTTGGTTCACTAGATACAGGCAAAGCTGTATTTGCCAATTTATCCCTGTCTATTTTGCCGTTCGGTAGCAGTGGCATTTCGGACATATGAACGAAGTGTTTTGGGATCCAATTTTGATGAAGGTTCTGTTTTAAAACCTCTTTAAGCTGAGCTGTTGTAGGAGGAGTCAAGCTCGACGTTTCGTAGTAGGCAACCAATTGATTTTCTACCTTTGCCACAAGCGCAGAAGCAATACCAGATTGCGCTTGCAATAGTGCTTCAATCTCTGCGGTTTCCACGCGCATACCGTTGATCTTGATCTGCTCATCCACACGACCTTGGTATTCAAGTAAACCATCACTGTTTACTTTCATCAGATCGCCTGTGCGGTAAAATCTGGCAGACTTTCCTACCGCGTGTTCAATAAAACTGCTCTGATTTTGCGATGCCCGGTTATGATAACCCTCACTGACGCCTGCACCGGCAATAAGTACTTCGCCAATCAGGTTGGTTGGCACAATATTTTGTTCTTCATCAACGACGTATAGCGTCATATTGTCAATCGCCTTACCGATTGGCAGGGATTTTAACTGTGCCACTTGTTGTGCTGGTGCAATATAGGCAGCACTAATATCAGTACACTCTGTCGGGCCATAGATATTCGCTATCTGTGCGTGACATTTTGCATGACTTAACCATGGCTTAAGGCGCTCCAAGTCTGTTGCCTCTCCACCAAATGCGACGAACTGCATGCCATGCAGTACACTAAAATCATCTGGTTGAGTCGCATCAACCAATGCATAGAACAGGCTTGGCACACAGTTAATGTGTGTGACCTGATTTGTCGCAATCAACTCTGCATAATGCTCTGCGTCAAAAGTCCCCTCTTCAGGCAATACCAAAGTCGCGCCACACATCAAAGGTGCAAAGATATTTTTTATCGACGCATCAAAGCTCAATGGAATAGGTTGAAATACAACACTGTGTGTATTCATTGAAGAAAAGTTAATGTACCAGTTGCACAGGTTGTTAAACGAGCGACGACTCACATTAACGCCTTTTGGTACGCCACTTGAGCCAGAGGTATAAAGCCTATACACCAACCCCGAGTCAATTGCCGATTGAGTAAGGTTGCTCTCAAGCTCCCCATCTAGCAAGCTGTATTCATCATCTAACTCTAACAGCGCGCCATCGTAATGAGACAAGTGTTCATGTTCAGGATCTGTAGTAACAATCAGGTCAAGTTCATCATCTGCAATAATATTTCTGATCCGAGTTACTGGATAAGCTGGGTCTAGCGGCAAAAATGTTGCGCCACATTTGGCTAAAGCCAGCAGTACCACGACTTGTTTGAGTGAACGCTCAATATGGACACCAACGATGGCACCACTCGACACATCAATATCCTGTAAAAAGTGGGCAAACTGATTGGCTAACTGGTTTAAATACGCATAGTTGTAACTTTGTCCATTAAACACCACTGCTTGTTTGTTTGGATGCTGCGCGACAGCTTGCTCAAACATTGAAACAAAGTCGGGAATGGACTCTGCATCAACAACCTTGCCTCTGTGTGCTTGTTCATACTCGTCGATACACAGTGACGCTAAGCTAATGTCCTTAATTTCGCGACTCGGCTCACTCACCGCCTGCTCAAGCAATACAAGGTAATCTGCAAGGAAACGCTCCACGGTTTGTGCATCAAACAATGCCGTGTTGTAATGGAAATTGATATCCCAATTGTCCGTTTCATTTTTGTCTATGCTCAGTGTTAAATCGAACTGTGCCGTATTGGTTGCTATCTCAATTTTAGAAGCCGCGACATCGGACAGCGCCAATTGCAAATTCGCCTTACCGTTGAGAATAAACTTGGTTTGAAAAAGTGGTGAGTAACTTGAGTTTCGCTTTAACTTCAAGTTATCAACAAGCAAGTCAAAAGGCAGATGTTGATGGTTCAACGCACCATTCACCACATTGTGGTTATCAGCAATCAACTGTGACAGTGAATGCTCCGCATTAATGACTTGGCGCAATACCAATTGATTCACAAAGTAACCAATGACATTCATGGTCTCACTCACTTGGCGGTTTGCGCTGTCTGTACCGATAACAATGTCTTTGCTGCCGCTTAGTCTATATAACAAGACCTGATAGACTGACAGCATCACAGTGTACAAGGTAGTCTGATGCGATGCTGCGAGGCGCTCTAGTTTGCGCTGAATCGATACATCTAACGATTGAGTGATACGACTGCCTGCGAATGATTGGGTTTTATTGCGAGGTCTATCGTATGGTAACAGCAGTAGCTCCGGCGCACCTGCGAGCACATCTTGCCAATATTCAATGCCACTATTTAGATGGCCTTGTTGCTTTTGCCACAGTGTACAGTCTATATACGAGAGTGCAGGCTCCCCTAGCGGCTGCTGCTCGTTATACAAACAGTTAATTTCTTCGATTAACAGCTCTGCTGACCAAGCATCAAACACGATGTGGTGCAGCAAGAAGCTCAACACAAGTTCATCATCGCCTAACTGGGCGATTTTTACTTGCAAGTTGTGACCGCTTTCCAGGTCGAAGTCACTTTGACCATGACGCTGTAAAAAAGCATCAAGATCAGAGGCTGATATCGTTACCAAGTCATTTTGAAGTGCCACTATATAGGGCTCGACAATTTGTTGGATCAGCGTATCGTCTTTGACTATAAATCGCGTGCGCAGTGCCGTATGGCGAGTAATTACTTGATTGATTGCCCATTCAAGTTTGGCAATATCGGTTTTTCCTCGTAGCTTAAAAGCGACATGTAACTTGAGTGTTGCGCGCTGATGTTCGATTTGATCTAATACCCACAACGCCTGTTGCCCATAAGAAGCTGGCGCTTCCATTAAACCGGATGCAGGTATTGTGTTTTGGGGTGTGACTGCACCATCAATAGCACTCAGCTTATCTATTTCAGTAGCAAGTTCACGAATTGTCGGGTGAGCATAAAAGTGCTCGTGGTTAAGCTGAATTGCAAAAGTGCGCTCAATCTCTGATACCACTTTTGCCGCATCGAGAGAGTCCCCCCCTAACGCAAAAAAGTTCGTATCTACACTGATATCTGCTTGATTGAAGGCTCGTTGCCAAATCGTATGTAGCTGAGCTTCCGTCTTGCTCATAGATGTCATAGGGGTATCTAGTTTGTCGCTTTGCCCCTCATTACACAAGATGTTGAGCTGCTCAGATTCAAATAGCATTTTTGTATTTGCACGCTGCACTTTACCACTTGAGGTCAAACTAAGTGTACCTTGACGAATACAAATAATTTCTGCTTTTAAATCAAACTGCTCTGCCACCGCTTGTCGAGCTAGTGCCGTTAAGTCACCCAGATTTTCTTTACGCGCAGCGCGGGCAAAAACTTCTTGCACCACCACAAGGCGCTGCGATGGCCCTTCACCTGTTGTGAATGCCGTGGCTCTATGGTTTACAAAAGCTGGATGCAGATCACTGACACATTTTTCTATATCTTGAGGATAATAGTTAGCACCTCTAACAATCAGCACATCTTTGATCCGACCTGCAATATATAGGTCTTCATCGAATACAAAACCAAGATCGCCCGTTCTCAAAAATGGACCATCTCCTTCAGAAGTAAACGCGTTAAATACCTCAGCCGTTTTGCTTTCATCGCCCCAATAGCCTTGTGCGATACTTGGGCCTGATACCCAGATCTCACCGCATTGACCATCAGGCAATGTCGCTTTAGTGTCTTGGTCAACAATCTTAAGTGTATGTTTGGGTGGTACTTGGCCACAACTTACTAAACGCTGGCCATCTGTCTGCGCTTTTTTAGCACGTCGATTTGCCAGTTCAGCTTTATCAAATTCTACTACTACGGGGGCACTTTGCGGTTGACCACCACTAATAAACACCGTCGCTTCTGCCATGCCATAGCTGGGATATAATGCCGATGCGCTGAAGCCAACAGTATTAAACTTGGCAACAAATCGCTCCAATGTAGCGGCATGAATAGGCTCTGCTGCGTTAAATGCAATTTTCCAGCAAGAAAGATCTAAGTCTTCTAGGGCGTCTTCTTGAATTTTATCTACACAAAGGTCGTAAGCAAAGTTGGGCGCTCCGCAAATTGTTCCGCGATACTTGTTGATCGCCTGAAGCCAAAAGCTTGGCTTTTGGACAAACGCTGCTGGTGCCATCAATATAGAGTGAGCGCCAAAATAGACAGGTAGTAATATGGTATTAACTAACCCTAAGTCATGAAATAGGGGCAGCCAGTTGACGAAAATATCATCTTTTGAGCACCCAGTATTTGCTTCTAAACCCTGGATATTTGCCACTATGTTGTCATGCCTAACAACAACACCTTTTGGTACCCCAGTAGACCCAGAGGTATACTGAATAAACGCTGTGTCGTTGCTGTTCACAGATGCCAACACATCAGCTGCGTCAACTTGATTCAGTGTTGATAAGCTAAACAACTGACCACCTTGCAAGTCATCATGCTCTGATAAATAGTCACTCAGTGAGTCATGCAAGCCATTGCTCGTTAACGCGATGCGCGCATTACAATTTTCAACAACCTGTTTTATCCGCTCCGTGCGCTGCTTCAACCTCGGAGGATAAAGTGGCACGGCCATGCGACCAGCGTATAGGCATGCAAAAAACAGTTTGATGAACTCTAAACCTGGGGGGCACAATAAGAGTACCGGCTCGTTAGGCTGCGTTAAATTTGACAAGCGACCAGCTACGTCACGCGCAACACTATCTAGCTCAGCATAGGAAATGGTTTCTTCATTCTTATTATCAATAAAGGTAAACGCTGGCTGTTGCGGTTCACTCAACGCTCTTTTTTGCAAAACATCAACTATTGAATTCATGTATATCTTCTTACTTTTATTATTTTTATTGAGACCTGTGATTTATTGGCAACTAACTAAAAACCCAGTGCTCTCTTCCTTGCAGCTGTTTTGCTGGTATGCCTTTAGAGTGACATTCATCAACCAGCATTTTTGACTGAACCAATTGCTCGTCATCCTCGTTGTAAGAGATCCCCATGAAATAGCCAAACCAAGGTTCAATGCCCAAAGCATAGACGTATACACTTTTCGCATTGAACGCGGCGGCAATGCTTGAAGCGGCTTTGTAGTCTGAACCGTTAAAACGTCTACTTTCGTTAACTTCACTCGAAACTGGTGAAGTCAACAACGCGCCGTATAACCATCTTAGCGGCCCCCCTGTGCACTCCATGCCGATGAACAGCACATCAACATCGCCATACAAATCGTTGAGTCTTTTGTACAAATAGGGGTCTATGTTGGACGAGTCGGCTGCTGCCATGATCTTTTTGCCTTTGGACTCTATGAGCCATGCAGATTTGCTGCGAATATTGACGTCTGCATGCTCACCAAGAAATGGCATTGCAGTTATTGTGATGTCTTCATGATCAAAGGTATCTAAATCTTCTACTTCAACTACATTTGAAAACCCCAGTGCATTTAGCATCAGCTTCATTGATGGGTCAGCTAACATACCTGAGTTACTCTTAGGAACCGCAATTTGCTTAATTTTGTGCTTGAGCTGCAATAGGGTTTCAATGCATAAATGGTCCATGTGCGTATGAGTGACCATCACACAATCGATGGAGTCTGGTAAATCATCAAAAGTGACTTTGTTCACTTCCTCATCGTTCATATATGCAAGAACAGGGTCTACCATCACAGTTGCACTTGCAGTTCTAACCATCAAACCCGCATGTCCAAGGTAGTCGATCTCAACCTTACCCTGTTCAACGGGCTTTGCGGTTTTCTTCGGGGGCGTAGTTGTAAATAACTCTTCGAAACTTAAGCTTCCCTCAATATCGAGTGCCTCAAATTGGGCCGCGATGTCATCGAGCTCTTGCGGTACATCACGCATACTAAATAGCGTGTTCACAAAAGGATGATTGAGTGGAATATTGAGGTGCAAATGATCGTCATCAGCAAATCTTGGGGTCGACAGTACAAACTTTCTTTCTGAGCTGTGTAGGCGACCCAAGCAAACAGATTGGGCACATTCTTTATAATAGGATGTTTTATAAAATAGGCTTTCTATCAAGCGAAATGACGGCTGGTTATTCAAGTCATAACATAGCTCTACAAGACCTCGAAGCGGATCAGGTATTTTTTCATAAAGAGGCTCAAGTGACATGCCTTTGGCCTCTGACAATAACATTTTGTCCAGTTCACTGATGGCATCTACTAGCTCAAATAAATCACCATATTGGTCGCGAGATTTTGCTATTAGCTGCTTAACATCATCAACCTGAGATAACGGTAAATTCATCAGCGAGCTGCCAGTCATTGACTTTGCCTTGACTGATTTTGCGTGGATCTTTGCGTTCGCGACAAAAGATTTCATTGAACGCATATGCTGATTCACTAAATTCATAGCTGCTGTCGCTGGTGACATCAAATACGGCCACATAAACCATTTGTTAAACAACGGTTCAAAATAAACATCAGGTCGTAAATAAACATGATTACTCATAAAATAAGACATCTCCATTTGTTGATTCTTGTAGTAACGGTGCCATTGCAGCTTTTTTTATTGAGGTTAGTTGCTGCAACCAGGTCACAAAAAATTGTTCAGAATAGGATTTCCAAAAATGTTTGGGGTCATTTAAATCGAAATTGACTGGTGGCACTGAGTTGGGATTGTTGGCGGCATCTCGCAACCACTCATTTAAAACACGATTCGACGTGTATTCAGGATGACCCAAACACATGGTGTTCATTTCATCCGTTGTTTGAAGTATCGCATGAGGGTAACAATCGTTACCGGCAAGCACTGTCACATCGCCTTTTACTAGATGGCTATGGACATCGCTTTCATTTAAATGTGCATAAATGCTAAAGGGCATTGGAAAGCTTTGCTTTAAACACGAATAAGCACTATGACCGAACGACTTATTCTGCATGTCGTAGATGCCATTGTGCTTTTCTTCTATCACTTTTTTGTCAATACCAATGGATTTAGCGATTGCCAACGCTCCCCAGCATATGCCCAATAGAGGAATGCCGCGACGCTGCGCAGACTTAATGAGTGCCAGTAGTTCTTGCCAATAAACGACTTCTGAAAATGGCAACTTTTCAACCGGCGCACCAGACACGATCAATCCATCTAACTGGGTCGTTGCTGTCACTTCAGAGTACAACGAGTATGGAGGCTTAAGTGCAGTCGGTTGAGAAGCTGAACTGGGTTTGCTGCTCAGTTTCAGCCAGTGTAGTTTTGTCGAAATACCCAAACTTGAAAACAAAGTTTCAAGTTCATTTTGGTAATTATCCAAATCCGGCATCAAATTTAAGATGCCAATATTTAATACAGTAGATTTATTTTTATACATTTTTTCAAACCTGTATTAGCTAGCGTTAAGATTACGGTGTTGGTGTTCGCGCTGTTCTATAACCTGCCCTGTCTCCATAAATATTAATTTGTCAGCCACATCAAAAAATCTATCGTCGTGACTTACTACTAGTACAGCTTTATTTTTTGCCCTCAACATTGGCAAAATATGACGATAAAAACGCTCCCGAAACTCGGGATCTTGATCGGCTGCCCATTCATCAAATAAGTACAATTCTTTGTCTTCATATATCGCAGAGATCAGCGCTAATCGTTTTCTTTGCCCATCAGATAAAGAAGTTTGTGAAAATCCTGAGCCGGTGTATTCAACTTTGTGCGCCAACTCAAAATCTGCGATTAACCTGTTAACTTCATTAATCTCTTGATGATCATTTTCATCAATTGAGCCGATTTTCTTGAATAGGTAATAGTCAGTGAATATCGTAAATATGCCTTGTCTAAATCCATTTACATTTGCATCTTCAACTTGTACGTCATCAAAATAGAGTGCACCACTGGTGGGCTTGTAGAATAGAGAGGTTAACTTGCTTAATGTCGACTTACCTGAACCATTACCGCCGACCAAGAAAACCAGCTCACCTTTTGAAATGGATAAATTGACTGGTCCAACAAAAAAGGGCGATTTTTCATATTGATATACGACATCTCTAAGCTGCAAAGTCTGCCATGAGGTCTGCTTTTTCACATCGACAGCAAAGCCTTCAGATTGCAACTCATCGTATAAAATATCGAGCTTTCTGTATGAAATAGCCGCTTGCATAATACTGGGAATGGCAGATAACAAGGCCGCAATGGGCCCTGTCAAATAAAGCATAATCATGACCACGGAAATCAACTGGCTATTACTTATTTGCTGATAATTCGAATAGGCAAAAACAACCGTACCAATGACCAAAAAACAGATCATTTCCCCATAGTTACCTGTAATTGAGTAAACGATGTTACTTTTAGTAGAGTAGTCCTTAACCTTTTCTTCAGCCTTTAATAACTCAGACTGGAAGAAGTCTTGTCTGAGCGTTTTATTGACTTTGAGCTCTTTAGTGCCATAAGACAAGGCTTCAAAAGAAGCTTGTAGTTTATCTCTCCACTCCCTTGACCGAGTAAAGTAGTTTCCAGCCAAAATGAGCGGAATTTGGTAGGTCACAACACCAATTAACAGCGCAATGATCAGAAAGTAAAACACCGCTGAATTAACCACCCAAACATACATCAACATACCAAAAATGGTGATCAGATTAATAAACAGTACAGGCGCTGATTGACCACCGGCGACAATATTATTGATGTCAGTTGTTAACGCATTAATTAGCCGCGCAGAACCCGTATCTTCTAGTTTATCTAGCTTACTTGCCAGCACCTTTTCATAGAGTTTTTTGCGAAAAGACGTGGCAAATAAAAAGCTTGCCTTGAGCAAAATGGTCTGAGAGAGCACTCTAAATATCAAAATGGCAAAACACAGTGCTAAAAACAACCCGGCTAATGCAACATTTGACACCTGAATACCCAGGACAACAGCTGTGTTACCGCTTTGGTTTGCATTGACGAGATCTTCAATACCAATCAATAAAATAGGGATAAGCCCGGTGTAAACAACACCCGCTAAGCCACCAAATACGAGTGAAACAAAAATCGAGTTCGGTGCATATTTGGTAATTTCTTTAATAACTCGCATGACTATTCCGCTGGCCTCAAATTTAGTGTGTACTGTGATTTTGATTCGGTGCTGTTAATCAGTGTATTGGTGCGCATCATGGACATCATGTCTGCATAGTGCGCGCTATAAATATGACCAGATTGACCTGTGGAATTAATAAAGTGATAAGAAATATCAGGTGTCAGTTCAAAAACATGCCTGAAGGTTGCACCTGCATTTTGAATATAGCCTTCGTCTTCATCGAAACGATAGTTCGCCACATTGATTGTGTGGGGCGTACCATCACCACTAATGTAGGTTTTAAAGGATGACTTTAATGCTTCCATATCACCCAATGGGCGGTGTGTGTATTCGCGGCTGACAATCTCTGACCAACGCCAGTTATCAGGGTTTGAACCCACAAGTTTGGTTAATTCAGCTTGTGCTTTGTCAAATGCCGAGTTGACAACAGTGATACACGCCTGTTGTTGCTGTGCTGGTTGCTTAATACACCAATAGGGCTCTTCCTCTAATAACCTCAATAAAGTGCCAGCCTCGACACGGCTTACTAGGCTAGACACTCGGTTATCTAAAACACTCCCCTTTCCAACTAGCTTAAAGTGCGGTCTAACTAATTCTTCTCTGAGGTGCTCAATAAATGAAACGTATAATGCAGGGTAAGGGGAATCCGAAGACATATCGCCATCCCAAGTCAGAAAGCCTTTTCGAATCGTTTGTTCAGGGTTAAATCCATATTGTTCAGTCAGAATACGTTGAAGGTGACGTACGTTGTCATCCACGACATCCAGTTGCATCACTCTGTTAAACTCAGCATCGACCTTTTCTCCCTTGTCGATACGTTGTTTCAGGATGCTTTTAATACGGTTTGCTCTAGTCGGCTCAGCCCAATCACTGCCGACAAAATACGGGTAGCTCGTTGGCAGGTAATTTTCATTTGCATTGGCAATAAAGCCTTCAGGCGGATTGTAAATATAGGGCATCTCTTCCCAAGGTACATAGCCTGTCCACTCAAACTGCGTATTCGGTACCGGTACTTTGCCTTGCCCCACCTTTCTAATTGGAATAAGACCTGATGCACTCATGCCAATATTGCCCGCTCTGTCAGCGTAAAATACATTTAATGAAGGTGACACTAAATGGCTTAAAGCGTTTCTGAAACTGTGCCAATCTTTAGCGTAGTTGAGCTGCAACAGTGCTTTCAAGCTCAAATCATTGGCGTCAAGCGCAGTCCATTTCAGCGACATGCCATTCAGAGAGCCCGGTGCGTAATCAATGATTGGGCCACTTTCAGTGCGCGCTATGAACAACTCATAAGGCGGTTGCTTTGTTCTTAATGCATCAGGAAATTCAGACTTGATGTGTATTTGTTGCACTTCAATATCCAATGGCTTCCAACCTGTGCTCGATGCGTATTGGTTAGGCGAATTAGGATTAAATTCATGTAACACAATGTCTTGTTTATCTATCGTAAAATTCGCACCACCCCAAGCGATATCTTCATTTTTACCAAAAATGACAAATGGAAGACCGGGGAAAGTCATACCTGCACTGTTTATTTTGTCTCCTTTGATTTTCGCTGCATACCACATTGATGGCAGCTCAATACCAAGGTGTGGATCGTTTGCCAAAATGGGCGCGCCACTTGTCGTGTGTTCACCCGAAACAACCCAGCCATTGCTGCCTAAATCTTTCTGTTTACCAAATCGCTGAGCTTGCAATTGCACATAGTTATTTTCAATATCCAGCGTGGTTTGTTCAGCGATTGATGTAGAAATATGCGCTTGTGGAATATCAGGGTAAAGCGACCTAAAGTGCTGTTCAGGCAGCAAACTCATCGCTCTTACAACATCTAATTCTCGCGATAGGTTGAAACTCAACATAAGCGAGAACAACTTGCCGATCACAATTGAATCGACAGGGGTCCAAGGTTTAGGCTCAACATTGAATAACGAAAACTCGACGGGTAATTGATCCGTTTGAGCAAGCCATGAGTTATAACCTGCAGAAAAAGCCTCCATTGCAGCCTTAAAATCGTCGTCGTAATTCTCCCATGAAGCTTCTGCAACCGCGTGTAAACCTAAGGTTCTCATCCAGATATCTTGAGACAAACTACTTCGTCCGAATATCTCAGCTGTTTCGCCTTTGCCCATCCGTCTTTGGACTTCCATTTGCCACATACGGTCTTTGGCATGCAAGAAACCCATCGCAAAAAATGCGTCTAGATCAGAATTCGCATCTATCGACGGCACCCCAAATTCATCAAAAGTAACAGAGATATCCTGCTCAATACCTTGAACAGTAAAACTTGAATCCTCTTCAAATATTGTCGACTTCACCCAGGAGAATGTATATAGGACTGCCAAAATAAGAGGTAGCAACAGAAACACGCCTGTCCTTGACAGCATGGGGTAGCGGTTAAACATAAATTTAATCTCTTGATTTTTATTATTTTTATATAAGAACAGTGATTGACATGTGGCAGTTCAGCCAATGCGAAGGGGGTTTGATCAACAAAATGAGATTAGGCTAAAAAATCCGTTTACAACTAAACGAACAAGACTTTTGCCACTAAAAAACCTTCCTTTTGCATATGAAAATCCATTTTCGCAACTAAAAAACCAACTGATCACCACTGCGTTATTATTTTTTAATCTAGAGCCCACTATTAACTCCTTAACATTTCGGTTCTAGATACTGTTATTATGATTAAACCAGTTATTACAATAGTTGCACAATTGAAACATCATTGTCAACGAAGTAAACACCAAAAAAACAGACCTATACCATTAAGAATAATGGATAATTTTGCCTGATTTTTAGCCGCACTGCGCCAATAAAGGGCTGGAAAGGCATTCACTAAAAGCGAATCTTAAAAGTGTTATTTTCACCTTCATTGTAAATTATGAATGTTTTAATATTTTCAATAGAAGTTAAAAAATCTCCAAACAAAAAATAAAGCACATTTAAAACAACAACATCAAATCACATATAGACGAGTAACAATGCCTTTAATTGACTCTCTCACACAGTTTAGACACATAAAAACTCACCACAAGTAGATATACAGCCGCGCCACACTGTCGAATCAAGCTACTCACGCCCCCCTGCCCGCAATTTATACAGGCCAACATTGCAAGTTAGAAAACTCGTTAACTAAACGTGTCGAAAACAAATAATATCGAAATGGCAATCCATTTCCTCTCTCGCTAAAACTGATTTCAACGTAAATTAAAGCTAACCAAATTGTTGACAAAGTTAGACTTATGATAATAACATCACCCAATAGGTTACAGGTGCGTAAACTAGAGTTTCTGTCAAGTTTTCACTTATGCAGAACATCAAACCTGGTTGTATTAAGGCAAGAAGTGTGTAGCCAACTGGAAAATGCATTTCAGCAATAAGCCAGCCCTTATCCTCTAACCTATTATTAATATTTTAGGAATAATAATTATAATAATAAGGAGCATTAAGTGCTTAAGTCCTTCCTGCCTATTAATCAGGTTTCAAGCCCGAGATTTAGGGTCTTTTGCTTTCCATATGCAGGTGGTGGTCACACCACATTTTCTGATTGGCCGGATTATATTGATAATGACATTGAAGTTCTTGTCGTCAGTCTACCTGGGAAAGGAAAAAGATTTTCTGAACCCGCTATAGATAATATGGAAGAACTGGTTAACTCTTTACTGTTTGATTTTAAACAGCTCAGCGATGTGCCCTACCTATTTTTCGGTCACAGTTTGGGGGCAAGAGTTGCGTTTGCACTCGCCAAAGAGTTAGAGCAATTAACAGTTAGGCAACCGCTACAGCTTGTCGTATCGGGGAGTCCAGCTCCTAATTCAAATGAAGATGTGGTCAAGCTGAGTGATAAGCCTGACCATGAATTCATTGAAAAGCTTCATATTATTGGGGGAACCCCACCAGAAGTACTCGCACAAGAAGAACTTATGGAACTCCTACTGCCCTCTATTCGAGCGGATTTCAAAATTGCAGAAGAATATCAATGCCTACCCCACCAGCTTAATGTGCCAATCACCGTTTTTACCGGTAAAGAAGACCGAGATGTTAACCAAAGCAACCTGTCTTTATGGCAAGGATTTAGTAAAAACCCCATAAGTATAAATCACTATGATGGTGGCCACTTCTTTATTGAAACACATAAAAATGCACTAAAAGATCTCGTAACAATTATTAATGACAATGCAATAGAGCCTGAGCAACTTGTTATATAAACAAATAATTTAAATAAAATAAAAAACTTTATTTACCGTATAACATAAGCGTAAACAGCATAATTAATTGATAAAAGCCCTACTCACTATGATAGATTTGGAAAATTAGTGAGGAACTCAAAGGTTCATTGAAATGGATATTAAAAAAGAAAAAAAGAAAAAGCCTAAAGTATCTAAACCAGTTATCGTCGCAGCGAGCTTAGCGCTCATCGCCAGTGCATATATGTTAACAGTCAAATCTGGAGCAGCCGTAGATGGAGAGTCTATGGTTACCTCTAAAGTAGAAAAAGGTTTATTTACTGTAAAAGTTGAGGGGTTTGGCACCTTAATACCTAATGACCTGCGTGTATTGACAACCATGACGCCTGCCACGGTTAAAAAAATTGTTCAGCGACCAGGCGCGATTGTAAAACCTAATGACTTACTGGTCGTACTCGATAACCCTGAACTGCATCAGCAAGTACAAAGTGCACAAAAACAAATGTCGCAAGCTGAAGCAAATCTTAAGCAGCTAGAACTCTCTCAAGAATTGGCAATGCTGGATGAGCAGTCAACGCTCAGTCGACTCAAGGCAGACATAGAAGCAATGGAACAGCAACATGAGGCTGAAAAACAATTAGTTGAATCGGGTGTCGTGTCTAGGCTCAATTATATCAAAAACCTTTCGTCATTGAACAAACTCAAAGTTCAATATGACATCCAAACCACAAAAATAGCGACTCTAGAAAAAGTTCACGAGCAAAAAATCATTATTAGCCAACAACAAATGAGGCAAACTGAAGGTGAGCTGCATATCGCACAAGAAAGGGTAAATCGCCTCGAAGTACGTGCTGATTCAAATGGAGTTATTCAACGCCTGTCTGTTGAAGAAGGACAAAGCCTCGCCACCGGACAGGAAATCTTAATGATAGGGAGTAGCAATAGCCTGATGGCGATGCTCCAAGTGCCACAAAGCCAAGCTCAATACATAGAAATTGGTCAAAATGCAGTTATCGATACATACCAGGACAAGATTAATGGCACGGTGAACCGTATCGTCCCGGAAGTACAAAATAATACAGTCACGGTAGAGATAGCACTGCCTAACCAATTACCTAAAAGTGCACGTCCCCAGCGCAGTATTGACGGACATATTGTCATCAATGAAATTGAAAACGCGCTATTTATCGAACATCCAAAAGACGCAAGAGCATTTCAACCTGCAATGCTGTATGCGCTTTCAAATGACGGCCTAAACGCATCAAAGAGAAATCTAATGTTTGGCTACAGTAGTGGTAAATACATCCAAATTAATTCTGGAGCAAAAGAAAATGACGAGTTCATCATCTCTGACGTACCTACACAGGTCAAAGGGAAAGCGAACTTTGACATACAGTAGCCAGTAAAAAACAATAAAGGAAAATCCATGAACAAAGACATCAAGATTGAAATAAATCATGTGTCCAAGGTTTACGATACAGATCTTGTCGAAACACATGCTTTAAAAGACATTAATATTAAGATTTACGAGGGCGACTACGTTTCTATATCTGGACCTTCTGGTGGGGGTAAATCTACTCTGCTATCAATCATAGGTCTGTTAGATGAAGCGAGTGGCGGAGAGCTAAAAATTGAAGGTAAAGATGTCACATCACTCACTCAAGATCAGGCAGCCGAAGTAAGAAACACTAAACTAGGTTTTATCTTTCAATCATTTAACCTAATCGAAGAGCTTTCTGTTTATGACAACGTGGCTCTGCCATTAACCTATCGCACTGATGGGCTTGCTGCGGAAGAAATTGATAAAAAAGTAAAAGAATGCTTAGAAAAAGTTAGCTTGTCACACCGACTCGATCACTTCCCAAATCAACTGTCTGGTGGTCAGCAGCAAAGGGTTGCGATTGCCAGAGCACTTGCCGCTGATCCTGCTATTTTATTAGTTGATGAACCGACAGGTAACCTTGATTCTACAACTGGTGATCAAGTCATGCAGCTTTTAGAGGAGCTAAATGCGCAAGGGACTACGATTTGCATGGTAACTCACGACAGCAGATACGCGGACATGGCTAGAACTAAATACCAGCTAAAAGACGGGGTTTTGCAAGTTGAAGAGGAACAGTTGAGTGAAGCCGTATGAAGAATTCAACGTTAGTAGTCAAACAATCCATTAAGAGCCTGAGTCGCAAGCCAACCTTAATGTTTGGTGTCATTGCAACACTTGGCTTAACACTCGGCGCATTTATATCTGTTTTAACGCTTGCATACTACATGTTTCTCAAACCACTTCCCTACCCTGATCAGGAGAGATTAGTCACGGTTGAGTACAGAGCGCTAAATGCGGAAGGGGGCGTGATGGGTAATGCATTTACCTACCCTGGCGCCATTGAAATCTACAAAAATAATGACTCATTTGATGCTAGTGCACTGATGTTTTATGCAACCTCAGTGATGACATCAGATAGTGCTCAACCAACCGTTGCTACCACATCGGTGACACCTGAGTGGTTTGATATCACTAGTGCGAAAACGTCTTTAGGTCGCGTTTTTACAGCTGATGAAGGATTGAATAGTCACATACCCCTAGCAGTTTTGAGCCACAAAACTTGGCAAGAAATGTTCAATTCAGATGAAGGCGTACTAGATCAAAGTGTGAGCTTTAATGGCATCTCTTACAAAATTGTCGGGGTTTTATCACCCGATTTTATTGAACCAAGGATCCGTGCAGATCAGTCATCTACAAGCGTTTGGCTAACTTGGGATCAAAACTCCGCAATGGCCAAAGAAACTTGGTCGTACATTGATGGTGGCATCGTCTACGTTGCAAAAGTAAAAGCAGGTGTGACAGCAGATATTGCCGCTCAGCAATCATCACCAAGAGCCAGTGAGCTTTTTAACCAAAATAATGTCGGCATTCCTTTTTTCAAAGGGTGGTCAATCGAGCTAATCGTCACTTCATTGAAAGATAAAGTATTAGGTGACAGTCAAAAAACAGTGACTATGTTGGTTCTTGGGGCATTTGCATTATTGTTGATAGCCATGGCTAACATCACTAACTTATTTATTTCAAGAACAATTGAACAACACCGAAAACTCGCTATCAACGCAGCTCTCGGTGCAAAGAAATCTCAATTGCATGTCATATTCTTGCTTGAAGCGACATTACTAATGCTACCAGCGGCGATTTTTGGACTTGTTATCGCCTATGTTGGCATTGAGATCATGCAAGCATTTTTCACTGATCTTCTTCCAAGAAGTAATGAGCTAAGCCTCAACTTTATGAGCGTCATTTCTGCATTTGTACTTATGGTAGTTCTGATACTCACCTTCTCTCGAGTAAATTTATCAATGATAAATTACAAAGAGCTAAGAGCCGCAATTCAATCAAGTGGTAAAGGCTCTGGTTTACAGGTGTCACAAAAAACTCGCTCCAGTTTAATGGTTGCCCAAATTGCCATTGCAAGCATTATCATTTTCGCAACCTCTGTTTTATTTTCAGAGGCCTACAAGAAAGTTAACCAACCTCTTGGCATGAAAATCGATGGCTTGGTCAATGTTAACTTCTCGCATATGGAAAAGCATTCTGTGAAGTGGGATGAAATGGCAGCGCTACTTGTTGAAACGAAAGCCCAAATAGAGAGGCTACCGCAAGTTGAATCTGTCACATTTGGCGAATCCCCGCTGTCCTCTTTTAGTATGTGGGCCGCAACTGACGTCGAAACAAATGAGAACTTTGTTCCTATTGGTAAAAGTGTTGATAGCAACTACTTCAATACACTAGATATTTCCTTCATCGAAGGGAAAGGCTTTGACCGCAGCGAACTCAATGGTGATAGCAACGCACTTGTTGTCAATCAGGGTTTTGCTAGGCTGTTGTCTGGTAATGACAGTGCACTAGGCAAAAAGCTCTTAGTAAGAAACAAAGAGCACGTCATTGTTGGTGTAATAGATAACATCATGGTACCGGGCGCTGAAAATGATGCGGCACGTTTATACGTTCCAATCGACAAGGCAAACCAGTCCATGCTCATTAAAATTAAAGACAATCAAACAGTTGATAGAACTGATATCGTTAACATTATTTATGGTATTGATTCGAAGTTGGCTGTGTTTGAGTTTGAGTCACTTGCACAGACAAAGTACATGTCTCAATTTGGCGAAATTGTTACCATTATTTCTACCCTCGCCATTTCTTTAATTAGCACAATTCTAGCCGGTTTGGGTCTTTACGGTGTTCTCAATTACACCACTCAGATGAACAAATTTGAACTAGGTACGCGATTAGCACTTGGCTCTAAACGCAAGCAATTAATTTTGTTTGTCTTTAAAAACAATCTCAAATCATATGCTGTGGGAGTCTCTATTGCTACAGCTATGCTGATCATCGCTTATCTAATAGACCCTAATTTACTCTCTCAATATATAGGCTTTGAACTTGTTGCGATTGGCGTATACACACTTGCGCTGATTTTAGCAATTTCTTGGATTGCCTGTTACGTACCATTGAGACCCATATTAAATAGACCTCTTGTCTATAGCTTGAAATCTGGAGATTAACTAGCCCTATAGGTGAGTTGAATGACAAGGTTCTACTCACCTAGCCCCACAAAAATAAAAACAAAAAAGCAAAAAAATAAAAAGATGGCAAATAAAAAGCCACAACATAAAAACTAAAATAAAAATAAAACGACCCAAAGTTAAATAGTTATATTTAGCAAGTTAAAGGAGCTAGAAATGTCACTTTCAATATGCAGTAAATTAAATATGGATATTGACCTACCAGAACTAAAAAAAGAACTAGAAATTATCCAAAGACTTCAGTGGCACAAAGAGTCTCCTTTTATTGCTGAAAATGTCCCTGGATTAAATACTACTGTTTATCATAGTGGAAACTGGAAAGTGGTCAGTTTGCGCTCCCTAGGTGGCAGCGAATCTCGGACAGACCCAGGAGGCCCAAGCATCCATGACTATGAATATAACGAGATGAGCAAACACACTCCATATATTCGTAAGCTGATGTCGTATTTCGGTGGTGATATTCGTACCGTTAGGCTGTCATCCATGGGGCCTGGCATGTCAATACAAGAGCACTGTGATACTTTTGTAGCGCTCCAATATGGCCAAGTCAGATTACACATCCCTATTCAAACTGATGAAAATGTCATTATGAGGTTTGGTAAAGAGGAGTTTCACTGGCCAGAAGGTGAGTTGTGGTATGGTGACTTTTCAGTACCGCATAGCGTAGATAATGGCAGTGACAAACATCGTATTCACCTAATTTTTGATGCCTATATCACCGACAAACTACTTGAGCTATTCCCTCAATCTGAGCAAAAAGCAATAGCTGCAAAGCAGATACTCAGCCATCAAAATAGCCAGCCGCTTGCTGTTGAATCTCTTAAAAAATATCAGTGTGACTTTGATATCTCAGCCGCTTTGTTAAAAGGCATATTTGAAACAGATGACGGTATCCTAGGCATCATTAGTGGCCAAATAAAGTTAATCAACAATAGTGAACTGCAATTTTGGTTAGATGAAAAGCCTCTCTTTACTTTAGAACCGCTTAGCGATGGACTATTTAAATTCCGCGGGTGGAGTGTCGAGCGCACCATTGAATTTAAATGGCACCAAGATACGCTCTCCGAAATGGTATGGCAGTTTAATTGTGGGCTACACAAGACATTGGTCACCATACCCGTCACCGCCACTACAGAAACAAGTGCAAAACCTAGGTTAGTTGAAAGGCAATGTGAACCATGCGTTTAAATATAACCCTGTAATAATAAATGGGGTTTATAGCAATAAAATCAACACATCCAACCGTTAATAGCTAGATGATACACGCCTTGATTAAAGTCGAGGCGTATCAAACTATTAAAGAGGTTAAATTGTCTTAACCCCCCGCCCTAACCAAATAAGCACTGTAGAACATTATGGCTAACGACTTAAATATCATAAGAAACTTTATAAAAGAAAAAATTCAAAACGGGTTAAAGGTCAGCTCACAAAATGGCAAACTTATCATCAAAGGTAATCTTGCTTCACTGTCTAACGAAGACAAACAATTTTTTAAGCAAAATAAAGACAGTATTATCTCTGTTGTTTCACAACTCTCTAATACTCGCTCGAAGCTAAAACCCCATACTTATCCGAAAGACCGCATCCCACTGTCCTTCTCGCAACAGCGGTTATGGTTTTTAGATAAAGTACAAGGAGGAGGGATAGAGTATAACGTCCCTCTTATTTTTAAAGTTACCGGTTCATTAGACTTAGCGTCGGTCAAAAAAGCCTTACAGTCCATACTTGAGCGGCACGAAGTTTTAAGAACTGTTTATATTGAAACTGAACAAAGCCTTGTTTACCAAAAAGTATGTGATAACCCAGAAGTCGATATTGAACGGTATGACCTCACTGAAATAGCAGATAATAGAAAACAGTCGCAAGTCAAAAGCATCATTACACAAAATGCAGCCAAGCCATTCAATCTTAGTTCAGACCTTATGCTCCGCTGTCTCTATATCCACACGTCAAATGCGACTGACACTCAACCTAGCTCTGGTGTGCTGTTTTTCAATATACACCACATAGCTTCAGATGGCTGGTCAATGAATGTTATATCCAGAGAGTTTGTTACTTTCTACCAAGCGCATAGCGCAGGTGAAAGTGCTGAACTTCCACCTTTGCAATTTCAATATGCCGACTATGCATGTTGGCAAAGAGAGTGGTTAGACGGCAAAGTATTAGGCACGCAATTGTCTTACTGGCAGAAAAAACTAGACGGTGCCCCTGCACTTCATGGGATCGCAACCCTTAACGCCAGACCAAAAGTAAAACAAAGTGTTGGCAAAACTGTGAGCGAAACTCTCTCGTTAGACATTGCCACTAAACTACAAAAAATAGCAAATGACTTTCAGCTAACGCCATTTATGCTCATTCACGCAACATTGGCCTTGGTCATATCAAAACACAGTAACTCGCAAGATATTGTTATAGGTACACCCGTAGCCAATCGACTGGTCGCTGGTCTTGAGCCGTTAATTGGTTTTTTTGTCAATTCTCTCGCACTACGATTGAATACCAATCACACCAATTTGGCAGCCTATTTTGAACACGTAAGGGAAGTCCACTTAGAAGCGCAATCGAATCAGGATGTTCCTTTTGATCAATTGGTTGAACATTTAAAACTGGAGCGCAGTACCAGCCACTCCCCACTCATTCAAATAATGCTCACTACAATGACGGACTACAAACTGCAAAGTGATGTCAAATATGAGCTGCCGGGTATTGATATTGAACCACTCGATTTAGCCGAATCGACATCAAAATTTGATATGGATATTGATGTGAGCTTCACAAACAAAGGTCTTTTCATTGATTGGACATATGACGAAGCTCTTTTTGGTGAATCGCAAATTCAGCTGCTTGTAGAACACCTGTGCAATGTGCTTACTGCTATTAGCAATTTGGGAGAACAATCTACCGGCCAAGTAGCACTTGCCGACATCGCTATGTTGTCAAATACAGAAATCGACAAGCTACTTGATAAGGCTGCTGGCTCGACAATAGCTAGGGAAACACCGCAGTGCCTACACCAAATATTTGAACAACAAACAGAGCTAACGCCTGATGCATGTGCCGTTATCACCAATCAAGGTGCCACCAGCTACCGAGAGTTGAATCACAAAGCCAATATTATCGCACACCAGATCCTGGCTTATAAAAAAGCAATGGTTAATCCACTCGTCGGCTTATACATTGAGCGCTCTGTGGAAATGATAGCTGGGCTTCTTGGCATATTAAAAGCTGGCTGTGGGTATTTGGCTCTGGACATTAAACACAGCGATAAGATTATTGTTGAGCGTGTAGAAGATGCAAATGTAGGGCTCATTCTCTCCAGCTCTGTCAATGCACAGGCGCTAAACGACACTGCCAATATTGATATTATTCACTTGGACAAAATTGACTGGGTTCAAGAAGTACCCGATCTCGAAGTTTCTGTAAACGAGCAATCCCTTGCTTACGCACTCACAACGTCGGGGTCAACAGGTAAGCCTAAATTGATCGGCATGCACCACAAACCTTTGGTAAACCTTATTTATGCGATGCAGGAAAACTGCCAAGAAATAGCTAAGCCACATACTGTTTTGCAGTTTTCATCGATTGGCTTTGATATGAGTTTTACCGATATATTTTTAGCCTTGTTGCAAGGCGGTTCATTGCAATTGGTTACTGAAACTGAACAGTTTGACGTTGAAGAAATAGCGACAAAGCTCCAATCAGCAAATATTAGCCTCGCTAATTTGCCTTACTCTATGCTGCAAACACTAGCCAGTTACAGCAACGAAAGGCAGCTTCTGTTCCCATCACTTGAAGTTGTTATTTCTACCGCGGCACTGTTAGTCATCACGCCTGAGATCCGTACATTCTTTAAACGCCATCCCAATATCAGGCTTGTGAATCAATATGGTCCATCAGAAACGCACGTATGTACGTCGACCGTGCTGACCAGCGAAGTAGATGAGTGGCCAGAAAGTATCGCAATCGGAGCCCCTATTTCTAATACACACTGCTATGTCGTAGATCACAACGGTGAATTGGTACCAGACGGTGCTATCGGCGAGTTATTTATTGGCGGTGAATGTGTCGGTAAAGGGTATTTAAACAATGCAGCGCTTACCAAGCAAAGCTTCATCCCTAACACCTTCCCTGGCGATACTTCTCCATTGTTATACCGCAGTGGTGATCTCGTTCGCTGGCTGGACAATGGTGAATTAGAATATATCGGCAGAAAGGATGAGCAAGTTAAAATACGCGGGTTTAGAATAGAAATTGGTGCGGTTGAGAGTCAAATAACTAACTGTAGTAAGATTGCTAAATCTTGCGTGATTGCGATTGAAGACCGTGAGATGCTGGTCGCCTATATTTTGCCAAAAGCAACTATAGATATCCCTGAATTAAAAGCTGAGTTATCTCAAAAGCTGCCAGAATACATGATCCCAAACAGATTTATCGTGGTCGAAAACTGGCCCCTGACTACCAATGGTAAAACCGATAAAAAAAGGCTTCCTGCCTATGACGATGTGGTAGATGATGAAGGTATTTCGCCTCCAGAAACTATCACAGAACAAACACTGGCAGTGATATGGACAGAGCTATTAGGCGTGCCAAAAAATTCAATTGGCCGAGAATCTAGTTTCTTTTCATTGGGTGGGCATTCTTTATTAGCAGTCCGTCTCACCTCAGAAATTCGTACTCAGCTTGATTGTGAAGTCGCCATAAAAGATGTGTTTCAATCGCCAACCTTAACCGCGCTGGCTAACATTATTGATACACAGAGTAACCGTGTTGAGCGCCCGCCAATCCTTCCCGTTGAGCGTACAGGCAAATACCTCCCCCTATCGTATTCACAGCAACGACTATGGTTTCTGGACTCGCTGCAAGGGGGGACGCCAGAATATAATATGCCGATTATTTTCGAGCTCCATGGTGACTTAGACTTACCGCTGCTCAATCTCGTGTTCCAGACAATTGTGGACCGTCACGAAGTTTTGCGCACCAATTTTATCAATACAGATGGCGAAGTCACGCAGCACATCAAGAGCGCAAAAAATGTGTCTTTTGCAACCACGGTCATTGACCTTGCCATCACAGACGGTGCAGATCAGACTGCCCAAATACAACAATTGGTAGAGCAAGAGATACGAACTCCATTTGACCTAGCCTGCGACTTAATGCTTCGAACCAAATATATTAAGACTGGTGAGCATGAAGGTGTGCTGACTGTAAATATGCACCATATTGCCTCAGATGGCTGGTCTTTAGAGGTATTTACTAAAGAATTCGTGACGCTGTATAGTGCTTTTCATGCAGGGCAAACCAACCCTCTACCAGCGCTCGACATTCAATATGCCGATTATGCCCATTGGCAGCGAAGCTATTTAAATGAAGCAATGCTTGAGTCGCAATTGACCTATTGGCAACAACAATTGGTAGATTTGCCGGAAGTGCATAATTTGCCGACACAATATCCACGCCCCAACATCAAACAGTACGAGGGCGACCTTGTAAAACTCAGTTTGCCAGAGCACGCGGCGCATCAACTACAAACTATGGCAAAAAAACATGGGGTTACGCAATTTATGCTCTGCCATGGTATTTTTGCACTGTTGCTCGCCCGCTACTGCGGCACCAATGACATTGTGATAGGTGTACCTGTCGCCAATCGCCTTCATACGGAAGTGGACAATTTAATTGGTATGTTTATCAACAACCTGGTTTTGCGCCTAGACGTCGAGCAAGGCTCTATCGCAAAATACCTACAGCATGTGAAAACCACACATTTAGAGGCGCAAGAAAACCAGGATGTTCCGTTTGAACAGTTAGTTGAAAGCTTAAATGTCACTCGAAGTACCAGCCATGCGCCACTTTTCCAAATTATGATGACAACCAATACAGAGTATGGCATCAGCTCCAACGAGGAAAATTTCACATTACCAGGCATAGAGCTCAAGCCTTACTCTTCAAATGTAATTCATGAAAAGTTTGACCTTCATGTTGATTTTCGAATTACCAATGGCGGAATAGATTTAAGCTGCACCTTTGACTGTCACTTGTTTGACAAAGCATTTATCACACAATTTATGGGCCACCTAGAGCAAATGGTGTTAGCTGTAAGTGCACAATCTTGTGCAACAGATACACAACTGTGTCCTTCGAAGTTACCTATGCTTAACCAAGAGGAAGCTGACTTCTTGCTACACGCTCTAAACGATACTGCTTCAGATTACCCATCGGATCTATGTATCCACGAGTTATTCGAGCATCAAGCAACAGCGCACCCTGATAATATCGCGATTGTGTTTGAAAATGAGCAGCTGACCTATGGTGAACTGAATGCACGAGCAAACCAGTTAGCGCACTGTTTAGTTACTCAACACGATGTTAAGCCAGATACATTGGTAGGTCTATGTATCGAGCGTTCACTAGAAATGGTCATCGGTATACTCGCTATACTTAAAGCCGGGGGTGCATATGTACCTTTAGAGCCAAGTTACCCACAAGCGCGCTTAAGCTATATGCTTGATGATGCGTCCTTAGATGTTGTGCTGAGCGAGAATAATACATCTGTGGTACTGCATGAGATCTATACAGGTACACTCATCGATATGAAGAACAATTCATATTTCGCTCAATTCCCCACTACAAATGTCGATCTTACGGCACAGGGCCTAACCTCAACTCACTTGGCATATGTCATATATACGTCTGGCTCTACTGGTAAGCCTAAAGGTGTCATGGTAGAGCATCAAGCGTTGGTAAACCGAATTCACTGGATGCAAACCCGGTACAATATGACTGTCGACGATACTGTACTCCAGAAAACACCATATAGCTTTGATGTATCGGTATGGGAGTTTGTGTGGCCACTGTCATACGGTGGACGGTTAGTCATTGCAAAACCAGAAGGGCATAAGGACTCTATTTACCTATGTGAGCTTATTCAGCGCAGTGCAATTACGAAACTTCACTTTGTACCTTCTATGCTAGGAGCCATGCTCGAAAATGAAGAGTTCAAACTCTGTACTAATTTGAAACAAGTCTTTTGTAGCGGTGAAGCATTACAAGTGAGCCACGTAGAAGGGGTACGACAAGCATTACCAAATACAGAACTACACAATTTATATGGCCCAACAGAAGCTGCAATTGATGTAAGTTACTGGAACTGCAATGGAGATATCAGTCACGGAGTACCAATAGGAAAGCCCATTGATAATATTCAACTTATGGTGTTGGATAAGTTTCTAAACATGACCCCACATGGTGTAGCTGGAGAATTATTCATCGGCGGTGCCGGTTTGGCTCGCGGCTATCTCAATCGCCCAGAGTTAACAGCAGAGCGCTTTATTGACAATCCGTATTTCGATGCGAGCAATCCAAATAGCTCCAAACGGCTATACCGGACTGGTGATTTGGTTCGTTATTTACCAGACGGTAACTTAGAGTTTATTGCCCGCATAGACCACCAAGTTAAGATAAGAGGTTTTAGGATTGAACTCGGCGAGATTGAAGCACAATTATCTCAGCAACCTAGGGTGGATTCATCTCTGGTTGTAGCAACGGAACTTGCGGGCAGCCAACAGCTTGTGGCGTATGTAAAACCAACCAATGCGTTAAACGAGGGAGATCAAAGCAACTATCTCAGTGGATTGAAATCAACACTTAATAGTGTACTGCCTGATTATATGGTGCCAAGTGTCTTGATGATAGTCGATGAGTGGCCTTTGACCCCTAATGGTAAATTGGATAGAAAGGCATTAGCTCAGCCACAGCAAAGTATCGAAGTAGAATACGTCGCACCTCAAACAGACACAGAGCATACACTAGTCAATATTTGGGCTGAGCTACTCAAAATTGAAGCGCAAAAAATCAGTATTCATAACGGTTTCTTTGAGTTAGGTGGACACTCAATACTTGTGATCCGTCTACTGAGTCGTATAGAGCAGGAACTCGGTCTCAAGCTGGAGCTGCAAGGTCTTTATGAAGTCTCAGAGCTTAGGGAACTCGCACAAATTTGCGACTCTTTAAAACTGAACTTGGATGCACAAAACAAGCTCAATGAATTAGAAGAAACGGAGTTTGAAGATGTCGAATTCTAAAAAAAATATTCCTGCACTGCTGCAAAAGCTGGCATCACTCGACATCACTTTGTATTTAGATGAAGAGACAAAACTACGCGCAAAGGCACCCAAGGGTGCCATTACACCTGAGTTATCGAAAACAATTAAAGAAAACAAAGTTGATCTGACAGCCTACCTGCAAAAATTAGCCGCCATGACGGCTTCGCAGGACGCTCAAGAACAAATTGAGGCAGTAAAGGACAAAGGAAATAAACTGCCTTTGTCTTTCGCACAACAACGACTTTGGTTTATCGATCAGCTTAAACAAGGCTCTCCTGAGTACAACATGCCCATTGCCTTTGAAATTTCAGGCGTACTCGACTTAGCTCTGGTTAAACGTGCTTTTTCCTGCATTGTAAGCCGACATGAGATATTGAGAACCAACTATATCAATGATAACGGCACCGCTTATCAGCAGGTTAAACCTTTATCTGAATTCAATTTTGCCATTGACGAAACGACATTAAGCTCAGCGCAAACGGACACTGATCTGGCCGATATTGTGCAGCGAAATATGTACACACCATTTGACTTAAGCAAAGACCTAATGCTGCGTGTAAGTTACATACATACCAGCCAAGCCAGCGGTATTCTCATCTTAAATATGCATCATATTTCATCGGATGGTTGGTCTATCGAAGTGCTTATCAAAGAGTTTTTTGCACTATACGATGCATTTAAAACTGGACTCTCAAATCCGCTTCCTCCATTGGATATTCAGTATAGCGACTATGCAGTATGGCAACATGAGCATGCACCTAGCCTTGATCAACAATTTAAATACTGGCAACAGCAATTAAGCGATATTCCATTAATACATGGCTTGCACCGTGAACCTGTGACCGTAGAAGATAATGCACGTCAAGCACAAACCGTTTCAGGTTCGCTCCATGCCGATTGCGCCAGTAAGCTTTTAAAGCTTGCGAAAGACCTAAATGTCACACCATTTATGCTAATGCATGGCATTTTCTCCATTGCCATGTCAAAACACTCTAACAGTGATGATATTGTCGTAGGCACGCCAATCGCCAACCGCTCACAAGCACAACTGCAACCGCTCATTGGCTTTTTTGTCAATACTCTCATTTTGCGAGTGGACACAAGCATCAACATGTTAGGTGACTACTTTGCTGCACTGAGAAAGGTTCACCTATCAGCTCAACAATATCAGGAAATGCCCTATGACCAGCTGGTTGACCGACTAAAAGTGCCAAGAGATGGCGGGTACAACCCGCTTTTTCAGATCATGTTTACCAGTAATACTGAGTACGGATTAAACGATCAGCAAACGCTTAACCACTCTGCATTGGCAGATGTCGACGCAACCGTTTTTGAGTCTGAAGGTACCCCCGCTCAATTCGAGCTGCATATCTCGCTAAATATCAGCGACAATGGCGTTGATATAAGCTGGCAGTATGACCCAAGCATCTACAAACAGTCGTACATTGAAAAACTTCATACCCACTTGCAAGTGCTGCTCGAAAGTTTTTCTAATATCACTCACCCAGCTACAACCAAGATATCAGATCTGGCGCTCTTACCACAAAGCGAACAAGCACTATTAATTAACGCTTTGAATGTCAGAGAGATTGAATACACACAATCACACAGTGTATGTACACTCCTTGACCAGCAGGCAAACTTAAATCCGAATCGCGTCGCTGTCGTATTTGAAGCGCACTCCATTACCTACAAAGCGCTCAACGACAAGGCAACCGGCTTAGCTAAACTACTAATTAAAAATCATAAACTCGAGGATAATAGCCCAATAGGATTGTTTGCTGAACGCTCAATAGAAATGGTCATTGGTATGCTGGCGATTTTAAAAGCAGGTTGCTCTTATGTGCCCATGGAAATTAACTCTCCTGCCACGCGGTTAGCACACATTCTCCAAGATGCGTCGCCCCAGCTTATTCTAAAGCACACCAAAAACGACCTCGATATTGCCAACTGGCATGGTGCAATATGCAATCTATCAGAAGCAATCAGCTCACTCGATAATACCGAGATAGACCAAGATAACGAGCTTCTCTCGCCCATTGCGCCAGATGCACAAACTCCAGCCTACATTATTTACACATCAGGCTCCACGGGCAAACCCAAAGGGGTTGAAGTACCACACCTCGGCATCATTAGACTGATCACCAATCCAAACTTTATGCAATTGGATAGCAGTACAGTGATGATACATACCGCAAATATCGCTTTCGATGCGGCGACACTAGAAGTTTGGGGACCATTACTCAACGGCGGTAAGGTTATATTATACCCAGATAATATCCTCACTCCACAACAGCTCAACGCCACCATAGATAAACATCAGGTCAACTCCATGTTCCTAACCACTGCATTTTTTAAAGAGTGGTTATTGCTCGATGATAGGCTCGACTCCCTACAACAGCTAATTGTAGGAGGCGAGGCGTTAGATCTGGCGACAGTAAAGCTTGCTCAGAAAAAGCTCGCGCACTTACAGCTTACCAACGCATATGGCCCAACGGAAAATACGACGTTTACAACATCCCACAAATTTGAGTTTCCGCTGCGTTCTAAAGTCATCCCAATTGGCAAACGGCTACATTGCGATGAAATTTATATACTTGATAAGTATAACAATTTAACGCCTCATGGCGCTATTGGCGAACTATGTGTAGGTGGTGATGGACTTGCCACAGGGTATATCAACAAACCAGAGTTGACCGCACAAAAATTTATTGTAAACCCTTTTATATCATCGAGAACATCAAGTGCATCGGACCGCTTATATAAAACAGGAGACCTAGTTCGATACCTGCCTGACCACACACTTGAATATGTTGGTAGAACAGATGACCAAGTTAAAATTCGCGGCTTTCGCATTGAACTGGGCGAAATAGAAAGCAAACTGGTAGAGCATCACAAAGTAACATCTGCGTTAGTCATCACTTTCAATAGTGGCAAAACAGTGAAACTTGCGGCTTATATGCAGCTGTGCGATACAGTGCAAAGTGAATGCTCTGATACCGAATTGGCCGACATTAAGAAAGGTCTTGTCGATAAGTTACCAAGCTACATGGTGCCTAGTACGTTTATCGTTGTCGACAATTGGCCTATGACGGCGAATGGAAAAATAGACAAACGCGCACTCCCTGCCCCAGATACGCACACACCAGCCGCGACCATACCAGCGCGCACAGCAACAGAAAAAGGCATTGCAAAGATATGGGCCGAATTATTAGGCGTTGACGCTACAACTATTGGCATTGATGCCAATTTCTTTGAGCTGGGCGGACATTCACTGCTTTGTATTCGGCTCGTCGCTGAAATATCTCAAGCCTTTGGTATCGACATCTCTGTAGAGCAAGTGTTCAATGCTCAAAATTTAGAGCATTTAGCACTGCAAATTGACGCCAGTAACGCCGAAGCAAGCAACACAGTTCCTCTAGTGCCCAGAGAGCATTCCTCAGAGCTGCTCCCCGTCTCCTATGCACAACAACGTATGTGGTTTATGGATAAGCTGCAAAGCGGCTCTGCAGAATATAACATGCCTGTCGCCTTTAATATCGAAGGTGGGGTAGATTTGGGGGCTCTCCAGCACGCCTTTAGCGAAATTGTCAGACGCCACGAAATTATTCGGACAACGTACCATGAACAAGACGGCGAAATTAAGCAAAAAGTGCGACCGGCAGAGCAGGTTGACTTTAAAATTGAGGTTACAGATCTAACAACCTCTTCCACGGCGCTTCAAACACAGAAACTAAATGAGAAACTCGATGCTGAATTTTCGAGACCTTTTGATTTAGCCTCAGATTTGATGCTACGCGCGCATATCGTAAAGCTCACCGAAAGCAAAAGTATACTGATTTACAACATGCACCATATTGCGTCTGATGGCTGGTCGATGGAGGTTATCACTAGAGAATTTACAGCCCTATACTCTGCATATAAACAAGCTCAGCCATCTCCGCTCGAAGATTTGTCTATTCAATATGCCGACTTTGCACTTTGGCAAAGAGCACATTTGGATGATTCAAGGCTAAAGCAGCAACTTCACTACTGGCTGGATAACTTACAAGATGCGCCTGCTACACACGCGTTGCCACTTTGCCAACCGAGATCTCAAAACCAGACAAACCCTGCGGCGGTGGTTGAGTTAGCGCTTGGTGAAAAGCCATCAGCTCAATTGTTAGCCATCGCGAAGGATGCCAAGTTAACACCATTCATGTTGATGCATGGTTTACTCTCACTTATCATCACCAAACACAGTAACTCTCATGACATCATCGTCGGCACACCAACCGCGAATAGATTGAAAGCAGAGCTGGCACCACTTGTCGGACTATTTGTCAATACACTCGTACTAAGAGTGAATACTGAACAAGCAAACTGGCAGGACTTTTTTAACCATCTACGTGAAGTCCACCTAAATTCACAAAAACACCAAGATATACCTTTTGAACAATTGGTTGAACACTTATCAGAGTCACGCTCTACGCAAGTCACCCCAATCTTTCAAATTATGGTCACCATAAATTCAGAGTTTGGGCAAATGAATAATGCGCTGCAGCCCACAGAGGAACACGGCGATACGCACTTTGAACTGTTAACTGCGCAACAAGGGCTAGCCAAATTTGATCTGGAAGTCGACTTTGCCATTTGTGAAACTGGTATCAAGGTGCATTGGCAATATAACTCAAGTCTATTTACTCAACAAAGAGTTCAAAAGATGAGTGATCACCTGTGTACGCTTATGGAGAATTTATCTGAAAGCTTTGCCGACATCAAAGGGGCTCCACCTCTGACATTGCCAGCTTACAGCAACGAAGAAAAAAATCAGCTGTTGCATCTCTCTTACGGTATAGGCCGATCATTTAACGACAGTCAATGTATCCACGAACTCATTGAGAAAATGGCCCATGAAAAGCCTGACAAAGTCGCGCTTGTAAGCAGTGACACTGAGCTAACCTATGCGCAGATCAATGCACAAGCAAATCAACTTGCTCGATACATCAGAGATAAATTCGACGTGTCTGCCGAGACTCTGGTTGGCCTTTGTGCAGATCGCAGCATTGAAATGGTGATCGGTGTAATTGCAATCTTAAAAACTGGCGGCGGGTTTGTGCCAATAGATCCTGCATACCCTTTGTCCCGAATTGAGTATATGCTTGATGATGCCCTGTTAAAACTGGTACTCACTCAAGGCAGTGGCAACAAGACATTAGAACAAAATCCTGTCGATAAAATAGACTTAGACCACCTTATTAATCAAACTGGCGTACTGAGCCGCTATGCAACCGAAAACATAGCGAAAGATCAGCTTGCGCTGTGCGCATCAAGCACGGCTTACATCATCTATACCTCTGGTTCAACAGGTCAACCAAAAGGCGTAATGGTAGCACACAGTGCCTTGCTCAATTACCAAGAGCATATCAAAACGGTATATCAAGTCAGTGACAATGACGTTGTTTTACAATTTTCAAACATCTCATTTGATATCTTCATTGAAGAATTGTGTGCTAGCTTGTGTATTGGTGCACAGCTGGTATTAAGGAATGAGCAATCAGCTTATAGCTTTGACCACTTCATACAATTTTGTAATCAGCATAGTATCACCATCGCTAGCTTACCCACCGCTTTTTGGGCGCAAACCACCTCAGATGAGCTTGCTGTACCTGTACATAGTTTGCAAAAAGTTATTGTCGGTGGTGAAGCGCTCACTGCAACAACGGTTAAAAATCACTATCAAAAATTAGGGAATAACACTGCTCTTATCAATACCTATGGACCGACAGAAGCAACCGTCACTGCATCAAGCTATGTAACCTCACCTAAAGATGCCCAAGCGCTCAACATTCCTATTGGAAAAGCAAACCCGAACTATCAGTTGTTAGTTTTAGACCCCTATCTCTTGCCTACTCCTATTGGCAGTATTGGTGAACTTTACATTGGTGGTCCTGGATTAGCAAAAGGGTATTGGCAGCGCTTAGACTTAACCAAAGAGAAGTTTGTACCAAACCCTTATCATGACCCTCAAAATAAGCAAAGCTCTGAGTTGCTGTATAGAACCGGAGATCTTGGATACTTTTTAGAAGATGGCACCGTGCATTTTGTCGGCCGACAAGACAGCCAAGTCAAAATTCGCGGCTTTAGGGTAGAGCTTGGCGAAATAGAGTCGCAAATTGCGCAAGTTCCAGTGATTGACTCTGCACTTGTGACCATCACTGAACTTAACCACAATCAGTATTTAGTCGCTTATGTCAAAGCAGAAAGCCAGCTGGTTACTACCAACTCGTCCGAACTAGAACAAACAATTCAGCAAAGTTTAAAAGCTGCGCTACCAGATTACATGCTGCCGCATAAGGTTGTGATCGTATCTGAATGGCCTTTAACTGCGAACGGTAAAATAGATAAAAATGCATTGCCAACCATTACCTTTGAAACAAGCGCTGAGCAGTGCGAAGCACCGAGCACCGAAGCTGAAATTACCCTCACAAAAATTTGGGCTGAGGTACTAGACACCCATATTGATGCGTTAAGTATTGGCTCAAGCTTTTTTGCAATTGGTGGGCACTCATTACTTGCTGTTAAACTCATTTCTAAAATTCACACGGTATTGCAAAAACCAGTGAGCTTGTCTCAAGTATTTGAGTTTAATACTATCAAGACTCAAGCCGAGCTAATTGACTCTCTCTGTTCAACACACCTTTTGGATCAACCACTTCTTCAGCTAACGGATAAAGAGGGCTCTCCAACAATGGGGTGTTACTTCATTCCAGGTGTTGCCAGTACAGATAAAGATTTTATCGACATTATGCAGCACATGAAGGATTTTGAAGGCGAAATTGGAGTCTTTAGGCATAAGGGTCTTATTTCAGGTGAAAAGCCATTCACAAGTATTACAGAGAATGTGGAAGCGTTTGCTAACGCAATCGCTGAACGTGATTTAAATAAAGTTAAACTTGTTGGCCACTCTTATGGTGGTGTACTCGCATTAGAATTAGCTGCTAGGTTAATTGACTCGGGATACCAAGTTGAACTCATCATGTTAGATACCTATATTCATCCTGCTAGGTTTGTTGATGCTGCCACATTGAATGAAAATATCGACTCGATTGAAGTCGCGGAACATTTGAAGTCGCTGTATAATTTGCAATCACGGTTACATATTGAGTACCAGCCAAATTGGGAGTTGGGTCGTACGCAGCTCATTTTAGCGACGCAAAGCCCCGCTGACCAAAACAAATATATCGCTTACTTGGACAGGCATGCGTCCAATATTGCCACCACTAAACTACAGGGCGATCACTTCAGTATACTAAGAGGTGACAACGCAAAGTGGATTGCTAAGGTGCTTTTGAATAACAACGCGACTTAAACGATTCAATTTGCATACTGCTGGCTGCCTGCGCCATGTTAGCCATACATGAAGCAGGCAACCTTTTTTTGACTAATCACAGACCCCCGCTAAAAGCTAATAGTGCCACTTCGCGACCCTCGTATTAAACCTATTGCCAACGCAATGCGACTAAGCGCTTCATCTCTAATTACGTGCTCTAAGTGCGCAAACCAATACATAGTACTTTACTTATATTCACCGGACACTAGCTATGTGGGGCTGAGCTGTGTTTACTGGATCGACAAAAGGCTTGCTACTAGCTACAGCACTCGACCTAAGAGCTGCGATTGAGGTGCTTAATGTCAATTTTGATAAGAGTTGATAAATTTTATGACAGTGTATAAAGGGTTTTATTCACAACGTGGGTGACATTCTAAAATACGATATTTGAGGAACTCGATTACAACACATACAGATCCAAACATGAAAAAACCCGTAACTAAATAGCTACGGGTTTAATATTTGGTGCGAATGGGGGGACTTGAACCCCCACGAGCATAGCTCACCACCCCCTCAATGTTGCTATTTTTTTCGCAAGGTATTGTTATTGTTTAAGTTACCCAAAACACAAATGGTACTACAACCACCATTAAATTTTATTTTCTAAGAATTTCTTCACCTTTTGCTACATTGCAAACAAAGTTATTAGGTTTACATTTTTGCTTCAATGAATCGTTCATTGCTCATTAAATAGCAGCAGTTAAGCGCGGCTTCGGGTAGCTCAATGCAAAGTGGCGACACCTCCACAAACTATGTTTTTGGCATTTAGACAACATCACAAATATTCAGTTTGTCGAATATCGTTTGCAGTAGCTCTTTGCTAACTGGACCATTATTTACCAACTGCGCTAGTTGATTCGGGGTAGGTCCAATACCAGCTAAGAAAGACCATAGCTGTGAAATTTGCATTGGGGTTACTTTACGGTCTACGTAATTTGAACCGAACTCTTTGTGTAGTGCTTTTCTAGCTCTAAATTCATATGATTCTTTCATTTGATTCCTCTTTTCATCATTAGTTTCAGAACCAAGATAGCGCTAGACGATTGCTCGGTGTACAACATTTTTATAAAAATTATAAATATACAAAAGTACAAATGTATATTTGTACTTTTGTATATTTTACCTCTTTAAAAACAGAGACTTGACGATTTTTCCGTTATGTACTATTTTAAATTCCGCCAAATGAAAATGGACAAATAACATACAGATTAATGTAAGGAGTGCACAGTGTTAAAAATAGAAACAAAACTAATTGAAGGCGCTATCTCAAATCCTGATACAGAAGCAGAGCTTAGAAAAACAATGGGAATAGATATAGATGTTGCTATTAACCCAATGGTTTTTGAGGTGAATTACAATAATAAAAAGTATTACTGCTGTTGGTCTGGAGGCTCTATAGTAAACAATGAACCCGCATTTACTCTTTTGGGGCAAGCAGCTTTAGAAGGGTTAATAAACCTACCTCTAGGTAATAATGATTCAATCAAGTTGCAGGAATTGAAAATAGGGCAGACCCCTCTTCGATCTAAAATAAAAAAAGTATTAAAAAAGAACAGAGCCAATACAAAAATCTGTTTCTTTGGCGATATGTCTGGTGAGTTAGATGGTCACATGACGTCAGCCTTTAATTTGGTTGAAGGTAAAATTTCACTGTAAATTTTAATGCGCCGAGTTTGAAACCATATCAATTACTGGATTTGACGAGGTAAACATTGGAAAGCGGGCCAATCGAAAAAAGGCAGTTAGAAATTGGCACTCTAGTACACTTCAAACGCAAGTGGCATTTTGATAATATAGACATGAGCCTGATTTGGCGGTTAGGTTCTAAAGTGTTTCTCCGTTGCGCATATGCCAGCGGTTAGCGCAGAGAATTGATAACCCTCTGCGCCTTTCTTTAAGCTGCTTTAGGCGGATCGGGAATGTTACCTGGTCCAGAGCCACATAAACTTGTTATGTGCTTAGGCCAAACCCCTGCGCCACCGCCGGCTGCACTAGCGGATGCTGCAAACAATAACGCCAAGATAGCTAAAAAAACATATTTCATAGTTAATCCTTTAATAAATACCAATCCCCTTAAACAGGGTAAATGATGATGCCACCGCTGTTTGCGTGTGCTTGACAAATACTCATTGCAAATAGGATTGCGGTAATAGCTACTTTTTTCAATTCAAACTCCTTTACATAAACTTTTTAGGCGGGTTGTGATCGCCCTGATTAACTGTCCATACTGTAACATTTAGCTCCTTGTCTTCAATGGTTTTTTCAATGCGTCGTAGATAACGTTCTTTTGTTTTTGAGTTTACGATTAAAACAATACCTGCCTTTTTACCCGTCATTGCCGAATAATACAATGATTGCCCTATTGCCTCGGCCCACTTTTTAGCAAAATCATACTCAATAGCATATTCATCGTTTAGACAATCAATGCGTGTTTTGTCAGGTAGCCGATGTTCAATCTCACCACGGCAGTGAAACTCCACAAAATCAGCCTCGCTCTTTAACATTGTTGTGTTAACAGTACCCCTTGCTAATGCAGCGGCACTTAATAGTAATGCGATTGCTAGTAAATATTTCATCATTAATCCTTATCAACTAATGTAAGAGCTAACTGCACTGCCTTATCTATCGCCTGACCTTCGTTTTTTACCTCACTAAAGCTAGCCTTGATCTCTTTAAGCCCATCTTTGGTAGTTGGCTCTACATACGCATCAAGACGCTTCTTTTCTTTTTTCTGTGCTTCATGATGTGCTTTTCTAGCTGCTGCAATTGAGGCTTTTCGCTCATCTTTACTCTGCGCCATTGCTTCTAACTCTATATTCAAACTGACTTAATCCTATATCAATTTACCGTGTAAACAAAATAATAGATAAAATGTTTACACGGTAAACTTGTTTTGCTAAATTTGTTTACACGGTAAACATTCAAGGAAATGATTCAATGCAGATAAGTATCAATAGTTATTTTTGTGGTGCGGGGCTATTTGATAGCGGCTTATTAGATGCAGGTATTAGTATCAATCAAGCATTTGAGTTAGACAAAGACGCAGTAAAAACCTACGAGCACAACTTTGGTGATCACATTAAGCACTGTGATATAGCTGAAGAGCTGGTACTAGAACAAGACACTTGCCACGGCATGGTATTCACCTATCCATGTACTAAATACTCAACCATTGCCGACATTCACGGCACGCGCACAGGCGATGAGCTTTTCTTACACGCATTGCGGCACCTAGCCATAGCTAGACCAGAGTTTTATGTAGTTGAAAATGTGCCTGGCATGAAAGCTTTTCCGCTAGTAATGGAAGCAATGACGAAAATGCCAGATTACTATGTACAAGTGTTTTGCCCAATTCAAGCGACTACGTGGCTACCACAAAGACGAGATCGGTTAATTATAGTCGGCACCAGGCGTAGCTTTTCAATTCGCCCACCAAAAAATACAAGACCATTACCACTGTCAGCTGTACTTGAAAGTGATCCTCAAGTCACATTACCAAAAGCCATTACTGCACGCATGAATGGCGAGTACCGCGATTTACCAATCATTAGCGATCCAGCTAAAGGCGACATAGCACCAACATGCGTAGCACATTACGCCAAGGATAAATCAACGCGCCTTGTAGTAGATAAACGCTACCCAATGGGAGTGAGGCCCTATTCTGTGCGTGAGTGGGCGCGATTGCAAGGCCTTGATGATGGTTTCAGGTTTCCAGTCTCTAACACCTCTGCTTATAAGCAGATCGGGAACGGTGTACCTAGACCAGTAGGTCAATGGATTGGTAGCGAAATAACACGCTATATGAATCAATTGAATTAGTTGGAAAATTTAAAATGCACACTCCGTTACTTAGATATCACGGCGGCAAGTATCGATTGTCCAAGTGGTTGTATAGCTTTTTCCCAGAACATAAAACTTATGTTGAACCATTTGGTGGAGCAGCATCTGTATTGCTAAGAAAAAAGAGAAGTCATGGCGAAGTATACAACGACCTAGACCAAGATATTTTTAATCTGTTTCAGGTTTTGAGAAACAAGGAAGATGCAGCTCAATTAATAAACCTCTGCACCTTAACACCTTATAGCCGAGATGAATTTAAGTTGGCTTATGAGTTCGTAGAAGATCCTATCGAGCGCGCCAGGCGGACGATTGTGCGATCAGCTATGGGTTTTGGTTCTGGGGCGGCGTCTGGCCATCCTACTGGTTTTAGATGTGGCACTTCTAGAAAGTACTCCACGCCATCGCATTGTTGGCAAAGATATCCTCCTGTATTACGTTTCGTACATGAACGCTTGCAGGGAGTAAACATAGAAAATCGACCAGCTATAGATTGCATTCTGAAACATGATTCACCTGACACTTTGCATTATATCGATCCACCTTACATGTTAGACACTAGAAAAATAAATAGTAGTGGGGGCGTATATCGTCATGAAATGACGGCATCAGAACACGAATCCCTCCTGGTCAAGCTTAGTCAATTAAGCGGCTCTGTTGTCCTTAGTGGCTACCCTAGCGAGCTGTACAGCGACTTGTTATCTAAGTGGCGTATAGAAAGCAAGCAATCAAGAATTTCTGCAGGGAGCGGAACTGGTTTAAGGACTGAGTGTATATGGATTAACCCCACCTGCGCGGAAAAGCTAAAGAAAGGAAATGTCGGCATACATCACACTTCACGAGCCGCATATATCACACATCACGTTAGATCAGATAAAACTGAAAACAAAATCATGAGTGCAATCACAACGCTAACAAATTCTGGTGAAAAGGCAAATAAGACCCAAGTCGCTAAATTGATTGGTGTCTCACGTGAGCATTTATCTAGACGTTACAGCCACTGTTTTGAAAAATAAATTTAAATACAAGGACCTAAATTATGGAAGTTGAACAAGCTAAACCTATTCACGCCAGCATAATGAAAATAGCATTTTTTTTGCAGGGTATAGGTTCTATCACAAATGAAGATGTAGAAGAGTTCAAAGGGTATTCTCTAGAACATCTGGTGCAAGCTAACAAAGCGCTTAGTGATTACAAAGAAAAACAAGAAGATGACCAAGGCTACAGATCGTACATCACAACTACAGATATAGCTTTAGCAGAAACTTACATACGTGTGCACAACAGCGACTTTGTTGCCGCTGATGAATTTCAGGAGATGTGTGAAGCGATGGACTCACATCATGAAAACACAAGAAACGGACACGGTGTACTGATTGACGGCTCAGGCTGTCACAGCTTAGTAGAGCTGACTAGTTGTGGTACAGGGGTTTGCGAAACAATAGTAACTGTTAGCACTCCAAGAGCTATGTACAACTTTGTTCAAAGCCAAATTTAAGGAAAAGACATGTTATTAGACTTACTAATCGAGCAAAGAGATTTTAGCCTAAAAGCCTTTGGTCCTCACCCAAGATTAAAAGGTGTGCACGACCATTTAACAAAAGAATTGCAGGAGTTAAAGAATAGCCCCGAAGATCTTTCGGAGTGGGCTGACTGTGTTTTACTTTCACTAGATGGGGCAATGAGAGCCGGTGCAACACCTGTTGAGCTTAACCAGTTTCTTAAACTAGAAAACATACACAATGATAAATACCACTATCGAGGTCAGTGGCATGAACTTAGAAGGGACTTAGGCCATTTAAAAACCTGTAATCATCTTGAAATTTGGAAGTCATGGGCAATGATTTTTTTCAAGTTTCTAATTGCTGCAATAAACCGAAACTTCACGATTGAGCAAGTCATAGACGCTGCAAAGCAAAAATTGCAATTGAATAAGCAACGTGACTGGCCAGATTGGCAAACAGCGCCAGAAAACCAAGCTATCGAACATGTTAAGTAAGACTTGCTAATGACTACAATACTTTATGACCACGAAAATGAACATATCGCTTGCGACTCTCAAACTACTGAAAATGGAATTATCATTAACTCTGATGCAAATAAGTGGTGTGAGCTGAGCGATGATTCTCTTATTTTTGCAACTGGAGATACCGTTGATATTCATGAGTTGCAGCTCCATCTAAATGGGGGAGACCTTTCCCAAAATATCGGCGAAGTGAGCTACTTTCGAACTCATGAGACTTATGATCATGTCATCTATGGTTACGTACATGAAACGAAAGATAATACGAAGGTGGTCAGAGAAGAACCCCTATTTCATTCATATGGAATCGGTTCAGGTGGAAAAAGTGCAATGGTTGCTTTGAGCTTCGATACAAGCGCTAAAGAGGCAGTGATTAAGGCCGCAGAATTTGACATTAAAACCAATGATAACGTGAAGGTTTACAATATTTCAGAATCGGTTTTTATTTAAACCTCTAATTCAGAGTAAGGCAGATCGGGCGCCGCCCCTACAATGCGCCCGTCCTCAATATACGCACTTCCACTAGTAACCGAGTCACCTAAAACAGTACTTTGTGAACCATCACTATGTTCAACTTTAGTTGTACCGTCAGTATTAACAGTAACAACTTTAACTATTGAACGCTGTTTACTACTTAACACAGCGCTCAATCTATTTAATGCATTAGACATTACTCACCGTTTTAATAGTTTGATTAACTGTAATTGCGCCGGATGCATTTACTGACGCAGTAATAGAAAGACTGTCGCACGTAGCTTTGTACAGTGAATCCGTATACCGAATGCCAACAAGCATACCAGGGCGAATTGGCGGTAAATTAGTTAGAAGCTTCGTTCTAATAGTCGATTCTTTTTTGTTTCCACTTCGAGCAAGTTCACATGTTCCGCGCTGTCTAGCAGCTTGATTGTCAGTTATTAGACTATCAACAATGTCAGGGGCATATTGATCACCCAGAGTGTCACGGCGCTTTATTTTGCATGCAACGCCCTGCTGCTCGCCCCGAACAAACACCGCATTATTTTCTTGATTAATCGTTTCACGAGTCGAGTGCTCTAGAATCAATGACTCATTCAAAATAACATCACATACTGCAGTTTCAGTATTCCATGGGTTAACAGGCCACTCAGGAACGACGGACACCTCTTTTTTAACATCATCAAAATCTAGGATCCCACCTACACTTTGTGCGATTCGAAGAAAGGCTCCGGCAGGTGTCAATTCGCGATAACTGAATGCATTTTTGGGCACCGGAAAGTCAATCATTTTGTTTTTCAAAGACCATCCGGTGTTAGCCAATGAGTCAGATAACAAACCAGCAAAGGTTTTATCTACACTATTTGTATAGTTTGACTGTCTTGCGTATGGCGCCGACAAGAGCGCAAAGCGACTGCGAATTGAAGCACTATAGCTATTACTGCCAAACTTTAAAGATACGTTTGGCTGCTCACATATCACCACGAATTGATATCCATTTATAGAGACCAGCAACTCATTATTCAATGCCCGGTCCATGTCTGTTTTTGAACCAAACTTGATAGAGCCAGTTGCCGAAAACTGCCCTCTTCCAATCGAATAGCTAAAGCTGCTGATTATGATGTCCGTATTGTCAGACATTCTTTTGCATGTGATTTTCGGTTGCATGATATACGAGCTCTGTAATTGCGGTTCAATTGGAATTTTTCTATCAAGTGTTGGTATGTCATCATCAGAGCGAATAAGCCCGCCACCAAGAGTCCAAAAACAAACTTTTTCTGGCACTGAAAAACGGAGCTTTACATTCGCAGATTGGGCGTTGAAATTGCCATTTAAACGAAGCTTTACATGCCCATTTACAGGATGATCGATAAACCTACAAACATATGTGGGCAAAATAGGAGCATAGTCTATTCTATACTGGTTTAGCTTGGTTTGAGGTTCATTCCAACCAAATTTTATAAGCGAAAGCCTTGGTTTACTACTATCAAAAGTGAGTGTAAACACTTCGCTATTTACGCTTGATACGCGCCATACCTGTTCCCAGCCGCCCCTAATTTCATCTGTATATGTATGTGATAAGTCGCTATGTGACTCAAATTTAATGGGCTTATCTGTTTGCATATCGATATGCTGCGCGCTTAATTGAGATTCATTCCAAGCGCAATCAAAATAATTCGACATTAAAACACGCTCAACATCACCAGTTAAAAATCGAACCTTAATAGGTGAATGAGCTTTTTCACGAGAGTAATAACCGCCAAGTTTTATCGATATCATTGTGCCAAGTCAGCCGATTCACACTGAACACCATCCATAATCCCACCTGAATAAACCAGCTCATTGTCGAAAACTAGACATGAAATAGATTGCTCTTGAGAGTATTTTAAGGGCAGTGTAAGGGTTAAAAACTGAGTATCAAGCAACCTGTGCTGTAAAAGCTCTCCCGTATTTCTATCAATCAACATTAGACGCTCTGCACTGGGATCAGCATCAATTGAAAGTTTCGACGCGTGGACAGGAACGAGGTTAGATACAACAAGACTATTTACGTTTCCATTTGTATCTATTGTTTTTACACCGGCCTTTTTAAATATAAGTCCAGTCGCTGTATCACTTGTATTCTTGTAGTAGATTTGAACAGACGCAACGCCAGCACCAGGTATATACGCATACTCAGTCCACGCACCATCAGAATATGAGCTATTCCCGCGCTCGGTACCGTCAATCATAAACTCTCTGATACGAAAGCGAGTAGCCGTTCCGCCGTCAGGCTGAACGTTATAAGTAGCGAATGGCGTGACCGGTATGGGTAAAGATGTCTCAACACCTGCGAGCTCATTGAAAGAAACGCTGCTACCTGAAACGTTCAGATACCCTGAGGGAACAACGTTTCCCTTGAAAAGGTTAGTCATCCCACATCTCCGTGTTGATCACAAGTTTAGATGCTCTGGCAATTTGTGTGACTCGCAACACTAGGTGCTGCTGACCTCCATAGTTTACAAATGCTGGCCATATAACGTCATTAGGATGAGCACATAAAGTGTTGTACATACCGGGCAAAGTCCCCCGGCAGGCTGGCGAAAGTGAGCTAGCAACAACCCATTCGCCGGCTCTATCTTTTGAAGTCTCATAGTTTTTGAAAATCATTGTTATAGCAACCAAAGAATTGCTTGATATAGAACCTAAACTGTTTGCAGATGTCGTATTGACTGGTAAGTGCGGGCCTTCTGGCACATAAAGTGAGAATGAATTAGCAGCATCAGAGTCGAAAATCTTCACGCCTTTTTTCGAATTTCCATCAATGTCATTCAAAAAATCTAGGTTTCGACCAGTTCGAGTGCCAATGGTTGTCACTGTCTCTAAACTAAAGTCCTCGTCCATAAAAGAACTCAATGCCACAAATTTACCGGCGTCTTGCGAAATTCCATTAGACAAATCACCAAAGAAACAAGACACAAAATATTTAGGGGTTTGTATCGCGTAAGCTGCAATGTAACCGAAAATTACGTATACAGCTGTATCAGTGCCAAGCACCATCCAATTCACGTTATGCCCTGTGTGGACTTTGATACTTTGCTTCCATCCAGCACGCACTAAATTAGTTGAGCTTGTCGCGCTTTGCGCCCCTTGCAAATAGACGCCTTTGTTATCATTTGCGCCTGAATTGCTGCTGAAAACAACACAGCCTGCACCTTTATTCTGAAAACAGCATGCAGTCGCTTCAGTGAATAGTTTTGTCCAGCCCAAAGGCTGCTTTGAGCCATAACCAGTAACTAAACATGCCTCAATAACCTCTATGATTTCACTATATGTGCCAGATGTCAGTTGTGGCGCGCTTTCATCATCCCATCGATACAAAGTAACCGCTTTTGGCATCACAAGCTCCCTCTGAATGCAATTGTCGAATTGTCTGTTTCTATATTTGTGTGACCCGGTGAAACCGAGCGAATTAGCATCGTTGGCGCACTGCCAGCGTAAGTTGTAAACAAAAACGCTTCTCCCGGATTTAAGCCGGAGCCAAACGCCTCTTTTGGTAACTTGAAAAACGGCGCTGTAGTTAGTGGGTTCATTGGCATGCAATCAACCGAGGTATTGCCTGTTGCAACAATGCCCACGGACTCCCCTAAAACCTCAAACTCACTATTGGAAGTGAACACAATTGCCCAGCGTTGATTGATCGCACCTTGGTTTTTCATTTCAATAGGATATTGAACTGTGTTAACTGAGTTTGATGCCTGTGCTCCGTTTGCTGAAAAATCATTATTCCAACCGGACAACGTTCTTTCATCAGCTGTTCTGGCCTGCAAATCACCTAACCTTTGTACACTAGAAACTGTCGAGCCTTGGGGGTAGCTTCTACTTAACTCGGTAAATAGTTGAGCGGTCTGCCCGCTAATGCTCTGGATTTGAACCAATTCGGCTTGAATTGTAGTCACCACAAAAGGAGCTAAGAATGCCGAAATGCCAACATTTATAGTAAGCACACCGGTAGCTTTGTTATACGAGTAATTCTCGTCATTTGATGAGTATAACGACTTACCATTGCTATCAACTATGTCTAGCCAATCTGCATCAGCCAGCACATTTAGCGTTTGACCAACTGAGAGCGAAGAGTGAGCTGTTCGCTCTCTATGTTGAATGCAAACCAAATGATCTTCATGAAAGATTGGCACACTGCCTGATGGCAACTTGTTATAGTCAATACTGCCAGGCGGTGTTGGCATCGTGACTTCTTCCAGCTGATCAACATCATATGTTAGCGTGTCAGGCAAAACATCAACCAAAAATGTAAGAGTTACATCACCTGAACTAGTAACCGTGCCAGAAACATTCTCACCGCTGATGTTTCCATTATCGTCAGCTGAGGCGCTCAGATTAACACCTGAAGAAGTTGCAAACTTAATGTATAAACTGCTCATCGCGAAGGATGGAATGTCTAGGTTGAAATTTAGGCTCTTGGTTACCTGCTGTCTTTTAACAACCATCACACCTAAATCATCACTAACACTGCCATTGTAATCTATGGTCTCAATTTCAGTTATCACTCCTGAGTCATAGTCAATCGTTGCGATAACATATCCATTTTCTACAAATCGCCCCTCACCATCATCTGTGAAAACCTCATTGACTCCAGTCTTTTTAATTCTGCTATATCCTGGCAAAACTCGTTCACCTGGTGCCAATGTCAATTGAGCCGGAAACCTATGCCAACGAAAATCATTCGATGACATATAGAAAAAGGTAAACGTTTGCCCTGAAACTAATGGAAACTGAGAATTTAAATTGATTGAAATAGACGTGCCGTTCCTGTTCACTTCGTTAAAAAATACACGTTTCGTAGCCCAACGCTGCCAACCACTTGACCAGTAGCTATATATGCCATGGTAATTTGGTCTGTCAGTCAATAAGTCAGGCACTTCAAGATTAATTTGCGTCATGTTTCCATACGATGTTAGCTTCTGAGTACGAAACAAGCTGTCATTGCCAATTTTTAACCCAGTTCTTGCGATACGGTTGACTACTGTAGGCGCTACCGTGCGAGATGTATTCTTTATAACCAGCTCTTTACCTCCCGCCTCTTTAGTGATGTTACTTGTACCGTGATAAACTGCTGTTTTAAGCATGTCTGACATATCTGAAAGTAAACTTTCATCTTTTAGATGCGACGAATCGGCGATGAGAGTGCTAACCAAAGGATCGTCGGGTTGATCACTGACAAAAATATGCGCATTTAGTAACCTAGTTGCATCGGGCGTGAAAACTGTGGGGTACAACTTCACAAGGTCTAGCGAACTAGACGCATGATCAACATCGGAAATTGCACTAAAAACATCATTCAATTTTCCAGAGATTATAGCGTTCGCTGTGCGATGCCCACCTGCATTTGTTTCATTACCAAGCCTTTCAGGTTTGAAGATTTTTAAGTCACTTCTCTGCATTACACGGTCCTGAATCTTAATACTACATTTCTAAAAAAGTCGGGCTTGGCATCAGAAAAAAGCCGGTGTGGTTCAGCGCTAATTGGCGCCTCAGAGTGATCCCAAATAACATTAAACGTGACTCCCCGCATTGTAATTTGAAACTCAATTAAGGTGCTTTGTGAATGATTGAATAATGTTTCAAACGATGTGATATCTTCGAGCTCACTCTCTAGAACAACGCTCCGTCCCGCGACTATCTGACTTTTTTCCACATGCGAAGATCCATTTAAAGCGAACTCTGTTTGCTGAACAATTCCCGATGCCTGAAACTCATTTTTCCAAACAAACTGCGGGTACTCTATGCTGTCTAAAATCATTGAACTAACCTTAACTGTTCTAATTTGTCTATTAGCCTATCCTCCATTACGACAAGGGCATCCTCGACAACTTCATCTGAACTTATAACTTGCAATCGAATAGTTTTGCCTGTCGCTGGGAAAGCTTGAGTCGAGCTTTGTTGTGGCTGATATGCAGGTATGTATTCAACACTAGATGTAGAGCTCTGATCCGCTCTTTGGGAGCTGCTAACTGTATTGTTCGATTGCTTTAAAGCATCTCTTCTTTGTTTAATTAGAGCTGAGAGCGCGCCTCTTTGCTCTTGATCTAGGTAGTTCAATTGCTTGACTATTCGAGTGTATAAATCTTTTAAATCACTGGCAGAAGTTGCGCTGTTGATTTGAGATTCAAACTTATCATATTGAGCAGCTTGAGCTTGCTCTCGTGCGCGCCTCTCTTTCTCAGCTCTAACTTCTCTACTAGAAAAGCTGTAAGCACCATCTTTTTCATGCTGTTCTTGATAATCAACAATAGCTTTAACGGTTGGTCTTGGCCCTTGGTTTAAAGAGTTAACACTATTTGATGCACTTGAAGCACTGCGGCTAACGCTATCTAAAGCGCTTTTCTGGTCTCTAAGGCTTTTTAATTGAAGTTCATTAGCTTTTGTAGACTCTTTGGTTGCCTGTGTACCACGTCTGGTAGCTTCAGTTGCCGAGTCTTGCGCGCCCTTAAAGTCTCCAAGCAATTGATTAACAACTCGTAAAAGACCCTCAAGGCGGCTCTTTTCTTGGTTGTATTCTCGACTTTTAATTGCGCCCGATTGATATTTAGCTCCGAGGCTATCTATCTGACCAAGTAGTGCGCTTTGTTCACTTTGGAGCTGCCCAAGTGTGGCAAGCTCCAAGTTTTGTACTTTGTTTAGATCTAGCGTTTGTTGTGCAAGCCTGACCTGTTGAGCGTTTAGGGCTTTTTGAGCTTCGGCTTTCTGCTGAGACGTCGCTGTACTGGACGTGATGACTTGCTGATTAGTTCGAATAGCTTTGTTTGTTTCATTAACTGCACGTTGGTACTTCGACACAGCCTCGGAATTTGTATCAGTGACAGGTTTCAGCTCATTAGCTTTCGCTATGAGTTTATCTAGCTCAGTTGTGAGGCCAAGTGCCGCAGCCGCAGCCTCTACGCTTGACGGGACCGTTTGGTCTGTCGCATCTGCAGCACTGATTGCTGCATCGGCCCATTTTAAAAATGCTTGTTGCTGAGCTGATATAGGCTCATTGTGCTGTTGAATTAGTTCAAACGCACCTTGCAACTTTTCAGCTGTTTTTGTTAAAGACTCACTGCTATTTAAACCAAGTTCAGCGTATGCCTTACTTAGATCATTCGTTAAATAAGACTGGCGCTCAAGACTTTCGCTGTGAGCTTCATATTTCAACTTTAGATCGTCTATGTGCGCTATCTGTTCAGCGTATTGGTCACCAACTAACGATAGCGCAGCGCGGGCTGAGTCAAGGGATAAAATAAAACCGTCAACGCCATCCCTTACACCGTTAAGACTGACGCTTTGTGCATCAAGAGATTTTATTACTTCTAGTGCTTGGGGAATGCTCATTTGCAAGAAAGCTTGTCGATCCGCTTCTGCTTGCTTTGCCGCAACCGTTGCTTGTTCTAGTTCTTGTTGCTTCTTAGCTACGTTTTCATAAATACCTAATTGCTCATTCCAGACAACTTGGCCGCTGGCTAAAGCTGCATCATATTCTGCCATTGTCGTAATGTTCACACCCATTTCACGACTAATGTCTGCAAAAGCTTGTTGCAGTTTATTAGCTTGCTCTTGGGCATTTTTCTTACTTTCAGCTACTTCGCGCTGCATGGTCAGCAGCTTTTGATACTCACTATAAACTATAGCTAGTTGATCAATGAGTAATGTATAAGCGCTAACAGCGCCTAGTGAGGTTAAAATATTTTTGAATTTTAGAGAGCTTGCCGTATTTACTTTGGTTTGCGTGTCTACAGCTCGCAATGAAGTTACATAGGCTGTCAATGATGCTACCGCCGACCTAGCGCCCGCAATGACATTCGAGAAATAGCTACCAACTTTTAGTGCTAACCAGACTTTAGTGACAGCAATTATTGTGTCTTTGTATTCAACTAAGGTGCTGATAGCTCCCTTTACCGCTTCACCTGTTGATACTATTGTGTCGCTTATTGATTGCGCCCACTGCTTAAGTCGCCCATCTGCCGACATTGCAGCAAATTGCTTGTTTAATTCTGTTACTTGAGCTTTAAGCCAATCCATTGCCCCGCTGGTAGCAATCAGATTGTAAAATTGATCTAAATTGTCTTTAGCATTCGAGATTTGCCCGCTCAATAGTTGCATTTGTGCTTGGGCGCTACCTGCCCCATATTCGCCCATCTCTTTAATAAGAGCGGCGATCACATCTCGTCCAAGCTTACCAGCTGTCGATAATCGTTGTAACTCAACAACATTTTTACCGGTTGCACGCTCTAACATTTCCCAGATTGGGATCCCGCGCTCTGTAAGCTGTAGAATTTCTTCACCTTGAAGCTTCTGCTTAGTCCAAGCTTGCCCGAGAGCTAAGCTCACCCCTTTCAACTCTTCGTATCCACCACCAAGTTTGAACACGGTATCAACGATGGATTGCATTGAGCCGTCCATCGGATCCAAGCCAAAAGCTTTAAGCTTCACAAAAGCCTGACTGACTTGCGATAATTGAAGCGGTGTATTCTTGGTGAATTCCTTAATCCACTTTGTCGCCTCTCGACCCTCCGCAATACCGCCCATCAAGCCATTAATTTGCAGGTTTAAACGCTCGAACTTATCGCCAATAGTAAAAATTTGAGCAATTGTAGACGCTACTTGGTCGAGCCCGATATAGGCGGCACCCAAAGCAATAACATCTTTCGTTACGCTTGATACACTTCCACTATAACTATCTGCGCTTTTAGTTGTACGCTCTAAAAGCCTTTGCTGCCTTGATAGCTTATTTGAAGTGTCAGAAATAGCTTTTTGAGTGCCTTTTTGGCTGACTTCAAGTTTTCGATATTCTTCTGAAAGATTGTTTAGATCTCGCCCTTGGCGCTTGAGTTTTTTGGTGAGTTTTTCAAATTCGTTTCCCCCTTTTGTTATTGAGGTCGCTAACGAATTCACGCTACTGCGCTGCTTTTTGATTGCTAAATCATGATTGGACAATGTTCGAATTGAATCGTCATAACTAGATTTAAGCGACTCAACTTTCTTTTTTTGGTCCGAAATACTTTGCTCTAGCTTTTCACTGCTACCACTGGACCCCTTCAACTCCTTTTCTAGCTCACTGAGTGATTTTGATGCTTGGTTTAATTCTTTTTGAAGTTGTTTAGACTCAGTGCTAAGTTCGGTCTTTTTCCTTTTAAGCTCATCAAGAGCAACGCTATTTTCAGTGTACTCCTGCTTAGTTTTGCCCAACGAACCAGATAGCTCATTGTATCGTTCAATAGCACTTTTCTGAGCATCCGTTTTTGCGAGTTCTGCGTTGAGAATTTCAATTGTCTGCTCTAAACGCGCAGCTTCTTTTTCTGCATTTTGGGCCGGTTTAGAAAGAAGGTCTCGTCCCCTAATAATGAACTCAACCACTTTATTTTTGAAAGACATTTGAACTCCCAATAAAAAAGCCCCTGACCGGGGCTTAAACTCACATCATGATTATTTAATTAAATGACATCTAACAGATAGTCGTAGTCTTTGCCTTGAGCTATCGATGCAACACCTTCGAATTCTGGTGACATGTATTCATTCTGAAGGAAATTAAGTGAAGACGTTGAACTCATTTGGGCAAGCGGAATGTCTAGTTGTACTTTTTCGCCAGTATCTATATTGACGCCAGTGAGAGATATTGCCCAATTAACTTCTTGGACTTCACCGCCTTTCACGCGGCTACCTTCCAATGCAAGAGCTTGATAGGTTACTTTTACCAAACCGCCATTTGCTACACGCCCCCCTGGTAACGGACGAATAAGACCTGCCGCCCATTTAACTTCATAGTCAACACCATCATCTAAAGTATCCGCCCCAGATTTAACAGCCCAAGTTGTGCCAGTTATATGCCTAGAGCCTAGCTCGGACCACGTACCATCGCTATTGAGTGTTATATCTTTGTCTGTGGCATTAACAGCTTGTTGATTTAGATTGCTATGCTCTGCGGATAGTGCGTCAGCAATCATTTTTGAATCAACTTCATCAAGCTTTAATTTCAGTTTTGTAGGGTTTGCTGTCTGCACCCTTCCAAGTGACTTACCAAAAGTACTTTTGTTTTTTGAGGAGCGAATAATCGCCTCAATATCAGGTTCTATTTCCAAGTTTTCGGCATTTATCGGCCCAACTGCGCCAGTGCCAGGAAGTGGAACACCTTTACTATTAGTTCTAGTTAAAAATACTTCACCACGAAGTATAAAACCTTGTGACTCTGACATGATTATTCCTATTTGAATTTAATGTTTAAACTGAATACAGCCTTAGCATCCCTATCTTGCGGTTCAGGCGGTATGATTTTGATTGCTTCTGTGAGTGAAAACCCAATGGCATGTCCGTCAAGGGCGTTGTTTACTGACTTGTTTTCGGCTTCTATTGCAAGCTTAATTTCATTTACCAATGAAAGAAGAAGTTCGTCCGCAACTTCATAAAATTGAGCATTTGCCCTATGCGACAAAATTGCCAGCGCTTCTATTTGTTGTGGCTTTCCAACACCCACTTCCAGCACTTGGATTGTGATGCGCTTCTCTTCATCTTTCTCTATCGAATTTGCTTTGTAGAACCCTCTTTCCGTTGGCGCATACTGCTGAAAGAATTCAACTGCTGCGTTTAAAACGGTAAGAGCATCGCTCATAATGACCTCTCAAATTTTTTAGTTAGCATTTGCACAACGAAAGGCTCAACATCATCCTTGATCACTGCTAAGGAACCAGCAACACTCGGACCATAAGGTACGCTTGGTATCTCACGAGTTGTTTGCCCTTTGTCACGGTAACCAAGCAAAATATTGCTATTCTTACCTTGGAAAATAAATGCACCTTTCCAGTGACTCGTTTTCCCACGTAAAAATGCGCCCATATAGCCCGCAATAACCAATTTGTTCGGCGATTTAGGGTTTACGCTACGACGATATACAGGATCCTGTAAGAAATTTATTGCGCTACTGACTCGGTGACGCGCGGAGATAATCAATTCAAGCTGGCTTGGTTGAACCTTTAGCTGTAAACGTTCACCAATGTAACTTCTGTCTTGGAACCCATAGCGATCATAAATCGCGTTTACTAGCTCGTCTTTTACCTGCTCTCCGCTATCTGTGATCGTCTGCTTGAGTTTGATTTGAGCAGTTGTGCGTATGTCGCGTATTTGTCGTGATAGTTTTGTCATGAGAATACAAAAGTGATTGAGATCTCATCTTTTGAGTAAAGCTCAGTTAGATGAAACACTTCATTGTTAATTGATATTTGACCGTGCACTTCAGGGGCGCACTGCGAACGAAGAATTCTGACTGTCTTTATTTCTTCTCGAGAGACAACTGTATATGCTTCGCCACGCTCACGGACCCGCTCCACGACTTCAACATCAATGTATTGCCCTTCATAGATTGCTTTGTCAGCAGTAGCAAAGAAGAGCTTTTCCTCAACCGAATAGCTCTTCTTTAGAGCGTTTCTAAGCAGGTTCATAGTGCTTTACTTGATCATACTTGAGCGCTATTTGCGCTTGCTCAGAAGTCAATGTGTTTACGCCTGGTGCAACTGTAAAGCTGGTATCATCATTCGACTTATCAACTTGTAGAATCAGTAAACCATTGCGTTCACTGAACACTTTTGCGTTTTCAGGTTTATGTTGATCTGCTTTGATTGTACTTTCTTCTGACTTATCTGATAGCTCAGCTTTTAAATCTTCAATTTGTTGATTTAGCTTTGCTTCCGTTTTTTCTGGTACAACTTCTCGCTGTAACTGCAAAGACAGCTCTGTTACTTCTTCTGTTAACTGTTCAATTTTATTGCTCATTGTTTTACTCGCAAAAAAAGCCGCAGACAGCGGCTTATAGGTTGATTAGATTAATTTGATAACGACAAAGGCGTCTGGATCTATATTTGCCATTAGTGGCGCGGATTTGGTAACTGTAAAGGTCTTAGCAACATCGCCCGTTTCTTTATAAATTTTCGGGAAACGGTCAGTCTCACTCATCCCCGCTTCAATGGCATCATCATCAAGTATTGCGCCATAGAGTCGGGCCAGTTCAACGCCTGAATGCCCAAATACAAATGTGTAGTCATCTAGGTAGTTTTGTTTAACACCATTCACGCGCATATAGCCCGTATAGACGACAACTAGGACATCGCCAAGATATCCTTTGTAAGACACATCTTTTCCTAGGTCTTTAAGTGCTGTTTCAAGCTGGGAGTTTGAACCCCTTCTTGTTTCGAGCTTGTTGCTTATGGCATCAAACTCATTTAGAAGACCCCAACCAAGCTGATCACAAATCAGTATGTTTAAACCATGCTCTGATGCAACTGCATACTTTTCAATGTCTTTCATTGGATCGTATGTTTTACGATCTTTTGATATCCATGAAGCTGCGCCAGCTAACGTGATTTGATTTTCTGGGCTTCTGTTAAAATTAACATTAATTGGCTCTGGTAGCCCTTCACCTTCACAAGTGTAATGCCCGTCAACTACCGCTCTAACAGCCATCCATTCCTCAGTTTGTTGAATTGCGAGCTCTTCATCAATCAAGTTTTGCGTGATGATCGCTTGCCTGCGCTGTTGCAAAGACAACTCTCCGGAGAAGGCCTCACCAGGGCGTCTTTTCAGTGTCTTTGCGACATCTACATCATGTTTTGGTTTGAGTGAGGCAGGCTTAATTGATGAAGTCGTGTGACCACGAGTTTTGATCACTTTTCCGTTTACTTCTGGTGCAACAAAAACGGCTGAGTTGACAGCTTCGTCAACTTTGTCAATGTCCACTTCTTCGGTAGAAAAAGTGTACATATTGGGGAAAAACAGAGCTAAAAAAAGCGAAGATACCTTCGCTTTCTTTTTTTGAACTACGCCGTAAAGCGCTCGTGGTGTGTATGTGTCTGACATTTTTAATTCCTTATTCTAAAACTTTTCCAATCGCAATCGGTGTACCATCAAACGCCCCTAACTTTTGCGCGTCTGTTGCACCTGCAGGCCAATTAATAAGGTCTGTATTGAAATGACCTCCATCATAATAAGGAGCCGCCTTAGCTCCGGTGGCGGTATCAACAGTGCCAACGGTTAAAAATTTCGCAAACTGAGTGCCATCATTAGCAGCCGGTTCCCATTTCTTCAGGTGCCCGGTTGCGGTCACTCTCCCAATTGGAGTTAGTTTTTGCAAGGTTTGAGAAGTCTCAAAAGTGCCTGTATTCTGAGTCAGCGGACGATCCCCCGCTGTGAGCTGTTCGTGGATCAACTGTTCCATTTATTACTCCTATTTACCAAATACTTTGTCATGAGCGGCTAACAGCGCTTGCTCTTCTTTTTCAGTATCAGAAAGTTCATCTGCATCACCCGATGTGTCTAGGTCCGGCTGCTCTTCGTCTGACATTGCTGCATCTAATGCTGCGCCTATGCTATCCCCTTTAGCACTGTCATCCGCCTGCCCACCTTCTTTTGCTGAAACTTTTAAAAGTCCCAAAGCTTCGTCTGATGACATGCTAGTTGATAGTGCTAAATGAGTTGCCATTGTTATGCGGCTTTTTGCTTCATCACTGTTTAAAATGGCACCGATACGTTCTCGCTCCATCTTTGCACCTTCCGCCTTAGCAGCGTCTAAATCTGATTGAGTGAGTTGGCTGTCCGCACCTGTTTTTGCTGTTTCAGGCGGATTTTTGTCAGTAGACATTGAAACTCCTATTGAATTATTTGATTTGATAACGTCGAGAAGTAATGGAACAGCTTCTTGTCCATTTACCAGTTTGTCAGCAAAGCCGATGTCTATAGCTTCTTGACCTGTGAATACTTGCGCCTCTGTGTCTAGAACAGCGCTTTTACTTATGCTGATACCATCAGAAACGAGTTGGGCGAACTCGTCCCTAGATTTATCTAGTCTTGATTTGATACGACCTTGAACTTCTTTTGGCAGCTTTTGATACGGATTACCGTCAACTTTAAACTCGCCAGAATGGATCAAAGTTATATCAACTCCTACATCATCAAGCTGCTTTTCATACGATGTGTGAGCGACTAAAACGCCAACAGAGCCAGCTTTTCCAGAACGAGTTATCCAACGCTCAGTGCATGCAGAGCCAAGGGCCATCGCAGCGCTGCACATGGTGTCATAACAAAGTCCATAAATTGGCTTTATATCTCTGTATTTTCGAATTTGGTCAGCGCAATCAAAACAGCCAGCAGCCTCCCCACCAGGCGAATCAAAATCAAGCATTACAGCTTTCACATCAGGATCGCCCATAGCATCATGTAGCCTAGAAACAATGCCATCGTAGCCAGTTGCACCAGACCTTGGTTGTACATAGCCGTATTTATGAAGTAACGTGCCAGAAACTGGCAGTATCGCTAAACCATCAACGACTTGATATGGGCGATCTCGCTCTCTGCTAGAGCCATAGCTACTAGCCATTTCAACGAGCTGATCCTGATTGAGTACATTTCCGTTTACGTCTACAAGTTGGTTAACGCCTGATCTAAGTGCCAACGCACCGAAAAATGTAGCTGCATAGGTCGGTTCCAAAAATTGAGGTTGATTGCAAGCACGACTTAATATGTGCTCGTATGAATTGTTATGCAGCATTTTGCTGTGTCCCTCCGTTATCCTGATTTGCGGCATCAAAGCCCATCGCCAGAACCCAGCTAGGCGGTGGTAAGCCTTTTGCTTTTCGCTCTTCTATTTCTCGCGCTTGTTGTTCGAATACTTCAATGTAATCTTCACCCATCAAAGCAAGCTCTTTTTCATATGTAGACAGGCCAGATTCAATCCTTAAGATTGCCTCTTTCACTTCTTTTAGACCATCAATCGACAAGCGGCCTGCGCCTATCCACTCGCAGCGCGTCCAAGCTTCGCGGCGTTCATAAAAGTTGTATCTAGATCTTGGGGCAACAAGGATACGCCTGTGCAACGCTTCTTCTAACCAGTTGGCAAAGACTAAAGATGCGAATCGAGCCGCGATCACTTTCCGTTTGCCCATTGTGTAACGGAATGACTCGTTAAAACTCGCTCTTGCGCTGCTGTAGTTAACTTTTGAATAGTCTCTCGCGATTTGCTCATAGCTCATGCCAAAGCCTGAAGCTATAAAGCGAAGCATCGAAGCTTCCAAATCGGTAAAACCGTTATTTGCATTTGTACTTTGAGTAAATTTAAGCTTTTCGCCAGGTACTAAGTGCGGGATCCTTGCCCCATTCATGCGTATGTTTGCTGCAGAGTGGTATTCGCCCATATAAGACATCCACTTTTGCATTTGATCTGCGCCACTTTCACCACTTATAAGCTGAAACGCTTGCTCTGAGTCAAGCTCAGACTCAATAACTGCGGCGTACATCGCGTTAATAATGGCATTTTGTAGTGTTGTGTTTTGTAACGTGCTTAAGCTCTGCATTTGCTGCATCATAGACAAAAGCAAGTTTGCACCGCGCGTCTGGCCTGCCTCTAGCGGCTCAAAAACATGAATGAACTTAGTACGCCCCCATTTAGCCTCTCTAGAAACGTATTTCCATTTTCCACCGTAGCTATCTAATGCACCGTACTCATTATAAGCGTCCTGTTTAACCCAATAGCCAAGCGCGCAATTATGCCTATCAACAGCAACGCCACCGCGCAGCCGGTTATTGCTCATTTTGCCGTTTGGGTTTGAAACGCGTTTGGGTGAAACCAATTTGACAGCGGTTTTAAATAGCGCGCCGGGTCTATTGATCCATTCACTGGCAGCCATGCCTTCTCCATGGTGGCAATGGGCCGCGGCAATAGCTCGAACCAACATTGTAAATGTGCGTTTGCGCTCAGCATCAATGTAACAAAACGGCGATTCCGCATATTCAATAAACGCGCACTCCGCTTCTTTCATAAAATCGCGTGCGCTTTTTTCTTCCATACCAAGCAGTTTATAGTTCAATCGATAGCTTGGACGAAATAAACTCCCGACAACATTGTCCATATGCATTTGAACGCCGCCATGAGCAATGGCATTGTTCCTTACTAGGTCATCCGCTCGTGCATTGGCCGTTTCTAGAACAGGCAAAAGTGCGGCATCAGCGCTTTTATTGGCAGGGAACCAGTTTTTCATCTGGTCGCCAAAACCATTACCGCCACCAGCGTACGCCGAGCAATACTCGTTAAGCGGTGTTACTCCATCACTCGCGACTAACCCATTCATAATGACAACCTCGCAGGCCCTCTACGTCTTTGCGATGTGCCATTTATTAGAGTCTCCAATTCGTCGATATAGTTTTTTAGATCCGCTTTATTAGCTTGAGTAAATCTAGTTTCTCGGCCACTACGAACAAACGAAACGACAGCTTGCCCAGTCAGTAAGTCGTGATACGCTTGCTGTGCTTCTATCAAGTTCGCTTTCAGCTGATCAATATTCATTATGCACCTAATTTCTTGCCAAGTTCTGCAAAAGACGCAGCGGCGGCTTTTTGCGTTTGTTGTTGTGATTTGTAATCGGAAAGGTTGAGAGAAAACTTTTCTATTGAAACGTGCAGAGCAGATAAAGCGTAACCAAAGCAGTCTAGCGCTTCATTTCGGCGTCCTTCATTGTCATAAATGAACAAAATACCTTGTTTAGTTTTTGTTGGTTTTCTGATTTCAGATACGAGCTGCTTGCAAACATCTTTATCACAGATGCCATCATCTAAAGGTAAGTGAATTGCTCTTCTTTCACCTAGGGGCACTTCGATGTCAGCGTAAAATACATCTTTGGCTGTATCTGTTCCGACAATTACAATGTAAGTACCGGTTTTCTTGTTTACCTGCATAGCCATTGATTGAACAGGTTCGCCATACTTACTCGCCCCTCTGCAAGGAATAAAGCGCAATAGCCCAATTCTTTTTGATAATTTATACACGACCTCTGATCGGTGACCTGCCAAATCCCAACAAATACGAGATATATTTAAAATTTCTCCATCTTCACGTTCGTAAGTACGTGCACAAAAATCAACTACAGCATCTTGTACATCATCATCACGTGGGTCACCCATATAAACAAATCGATCTATAAGGTATTTCCGGCCATCGGCAGTAAATCCCCACGCATACCCCTCCATCCTGTTGTCTTGGGTATCTCCGCCAATAGTGATATAAACGACATCTTTAGGCACTTGCGCTTTGTATTTTTCTCGCTTATTGAGCAATACCTCGTGATCGAGCCTTTTAGTGTTTTTTGGATCGAAATGTAGGCCGAGAGTTAGATTGATAAATGCTTGTAACTTGTCAGGGTCGCCCTTTATATCTAGCCATTCCCTTACAATCTCTATCCAACCTTCGGGCAAGTTCAGCGAGTAAAGTGCAGAGCATTTAATTCCAATACGCTTCGGGGCTTTAACTTTATTTCCCGTTTTGTTGAAGAACGTTATCCCGTCCTCAGTCCAGATCTCTGTTTTTTCGCAAACCCATCGGCCAGCCTCTTCCATAGCTGAAAGGTGCCTATATTCTATACGCCCATGACTTTCTGACTTTTGGCATTTGGCGTTTCGGCACAGGTAATAAGCACTTTCAGCCATCGCCTCTTCATCATCGAGCGTTCTGTCCCATTTCATACCGAACGTTGATTTTGCGTCACCCCATTCCAATGTTTGAAGTGTTCCGCAATGCGGACAAGGGATTTGAAACGAAAAGACTGAATTTGCTTCAGCTAAAAGACGCGCAATGACATCACCGGAAAAAACAACCGTTGAACCAAAAATGGCTTTACCGAAAGTTGCGCCTTGGATCCGCTTTAAGATGACTTTCATATTGTCACCTTCGCCTGAGTTGATTGCGAATGCCCCAAGCTCATCAGCAATAACAACTTGTTTAGTCATCAAGCGAAAGTTATTCGGTGTTTCAGCTCCTTTAAAATCTATCGAAAAACCTGTGCAGGTTTTCTTTTTGGTAGAGTTGTTTTCGTTATTTACGGCCCAATCTGGAAAAGAATCTTGAATTGCAGGCACGATTGATAAAAGAGGATTTACTTCGTCAAGAACAAACTGTTTTGCCAGTGGGTCATTAGGCTGATAAACGACAGAGCTACGTTTTTTGTGAATGCCTAAATACCACATTGCTCCGCTAAACATTTTCGTAAAGCCAAAGCGAGTAGGTTTTTGAATGGAAATAACTTGAATCGCATCATTTCCCATCATATTCAAAAGTGCTTTTTGAACTGGCTGTGTGATCCACCGACCAGGGATCTGGCTCGACTCTTCCGGTAACCAGAAATGTTCATCACACCACTCGACACACGTTTTGGGTTCTTCAGTTTTAAACGGACTCAGCCCCCTCTTCACCGCTAAGCAAATCGCTTGCTGTGTAGCTAGAGAGATCTGGTTCAAAATTGGCTACCTCATTGCATGTTGTCGCTATGACTTTATTGATTTCTTCTATTGCCTCTGGCGGTATGTCATGCCATGCCCTTTTTATTCTTGGAAGAAGGGCTTTTAAGTTAGAAGATGCAGCAACACTGGAAAGCTCCAAGGTGCGCGTAATTATTTCTATTGGCGCTGATCTTTGCTCTTTAATTGATAGATCAAACTCTTTGTGCTTGATGTCTACCTCTTGACGCCTGATTTTGAGCCTCTTTTCCGCAAGTTTTAGCTTTTTTTCTTCATCTTCAAGAGGTGTAGAACTTGTGGTTTGTGTACTACTAACTTTTGACATGGCAACCGTTGCCAACCACCTAGAAATTGATTGTATGCAATAGCCGCCACGCCCTTTACTTGCGGGGAATCCAGTTATTTTTGACCAGTTTCGGATTGTACGATCTTCGACGCTAAAATAAGCTGCTACTTCTTTTTGTGTCGCCATCTTGAAACCTGAATTTCGCTAGTAAAAATACACTCCAAACACGCTCAAGAAAGCGGAAACGGAAAAAGGGAAAAAAAATTTATTTTTAAAAACGCGTGGAGGCCCGCGTGTTTTCTACCCGCATTGCAAAGGGGGATACCCAGAAAGGACCCATTCGAATATTCGATAAATCAATCACTTAGATTCGATTAGCTTGTCCAGCTTTTCGTTGATTGTGTCTAACTGCTTCTCTATGCGTGACTGGTCTTCTACTCTCTGCACTTTGACATGTTCAATATTCTGTTCATTAATTGAGATTCGCTTGTCCAACCCGGTTATGTAAACGATGCTTGCTACTATCATTGTGATAGTTGTAAGTATGTGTGCGATATCAATCGGTTTATTGTTCCACTTGCTATCAGACATCAGTACTCGCCTTTAATCATTTGCTGTATAAGTTCGTCCGCTCTGTTGGGTACTTGCTTATACCACCTTGAGTCCTTCATCTCGTATGCTGCATCAGCAAAGTTGCCTACCTCAACTGCTGCTATCATCCGTTTGAACTTCATTAGTCCATCTAAGCCAATATTGAAAGCCATGTTAACCAGTACGTCTAACCTTGCCCTATTACAATGACTTGTATTAATGCGGCGCTTAACCCCTGCTTCTGCATTCATTATGTCATTTGCTAGCAACTGCTCGGCTTCTTCTTCACTCATGCCCTTGCTATCCAAGTTACGCCCATAGCCAATAGTTAATTTGCCGCCTGTACAGTAATAGGGGTATCTTCTGTAGCCCTCATGTTTTTTAAGCTGCTCTACTAAATTCATAGACATGTTTTTTCCTGCGTATGTTTTTATTCATGAAAGAAAAAGGAGCCGCATCCATGCGCGCTCAAGTACTTCAAGGGAAGCTCTTTTACTCTGGCTCTTGCTTTAATCTGTTAAGTGCTGCGTTGTACCAGTGGGTATCAAGTTCAAACCCTATGAAGTTACGTCCTGTTTCACGACAAGCGATAGCTGCCGTCCCACTGCCTGTGAACATATCTACAACCAATGCATTCTCAAGTGTTGTCTCGCATATCAGCTTTTTAAATAACTCGACTGGCTTTTCTGCTGGATGATCTGTTGCTCTGTTTTGTGGTGCTACTCGTTTGCATTCCCATATATCGGAAAGAGAGCGGTTAGGAATAACGGCATCTTTCATGCCCACAAATACAACTAATTCGTATCGTGGCCTGAGGGCTTTCTTTGGCCCAGTGCCTAAGCATTGCTTATCCCAAACTAAAACAGAGGTTATCGATAAACCTAAGTCAGCAAGTGCCTTGGTTATTACTGGCATAGAGCGCCAATTGCAGAAAGAGACTAAATAGCCGGTGTCTTTCAGTATGCGCTTTGCCTGTTCAAACCATGACTTATAGAAGTGCGTTACATTCATCCAGTCGGCCCACGAACCTACGCGTGATGGCTTACCAATACTGCTGGCGCCAATAAGGTATGGGGGATCTGTTAGAACTAAATCGACTGAGTTGTCTGGAATGTTTTGACTTTCTTCTACACAGTCGCCATTAATCAGCTTTATATCTGTCATGCGTCACCTTAACTTCGTGACGCTCTGGGCGTTCTGCTACATTGATTGTTTTACAACGGGGGCATTTGATTTCTACTACTCCAACTGCTCGGCATAGTAGTCTATCGCAGCAAGTACATCTCACATCTTGCATATAATCACCATCAAAAAACCCCACATAAAAGCGGGGTTTAATTACGAGGTTTTTTATTTATAGCTTTTCCAAGCTTAGTCACATTATGGCATATTTAGCGCCGAAGAAAACGACATTCCGTGTCGGGTTTAGCGACATTTCAGCCATTATCGACAGTAAACCTATACCAAAAGCTCTCGTTCAGCCCTCGCAAGCCAAAATTCAACGCTATGTTTGTTGCTAAATTCATCTGCCCAGACTGCTATTTCTTTGGGGCTCATGCCTTTAATGTATTTACCTACTAACGCTTTTCTACAAGAAGATGAAAGCGCTTCTATATCCTGGGTAATTTGTGCAATGTGATCTGGTGGGCTAATGCTATCGGCACCATGACTGTACAAGTGAGCATCAGAGCTAAAAATCCCACCTAGCAAACAGCACTCTTTGATACGTTCAACATTAGACTTTCTTGCATACCCTTGGGTTTCTTCTTTCAACGCCCAGTATCGACCCCACACTTTAAGCTCTCCGCGTACTTGTTTAATGTTTTGTCGTGAATCACTCATGAGTTGGCCCCTAATTGTAAAACTTGGACCAGTTTTAAGTTACAGATCTGCTCCACAATAGACACTACAGTGTCAAACTTAAGCTGCGTTTGATCTTTTTCCCACCGTTGATATGTTCTCTCGCAAACACCGTACGCATTAGCTACGTCTCTTTGTGTAAGGCCTCTATATGTGCGAGCAATAATTAACACTCTACCTGCTGTCATCATGTGGCCACCATTACCAAGTTTTGTTTTAAAAACAATCTTTGAGTCCTTATCATACCCTCAAACACAAAAATTCTAATTGTCGTCTCTGACAACATTACGGGACCGGATCGACCGTCTATAACATCATGACACGCTGAACATGTATAAGCTGAATGAATATCATCGCATTTCTGACCCATGCCAGATCCCCCACCGACATGAGCCAATACGACCGTGCTAGGATCGCAATTGCAGATACCTGGTAACCTAATTTGGCAAGCTTGGCCCTTAGCGCTTTCTCTCAGCTTATAGCTAATTACTGACATGTGTCTCCCCTTCCCCATACAATGCAAGCATGTATAGATCCTCCGGCTTTGGCAGTAGTAGCTCTAAATTGTCTGCGCAATACATATCCATCCAATTTAGATACTCAGAAAACTCCTTGGTGTTTAAACTTCGTGTACGCTTTCGAACTATGATTGGTTCTTCTGTTCCAACCTCTAGCACTTTTACACCGAACTTTTTCCTGACAAACACTTCGTGAACATCTTGAGAGCTATTTTCTTGTCCATAGTGCTCTCTCATGTGATCAGCTATTGCTTGATTCCACATCCACATTAATCGGTTTTGGGCAGTTGAACGACTTGTCTTGTGTTCATCAAATTTAACCTTCACATTTTTATTATTCTTGATCATTGCTCTAATCATTGAGCCAATGACAGGCATAGCCTGTTCATAGTTGTTAGTCGTTAAAATCTTTGTTGTCATAAAATCTATGCTCGTCGTTTAGCAGTTTGCTGATAGGTCTGCTCGAGTGAATCATTCAAAGAAAACCCTTGGCTTTGTGGTACTTTTCTAGAATGCTTAAAGTTGCCTGCATTTGCTGCAACATCGTTAGCACTTTTAAGGCTTTTAAACCGCTCTTTTTGGACTTTTGGCCTATTTTTTCTATCTGCTTGAGCTTGCTTTTTATCCTTAATCAGCTGCGTAACACTTGGTACACCATGGTGTTTTGCATGCTTTAACAAAACCCGATTACCAGCGGCTTTCGCAAGGTTTAGGTCTCTCGCTGTTGGATTAGTTATCCCTGATAAATAATTCTCTTTTGCTTTTCGCGCTTCCACCAGCGCAATGCTGTAATCACAACCGAGTATCGCCTTTACTTCTGCGACAAACTCTTTTTGATCCTTCTCGTATGATTTCATCGCATCCCCCGATTAATCGTCGTTAGCTGGCTCGGCTTGTATTCTGTATTCCCAAAGGTTTTTAGTGCCTTTTCTAACACGCTTTAGCTTTGTTAAATTGGGACTATCCACAATCTCTCTCCATCGTGCGGACATAGCGGCTGGCGTATCCTTTTTATGGAAAATCGTTTCGCTTGCGTTGCATATTTCTTCAAGAGTCCAATATTCAGGACCTGTTATAATTTCCTTTAATCTTGCTCTTTGCGTCATGCTGCACACTCCCACTTTGCTAAAGCATCAAAAGCACCAAATTGACTGAAAAGGTCACCCGCGAATGATGCGTCTATATCGAATTGGTAAGGAACAGCGATCCAGCCTGCGTTGATAACGTGTTCTTTGCTTATTGATTTATCCAAAAAGTTGTTTTGCTTTTCGTTTAAGTAGTCAACCAAGTCACATTGGCGGTACCTGCTAGTAAAGTTCACTTGCTCACACTTCATGTATTGGTCACCGTTTGGAGCTCGCCCAAAAACAGCTAATAGAACGGTCCACTGAAACGAATACTTTTCGATAGCAGTAGCTAACGTTAGGCTTGGTGCTTGGTCTTTACCTGTCTTCATGTTTACAAGCAAGCACTTGCCAGCAAGACTAACAAGTGAAAGTACACAAAGGCCCTTTAGTGATGCGTCCCCCTGGGAACGAATACGAGAACTAACATTGTATTTTTTACGAACCTTTTTAGGCTTTGGCATTGTCCTTCCCCCTATAGCTATCCCAGTTAAAATGCATAGTAAACAACACGCCCTCCTTAAGCCTGTCATAAGCTCTAAAGCCGATGTAATGCTTAATTTCCTCAACGCTTTTACAGTTAGAAATAATCGAAGTAGGCTTGAAGCTATATAGCCGCTTATCAATGATCTTAGTTAGCTGTAAGTGCTCGTCTTCACTTCCCTTTTGCAATCCAACTTCATCAATCACTAGAAGGTCAACGCTAGTTATTTGATTAATAACTTGAGACTCAGTCAGATCATTGTCCTTAGACCATGACTGGCGAATCAGGCCAACGAGATCCGAAACGGTCAGAATTAGCGTTGTTTTAAAATTTCTACCAATGTGATTGGCAATTGCTGAAGCTAAGTGGTTTTTCCCAGTACCAGGCTCACCGATGAACATAAACCCCTTGCCGTCAGTTAAACGCCCTTGGAACGTGTCAGCGTAACGCTGTGCGTAATGGACGGCTTTCTTTTGGCAGTCTGTCTCAGCGACATAGTTATCAAATGTGCAATTCTTAAAGCGGTCACTCATGCCACTGTTTCTAACCACCCAATCTCTGCGCTGCTGTGAAAAATGTTCTAACTGTTTCTTTTCGTCAGCGCGCCTTAGTGCCAGCAAGTCTTCATATGACTGTATTTTGGCGTCAGGTTTGATATGACTTGGCATGCGCTGTTGAAGTCTGATTAAAGCGTTATTCATGATCACCACCCTTCTACGTTCTGATTGAAGTCTTGAGTTAATGGCCGACCTTGAACCTGTCGAACCTGATTAAGCCCTGCACGATTCATCCACTCGAATTTAAAGCCCTGCCAATTTCTAACCACACACTCAGCTAGACAGTCATCAACGCTTACACCATGTGTTGCAGCTATTTTCAGTTCATCAGCAAAGCGATTTATAACCGTTTGCGTAACATCCGCTTTTTTCCGCTTCCGCATAGCAAGCCAATCATTCAAGACTTGAGGAGTTGGCATTGACGGCCAACACGAATAATCGAGAGATTTTTTTGTTTTATTTTTGTTAGGTTCAATGGGTGGTTCTAATGACTGGTTCTGACCCCCGTTTTTGGGGGTATTCAAACCACCGTTTTTGGGGGTATTCAAACCACCGTTTTTGGGGGGGTTTTCACTAATACCCCCGCTTTTGGGGTTATTAGTTTCTTTAGCTTCTTGAGACCCTTTATCTATGGGCTTTTCAGAGACATTATTTTTAATAACCCCAGTTTTGGTGCTATTGGAAAAGCGCTCGTCTTCAACGCCTATCAATTGGTAAACTTTAACTTTGCCCGTGACACCTTTTCTTCTGCCGGTATCACGTATAAGCCCAAGTGCTTGGAGCTTTTTAAGGTTTGCGCCGATAGTCTTCTCATTCAATCTAGTGTCTTTAACTAGCCTAGTGATACTTGGCCAGCAGCAATGATCTTCATCTGCTCTATCAGCAAGGGAAAGTAAAAGAAGTTTTTGCGATGCATTAAGGTCCTGTTTCCAAGCCCAGTCGGTTGCAGCCCTACTCATACGTTACCCCTGTTTGATTTTTGTGCTGTGTGTGTCATAATAAATCCTGTTATTGATTCGAAACCCGCGCGCTCGCCAAAGTTTGCGGGTTTTGTTTTATCTAGGCTTTTTACTTTCTTGTTTAGCCATTCCGTACCTGCAACTATTAAAGTTGTCTGCACTTTTATTTCGTTCGCATTTCCGTTTACCTGGCTTATGCTCGGGGTGTTGTTCGTATAAATTTTCAAACATAGTTACTCCTATCGCTTACTTAGCAATTTATTGGGTTGCTAGCTGAATTTGCTGTCCAATCCACTTCATGACAGGCACAGCCATGCTATTGCCAATAGCTTTGTATCTATGTCCATCTGGACAGTTATGAGCACTTTTATTCATCCAAGGAACTTTGGTGTGATCATCTGGCATTCCTTGCAGTCGCTCGCATTCAATAGGAGTAAGCTTTCTAACCCGCCCGTTTAAATTGAGCAGTGCACTTTCCTGACCCGAGTTTCGACCTAAGCAATGTGCAGAACTAGATACGATGGGATCCTGTGTTCCATGAATTACCATATTAAATCCGTCAGCTCGGGAGTAATCATTGCAGGTGGTTTGCAAGCAGTATGCGAACTCACCAAAGCAAGCAGGCTTGTTTATAGTCAGATTTTCACTTCCTCCCCCCCATAGCCCACCACTACTGCGAAGCGGACCTATTCCTTCCTTCCACAGTCCAAATCCGCTCTCGTTGTATATAGAGCTATTATCCGAATCCAGCTTTTTGAAAGTAACTGCTTGGTAGCCTTGTCCTACTGTCCCACCTGAAGTTTGGAGAGTTGAAGCTACTTTTGATAACCGAACTTCTCCTCGATTATTTTGGTGAAGAGACATAACAAGGCCAGCCCCTCTTTGAGAAAACAGTTCCTGATTGCTTTGTGCAATTCCGCCTGTGCTATGACTTTGGCTTAGTGTTGGGTGCGGTGCTAATCGATTGTCCCAATGGCTTGGGTTTCCAATGCCATTTGCAATTCCTCTGGAAGTTTTTTGTTGCGCCGCTCGGCTCGATTCAAGATCCCTTGGCACGCTTTGGCTGTTAAAAAGTACTTCTCTTCTATTTTCCCAGTCTCCAAAATCTGCGAAAGCGAACACGCGCCTGCGGCGTTGCGGGACTCCGAAGTGTTGCGCATTAAGAGTAGCCCACTCGACAAGCCCTTTTTCGCCGATTGCAAGACCGCTGGTTTGCCATTTTTCGCAATCAAACTTAGAACCTGAGAGTAATTTGATAACTTCTGAAAAATCACTCCCTCCGTTGGTTGAAAATGACCCGGGCACATTTTCCCACAAGGCAAATCTTGTCCCGCTGTGTTTCTTGCACAAATTGACAATTCTGATTGCTTCTTTAAATAGGCCACTTCGTTCGTCATTTAATCCATCTCCTTTACCTGCAATTGAGAGTCCCTGACAAGGGCTTCCGAAAACAACCAAATCTATCTGACCTAGCTGTTTTAATGTTCTAGTTGTAATTTTTGTAACATCACCAAGATTTGGCACATTTGGCCAATGGAAGTCCAAAACAGCAGACGCAAAGTCTGGCCCTCTTGAATAATCATGGTCTGGATCGAACTGTGCAAATGCCACTGCCTCCCACCCTAGCTCTTCCCATGCTAGAGTAGCCGCCTCCACTCCCGAAAATAAACTCAAGTACCGCATTGTTTCTTTCCTTAACAAGTTTCTTTTATTAAAAACCGCTTTAACTAACTGTTATTCTCGCGCCTTGCATCAAACGCTCAGCTTTGAGAATGTAATCCTTAGCACTTGCGATGTATCTCATAACAGCAATTCTTTGCTGAGGATCCTTTATCTTGTTTGCCCAGCACAACCAGTCGTCGATTTCTTCCAGTACACCGCTTTTTGTAGGGATTTGTATCGGTGCCACCAGCTCAGATATAAGTTGCTCTATATCTTCATCACCACGCTTCAAAGACCTTGCTATTGATCTAACCCAGTTTTCACACAATGGGGACTGCGCTTTATGACTTTCATAGCCGTAGACAGAACACTCACTTTTTAAACGTTCTTTCTCCAACTGCTCCGCTTGATACTCTTCTTCTCTTGAAGCATTGAGCAGCTTTAACTCATTACGTGTTAATGACTGTGTTACTGTAACTCCGCCCTCAACGAAGTAAGTCACTAGGCCAACTACCGCTTTAGGATCTGGCGTTCGCCAATTCAATGGGTTAATAAATACTGAGTTCATCGTTAGTCCTTTTATTTTGATATTGTTGAATTTGTTCGCAGGTCATAGTCCACTGAATATCCTGAGACCCTAAAGCCTCATATAGTTTGCTAACCTCGTTGCACATAGGCGGCTTCTGAAGAGTGAAACCGATAAAAAATCGCCACATTTTTGCGATCCCAATATTTCTTGATTTGAGGCATGTAGCGACAATGTTTTTAGGAATAAGTCGTTGCTTTGGCTGTTCACCGTCCAAAGGCGCGAAATAGTGATTTGATGACATGTATTCATCGTCTGACATGAGCCATGATGCGATGCGCTCTTCCAATGTATTATGCTCGCAGTCAAGAGGTTCAAAACCTCCGCCTGTTTTTTTGAAATAATTGACAAAACTCTCATTGCGAAGCGCGCTTTCAAAAACAATGCTATTCATTGCTGCTCCCTACTGCTAGGCAAGAAGGATCCAAACATTCAACGCCTTTATAAAAAACTTGGGACAGTTCTTTCGAACTAGCAGCCCACGGTTTAATTTGTTCTGCAAGACTTCGGGCTACTATTGAGCCTGGTTGTTTTGTATTTGTGTAAGCAATAAAAAAGCGCCACAACTTCACTCGAGCCATGTTTCTTTGTTCAAGAAGCATTTCTGCTCTTTCACCTTCTGTACAATGGTCCAGCTGAAACTCTAAGAACTCATTGTCAGAGCAAACCCATAGATGGTGGATCTTATCCTCTGAAAGTACTGGGTATTCCGTTGGATCGAATCCACCATTCAGATTTTTGAAAAACAAAATAAAATCTCTATTAAGTAACGCGTTTATGAAATTTTCCTTAACTAACACTTTCTAAATCTCCAAAAAGGTCTGGCCTTAGCTCAGCCCTACTAACACCTGTGACTTTTTCGATTTCAATCACATGTTCAGCGGGGACAGTACCCCCCCTTTTGAGCCAGTACGAAATATTTTGCTGTGCAACTCCTGGCAACTGTCCAGCAAGTTTTGATTGGCTACCAGCGATACTGATCGCTGCCTTTAGTGCTTTTCCTGACATAATCACCTCCCACAACAAAAATACAACCACAACAAATAAAATACAAGTTTATTTGTTACTTTGCCACAACTTTATTTGTTTGCTACCATACAAAAAAACTTGTAGATTAACGGGGTGGATTTGATGTTTAAAACAAACTTTTGGGGTGTTGTCATGGCTAATTCTGTTGGGGCTCGAATTGAGAACCTGAGGAAGGAAAAAAACCTTAGTCAAGGCGATCTTGGTAAGCTTGTAGGCTTGACTCAGCAGGGCGTGGCTTCTGTTGAAAAGAAAGATTCCGTACCTAAAAAAATAGTTGAATTTGCAGAGGCGCTCGGTGTTAGTATCGACTATCTTAGAACTGGCATATCTGAATGCAAAAAAAGCACTGAGAAAAATGATAGCCTTCAACTTGAAAGTTATAGCTTAGAGGAGCTGCAAGCCATTATCCCTAAAGCTCTAGATAGAACGATAATTTCGCTTAACAAACAAGTTAAAGCGAGGAAAGGACGTGAACTAGACCTGATACAGGACAGGACTGCAATATCAAAGTTGCTTACATCTATAGTGCTTTCGGAGCTGTCAGGTGATTATGAGTTGATTAGTGCTGTTTACAATGAGTTGAACTTGGCGCAAGGTGAGTGAACTACCTTTCCCGCAATAACTAAAAGAAATTCTTCTAATAAAAAACGAGCGCAAATGCGCCCATCCTTCTCGATTACTTAACAGGTGGCTCTGTACCGCCCCCACTTCCAGATAAATAAAAACGACTTACGCGGGGATTTCCATCATCACCACCGCCGCCTCCTACTCCACCAGCGACTTTCTTTAGTACGCTTAGAGGTATTGTTTTCATCTAACAACTCCTTTTCTTATTAAAAAATTAATACTAGCAACTATGAATTAATAAAATTGGCGCTGCTGGTTTGACCCAGAACACCTACCAGCTCTTGCCAGAAGCCCATCCCGCTTATGTAAGTGAATTGCACTTTTAGCAGTTACATCTTCGCCATTAAGGATCATCTCATCTATATCATGAGACTCCTGAATAACAGCTAAGCAATCTTTTAATAATGACTGCTCTGCAAAAGGTGCACTATACACATTAGCGCTTACTATCTCCTGTTCGCTTTGTTTTAATTCGAAGCTATTCTCAGATTTCCTTACAGTAAGATAATAAAGTTTATAGACTCCATAAAAGCTACAAAAAAGCATTGTTAAAGAAACAAATGCCAAAATAGTAGTGGTCATTCTAAACTCCGTTTATGTACAACGCTTTTCATTGTAACAAATAAAGTTGTTAAGGCAACACAAATGTTAATGTAAGGTATACTGTAGGTGTAGATTTCTTTGATCAATAAATAATCTAAGTTAAACAGAACATATGAAATGTACCGAATGGTGTTTATGGCCGAAAGCAGCGCAAAGCTAGCGGCTATAAATACAGCGAATTTGCTACTATCTATATCATAATTTCTATGTATGAGAAAGATAAAGAGCACAGCTACTAAATCAATAAACACAAATGTTAAATACCATACATGCTTAAAGATTTCCGAGTCGAAAGAGTTGTGATTTTCTTTTAAGTAAACACCTATCGATTGCATGCAGAAATTAAAGAAACAAAGAGTAACCAATGACCAAAGCAAACTTTGATTTCTTCCTCCTATGCATACATAAAGCACTAATGCAAAACCGTTTACGTAAACAACTATTTCACCAATCTTGAATAACAAATCCGCCATACCAATACCTATTTGATTCCTTTAGGGTTTAACTATTTTCAAATCGTAAAATTTATTACTAGCTTTAGCTTTTGGCTCCCATCCATTTCCATTGGTACCACCTGCAACAGACATGGAAGCTTGAGCCTCTAATACGTATGCATTACAAAGCTTTTTCTTACTAGTTTTCATAACATCTCCTTTCAATTACAAACAATGTATCACAGAAATTTGTATTTTAAACTTGAAAACAACAAATTTATTTGTATTATTAATAGCGAAAACAAATTAACAACAAATTACACAATTATTTTTGTGCGGTAATTTGCGATATAGGATTGTACATCATGAATACTGTATTGATACACAAATTAGCTGAATTGCTTTTAGCAAGCTTCCAACGCCACGAGAAAGTGTCAATTTCAATCAACACATACCCTCGTAATCACATGATCGACGTTGTTACTTATGACCATACGGCGACCAATGAAGGAAAGCCCGATGCAAATGTAATTGATATGTCTACCGTGTATTTAGATTCATTAGATGCAGAAAACCAGCTTAAGAAACTGATTGCTGATGTAAATAGTCACCTTTCAGCAACAGCGGCTTAGTAGTGAAGGAATTTAAAATGACTGCACAACAAATAAAAGAAAAGCTCTCCGCCCCATTCCATGATCACGAAGTCGAATGGATGGTAAACAGAAAAGGCATGAATCAAGATGCTCTTTGGGTTGAAGTTGTCCCTTTCATTACAAACCGAGCAGTTCAACATCGGCTTGATGAAGTATTAGGCATAGATGGCTGGAAAAACGAGTTTAAAGACGGTCATGGAGGTCAAATTTGTGGATTGAGCATCAAAGTGGGCGACTCATGGGTGACAAAATGGGATGGTGCATCCTACACAGACTTTGAGCCATTGAAAGGAGCGTTATCAAGTTCCATGAAACGTGCTTCTGTTCAATTTGGAATTGGAAGGTATCTACACCTTGTTAAGCCAGTTTTTATCGAGTGCCAACGCATAAGTGATAGAAACGAATGCACAGAAAACTATGTCACTTTCAAACACGCAGAAAGTGACAATCAATACACAATTTTAAGCGCACAGTGGCCCTCTCCTTTATTGCCAGCATGGGCTTTACCAGTGAAAGATATTAGCCCATTTATTGAAAGTATAAATGCAGCGAAAACAGAAACGGAACTAAAGAAAGCATTCTCTACAGCTATCAGATGTGCCGAAGCACAGAGTAGTGATGTATTCAGACATGAAATAAAAGCAACTAAAGAGCAACGCATGTCTGAAATCAAACAAGCCAAACAACAATCACAAAAAGAGTCTTTTGATAGGTTTGAAAAATGGTTCGCTAAGAAGTTAGAGCAGTTGAAAAAAGAGCCTAACGAAGCCGTTTTAGACATGACTTACACGCAGTTACTGCAAGAACTTAAAGGTCAATGCATGTCGTTAGGGGTAGAAATGTCTGAATATCAAAATCAATTACAAGCCGAAAAAGCGGCAACAATTGCAAAAATCCAAGGAGCGTAAATATGTCGTCGAATAATCTAGTAAATACAGATGTTTTAAGCATTATTTTTCAAAATCAGATCACTGAAGAGAAACTTAAAGAGCTTGAGGAAAAGTACCCTGCTGACATTGTCTACAACATGAAAGATGACGAACAGTTCAAAGAAGCTAGGAAAATAAGGACTGAAAGAAACAAGCTTACTGAAGCAATCAATAAGCGTCGAATTGAAGTTGGTAAGGATGTAAAAAGCAAAGGTGATGACTTAATTGCTAGAGTAGAAAAGATATACGCAGTTATCGTTAAACCTTTTGAAGCAGAAGACGCAGCTCGAAAAAAAGAAGCAGATCGTGTAGCTGCGGAAAGAGAAGCTTTTCTTAATTCACAAAGGGACGAAATACAAGCAATTAGAAACTTTGTTCCTGACTGTGCCAACAAGCCATCAGGCGTTATCGCCGACTGTATAGAAGCTGTCAGCACTATCGAAGTTGATCACTTTGATCCTGAGCTAATACATGAAGCTCTCAAAGTAAAAGACGATGTGACTACAGCACTATACAACTTACGTGAAGATGCTCTAAAACGTGAACGCCTAGCTGAACAGCAAAAAGAAGCAGATCAACGAGATGCTCTAAGTCGAATATCAAACACCCCTATGGCCTTGTTTAATTCATCAAGTGATGAAATTAAAGCAGCTATAGCCGCACTAGATGCAACTGTTATTAACGAAGACACATATGGCGATATTAGTGCAGCAAAACAGGCTGTTCATAACGCAACATCTCAATTAAACCAACTTTTAGACATGGCTAAAGCGCGTGAAGCAGCACAGCCTCCAACGACTAAAGCAGCAAACGATGACCAACCGGAACTGGCGGCTGATGAAGATACAAGCGAAAGCTTTGATATTAAATACGAACGTTTTACTAGTTGGCCGAGCCATGCAAGCAGGACACAAAGCCACGAGTTAGAAACAGTTTGCTGCAAGCTCGAAGAAGCAGAAAAGCACATTGAATTTCTAGAAGAAATGCTTTGCCAACAAGCAGCATAACCAACCAATGAGGTGCGCCTAGCGCCCTCTTCTACGGTCAAAAAAGGTATTAACAGAATGGAAGGAATTACACCAATTTGCGGTTACTGCGGCCAGTTTTCGAAAAAAGTATCAGGTCGAGAGATTTATCCTCATAGACCCGATTTGTTTAAAAAGACTTTTTATAGCTGCCGAAGTTGCGATGCATATGTCGGATGCCACAAAGGAACTGACAAGCCCATGGGAAGATTAGCAAACGCTCAATTAAGAGCCGAAAAAAGTAACGCCCACAGTGCTTTTGACAAGATATGGAGAAATGGTCACATGAAGCGCCAAGGCGCATACAAATGGCTTGCTAAAAAACTAGGGATTAACGGTAAAGATTGCCACATCGGAATGTTTGACGTGGAAACCTGCAAAAAAGTAGTTCGTATTTCCCAAAACCATCTAAGTACATTACAAGCAGGGGTTAAGCATGGCTAGAGGTGTAAACAAAGTAATTATCGTTGGGAACCTTGGGCAAGATCCAGAAGTTCGCTATATGCCAAATGGTAACGCCGTTGCTAGCTTAAGTATTGCCACATCAGAGTCTTGGAAAGATAGAAATAGCGGACAACAACAAGAGCGCACGGAATGGCATCGCGTTGTGATCTTCGGAAAGTTGGCAGAAGTTGCAGGCGAATACTTGCGCAAAGGTTCGCAAGTTTACATCGAGGGTAAATTACAAACCCGTAAATGGACTGATCAAAGCGGACAAGACAAGTACACAACAGAAGTAGTTGTCGATATGACCGGCCAGATGCAAATGATGGGTAGCCGCAACGATCAGCACTATGGACCACAAAACTACCCGCAGCAAAATGCGCAATACGGCAACGCGCGTCAAAATAATCAAAGCCAGCGCGGTGGCTTTAACCCTCAGCAACAGCAACAAGGGCATGGCCAGCAAAATAATAGTCAGGCGGCAAGCTTGCCTACTGAGCAGAGTAATTTAGGCGGTCCGAACAACCCAATGGAGCCACCTATCGACTTTGATGACGATATTCCATTTTAACCAAAGGCATAAGGGGAAGGGTTATGTTTTCTGTTCATGGAGTTAGCTTAAGTAAATGCCGAGCAAACGCAGTTAAAAAAGTGAATGAGCTTTTTGGCACCAATGCGCCAAAGACACCTGAAGAGTGGGAGGCAAAAGTAGCCGAAATGCAAATGCAATTGTTTCTTAAGTCCAAACCGGCGAGTGTAAGTGGCGAGTTTCAGATACCAAGCACTGCGTTTGAATTTATAGAGCAAGCTAAAAAGCATAAAGGTGAATATCGGGATTTAAAAGCCATGAGAAGACGCCCTGCCCTTGACAAATCAGGCAACCAAATTGTTACCAAAGCAAAACGCATCAAATATGAATGGGTGCCATTAGAGCTAGATTACAAAGATTCAATCGCAAATAAGGAAAGTGAAAATGTATTTATCTAATGTACAAGTATATAAATTCAAAAGTGACGTAATTTATCATTTCGATGACTTCGAAGAGTCATTACAACAAGATAAAGCACGCAACTGTGGCGCTCAAGAGCTTTCAACTTTTGGTTGGACTAACGCTCTTGGTGACCATGGGAATACTCTTGCTTATTTCAGCCAAGGTAAAATTTTACTTTGCGCAAAACGATTTGAACGTGTAATCCCTGCAAGCGTATTGAATGACATGGTCCATGAACAAGTTAAAAAGGTTGAGCTAGAAGAGAATCGTTCAGTTAAGAAAAAAGAAAGGGAGCAAATTAAAGACGATATCCTTACAACAATTACACCACAGGCATTCGAGAAAGCGGCAACTCACTACGTGCTAATTGACACAATTTCCAAATTGATATTTGTCGAGTCAGCCAACCACACTAAAGCAGAAGAAACTCTAGCATTATTGAGAAAGTCACTTGGAACTTTACCAGTCGCACCAGCTTTTGCAGACCTCTTTATTGACACTGCCTTAACTGAATATGTGAGCGAGCAAGTTCCCCCTAAAAACTTTGATTTTGGAGGTTTGGCAACACTTGTTGATTCAGCCGAAAAAACATCTGAAATAACGCTCAAAGACAGGGATCTTTACGGTGATGAAATTCCTGAGTTAATGACAAGCATGCTGGTAAGTAAATTAGAAATGAAATACAAGGACCGCCTTACCTTTACGATTCACAGCGATGGCAGCATCAAGCGAATCAAATATTCAGACGTCATCAAAGAGACAAACAACGATATAGCATCAGAAGAAATAGCGCATAGACTAGGTGCTGACTTTATCTTAGTTGTAGCTGAACTAACCGAATTGTTTAACTCCATTTACCAAGCAATAAGGGAAAAAATCGACCAAGGCTACGAAGACTGCACGCAGAAGAGTGATATAGCAACCCCAAATATTGATGCTGCTGAGAAAATAATTATAGAAACTAAAAACACCTCAATCTCCAACTTACAAAGGTCGTTGCGGATTGGATACAGCAATGCTTCGCACTTGCTGACAGAGCTAGAGAAGAAAGGTGTCGTATCTGCCCCTGGCAACAATGGTCTTAGAGAACTTTTGGCATAACTAAGGACAATTATGTGTAACGAACTTTATGAAAAAGCAGAATTGACATTGAGCGACATTGAAGCGGTTGTTGCTATTGGCTCAACTGGCATAGACGGCGCGGTAACCGAGGTATTTAAAACTAACATACAATTTAATACTGATTTGCAAGAGTACGCTTGTGATATGGAAGATCTTTTCCACAAGATCGACCTGCCCGAGACAGCTGGTGTATACCTCTTCAAAGGTAAAACTGAAATGCAAACTCTTGATGACTGGCATCATGAGGGGGCATTCACCAGGTTAAATGTTTCAGTATTGATAGAAACAACTACATCTTACGAGGTTGCGCATGTTTGATGAATTTAAAGGCCAAAAATTCGGACTGATTTACGCAGATCCTGCATGGCAGTTTAACAGTAAAAAAACTGGCGGCTCTATGAAATCCGGTGCAGCCCAACATTACGACACAATGTGCGTAGATGAGTTGAAAGCAATGCCCGTAGAAAGACTCGCTGCAGATGACTGCATATTGGTAATGTGGTACGTGGGAGCGATGCCTGAGGAAGCTATTGCAGTTGTCAAAGCGTGGGGGTTCACTCTCAAAAACATGAATGGCTTTAACTGGAACAAGTTAACTGTTAATGGAAAGCCTGCTTTCGGTATGGGCGCTTATACCAGAGCTGGTTTAGAGTGCGCAATTATTGCTACAAAAGGAAAGCCAAAAGTCGCATCAAGATCCGTGAGAGCTGTTGGAAACCACGAACTTTTAGACGCCAGTGAAATATTTCAGTTCATAAACTTCACTGGTAACTACCAAATCCTTGAACATAGTCGTAAGCCTGACGAATTCAGACAAAAGTGTAAAGAGCTTGCAGGTGACAAACCGACAATCGAGCTATTTGCACGCACCGTGTCATCTGGGTGGTCAGTCTGGGGTAATGAAACAAGCAAGTTTGACGCTAAAGGAGAAGCAGCATGACACCAAATTATATTCAAAAAGTACTAAGAGACCATGCGCTGAATGCAGGCATGCGAAGCGAGCAAAGCTACCTACCCACAACAAAAGAAGAGGCAGAGAATTTTAAACCTCACAATTGGGTTATGCAGGCAACAGGGCAACTTGCAACAACAATTGCAAGCATGGACACGCTAATAAAAAGCGCATTAGAAAAGATAAATCATGATCCGCTGGCTGCAAAAGATATCTTGGTACGCGCCCTGCCTAGTGTCGTCAAGCTCGAGCAAGTACAGGTCGAAAAAGACAGCAATGGCTATTGGACACATGACGACCTACCATTTTGGGAAAGCTCAACCGCGGACGAAATTGATTGTTGGTTAATGAACCAAGGTCTAATGCTGTACAAAGATTACTTGCAAGAAGGTAGTGATTTGTATCAAAGCTATTACAACAAAGGTGAAAACAACATTTCATCTTGGGAGCCGGAATGTCATGTACAAAGCGCTTTTCTCATTTCAATTCATGAGACAGATAGCGGGCCGGTAGCTTGGTTTGCAATTCCACTTACTACGCATGAGGGAAGCTGACATGGCGAAAAAATCAGATGTTCAAGAGAACGTAGAATGTGAAGTACTAACAGCGCAAGAAGTGATGAAGATTACTGGAAACACGAACGCCACACTGCAAACCAAAATGGCCAGAGGTGAAATACCTAAACCGATTCCCAGTGAGTCTAGAACCAAACAATGGAGAAAGTCCGACATATATAAATATGTTGGCAAATCACAGGGTCAAGAACTCAAGTTTGATGAAATACCACCAAACTTAGCTAGATTTATGAAGTTGTTGGTCATTGAAGGTGTGCAGCAAGGGATCGAAAATGTGCTGAATACCCCAAGGTAACCAGGGAATTTAAACAACCACTGGTATGACCACCAAGTATATTGATTGCTGTAAGATAAAAAAGTGCACTATTTGTTTAAAAGCGCGCGTGATTGCAAGCCACAAGCGCTTAAAAAGTACAATAATCGACTAAAAGTACTCTACACCACACAGAGCTAATACTATTAAGCCGATGCACACGACTATAAGCTTTGCTAGGCTTTGACCTAAATATTTACCTAAGCACTGCCCGAAATTAGTCGAAAACGAAAGCTTAAAACTTTGCCAGCAACATTGGCACTGTTTTTTGCTATCGTTTACCTCAAGACCTTCCTTCGAAGAGCTGTTGATGCTTGAAACCTCTGTCGAGGTTGTCTCATTAGCCATAAGCTAACTCCTATTTTTTTATAAAATCTTCTCATAGTTCACCTGTTACGCACTTTATTTATTTGTAATTGATACTAATCAATTCACAAGGAAGATAATATCACAAAAAAATGTTTCTCTACCTAAGCCGCAATTAACCATACATGTTGGTGAAAAATCTATTAGAAAGAGCAATATATAGGCAAAAATATAAAAGCAAAACAAACCAAGCCTTAAGTAAAAGTACATTTTTCACACTAAAACATTGACACCTCAATACGCAACACGCACAATTTACGTAAACAACACACTTTACGTAAATTGAGCTGTATACGTAAAGTATTTATTTTATGTAATCGCTTTTTGTAATAGGTGAACTATGGAATTTAGATTTCCCACAGCAGCTGCAGAGACAAATTCGGCTGCATTAAGGTATTTAACAAAAAATTTAGCAGATCCCGAAGCTGCAAAAGACAATTGCCGCCACGTTTTTGAAGAGCTAGGTAATTCAATTGAAAGTTACCCTGAATGGCACCCTATCTTGACTTATCCAGCACGAGAGCAAGAAGAACCTTTTCACTTGATATCTGACTTGAAGGCTTACAAGGGCGTGGACCACACCGTTTTGTTTGTCAAAGGCTTCATAACATGCCCCTACGGCGAAGAAACGGCTAAAAATCTCATAGAAAGAGTCAATAGCATACAGGGCCTTGCTGCTTGGAAATTAGACTTTCCTTTGTATTCAGACAGTGCCTACCCAGTTTTAGTAAAATCAGTAGACATAGAGTTAGAGGCTGATGGAACCATTCGTAGCAGAGATGCTCTTGCATGGTGTGCCCAAGAGCTTGTGAGGAATGCCAGAAATGCACAGGTAGCTGAAACCTGGTGGAATATGAAATCAGAAATTCTAGGTTCACCGCACGGATCACGCTCATCTCTAATTGTAAACCAACATACTGGTGGACACATGAGAAAGATACTTGAAACGCTTAATAATAGCGGGATGTATGGACCTATAAAAGAATGGTCTTTAGAGATGTTTTCACAAAAAAGACGAAACACTATCAGTGAAACACTCATTAAAGCAGCAATATCCTCTTGGGATGGAGATGCGGAGCCATTCACGTTTGAGTTGAGGGATGAACTGTGTAAAGCGCATATAAGGGATACATTTGATGATGGCCACGAGTTGCGCATAAACGTAACAATTGGTAAGGACGACCTTTGCGTGTCAGGCTGGTACTACACCGAATCAAAACAGTTGCAAGTTGATGAGCCACACGGAAAGCGCGCGCTAGCGGAAAAGTTTCTATAATGTAATTTGAGTGTTTCATGCCCAATCTTACAGTTCGAAGAGTTAGCTTACTTTTCATCTTAAAGATTGGGTATGGGCTAGTAAAAATTACCAATTCAATTTCAGATCTCGATATTATTAACAATGAAACCTATCAATACACTTGAAGCATTTTTAAATTTGGCATCGTCGTGTATTTATACCTCTTTTTACTCAATAACGAGTGATAATCTACTTCTAACCTAAAGTTTTTCACAGCTTCAGCAACAAAGTTTTCAATAACAAGCCTGTCATCTTCGTTGAATTTGCCTTTTTGATTTAAAAATTCAATCTCAAAAATAGTAACTACATCACCTGCGCTAAATGCATAGCCAGCTTGATATTCAGATAAAGATACAGCAAAGCGGCTTCCTAAAAGCTCATGAGAAACATCCAAGAGCTCATTATGGAGCACCTGCTTATCCTTCCAAAAGAACGAATAACGACTAATAATCGCAGGTCCTAAGCCTTGATTTTTAATTAATAACTTTAAATTACCCCCAGTACTTAAGCCATGTAAGTCTATATAATCAACGAGTAAAGGCATCACAGAAGCGTTCTGATGCTTCTTATTTGCATACGCTTGATAAATAGCTGCGCCAGCGCTAAAAGCTGCTGCTATAGCGGCAGCTATGGCTGTATAATATGTATATAACTCGCTTTCAGTCATTCAAGTTCCTTAGCTAAACAAATCATTTACTTTAGATGTCAGCGCATCATTCAATTGAGATTCCTTTTCGCCTACGAGCGCATCCGGATCATGTTTTACTTCTTCCAATATCAATTGCCAACGGTCAATCCATTCTTTTTTCAATTGAAACAAATCACCAAACTCGTAATTTTTGCCAGTGCCTTTTGCAAGGGTTTGGTTTCGAATTGCCCTAAGTACTTCGCTAGGGCAGCCTCTTTCTTGTAAATGAGTAGATACGGTTTTACGGAAGATTTTAGGCGTAAATTTTAGCCAACCACTAAGCTCGCTAACTTTCCGAGAAAAATAGTCTCTTTCTAATTGGGTGTGAGGATCATACTCGTGAAAAAGATACATCTCTTTATCTAGTTCACTATACCTGTCTTTCAATGTACCGATGTAATCAATCAGTAAAGTGATCACATTCTCTGGCAAATGTGTCCAAGCTTTTTTCCTATTTTTCATAGACTCGGGTGGGTGTTCAATTCGCATTTTTTGGAAGTTGATCCAACCTAGCTTTACGCGCGTCCACTCTTCAGATCGCACGCCAACTCTTAACATCAAAGTGATCAACACTTTAAGCATTGGCTCACATGGCTGGTCGCCAAGCTCAGTCAGTAACTTATGCACCTCATGGCTTTCTAGGTACGTTTCGTCCGGTGTACCCATAATGCTGGGTAGAACCGCTTTGCGGCCAAATAAAGGGTTTGACGCAACGATATCTTTTTCAACTGCATAGCTAAAGATCCTGCGCATAGCTTTATGCACAGCCTCTGCAGCGCCTTTTTTACCTTGAATATTAGCAATGTTTAAAACAAACTCATCCCATTCTCGTGGCGAAATCGACTTCATATCACGCCCATTCCAATGCGGTAGGATGTACTTTTCATACGAAAGCTCGTAATTTCTTAAAGCACGTTCAGTACCGCCGGTCAGCTCCCAGTCTTTTTTAAACTCCATAAAAACATGATTTACAGAGGACTTTTTAGTGAAACCATCAACCATGGACGCTAACATTTTTTGGCGCAACTTGTCTTGTAACACTTCTATTTGCGGATCCGTTCCCGCTTTGACGAGGGCCATTAAACGGCCATGCTCAGCTTTAGCCTTGTCAATGCTCACCTCTGGGTAGTAACCTAGAGAAACAGCCGTACGTTGCGTAGAGTTTGGTTTTTGATAACGATATCGCCAGTTGTAGACAGTTTTTGATTGCCTCTCGACAGAATCTAAGCCCTCGGGCTGGACGTGTTTTGACTCCCACCTCAGATAAAGCTGAAGACCTGGGAAGCCAGAAAATGTTGCTGTGAGATAATTTTTATTATTCGGGATTTTGAGATTAGCTATTGCGCTAACGGATAAATTGATTTTAGCCATGAATCATATTCCTTCGCCATACTCATGCATTTTTAGAGTATGTCAGTAGTACCATCCGTGTCTACCATTATGTGTTTTTGTACCTTAAAAAGCAAAAAACCGTGGACCCATAAGGCGCACGGCTTTTTCTTTAACACTTTGTTTTTTAAGTGTTTTATTTGGTGCGAATGGGGGGACTTGAACCCCCACGAGCATAGCTCACCACCCCCTCAAGATGGCGTGTCTACCAATTCCACCACATTCGCAAATATTTTACTTTGGTACGTCCGAGTCTTCGTTGTTAGAAGCTGGTACGTCACTTGCCGCTGGAACTGTTGTCGCAGCTGGCGCTTCTAGGTTTTCCCACTGGTCAGTCTGTTTAATTTGACCTGCAGTAAGGTTACCTAAAGCAATACTTAGCACGAAAAACACAGTTGCTAGTATTGTCGTTGTTTTCGTCATAAAGTTGCCTGCACCTGACGAACCGAAAACGGTTGCTGATGCACCTGCTCCAAATGAAGAGCCCATGTCGGCACCTTTACCTTGTTGAATCAAAATCATTCCAACTAACGCTAAAGCAACGACTAAGTAGACAACCAAAAGAATTTCGTACATTTACTTATCCTTTTGCACTCTCGCAGATAACTTTAAATGATTCAGGTTTTAAGCTTGCGCCACCTATTAAACCACCATCAATATCTGCTTGTGCGAACAATAATTCACTATTACTTTCGTTAACACTGCCACCATAAAGAATTTGCAGTGTTTCAGAAATGTCAGCGTCATACTTTGACACTAAATTTCTAATAAACTTGTGGACTGCCTGAGCTTGTTCTGGGGTAGCTGTTTTACCAGTCCCTATAGCCCAAACAGGCTCGTATGCTATCACAGAGTTAGCCAGTGATGCTATACCTAATTTGTCAATTACAGCGATTATTTGCTCTGCAACGACTTCTTCAGTTTGCGCTTGTTCTCTTTGGCTTTCTGTCTCACCAACACATAAAATTGGTGTTAAACCATTTGCCTGAGCTTGTGCAAACTTATTGGCAACGTCTTCATTAGACTCACCAAAAATACTTCTTCTTTCAGAGTGACCAACCAGGGTATAAGTAGCACCAAGTGATTTAACTAGAGAAGCTTGCACTTCACCCGTATACGCACCTTCGCTATGCTCTGAAACAGTCTGCACTCCAGCGACTACGCCTGACGCAATCACGTCACTTAATAGTACAGTTGGTGGAATTACAACAACTTCAACATCTTGATTATTGATGTTTTTAACTGTGCTTGAAATTGATTGAACCAGTTCTAATGAACCGTTCATTTTCCAATTACCTGCCACCATAGGCTTTCTTTTCAACATTCGATACTCCGCGTCAGAAAGCGGGTGAGATACTAACCCTACTCACCCAAAGTTACAAGAAAAATTTTATTTTTTTTGGTTTAATTGCTTACAGATTCAACAACTTCTGCAATCTGCTGAGAAAAGTCCATCACTTGTTTCTCTTGCTCAGCTTCAACCATGACTCGGATCACAGGCTCTGTACCTGACTTACGTAATAGGACCCTTCCCTTGCCTTCAAGTTTTTCCTCAACTTCTTTCACAGCTTCCTGTACAGCTTCATTAGCCACAGGATCCTTTCCTTTTGCATATCTCACATTGATCATGTTCATTGGGTACTTTGTAAAACCAGCGCCAAGATCTTTAAGTGTTTTATTCTGTGCAACCATAGCTGCCAGAACTTGTAAGCTAGAAATGATCCCATCACCCGTCGCAATCAAGTCTAAATTCAAAACGTGTCCTGAACTTTCACCACCGATATTCCATCCTTCTTGTGATAACAGTTCTAACACATAACGATCGCCCACTTTAGAACGCAAGAAAGGAATATCTTGCGACTTAAGTGCATTTTCTAACCCCATGTTAGACATCACAGTTCCAACTACGCCGCCTTTGAGCGTACCGTTAAACTTCGCTTGTAATGCCGCAATGTAAACAATGTCATCACCATCAAATACACGACCGTTATGGTCGACCATCATCACTCGGTCACCATCACCATCGTATGCAATACCAACATCTGCTTTGTGCTCTAAAACTTGACGTTTTAATGCGTCGACGTGTGTTGCACCACACTGCGCATTAATATTCATGCCATCAGGTTCACAGGCTGTTGCTATCACTTCAGCACCAAGTTCTTGCATCACTGAAGGTGCAATATGGTATGTAGCACCATTGGCACAATCTAAAACGATTTTAATGCCCTCTAATGAATATTCCTTAGGGAACTGGCTCTTACAAAACTCAATATAACGCCCACTTGCACTATCAAGGCGTCGTGCCTTACCTAATTGCTCAGACGGCACGCAAGTCATCGGTTCATCAAGCATTGCTTCAATTTCTAGCTCAACATCATCGGCGAGCTTTTTACCATTACCAGCAAAGAACTTGATACCATTGTCGTGATAAGGGTTATGAGACGCACTAATCACTATACCGGCTTCCGCCCTAAAAGTTTGCGTGAGATAAGCAACGGCTGGCGTTGGCATAGGGCCTAATAAAACCACGTCAATACCTGCTGCAATTAACCCAGCCTCAAGAGAGGTTTCCAATAAATAGCCAGAGATTCTTGTATCTTTACCTATTATTACTTTTTTAGTGCCCGACTTAGACAAAACTTTACCAGCAGCCCAACCTAGCTTTAAGGCAAACTCAGGTGTTATAGGAAACTCTCCTACTAACCCTCTAACACCATCTGTGCCAAAATATTTTCTTGTTGTCATTTAGTTACTCCATGGTTTGCCGCAGACCACACCTGCAGCACATCATTGGTTTCTCTTACATCATGAACGCGAAGAATATGCGCACCTTGTTGCGCACATAACAAAGCACCAGCTAGACTCGCTGGTAAACGTTCATTTGTATCCCGATTTAATAGCATTCCAAACATAGATTTGCGAGATAAGCCCGCCAATACTGGCATGTTGAAATCTGTAAACTGGTTAAATTGCCCTAGCAATTCGAAATTATGCTGTAACGATTTACCGAACCCAAATCCTGGGTCAATTATCAACCTAGAGCGCGAGATCCCCGCTTGCTCGCACGCTTCAATGCGCTCATCAAAAAAGCGCTTTATATCATTTATAAGGTTATCGTACTGAGGATCGTGTTGCATAGTTCTAGGTTGCCCCTGCATATGCATCAAGCAGATAGGTACATTCGCGAATTCAGCCGCTACATTGAGACAGCCATCTTCTCGCAGCGCTCGAACATCATTGATTATGTCTGCGCCTGCTAAAATAGCCTGCCTCATAACTTCTGCTTTGCTGGTGTCAATAGAGATCACACAATCAGAATGTGCTCTGATCCCTTTGATCACAGGAATGACTCTATCTAGCTCTTCATTTAAAGCAACATCTGAAGCCCCGGGTCTAGTAGACTCGCCACCAATATCTAAAATGGTTGCACCTTCATCAAGCAGTGATAAAGCATTCATGACAGCGCTATCATTTTTGTAGTTCTTGCCGCCATCAGAAAAAGAATCTGGGGTTGTATTTACGATACCCATAATTTGAGGGTTGGAAAGGTCTAAAACACGACCTCGGGGTAATGAAAGTTGAAACATTTGTTACCTTCCTGCTATTTGTATCTAAGCATACTTTGACAACTCCTTCCAGATTATTGATTAGATTCACTAAAAATGAAGTTAACCAAAGAGAAAAACGGACAAAATGCAAAGGTCAAGATACAAAAAGGCCTCGAGAATGCTCGAGGCCCAAATTCCTACATCGCTATTTTACCTTTGATTAAGGTTTATCATCAAGCTCTGTGTTTGATTGAGGTGGAATATCTGAGTTTGGTTCATCTGATTGTGAAGCTGATGCACCACCATTTAGACCACTGTCTTTATCTGATTTTCTATCATGCGCATCTCTTGGAGGACGTACCTCTTTACGTTCCATCAGATCGTCAATTTGTCCAGCATCAATGGTTTCATACTTCATCAATGCATCTTTCATTGCATGAAGAATATCCATATTGTCTTTGAGGATCTGCTCTGCTCTATCGTAGTTACTAGAAACAAACTTCTTAATTTCCGCATCAATAAGCTTAGCAGTTTCATCAGACACACCTGCCATTCTAGATCCGTTTCCACCCATGTACATTTCACCTTGTTCTTCCATGTACATTTGTGGACCCAACACTGGGCTTAAACCCCACTGGGTAACCATCTTACGAGCAATATCGGTAGCTCGCTCAATGTCATTACTAGCACCAGTAGTAACTTTATCATCACCGTAAATTATGGCTTCTGCGATTCGGCCACCATAAAGGCTAGATAACATCGACTCTAAATGCTCTTTAGAATGACTCACACGATCTTGCTCTGGAAGGTACATAGTAACACCAAGCGCGCGACCACGAGGAATAATCGATACTTTATAAACTGGATCATGTTCTGGAACCAATCGACCAACAATGGCGTGTCCCGCTTCATGATAAGCAGTCATTTCTTTCTCTTTCTCAGACATTACCATCGACTTGCGCTCAGCACCCATCATGATTTTGTCTTTTGCAGCATCAAACTCGGCCATGCTGACCTTGCGTTTATTACCACGAGCGGCAAATAGAGCTGCTTCGTTCACTAAGTTTGCTAGATCAGCACCAGAGAAACCAGGTGTACCACGCGCAATCAGTGACGCTTCTACATTTGAATCAAGTGGCACTTTACGCATATGCACGTTTAAGATCTGCTCTCGACCACGAACATCTGGCAAGCCTACTACGACTTGACGGTCAAAACGGCCAGGTCTTAGAAGCGCAGGGTCTAAAACATCAGGGCGGTTTGTCGCTGCAATAACAATAATACCTTCATTGCCTTCAAATCCGTCCATTTCAACGAGCATTTGGTTTAGAGTTTGTTCACGCTCATCGTGACCGCCGCCCATTCCAGCACCGCGTTTACGGCCTACAGCATCAATTTCATCAATGAAGATAATACAAGGTGCTGCTTTTTTGGCTTGCTCAAACATGTCTCTAACACGAGATGCACCTACACCAACAAACATTTCAACGAAATCTGAACCTGAAATAGTGAAGAAAGGTACTTTTGCTTCACCAGCAACAGCTTTAGCTAGTAGTGTTTTACCTGTACCTGGAGGACCTACCATGAGGACACCTTTAGGTATATTACCGCCTAGCTTTTGGAACTTTGACGGGTCGCGTAAAAAGTCTACCAATTCAGTTACGTCTTCTTTCGCTTCATCACAACCGGCAACGTCTGCAAATGTCGTTTTAACTTGGTCTTCGCTCATCAAGCGTGCTTTACTCTTACCAAATGACATTGCACCTTTGCCGCCACCGCCTTGCATTTGACGCATGAAGAAAATCCATACCCCAATTAACAGCAGCATTGGGAACCAAGAAATGAAGACGTTTGCCAAGAACGATTGCTCTTCTGGCGCAACGCCTTTCACGTTGACATCATTCTTGAGCAAGTCATTAATTAAGTCTTCGTCATATAATGGCATGATTGTTTGAAAACGTTCACCATTACTTTTAGTCCCTGAAATAGTACCAGCTGTACGGTCTATATTTGCTTCTCTGATCGCACCACTACGCACTTCTTTAACAAACTGAGTGTAACTAGTTTGACGATCAATTTGCTCGCCATTATTGAAACTCTGAAACACCGTCATAAGCACAACTGCAATGACCAGCCAGAGAATTAAGTTCTTCGCCATATCGCTCAAGGGGTTAACCTCTTGTATCCAATTTATTTAAAATCATCTTTAATGCACCTCAACTGTACTACAGTTTGTATCCTGTCGCCACTATATATACTTCACGAGACCTAGGTCGAGACGCTTTTGGTTTACGGATCTTTACAACTTTAAAAGCATTCCGCACTTCTTGTACAAATTGATCAAACCCTTCGCCTTGGAAAACCTTCACCGCAAACGCACCATTTGGCTTGAGTACTTGATGGCACATATCCAGTGCTAGCTCAACAAGGTACATACTACCAGCTTGATCTATTACATTGTTACCGCTCATATTCGGTGCCATGTCCGAAAAAACAACATCGATATTTTTACCACCAATACGGTCGAGCAACGCGTTTAGCACACTTTCTTCGCGAAAATCGCCTTGCAAAAATGCAACACCAGGTAATGAGTCCATTGGCAGAATGTCACATGCAATGACTTCCCCTTTGTCACCGACTTGTTCAGCCAAGTACTGTGACCAACTTCCCGGGGCCGCACCTAAATCAACTACGTGCATACCTGGACGGATCAATTTGTCGCGCTGTTGTATTTCTTCAAGTTTAAATACAGCCCGTGATCTGTAGCCTCGCTTTTGCGCTTCATGTACAAAAGGATCGTCTACGTGCTCTTTTAACCAGCGTTTTGAGCTCGCTGAGTGTTTTTTATTTGCCATATTCACTGCAACTCATTAGTAATCTTCTTTAGATGGCGTTAGAATAACGAGAATTCAAGCCTTAATTTAGTAAATTGTACCAATATGACTTTATCAAATAAACAAAAGCAGCACCTTAAAGGGCTAGCTCACGCTCTAAAACCTGTCGTTTTACTCGGTGGAAACGGCTTAACAGAGGGCGTATTGTTAGAAATTGAACAATGTTTAGAAATTCATGAATTGATCAAAGTTAAAGTCCCTACTAATGACCGTGAAACAAAACAGCTTATTTTTGATGCTATCGTCCGTGAAACAGGCGCGCACAAAGTTCAGGCGATCGGCCATATTTTAGTACTTTATCGTCAAAGCGAAGAGAAAAAGATTGTTCTGCCTCGCAACTAATCAGTCTTAATCAGAGCCGCTATTGCGGCTCGTTTTCTCGCACAACAGCAATCGCATCCCGAATAAAGTTAGTCGTCAACTGGTTAATAACTCCGCTTTCTGCATTTAATAACAGACTAAACCCTATACCTAGATAAGGTAACACAACAACATCCGTTCTATATCCCTGTACCCAGCCACTATGGTAGTACACTGTTTCACCTGCAAAGTCATATATTCTCCAACCTAGTCCGTAATGAGCATGGTCGACATACTTTCGCCACACTCGACGCTTCAACTCTCTTTGAGTGCGAGTAAATGGCCGAGATTGAATAGTTAAAGCATCCAGTGACAAAACATTGGGGTATAGGCCTAACTGTGCCTTAAGCCAGACTACCATATCTTCGGCGCTGGCATTAACTCCAGCCGCAGGTGCTACTTTATAATAGTGCTTTTTCAGCTTTGCAGTATGCCAATACTTTCTCCCTTTGACATGAGGTAAAGCATAGTTTTCATCTTGGATCATATGAGCGTAGCCGACCCCAGCATCTTTCATTCGCAGTGGCTTAAAGATAAATTCATTGAGCCAAGTCTCATAACTGAGCCCTGTCGCCTGTTCGATAACATTACCGACTAAGCTAAACATGACGTTTTGATAACCATAGCAAATACCAGGCCGACACAGCCTGTCGACTTTTAAAAGGCGTGGGTAGATATCTTGATAGGACATTCGTGACTCTATCAAATTATCATAAGCATTGGGCACTAGGCCGCTTGAATGACTTAATAGGTGATATACACGCAGTCCTGAATACTGACTATCGAGGAAGATGGGGAGATAGTCAGCTACATATTTATCTAAGTCGACGCGGTTCTCTGCCGCTAATTTTGCCGCCAAAGAACCCGCAAATGTTTTTGACACAGACGCCAAGCGAAATCGAGTTTTGCCATTTACTTGACGGCCTTTTTTTACCTTAGTACGCCCATAACCTTTGGCTAAATCTCCAAACTCTAGGTGGGTGATACTCAATGCAGCCCCGGGAACCGATTTTTCTTTTAGTTTTTGTCGGACTTGCTTAGAATAGTCGTTTACAAAATGCTCCCAAGCTTTGGCTCTGTCTATCTCATCGCTTTTTACAGAATGAGATAAAAGCATCAATAATAAGCATTTTGAAAATATAAATAGTGACTTCATAATGACTCAGTTCATTAACACGCGATGTTATGGTATCACGTAAGTTGCTGTCTCACGACATACATTAATTTAAACCGCTAATCTTTTTGTAGAATTAAAGTTACAGTGCATAACTGGTTACAATCTTGAACATTTTTAGACTGTAAGTGACTAATGATTACAAGGTAGAATTTAGCACATTGGTTGTACAAGATAATGAAGAAAAGTAATTTGAGGTGTTTAGTAATGCGAATAATCATTGGCGGTATTGCATTGACAGGGCTAGCTGGCTGCATGGTGACTCAGCCACTTGCGCCAAAGCTCAATACACCTCCTAAGCCTCTGCTACAAAAGTCCATATTTCAAATAAGCTACAGTAGCGAGCTCGAATCAGCTCGAATTAAATCGGTACAATTGCCTGCGCATACAGTTAAAAAGCTAGATTCTGTCTTTATAGATGCCAGTAAAGTATCTATGACCGACGAGCTGCACAAAGCACTGGCAAATATTCTCAGTAAGAAAGGACTTATTGTAGACAATAGTGAAGCAACTGATTATCGCTTAGTGGTGCAACAAATCGATTTAACTTACGGCAAAGACAAAGTATATGTGTTAAACAAACCGAGTAGTGATCACCCATACATTGCTAAAATATCTCAAACAATGCCTACAAAGCAGTGCAGCAATATTACGGCTTCTCTAAGTATGAGACTAACTCACAACCAATCAACGGATGTGGTTTGGTTTGCCAAGTCTTCAGTAGATAGCGCTGGTTTTCAAGGTATCCCAATGCAATATACCTTTACTGAAACACAAAACATTACCAATGAGAAAGATGTAAAAAACTTCATCGAACAACAAAACACAGATGAAGCAAGGCGTGCTCGCTATCAAGCGTCTGTCGATATCCCAAAGTATATTGTAGAGCCAGTCCAAACCCCACTGGTGAAGGTAGCTGGAGCCTGTGAGCAAGATGAAGTCAATGCACTGACACCTAAAATGCTACTGAAATTAACTCAGGGCCTTGTTGATAAACTCAATGTTCAATAATCAACAAACTCATACACTTCATTACATTTTTTAGTGAAACAAATATTATAATTGGCGCGTTTAAAATTAAAAGTTAGTATGGTTTTACTACTAAATAAGTGTCATCTTTAACAATGATACCTATTCGATTTAAAGGAGCTTGTTCATGGAGCAATACGGGACTATTTTACTAGTCGAAGATGACGAATCACTCGCACAGTGGGTTGCTGACTACCTTAATAATCAAGGCTATAACACACATTGTTGCCACCGTGGTGATGAAGTGGTGTCAATGGTAAAGCAAATTAACCCAGACTTAGTATTGCTAGATATTATGTTACCTGGTCAGGACGGTATTAGTGTCTGTAGAGAGCTGCGCCAGTTTTATAACAAGCCCATCATCATGTTAACAGCAAAAGATGAAGAGATGGACGAAGTAATTGGTCTTGAAGTCGGTGCCAGTGATTATGTAATAAAACCTGTCAGACCAAGAGCCTTGCTTGCTAGAATTAAGGCCAATGCGCGCGCAGCACAAGACTCTTCAAATAATGAGCAAACCAACAGCGCCATTTTGACTGTAGGGAATCTTAAAATAGATACACAGTCTCGAAAAGTATTGGTTTCTGATAAAGAAATCGTTATTTCTAGTGCCGAATACTTACTGTTGCACTTCTTAGCTTCCAACGCAGGTGAAGTTGTTTCTAGGGACGCTGTGTTTAAAGCAACTAAGGGCCGTGAATATGATGGCCTTGATCGAAGTGTCGATGTGCTGATCTCAGCGCTACGTAAAAAATTTGATGACGACCCTCAAAACCCTGAAAAGATCAAAACCATTTGGGGGAAAGGCTATTTGCTCGTGCCGTCGGCTTGGTAGTATTGCGTGTAGCTGAGGTCAATTACCAAAGCTACTGCATATTTAAAAGTATTACAGTCCCATTTGTCGGAGCTCTGTGCCACTCTCATTGGAGCTAATTAATGAGAAAACTCTATTTATCCTTACTAACCGGTGTGATCATCTCAATTATCTTATTGGGTTGGCTCATTGATACCTTTAGTGAGCAAACTGCACCAGATGAGGATAATTTTTTTTGGCAAGCAAAACTACTGGTAGGTATAGCCAATCAAGCTGGCAATAACCCATTAAATAACAGAGCAAGCTTTATCGAGCAAGCTGGCAAAGACTTCGACTTAAAAATAGCTTATCACTCAGGCGCTTCGCTTGCACTACCGACTGAACTCACCGAGCAAATGCATCGCCCTCAAGGGCTGCTTATTGACTCTGATGAGGGGTATTTTTATCTACTAAAATCAACACCTGCCATAAAGCCGGACTATATAGAGCTGCAATTGGAAAAGCCCCCTGAACGAAATAGCTATGACGTCATACTCACTATTGCTTTTTATTCCGGCGTCTGTGCCTTTATGTGGTTTGTCTTAGCACCGCTTGCAAAAAGATTGTCAGTGCTCACTCACGCAGCAAAGCAGTTTGCAGGGGGCAACCTAGATACTAGGATAGAAGTTAATCATTTCACTTACATCAAAGATGTTGAGCTCACATTTAATCGAATGGCAAACCAAATCGAAAAATTGTTAGCCGAAAATAAATTAATGGCATCAAGCTTATCTCACGATATAAGAACACCTGTTGCGTGTTTAAGGTTTGGATTCGATGCTGCACTAGAAGAAACTGATATTGAAGAAGTACACCATTTGCTTGAGCGAATGGAGAAAGATCTCGACCAAATGGAAGATATGTTATCGAGCTACCTGTCTTTTGCAACCTTAGAACAAAAGTCACACTTGCTTAAGTTTGAGCCCATAAGACTGCAAGGCTATATATCCGACATCGTTGACCAGATGCATCCAAAAATGTCTAAAAATGGATTAACTGCAAACCTGTCGATTAAAGCAGAGCTCGTAATGGAAGCAGATCTACACTGGCTTGCCCGTGCTATATCTAACTTGCTAAGTAATGCGTGTGACTTTGCACAAATGCAGCTGTTTATCAGCGCCAAATTACATGACCATGAAATCGAAATCACAGTCGAAGACGATGGCCCTGGTATCGAGCCTGAAAACTGGAATAAAGTTTTCAACCCATTTTTCCAAGAGCAAGGCCACCGAAATAGAGCCGGGAAGAGCTATGGGTTGGGTCTCGCTATCGTCTCAAAAGTTGTCGATTGGCACCATGGTAAAGCGTCTGTTAGTCGCTCTGAGTTGCTAGGTGGTGCCAAGTTTACATTAATTCTCCCCTGTAAAGCAGTATCTCAAGCTGTACAGAGTGACTGACAGTCATTGTATTGAAGTACAATATAGTAACTATAAAACAAACACTTAAATGCGAAATTAATGAAAAATTATGGATACTCCAGTCTACGGTGTTTTTTCCATCAAAAACTTGTGCTGGATCAGTGCAGATAAACCTTTTTATTTCGCGTCATTTACAGTAGATTGTTGCGGCCGTCTTTAAAAAAAGAGAAGTATAAAAACATGAGCAGTATTCGAGGAGAGTTTAGTTCTCGGTTTGGATTTATTATGGCCGCTGCTGGCTCCGCGGTGGGCCTAGGCAATATTTGGGGATTCCCGACACAAACGGCAAGCAATGGTGGTGCTGCGTTTGTATTAGTTTATTTGGTGCTCGCATTTTGCCTTGCATATCCAGCATTAATGGCTGAGTTAGTCATTGGTCGCCATGGCCAGGCTAATGCTGTTGCCTCTTTGCAAAAACTAGCAAACAACAATGCTCAAAAGCGTTTTGCATTTATCGTCGGATTCGGCGGAATTATTTGTTCAGGCTTAATATTAAGCTTCTACGCAATTGTTGCAGGCTGGATGTTCAGTGCAACATTGGAACCGATCTCCGTACTCAGTGGCAGTGAAACCGCTACCACATGGCTTAGCGAGCGCTCACTATCTAGAGACTTACTATTCACCGCGGCATTTATCTTGCTGACCGTTGCCATCATTAGTAAGGGCGTTGAGAATGGCATTGAAAAGTGGTCTAAACGCCTCATGCCCGCACTACTGTTCATTTTATTTGCCCTCATCGGATATGTGCTAACACAAGAAGGCGCGATGACGGGCTTGAAAGCTTATTTAGTGCCAGATTTTAGCTCTATTCTAGACCCGAACTTACTCGTGAGCGCGCTGGGGCAAGCATTCTTTTCTCTTTCATTAGGTACCAGTGTCATGATCATATATGGCTCTTATATCAGTAAAAGAGAAAACCTCGTTTCTTTGGGGGCCTACGTTACTCTGATCGATGTTTTCATCGCTTTTGTCGCCGGTATGTTGATCATTCCAGCCATGTACGTTGCTCAGGCACAAGGGGTTGAAATTTTCTCTCAGACTGGCGAACTACTGTCTGAAGACACATTAGTATTTCAAGTTTTACCCGCCTTGTTTGAAAGCATGGGCAGCATTGGGATATTCATTGGTTTTGCCTTCTTTGCTTTAATGAGTATCGCAGCTTTAACCAGCTCTATTTCAATGCTGGAAGCACCTGTTTCTTATGTTGTAGAAAAATTTGCACTAGCACGTGTACAAGCGACCAGGTTAATCGGCGTCATCGTCAGTGTGATCAGTGTTACAATTATTCTTAACTTCAATAGTTTATTCGGCTTTGTTGTGCAGCTAACGACACAGTTTGCACAGCCATTGATTGGCATGTTGTGCTGTGTATTTGCAGGTTGGATTTGGCATAGGGGCAAGCTTTTGTCTGCGATTAAAGAAGGTAATGACGCGGTTGAACATTCTTTCTTTTGGAAGATTTGGCCTTGGTATATTAAATTTGTATGCCCAGTTGCAATTGCGTTGGTCTTCATTAATTCACTATAAAAAAGGCGCTATTAGCGCCTTTTCACTTCTTAATGACAATTTAGCTCAATGAAGCAGAGCCTTCAGAGCCTCAACAGCATATCTATATGTTCAATACCATCTTCTAAATAAGCTTCACTCACAGCTTTAAAGCCTAGCTTTTCATAAAATGGCTGCAAATATGTTTGTGCCGATATTTCGATTGGCCTGTTTGGGAAGTGCGCATTACAGCACGCCAGGGCATTTTCCATAAGTTTATAGGCAATGCCTGAGCCACGCTGCTCGGCCGAGATCAAAACGCGCCCTATTGCTGCTGCACCATTTTCTTTTGAGTAACAGCGCGCATATGCTTGTAAGCGGTCACTCCCGATAAGCAAAATATGCCGCGTACTTGGTACTCGGTCTACTTCATCTATTTCATGATAAGGGCAATTTTGCTCCACCACAAACACATCAACACGCAATTTAAACACGTCAAAGAGCTCATCATGACTGAGCTCATAAAATGACTTATCTTTAAAATTAGTCATTGATTCAAGATGCCTTCTTCAATTATTTAGGCAAATAAGCGTTCGAGCTGATCACATATACGCGACAAGTTAACTTGATCATGTTCAATCGTTAAATCAACATAACCGTCATTACGGAAAGCGCGATCTAATTCGATTAATACATGGGTTTTATGCGCTTCAGGTACGAACGAAAGCTCCACCTCTTGTAAACCAAACATAGAGCGACTGCTCGGTCGATATTCTATCTCTTGGTAACACCCCGAAATTGACTGGAAGCTTGAGGCACGTAAATAGCCTTTTTCAACATCCGCTTTAACCAGTTGGAAGCCCAGTTTGTCCATCGCGCTAAGTACAGCTTTTACCGCTTCATTCGGATAGATATGCAGCGCGTCTTTGTCTGACGGGTCTAGTGCTAGATCAATATCCAAACCCGTTTCCAGCCACACATGACAATGGTTATAGGGCGCGTTTATCTGTGTTATTGGCGTTTCTGAATGTAGTCGAGCTTCAAATGGGATCACTTTTTGCTCGCCAGGGGAAATTGTAAACTCTTCTGGGATTCGCCATTTTTCTATGACGTGATTGGTGAAGTATTCGCCATCATCATTCTCAACTTTGACCTTGGTCATTAACGCCAATTCAAGTCCAGATATTTCTTGTTCTACATCTCCGCCCATCACAATAATTTGGGCTTGAAATTTTTGACCCGGATGTAAATGTTCCGTTTCTAATACTGTGTCTACTTTTGCTGCACCTACTCCGACAGATGCTAAGAGTTTTTTAAACATCATTACTCCTCTCGAGGATGTTCCGTTAAGGCATCTTAAACACATTTATTCAAGCTTGTCAGTGAAAATCTGGCTATTTTTGATAAATATAGATTTGTTTGCATATTACTAATGCAAAGTGCCATATACTTTTGTCCAGAATTGATTTATAAACCAACGCGATTTGGTAGAATCAAGTTACCAATCACAACCAGCGTAACTTATGGAACTACTTTACTTTGCAATTGCTTTCGCGTGTGGTTTTTCAATTTATCAATTAAAGCTACCACCTCTGATAGGATTCTTGATGGCCGGGTTTATTCTCAACCTCATGGGTCAACAAACAACACCATTACTCTCTCAACTTGCCGACTTGGGCGTCACTATCCTACTTTTTAGTATTGGCCTAAAGCTCAGAGTAAAAAACCTTGTAAAGCCCCAGGTATGGGCACCAGCAACTTTGCATATTGTTTTAAGTAGTGCCTTCTTCGCTTCTCTACTGCTGTTATTGTGTGTTTTTAACTTACCTCTATTTAATCAACTGGATCTTCAAAGTGCTTTATTGGTGGGCTTTGCGTTTAGTTTTTCAAGTACGGTATTTGCAGTAAAAGTGTTAGAAGAACGAGGGGAGATGGCGAGCCTGCATGGCAAAATCGCCATTGGTATTTTGGTCATGCAAGATATCTTTGCCGTTGTATTTTTAGCGATCAGCACTGGTAAAATGCCTAATATTTGGGCGCTGGCGCTTATTGCAGGTCTATTCGTATTTAGAAAAGTGATGTTTTGGGTGCTCAGCCGCTCCAAACATGGTGAACTACTACCTTTATTCGGATTCTTTTTCGCTTTAGTCGTTGGCTACCATGCATTTGAATTTGCAGGGTTAAAAGGCGACTTAGGTGCGTTGATTATCGGGATGATATTTGCCCCGCATAAAAAGGCAAGCGAGCTTTCTAAATCATTGTTAAATTTAAAAAACATTCTTCTCGTAGGCTTTTTCTTAAACATCGGTTTAAATGCCAGTATATCTGTCAATGCCTTTATGATCGGCTTACTGCTAGTGCTGGTATTACCGATTAAAGTACTCTTATATTACGTGCTAACAAATATGTTTAGGTTGCGCGCTCGTACGTCGCTGCTAAGCGCCTTTACCCTTTCAAATTATAGTGAGTTTGGTCTCATTGTATGTGCCGTTGCAGCAAGCTCCGGACTGATTGCGCCAGACTGGCTAGCCGTCGTTGCTATTGCAGTCTCAATCACCTTTATTCTCGCGTCGCCACTAAACAAACGCGCCAATGAGATTTATGTCAAATTAGAACATGTGTTACAAAAGTTTGAGAGCCCAAAACGCTTAGAAGAAGAGCTGCCTGTGAACCTCACAGACACCCGGATCGTGATATTTGGTATGGGCAGAATAGGTACTGGTGCATATGAAACAATTCACTGCTCACATCCCAATTCTGTGGCTGGTATAGACATAAAACCGGAAGTCGTCGATAAACACATTAAGCGCGGCAGGCGTGTACTTCTTGCGGATGCAACGGACCCAGATTTTTGGCAAAGGGTAAACCATTCTAGTGTAGAAATGGTCATGCTTGCTATGCCCAAACATATGCAGAACATCTATGCACTGGAGCAGCTGCAAGCATCTGGTTATACAGGTCAAGTAACTGCGATCGCTAATTACCCAGATCAACAAAAAGAGCTTGAAGATATGGGCGTCCACTCAACCTATAACTTCTATTTAGAAGCAGGAAGTGGTTTTGCTGAACATGTAAAAGAAAAATTATTCTAAATTATTTATTTCAGTTCTCAGACCCTTTAAAGGGTACTGAGAACTATTTTTATTTTCCTGTCATATAGTTACATCTAGACGTCTAAAACTCCCCCTGCTTTTTCGTACTTTTTTGTATTAGTGCGATTTACAAAACTTTACATCGAAGTTAGTAATTCGACATAGAAACAGAGTACACTGGCTGTGTCAGTTAAAGACTGGTTCAATAATTTTTTGTACTTAAATCTTATACTTAGTATCCTTTTTGGGGAACACCCACGGATCCTAACGAGATATTTTATGAGGGTTTGCATGAGCAAGAATAAGTTAAATTCGTACTTTCCAGCAGCGGTTGACGATGTGAATGCGGGCCCATTCGCCGACATACAAGAACGCCTAGATAGCATTCAGGACTCGGGGATGACAGCGCTAGCAATTCGTAATATTTTATTTCAAAAAATGCTGGACTTACATGCTGTACCCGAAGATCACTACTTGCGTACTGAATCGACACCAGAACGTTTAGACGACCCTAGCCTTATTGATAAGCTAAATGAATTAGGCTTCTATCGTTCATCTTCTCGTGTAATGCACTAAACAATCGATTTTTTGAGGGCCTACTCCCTCTTAAATAGGCTGGCCATGCCCGTCGCCAGCCTACCTTCTCTTCTTTTTACTGATTGTCTTGTTTTTTGCTCATGAGTGCTGCTGGATAAAGCGCCTTGAGTGCAGCCACTACAGGTTTGTAGTAAATCGCCCAAAGACTATCGTGACCAGCGTCGTATTTGCCCACCCCAATTGAAATATTCTGTGCTTGCGATGCACGAATTAAACTGCCTGCTATGCGATCCCATATAGCCAATGCCGAACCAATGTTTGTATCAAAATGCTTTGGGTTATCACTGTGATGAATTTGGTGTTGTGCTGGGCTAATAAACCAACCTTCCAATTTATCGCCCCAACTAAACCAGACATGAGAATGGCGGAGATTAGACCCACATACGTTGAATACAAAAACGAATAAATTAGCCCCCAGAATATCAAACATACTCAGCGCAGACCCAAAAAAGAAATAACCGAGACCAACAACAATCCCCTGTGTTAAAGCCATACGACATGCATAGAAGTAGCTTTCTATCGGGTGTGAGCGATAAATAGTAAACGGTGTAAGTACCTTGGCAGAGTGATGAACCTTGTGAATTTCCCACAAACATGGGACTTTATGCAATGCAAGATGAAGTAGGTATCGCGTCAAATCGTCGACAATGAATAACATCAGTGTAAACAAGCCAATTACTACTGACTGAGGCCACTGTAAATGTAAAGATGGGCCAAATAAAGCCTCTAGCCCATCAGATAACCCAATTGCAACTGGCACCATGGTTAATACAATAGGCGCAAAAGTGAGGGCTTTAATAATACGATTAATAATAAACAGCCCGTAATCCTGTTTGGCACTTTCATGCAACCAAACAGAACGGGGAAATAAAAATTGCCAAAAGCCTTTTAAGCTGCGAGTTGTATTGGTCGTGAAGTATACAAAAAAAGCCATTGCAACTGCCGATGCCAGATATAGCCAGAAAATACGTTTATTTGCATCGACCAAATAGCCTGGCAATGTAGAAATACTTTGCCAAATAGTCTCAAACATTAAGCCTATACACTCCCATAAATTGGTAAAAAAGGCCGCATGATGCGGCCTTACTTATGTATGCGTAGCGTTAAACATCATGGATGTCTAAAATTGGTATTTGTATCCAACAGTAACCTGTCTTGGCTTTCCTGGACGCGCACCATAAGGTCTACGGCTTACAATTTTATCTTCATCAAGTAAGTTGTCTACCTTTAGGTATACCTGACCATAATCATCAAAGTCGTAACTTGCTGACAGATCGACTGTTGTCGATGAAGGAACTTCTTGACCTTCTAAGTATAAAGTAAATTCTTGAGTACCTTCTTGCCAACTTCGGCCAGCAGCTTCAGGCATAGAGCCAATATATTTAACCGCTAAAGACGTGCGCCATTTGTCTGCACTTAGGCCAACGTTAAAGCTAACTTGGTGCTCCGGTAAATAAGGCAGCGGATCGCCACTTTTTACTTCGCCCCATTGAGCAAATGATGTACGACGATCGTTCTTAAATTCACCCTTGGTGTAGGTATAAACGAAGCTATACGGGATATCTAACTGCAAATTAAGTGGGTAGCGCTGCGAGAACTGCGCTTCAAGACCATAAACATGGGCTGCACCACCATTAAACTCAGCATCTTGTTGCAAGCTGTCACCACAGTTAGACTGTCCACAGCTCTCCTTTAAGTTACTATAGTCATTGAAAAAGCTCACAACTTCAAATTCGGTCACACCATCATTATAGCGCCCACCAAATTCATAGTTAGTGCTCTTCTCTATCTCAATTTCTGACGATTGTGCCGGAGAAGCTGGAGAAAAACCACGGTGAATACCAAACAATACACCTGAGTCTTCACTTAATTGGTAGAAACCACTGACGCCAGGTAACCAAATACGAGTCTTTTTATCAAGCCAATCATTTGGGTTGTTGTTGTTTTGGTAATGCATGTCCATCAGCTCACCACGCACACCTACACCCAGAGTTAATGCATCCAGCTTAATCTTGTCTTCAACATACACAGACCATGCTTCAGTATGCTCTGTATTCAATGTTGTGAAGCGTTTGCTATTTTCAACCAGTGAAGATATTCCCGACTTCATTTCATAGCTTTCTTCAAAGTGCTTGCGTTCGATTTCATCTTCATGGAATCTCACACCAAATGATAAGTCATGATTTAAGTCGAACAAATTAAACGAAAAATCGCCATCAATTTGTAACCCTTGAGAATAGTATTCCCTATCGTTCGTGCCCATTGTTAGGAAATTAGCAGCGCCAGGAACCACAGAGTCTTGTTCACCTTTTAAGATTTCATATAAACGCTGGTTATCTTCCGATTCAGGGTTTAGCAAAATCTCCTGAGGTGATTTACCTTCAACACTATTTAATTTCAGCCAAGCACGCTCATAATCGTTGCGATATAAACGCGTTGTTAAGCTCAAATTATCTGTGCTCATACTGTGGGTAAACATCACCTGTTGATGTTCCGTGTCCATTTTTGCAGGCGCTGTTGCTGCGTATCGACGATATGGATTTTCTGCAAAATCCGCTTCGGTTAAACCAAGGTATGTCTCGTCTGATATCTCATTTGCGTAACTTAGTTTTAAGCCGAAATTGTGCTCAATATCACCTTGCTGCAGGCGGTAGTTAAATTTAGCTAAGAAATCATTCTTATCAAAACCTGTATCACCACCGCCATCAAGCTCTTTAAAACCATCTGCTTGGACGTTAACCGCTTCTACTAAAAAGCCAATATTGTTGACTACAGAACCAAAATAACCATGCGCTTTGGTATAACCGTCACCACCAGCGGCAATATCTATTGCACCTTCTGTAAATTCAGGCACTGAACGCGTCACCAAGTTCAACGCACCAGCGATGGTCTGTGGACCATGTTTAATCGCCGCAGGCCCTTTGAATACTTCAACCGCTGTCATGCGCGTAGTTTGAGGGAAGTAGTAGGCAGCAGGCGCTGAATATGGTGCTGGGCCAATTAGAACGCCATCTTCCATTATGGTGATCTTTTTACTGCGCTCCGGTGTCACACCACGAAATCCGATGTTTGGACGCAAGCCATAACCATCTTCCTCACGAATATTCACACCTGGCACAGAAGAAAGTACACGGTGAATATCATCATACTCATATTCACCAAGTTGCTCTTCTGTAAGCAAAGTGGCAGAGCCTGCCTCTGTTCTTAGCTTGTCATAGTGACTGATTATTTGAATATGCTCGATGTCGTCTTTCGCATTTTCATCTGCGTAAGCGTTTGGTAATGCAACAGCGACGGCCATTGCCAACAGTGATTTATTCATACCTTTGTATTTAGTCATTGTCACCTGCCGATGTTTGAGGAAGTTCTAAGGCTAGCTTATTGATAAAGTCATTTTTAAGCTCATCGGTCACATTTTTGACCTTGTCATGAACGGCTGTCACCGCAGCAGTATCATTTTCAACAGCTTGCTTTAATGAACCATCAATTGCCAATAAAGCTGCCTCAGCTTCCGCTAAACCGGTTAACATACGCTGTTTTACATCAGAACCCTGCTCTGCGTCTAAGAAGTCGTCAAACCCTAGCGTATTATCTGTACTACTGCCCTCACCCGTAAAGATCTGTTTAAATGCGCGGATATTAGCCAGTAGATTTTCTTTTGAATGTTCAGAGATGTCGGACTCAACATCCTGCGGACAAATATTAGAGCCACAGCTATTTGTAAACAAACCCAAAGGTTCACCTAACTTGATATCTTTAAGCTCTTTAGTCATGTAAAACAAGGCTTTTGATATTTCATTTAATGCAGTATGTGCAGAGTCGATTTGCGAGCCTGAGCTACCTGCATTAATTAATTGATTAGCAAAACCGTTATCTCCTTGCCAGCGAGCCAAAATTGCAGCGCTATTAACGACTATATCGCCTGCCGCTGTGTGGGCGAATTCACAACGAGCAACTTTTCGCTCCTCAACCGTGCGGCTGTTCCATGGAGCAAGGGCTTCATTTGCAAAGCTACAGCTATGGTCATAGTTCGTACTGAATAACGCATGTTCAATAGCGATTAAACCCTTTCGATCAGATGTACGAGCTTTGATATCATAAGGCTTACTAGAGTCACCATTAATAAAGCCATCTTCATGATAAACGATATCCTGATCAATACTACAAAGCGCACCACCTGCAGGCCAAGAGTAAATATTATTCTTTAATGCTTCGCCATTCTCTAGCAATGGGCCAACTTGCATTAATTCAACATATTGCCAACCTACCATAGCCGCACGCCAGCTATCTTTAGCTTTGTCATGAAGCGCAGCGGCCGTGTCACTTTGCGACTTTTCTGCAGCACAGTACTCTGCTATTTGGGTTTGCTGTGCTCTGGCGAACTGATCGAATTGAGTCAACGTTGGCGTCAATACATTATTAACCAAGTTTGCAACCAGCGCAGCCTCATCAAACGACGTTGGCGTTGTCGGCGTAGTCGGAGTCGTTGGCGTAGTCGGATTAGTCGTGCCATTGCCACCGGCAAACTCAGAGCCTGCTGTACTTGAACTACTTTCTCCACAGCCACTTAATAGCAAGGTGACTGCCACAGCGACTGCACTCAATGGGGTTAACACTCTCATTGCGTCTCTCTTTTTTGATACCTATAAATAAAACAAAAGGTTAGCTGCATACGCAGCTAACCTTTACGTTATAAATTATAAAACAGATTACCAGTTAGTAACATTATCTGCATCAAACTTATATGCTTCTGCGATGATATCACGTGCTTTTTCTAAATTCGTGATGTAAGCATCCACACCAGCTGCAGTCAACGTAGGGGCATCACCCATTAACTCATGGATTTCTTTGAACTTTTCATCCGTAATTGGTGAGTGAGGGTTGAACTGTGAGTTCAATGCAAAGCCTTTCATCTCAGACCAATGTTTAGCAACAGCATAGAACTGATCAGCAGTGTATGTACCACTAGCGATGTCTTTCAGGTCACCATCTTCATGGCTGATAGTATCATTAATGTAATGTACTACTGTCGCTGCAATTGACTTTTCCCAGTAAAGAAGAGCTTGGTCACGGTACTCTTTAAGTTCAGCTTGATCTTCAGAAGACCACTGATCAATGTTAGTACCTACATTTTTGTTAATGATTGCACGACCATTTATAAATGCAATTTGAGCTGCTGCACTGAAGTCAGTTGGATTTGTATTGCTCTTCGTACCACGGTCACGCTTTGCTGCATTGCCCGAATTACCAAAGTTATACTCTGATTTCAGGTCAATACCGTCTTTGCCATCATAATCGTTGTAGCCGCCTTTAAATGCATCACGACCACCTTTACCAGCAATTTCATCATCAGAGTACTCTAAGTAGTTGATTGCTGCGCCAAAGTAGCCATAAGCTTCATCCCACTTGTGCTCCATATCGGTGTAGTTTTTGTCAGCATCAACCTCAGCATTCTGAGCTGGCGTGATCTCAGTGTTACCATTTGGGTTGTTAAACAACAACTCATCCATATAATCATCTGCACCTTGTGACAGTGAAACAGCACCATTTAAGTGCTTTTGGATAAGCTGCGCAAGGTCTAGACCTTCAGGCGTGACATATAGCTTGGTTAATTCAACACTACCTTCGTTGTGCTCAGCAAAGATTTTAGTACCGCTATTAGCCGTTTCTACTTGCTTTTTAATCAAGTCAAAGTAGTACTCAACTAGACCATTTGGTGTCTTATCAAAGGTGCCAAACTCATTCCAACCAACAAATGATGTACCATCATTCCATGTTTTATTCATTGGAGACGCATCGCTACCAGCGATCTTACCGCCTTCGCCTGCAACTGTTTTTTTGCTGCTGATTTCACCCAAGTTGCTTTGTGCTACACCTTTACCTTCTGTAAACGTGAAAGCAGAGCCGTGGAAGCTCTCATCTTGCGCTAAGATGAAACCTTCAGCTACCGTAAGTGTTGTATTACGGTCTTCAACACTTACATCAGTCGTCAGCTTACCAAGCAGAGACTTAGCTTCAGCCATAGCGGCATGACGAGATGTTTGACCTGAGTAAGCTACGCTTGAATTACCATTATTTTCAAATGCATACAGATTTTTACCAGCTGTAGGCTGCATATCAGTGATAGCAACTTCGATTGCCTGCTCAACTTTTTCGCCCGCAGAGTCAGTTGCAGTTACTGTTAAGCTAACTTTTTGATCAGCTTCTTGCTCGAAGTTTAATGCGTTAGTAGCTTTTAGTTTTAACTTACCTTCAACAACCTCAAAACGACCGTCACTTACTGTAAATGTAAGTGCAGCTGCATCATCATTGTCATCCGCAATAGTGATACCTGTAATTTCGGCGCCCAGCGTATCTTCCATAACACTTGCTGTTTCAACAGTAATAGTTGGTGCTTTGTTTGAAGGAGTTGTAGGTGCTGGAGTTTCTGGTGTAGTTACTGTGTTGTTATCACTACTAGAGCCACCACAACCTGTTAAACCAACTGTAGCTGCCAAAATTGCAGTTGCAAGCAGAGACTTTCTTAATGCCATTAGACGTCTTCCTATGAAAATTATTTGTATTTGCATTCAATTCACGGAGCAAGTATACACTGACCTAAATAGCAATCAATATTATTTGCGTTGTTAAAAGTATACAAATTGACAGGTAGAGTTAGGACTAAATATAGAAGAGAAAATGAGAGTCAGTAGTATTTGTAACGAAATATTTTATAACTTAATGTTTTTTAATGGATTTGAAATTTTGTATACAAATTATAGATTATTTCGTTATATATTTTTCACAGGGTTTAGTTGATTTATAGTTCGAAAAATTCGAACTATAAATCCTTACCAAGCTTCTTTCACAAAGAGGTAACCTTGTCGCCACACGGTTTTTATCTTTTGTGGGCTCGATGCATTGTCTCCTAGCTTTTTCCTTAAACAAGAGACGCGTACATCAACGGTGCGGCTACTAACTTGATAACCTTGACCAATAATTGTTTGGTAAATTTCTTCACGACTTACTACTTTTGGTGCTCGGGACGCCAATAACCAAATTAGATCAAATTCGTGGGTTGTCAAACTTACGCGCTTGTTGTCAATCAATACAGTGCGCTCATCACCTTTAATTGTCAAAGCGCCAAATGACAGGTTTGTCTCTTTAACATTGCTTTTATTTGGCGTAACAATCTGCCTATTGCGTAATATTGCGTCTAGTCGTGCCCGCCATAACCTAGGCTTTGCATTTGTCGCAATCACATCATCCGCTCCCAACTCCAATAATAGACTCTGCATATCGTCATTATTGTCATCGACAGAAACTAAAACGGGTGCTTGATAATACGTCCTCAGTGTATTAATGGTATCGAACTTTGCACTGGTTGCAATTGCCTGATCAATCACAATGCTACTCACAAGTCCTTGATTGTTTTTATGGTTAATGTGATCCAAGCTTTCTAGCACCAATTTTTGCACATCAAACCCCTGACCTTGAAGTGCGGCTTGTGGCACGGCCAAACTATTACTTTTACTCTCAGCGATCAGTACGGTATGCACTACCTACCCCTGTTCATGGCACCTAATTTTTTGCGAGTCTACTCCTTTTAACTGAACATCAGCTTTACGAATTAAATATTCCACAAGAGACTGAAAACAATTTATTAATTACCGGATCTTGTAGCCGTTTTTTCTTTGTAACCAATCCAATATCAATCTCTTCGGATTGCAAATTTAGCTGCTGAACTTGGTTTTTAAATGGGCTTTGTGAGAGTACGATCTCGGGTATGTATGCAACACCAAACCCTAAACTTGCCAAAGCGACCATCGCTTCATGACCTGAGACATGTGCATACACTTGTGGTTGAATGCCTTTACGTTTAAAAAAATGGTCGATCCTCTCTTTCAACACCCCTTGCTCTGGCACAATGTAAGGCAGAGCCCCCCACGGCATATCGCCAGCACTATGATTGTCAATTAAGTCAGTTAACGGGCACGTCATGGTCGGTGCGATAAATACCAATCTGGAGCGACCAATAGATTGATACTCAAGCCCTTGTGGTAACGATGCAGGTTTTACTGCAACGGCTACATCAGCTAAATCCCCCTGCACTTGAGAAATTGAAAACGCGGGATCTCCCGTCATCAGGTTCAATTCAACCTGAGGGTACTCCTTGCGGTATCGCGCAAACAAATCATATATAAAACTGTAGGATGCAGTAACCGAGCAATATAAACTCAATTCACCTGTGAGCGGTTTAGACTCATCCTGACATTCACTTTTAAACTGTCGCCAACTAGCTAAAGTAGCCTGAGCATAGTGGACAAAAGCCTTACCTTGAGGCGTTAAAGACACACTGCGATTGTCTCTAATAAACAGCGGGGCACCCACTTCACTCTCTAGCTGTTTTATCTGTCGACTCAAGGTCGGTGGACTGATATAGCATCGTTCACTTGCGCGTGAAAAGTGCAATGTATCTGCTAACGCTAAAAAGTAATTAAGTTGTTTGTGGTCCATTAGCACGCCTAAAGTATTTCATAATATGAAATACAATAATTTAAATATATCATTTTACGCAAGCACATTATCTCTCTATCTTAGAGTAAACACATATACAGTTATTTTAAGACGATAAAGCAGGATCTGACATGGCGAATTATTTCAACTCTTTACCTCTACGTGAGCAACTTGCTCAATTAGCTCAATGTAATTTTATGGACCCATCAGAATTTAGTGAGGGCGTAGATGTATTGAAGGGCAAAAAGTTGGTGATTGTTGGTTGTGGCGCACAAGGTTTGAACCAGGGCCTTAACCTAAGAGACTCAGGTTTGGACGTTACTTACGCACTGAGACAATCTGCGATTGATGAAAAAAGACAGTCGTTTCTTAATGCTAGCGACAACGGCTTTGTTGTTGGTACTTATGAAGAGCTGATCCCAACAGCAGATCTAGTACTCAACTTAACACCAGACAAACAACACTCAGCTGTTGTTAATGCAGTTATGCCACTAATGAAGCAAGGCGCTACACTTGCCTATTCTCATGGTTTTAATATCGTCGAAGAAGGCATGCAGGTGCGTGAAGACATTACGGTTATAATGGTAGCCCCAAAATGTCCAGGCACTGAGGTACGTGAAGAATACAAACGTGGGTTTGGCGTGCCTACACTCATTGCGGTGCACCCTGAAAACGACCCCCAAGGTAAAGGTTTAGCACAAGCCAAGGCTTATGCGGCAGGTACAGGTGGAGACCGTGCTGGCGTCCTTAACTCTTCTTTTATCGCCGAAGTAAAGTCCGATTTAATGGGTGAACAGACCATTTTATGTGGCATGTTACAAACAGGCTCTTTGCTGTGCTTCGATAAAATGGTTGAACAAGGCATCGCACCAGACTACGCGTCAAAGTTGATTCAGTATGGCTGGGAAGTCATCACTGAAGCGTTAAAACATGGTGGGATTACCAACATGATGGACAGGTTGTCAAACCCTGCGAAAATTAAAGCTCATGACCTCAGTGAAGAGCTTAAGACCATTATGACACCGCTTTACAATAAACACATGGACGACATCATCAGTGGTGAATTTTCAACTGGCATGATGGCAGACTGGGCTGAGGGTGATGCTAAACTACTCGCTTGGCGTGAAGAAACCGCGCAATCCGCTTTTGAAAAGCAGGCTAATACTGAGCAACATATCTCTGAGCAGACGTTCTTTGACAAAGGTATTCTGATGGTTGCGATGGTTAAAGCGGGTGTAGAACTTGCGTTTGAAACAATGACAGCCGCAGGGATCATCGCCGAGTCAGCTTATTACGAGTCTTTGCACGAAACACCACTTATTGCTAACACAATTGCACGCAAAAAGCTCTTTGAGATGAATAGAACCATCTCAGATACAGCTGAATATGGATGCTACCTTTACAACCATGCTTGCATACCTCTGCTTCAGCCGTTTATGAAGAAAATCAATACGGATGTGATCGGTGCAGGTTTGGACTCACAAGACAATCATGTTGATAATCAAAAACTTATCGCAGTTAACAGTGCAATAAGAAATCACCCAGTTGAAGTTATAGGTACAGAATTGCGAGGTTATATGTCCGCAATGAAACGTATCGTATAAATCAGTTCGCTTGTTAGAACCAAGGCCCATTAGTGAAAACTTTGGGCTTTTTTTCATACATTTACATGATAAAAACCATCACAAGCTAATAAATCTATACGATAAAATTAATAAATCTATATGTGTTAATTATTGACCATGCTAGAATTATCGCCATGCGGTTATCAATTTTAGAAGGCTAAATGAGTAACACAAGCTTTACAATCACTCAAAAAATCACCATTCTCGGTAGCGCCACTGCAATTGTAGTTGCCTGTTTAATAGGATTTATTTCGATTTTTCAATCTAAATCCATGGTAGAGTCGAGGATGCTCGGTTCCGAATTGCCCAGCAAAGTTGAAAGTATTACAAAGTCTATTGAACAAGAAATTGTGGTACTAAAAAATGCAGCGGAGCAGCTTTCTAGCAACAAGTTTATCGTTGACTCAGCAAAAAATGGTCAACTAAATGAGCCTTTGTTACTCGCAGAGCTAAATCGGTTACAGCAACAGTATGGCTTAGCAACGGCCTCTTGGGCCAATAGACAAAACCATAAGTACTGGAATCAAAATGGCTTTTTGAGAGTATTAAATAAACAGCAAGACAATTGGTTTTTTGCTTTTACCAACAGTAACCAAGCTTACTCAATTAGTATCTTTCAAGAAGCGCCTGGTGATGTAAAAATGTTTGTTAATCATCAGCAAACCAACGGTATTGGGCTAGCAGGCCTCGCAAAAAGCATTGATGAAATGCAGCGAAAACTTGCCAATATGCGCATCGAACAAAGTGGTTTTGTATTTGTCGTTAACCAACAAGGACTCGTACAGCTTCACCCAGATGCCAGTTTGGTCGCCACCTCAAACCTCGATGACTTCTACGGAGCCCGATCAGTTAGTGCATTATTGAATAGCTCCAAACTCAATATCCTCGAGATGTCAGCCAACGACCAAGCCGTTTTGGTTGCGGCCAATCGCATTCCTGAAACCGATCTATATGTAATAGCGCAAGTTCCGCAGCAAGAAGTATTTGCCCAAGTTACCGAATTACAATGGCAAATTGTGACCTTTGCCTTGGTAATAGCTCTGGTGGCTAGTGTCATCAGCGTACTCCTCGCTCGTACCCTGAGCGCCCCACTGCTGAAAATGGCCGACGTGTTTAAGCAATTGGGAAGTGGTGATGCCAATCTAAACTATCGTGTACCGCGCTCAGAGCAGCCTGAACTTGCGGCGCTAGGTGATGGGTTTAATCAATTTATCGATAAAATAGACAGTGCAATTAGCAATGTAGCGACTGAAAGCCGTGATATTCGCGCGGCCAGTGAATTGGTATTCGAGCAGTCACAACGCAACTCACAGTCATTAGACGAGCAAAAAAACCAGACGCTTTCTGTGGCAGCAGCAATCAATGAGATGGCGGCCACAGTACAAGAAATTGCAGGCAGTGCAAACAATACAGCTAAGTTGACACTGGCGAGTAAAGAGAGCTCGCAAGAGAGCCATGACTGCGTACAGACCAGCCAAGAAACGCTTATGGAACTGGCAACCGATATACAAAATATGGCCACTCAAGTTGAAACGCTCGCGAGTAAAACACAATCTATCGCCAATATTCTTGACGTGATAAGGGCGATATCTGAGCAAACTAACTTGTTAGCACTTAATGCCGCGATAGAATCAGCACGCGCCGGTGAGCATGGCAGAGGATTTGCTGTGGTGGCAGATGAAGTACGCGCGCTTGCCAGCCGCACATCTCAATCCACAGATGAAATTCAAGCCACGATCACTGAACTCACAGCCGCATCTGATTCCATCGTCGAACAAATCGCACTATCGTCGCAGCAAGCGGAGCAAAGTGTTTCACAAATGCAAACTTCTGTTGAATTAATGGATAAGATCACTGAAACAGCTAATCAAATCAATGATATGACAACACTTATCGCCACGGCGACAGAGCAACAAAGTAATGTTGTGGTTGACGTAGGTAGAAGTATCGAACAGATCAGTGTCATTAGTGACGAAGTGATGAATGACCAGCTTAGTACCGAGCAAGCAATTCAACGACTCGCTGACTCAGCAAAAGCGTTGGATAAATTAGTGGCGAGCTTCTAATAAGCTAGGTCGAACTTTAAGCAACGCTTTGTAACAATTTTTTCTTTATTTACTCTCAAGTTTCGCTAGTCTAATAAGAAAGGGCGTTTGGGAGTAAATAATATGAAGTTATGTTATCAAAGCGTTTTACTAAGTTTGTTTATCATCACGACCACAGTCTTTATAAGTGGGTGTCAGTCAAGCAAGAATGTTGCCCCTGAAAGTTTAGCTTTACTCAATCAGGCTCCGTTTAAAACACTAGAAGTTGAATCACAATCAGAGATATTCGTCTTAGATGAGCAAATCATTAAATCCCTTGAGAAATACTTTAAAAAGGATGCCCCCCCTGAGTTAAAACACGCTGAACTCATTATGCAGTTCTTATTAGAAAACGGGGATGCCTCACTCTCCTATATGAGTGATGCCAATCTCACAGCCTCGCAAACATACCAAAACCTAAACGCGAACTGCTTGTCTCTCTCTATTTTGTCTTACAGTTTGTCTGAGTTTTTGAACTTGGGCGCTGAATTTCAAAAAGTACATGTACCAGAATACTGGGCAAGTAGCCGCGGGTATAATTTTTTAAGTGGCCATGTCAATGTAAAAATTCACGAAGACCGATCTCGGTACTTCACTAAAAAGGTACTGCATACCGCACCAAAAACCTTAACCATTGACTTTGATCCAAATAGCCGTCGCCAAGCCTTTAAAACCACCCCGATTAGCAAAGATCGCGTCACAGCCATGTTTTACAACAACAAAGGGGCACTCAATATGGTTGAGAACCGACATGATCTCGCATTTAGCTATTTTCGAGCGGCCATAGAGATGGACAACTACTATTCCAGTGCATGGGCAAACCTTGCCATACTCTACCGTATTGCGGGGCAGTATAATACGGCTGAAAGGCTATATGACCAAGCAATAGTACTAGACCCCGATAACAACACAGCAAAAGGTAATTTAGCGTTGCTGTATGAATTAACCGACAGACGCAAACAAGCGGAAGATATTAGGGCTAGTCTCCATCAAATACGCAGAAATAACCCGTATTACATATTAACAGTCGGTCATGAGGCCATGGCGCAAGGTAGCTTTACAAAAGCAATCAAACACTATAGAAACGCACTCAAAATAAATAACCGCCTCCATGAGGGCCACTTTGCTCTCGCAAAGGCATATTACAGCTTGGGCAATTTAAAGCTTACCCGACTTCACATGAAGCGAGCCCTAGCACTGGCTGAATTTGAACACAACCAAAAACAATATAAAGGCAAATTGGAATGGCTAGATGCAGTGGCTAAGAATTAATTTCACTTTATTGTTTTTGTTTAGCTGTCAGAGCTACTCTCTAGAAAGAGATATGCTAATTTTAACTAGCCCCGAGTTTGAAGGTCGACCTTCAGGCGGGGCTCAACCACACCGCAGCGCCTACTATATTACTCGCCAATTCGAAAAATATGGGTTAGAAGTACGATTTGATCAGTTCGAATTTGAATACGGCTTCTTTGATTCTGCGACTGGCCACAACGTAGTCGCGACTCAGTACTGTACTCGGATGCAATGCCACTCACCCATTGTCATCACCGCGCATTATGACCACTTAGGCACCCGTGGTAGTAGGTACTTTCCTGGCGCAAATGATAATGCATCCGGTGTTGCAGTGATGATTGACATTGCCAGGCAGTTGCAAGGCATCGACGTAAATCGTGACGTTATTTTCGTCGCTACGGACGCCGAAGAAAAAGGCCTCCACGGTGCCAAAGCGTTCGTTAAGCAACTATCAGACACCCAAATACATATGAACATCAATCTAGACATGCTCGACCTACAAAGAAAAAACAAGCTTTATGCGCTTGCTTCAAGGTCATTACAACCAATGAAAGAGACAATCACCTCTACATTTGCCAGTACTCCAGTTAAGTTCCAGCTTTATTTTTCAGCGAAAATAATGGCTAGACGGCTAAATGCACCTCAAATCGATTGGTTACGGGCCAGTGATCACTACCCATTCTACAGAGCAGACATCCCGTTTATCTATTTTGGTGCAGGAGTGGATAAGCATCATCACTCAGTCAATGATTCACTAGATAAAATTAACTTTGAAAAGCTCACACAAGTGTCGAATGCGATAACCAAGTTTGTGCTATCGCAAGTTTCCAACAATGCTGCGGCAACCAGCTGACACTTCTTCTTTTTACTCAAACGTTTAACTTGCCATTCTAATTTTGCAGCCTCAACTTTAGTGAGACCAGACAATGCAATTTGCAGTTCAATTGGACCTTTGCCACGCAAGCTTTTAGCGCCTGTCCCGTTGCGGTGCTGCTCTAACCTTCTTGCTAGATTGTTGGTGATCCCGGTATACCACTGCCCTAATTTGTTTTCGACAATATATAGGTACCAATCTCTTTTTACTTGCTCATGTTCACTCAAATTTAAATTTCTCAAATCTAGAACTTTTATCAAAATGCGCAGTCGAAATGCACAATCTACTTTACCTTCTTAGTGCAATCTGTATCATTCGTAATAACCTAAAATAAGGATACACATACATGCAGTACAATAAACCCCTTTTGACTTGGCTCGTAGCAGCCATGATGACTATTTTTCTGTCCGGTTGTTCAAGCTGGGTTTATAGAATAAATGTGCCTCAAGGCAACTTCTTAGAGCAATCTGATGTAGATAAGCTCAGAATAGAAATGACAAAAGAACAAGTCATGTTCGTATTGGGCACGCCAGTTGCTAAAGATGCTTTTGACTCTTCAAAGTGGCACTATAAATATGTATTTAACATAGACAGAGACTCTGAAGTGCGTAAAAGTTTAGTGATCCATTTTGAGAACGACAAACTGGTTAAGTTATCAGGCGATTTTGAAACACCAGCTGAGTTCAACACGCCACTCGATAACTAAGTTATTGCACTTTGTGGCAGGTAATCCTAACCTGCCTCACACCTAAACGCTAAAGTAACCGCATAAAAGTTAAATACTGACCACAGCCAAACACATCACTACCGTAAATATTGCTTGAATAGACAGACTCAACCAGCTCAACACCCCTATACAGCGCAAGCTCAAAGGCAGTTTTGCGGTAGGAAAAAGTCGCCTTCTTTTCAAGAGTCTCGCCAAAGCAAATATAAATAAAGTGCAACTTGACAGTAGTAACACCATTGATAGCTTATTGTCTCGTGAGGCATCTAAAAAAAGAGCTAATTGCAGAGGCAAAAATAGTACAGCAAATGCTTTTAAAACATACACCCTAAAAATTCTCTGGTACTTTGCTTCCTCACTGAGTTCAATGATGCCACGCTTTTCCAAGTACTTCTTCGAATTTACAGACTGATTCTCTGTTGCCAATCGATAAGGGGTACAACCTGACGCATCTGCTAACCTTGGGTCTACACCCATATCTTCAATCAACTCAAGCATGGGTCTAGAATTTGATAGCACCGCATAATGCATCAGGTTCCTGCCCAAATCATCCAGTGAAACACCACAGTGAAACTCTCGTAAGGCCTTGGCTGCACTAACAAAGCCTTTTTCAACGATCCACATCATCGCTGATTTACCAGCACTGTCCGCGCCATGACCTCTGGCTCCCTTCTCTATTAAGGAGAGCATACTCGACTGTTTCGCAGCACCTGACATAACCTGCTCCAATAATGCATTGTCGAGTATTCGTAAGCGTTCTTCTTCGTTGCACAGGAGTGTAAGCAAACCTTCGCAGTCCTGTCCTTCATTTAAGTATTTGACCGCTTCTGTCTGGGTTAACGAGGTATTTTCTAAGATACCCTGATAACCCTCTTGTATACATCGCCTACTACTCTCTTCACCATAAAGCCAAAGCTCACAAGTTTGTGCTGGCGTAAGCTTAAAGCCATTCGGTAACAGCCAACATAGCGTCTTAAACTGTTTATACTTGAGCAATAAATCGATAAATGAAATTTTGTTTTGAATTTTAGCCTGTGATGCAATGCTTGAATACTGAGACAAACATCCCAGTAACTTCAAGGTTAACTCGTCTCGAGAGATCCCGGCTTGCTCAATATGATTGAGCAACTGAATAACATAGTTGTGCTGTTCATCATCATATTCATCAATATGTTGAAAAAAGCAGGATTCGAATGGATCCAGAGGTTTTAACCATGCAACGTAAAATATGGGAGGCAAGACTTGAGATATGACTCCTTGCTCATCCTTTACCACGTCGCACTCAGGCCACGCTTCGAGTGCATCAAGAATGAATGCACCATTGTCTTCCACTAGGCCTTTTAACAAAAGTGGAAATTGAGAAGGCCAAATTAAAACTTGCTCCATGGATGCACAAACCATTTAATAAAATCACCAAATTTACTTTTACTAAGAACTAAAATTATCACGATGCTTAGTCAGCAAGATAATACCAAGTGTAAACAGAAAAAGCTGCGAATATCTCACACTATTTACATGCATACCAAGCAATGAGCATAAGTAACGTATCAGTCGTACAATGACACTGAATTTAGTAGACTGTGATCCATGTAATAATACAACCTAGCAATAGCCTATGGATCGTAAGTTTATCTAGGCTGAATAGGTACACCGGAGTTATTTTGGAAAAATTAGAAACTTGGAAAGTTATCCTCATCATCGTCGCTGTTTTTGGCTATGTTATTGGCAATATTATGCTACTTAAATATGCGAATAAATTTAACGTCAAAGACAAGATTAATAAGCAAATCAAACCCGAACAAAGTGATGAGAAAGAGAAAGAGAAAGAAGAACCTAAATAAGCAGTGAGTATCTAGCAATACTCACTGCACAGACTTATTAGCCCACTAACCAGTGTGCCATCAGCGCAATCACTGGCAAAGTAACCAATGTTCTCAAAATAAATACTGCAAACAACTCAAAAATGTTGACCGGTATTTTGCTGCCTAATAGCAAAGCGCCAACTTCAGACATGTATATCAATTGTGTCACACTAAGCGCAGCTACAATAAAACGCGTTACATCACTTTCTATATTACTAGCAGCCAGAATCGACGGAATAAACATATCAGCAAAACCTACAACAATTGTTTCAGCAGCTTTTGCGGCTTCAGGCACCTGTAGCAACTCCAAATAAGGAATGAAAGGTTGACCTAAGAATTGAAATATAGGCGTTTCTTCGGCAATGATTAGGGCAAATGTACCAACGGCCATAACAACTGGAAGAACCGCAAATAGCATATCTAGGGCATTGTGAACACCCTCTTTAACAGTCCCTTTTACACCAGGGGCCTTATGTGCTTTTACCAGCGCGACATCTAAAGCATGGCCAAATAGGGTTTTGCCTTCAGGCACAGCTTCAGAGTCTTGATTATGTGTACTGCCATCAACGTAAACGTCTTTTTTGAAGCTTAACGGCGGTAGTCTAGGCACTATGATGGCCGCTACAACACCCGCAGCACAAACGGTCAAGTAAAACGGTGCAAACAAGTGCTCTAGTTTAACTTGGCCAATGACAACGAGACAAAACGTAATCGATACCGCTGAAAACGTGGTACCTATGATTGCAGCTTCTCTCTGTGTGTAATGTTTGTCTTCATATTGACGAGAAGTCATCAGAATACCAACGCTACCATCGCCCAACCATGATGCAACACAGTTCACTGCGCTTCGCCCAGGTACACCAAACAAAGGCCTCATAACTTTGGTCAGCAAGGTGCCCACAAGTTCTAACAAACCAAAATTGAGCAATAAAGGAAGGAGCAGGCCCGCAAATACAAATACTGAGAATAGTACAGGTAATAGGTCATTTAAAACTAAGGCTCCCGTACCACTTGAGTGGATAAGCTCAGGGCCAACCTGAAAGAAAGTCATTAGAATGAATGCCATACCAAAAAGTCTGGTAGTAACCCACAACCAGCTTACATCAAACAAGTGCTTAATAAGTTCGTTGTTTAGCAATATCCTTGGTTTAAAGAGTTTAATCACTAAACTAAACACACCGGTAATACACACGATGGTCACAATCAGCGCGTGTATAAAAGGACCAGTCAATTGCTGCAACTCTTTTGCCAACACCGCGATTGGGATTGTCATTGCATCGCCGACAGCAACAGGCGTCATAAATAAAAATACACCTATTAGTGACGGCACAATAAATGCGAACCATGTTTGCCAATTCACAGGCGACGTTTGCGTTGTATCTGACATCATTTCTTTATCCAAAAAAAAGAAAAGAGCATTCGCTCTTTTCTGAACTACTTAGCGGTTTGTATTTATATACTCAGTCCGCGATTACGCAGGGCCTCGACCAACCCTTTTTGAAGTGCTTCCATAGTCACGGAGTCAAGTACATTCCCCTCAGCATCTGACCAGGTTAACGAGGTTTGCCCATCGTCTGTTGTACCCACTTCAATCGTATAATCGCCATTTTCAATGGCAAGCGTTGTTACTTCGTCACCCCATATAGAGTCCCAAACACTATTTTCTGGCGCTTCGTATCTAACGAACACTTCATTTTTTTCTTCGTCAAGACGAATAACTGTAAAGCTCAGCTTTTCTAAGAAGTTAGAGAGTCGTTCCATGACAGAACTTCTATCTGCAAGTGTAATAAGCGCCGCCTTGCCGTCTTTATCGAAGCCTAATTCAAGTGACAGTACACCTTGTTGTTTACGCAACTCGACTTCAAGTAAGCGGTATCTATAGTCGAATTCTGCAACAACTTCATTCAACGCACGTACTTCAAGCTGCTGCTGCAACATGTCGTCAAGTTCAACCTTGTCACTTTGGTAATCAACCAGTTTTGCTTCTAAAGAGGCTGTGCGCTGATGTTCCTCTTGTGACAATGTAAATTCAAACTTCTGTCTTGAAACCTCAGTAACTGTTTCCCAAAACCAACCTTCTTCAGCTTTGATTATGGAGTACCAACCTGTGGTGAGCTTGCCGTTGGCACGATCATCTGCACTAATTGAAGACTGATGGTTTTCAATCACGCCTTCAACTGCTTGCCAAATAAATGCATCAAGTGCGTCTATACCATCATTTTTATCAAAATATATACGCGCAACATCTTCTTTGTCCTCAGCCCAGCTGCCTTTGGCAAGTGTCAGTACTTGTTGAGGTGGTCGAAAACTCAGTGGCTCAGCGTCATTGTTATAGACGGCCACATTCATTTGGAATTCTTTATCTTGATAAGGTTGCTCGAGATCTGCTGGAACTTGCACAGCCTCGTGGACACGATAGTTTTTCTTTTGATGCGTGTCATTGGTAAAAACACTACAACCTGATAAACCGAGTATAACGCTTAACGTTAGCGCTTTAGGGACCCAATACTGCACTAATAAAACTCCTTAGCAAACCCACTATGTAATTATTCTTTCACTTAAGATTAAGGAATGCTGAAATGGTTCACTGCCATTTACACTAATTTTCTATTTAGCCAGACAAGTAAATTTCAAAAAATCTGCACTATGTTACTTGGCAAACTTGGCAAACACAAGAATCACGCGTTTGAATTGTCTATACTTCACCTCAATACAATCGCTGACAACGTGTAGGACTCGTTTATAAACTGTGATAGTATTCGCCGCTATAAATTTAAAAACAGCCTCTATGACTCACTTTGGCGCAAGCTCACTAGGACGTCGGTATGACTACTTTTACTTCACATCAACTTGTTTTAACAGCAATAGGGGAAGATAGATCAGGCATTGTCGGTGAACTCACTCAATTAGTCAGTGAGTGTAATTGCAATATTATTGACAGCCGCATCGCGATTTTAGGAAATGAATTTACATTTATAATGCTGTTGGCTGGTGATATGGCGGCAATTAGTCGAGTCGAGCATACATTGCCCGTGAAAAGTATGGAGCTTGGTTTGCTAACCATGATGAAGCGTACTTCAAGCCACACTGAAAGTGACTACAGCGCCGGATATACATTGGAATACACAGGCATTGATACGCAGGGTACTTTAAGCCGAGTCACCCGTTTTCTTGCCGAGCAAAATATCAGTATTTGTTCTCTTAAATCAGATACTTTTGAAGAAGAGAAGCAACTACACATGCGCTGTGTACTCGAATTTAACACGCCATCAGAGCTGAATTTTGACCAGTTTAAAATAAAGTTTGAAGAACTTTCTAGCATTTCAAACGTACAGTATGTTTTCAGACGCATTCGCTAAGGATCATTAATGAATACATTAAAAGCAGGTGATAATGCACCTAGTTTTACATTAGAAAATCAAAATGGCGACGCAGTAGCACTCAGTCAGCTACTTGAGTCAAACCAAGTGTTGGTTTACTTCTACCCAAAAGCTTTGACGCCTGGGTGCACAGTCCAAGCTGAGCAGCTTCGCGATCACAAAGAGCAACTGGCACAACTAAACACTGTTGCAGTTGGGATTAGCCCTGATCCAGTTAAAAAACTAAAAAACTTTGAGACGAAAAAAGAGCTCAACTTTGACCTACTATCTGATGAAGATCACGCAATTGCCGACGCGTTTGGCGTGTGGGGGCTAAAGAAGTTTATGGGCAAAGAGTACGACGGTATTCATAGGCTCAGCTTTTTAATTGGACAAGACGGCGTAATTAAACACGTATTTAATAAATTCAAAACCAAAGAGCACCACCAAGTGGTCATAGACCACTTAAACGCACAGCAATAACAAAAAACCCAGCTCTACGCTGGGTTTTTTAATTCTCAAGTCAGCCTCTACTTACGCTTGCCTAGCTTCAAGCATAATGCGTTTCATATCTCTGACCGCTTTCTCTAGTCCATCAATCGCAGCGCGTGCAATGATTGCATGACCAATATTCAGTTCATAAATCTCTGGCATTTGCGCAATTGGTTTAACGTTATGGTAATGCAGCCCATGGCCGGCATTGACAACGATGCCGTTTGCATGTGCATATTGTACGCCTTCTCTAATGCGCTCAAGTTCTGCATTTTGCTCGCTATCAGATTCAGCATCCGCATAAGCTCCGGTATGAATTTCAATATACGGAGCCTTAGTCGCCTTCGCCGCGTCAATTTGTCCCTTGTCCGCATCGATAAACAATGAGACTTTAATTCCTGCAGCAGTTAACTTTTCGACCGCTTCGGTAATTTTTTGCTGGTTTGCTATGACGTCTAAACCGCCTTCAGTTGTCAGCTCTTCACGCTTTTCTGGCACCAAGCAGACGTATTCAGGCTTGACTTCACACGCAATGCTGAGCATTTCTTCTGTAACCGCAATCTCTAGATTCATGCGTGTTTGAATAGTCTTTGCCATGACATATACATCACGATCTTGAATATGACGACGGTCTTCTCTCAAGTGAATTGTGATCCCATCGGCACCAGCGTGCTCTGCGACAGCTGCAGCGTGAGCTGGATCTGGGTAACTCGTACCACGTGCTTGTCTTAAGGTTGCAATATGGTCAACATTTATGCCCAATAAAATATCTTTCATTACTCTACCTTGGTTGAAAAAGTTCTCTGCTTTTTAGTGGTTTATTTCCAAGCAGTGGTTTTAATAAATAGCGGCTTAGTGCCTTCGCTTGCCTGCGAGATACTACGGAATCGTAGTCTCCATGAGCAATTGCAAGCAGTGTTTTTCCTGAAAAGCTGCGATGTATGTCTTCACTAGGACAAAAGCCAACTTCTCTTACAAACTGGTAATAACTTCCTTCATCAATGGGTGTGCCAAATGCATCGTAATCAAATTCAACACCGACACCCAATTCGTACAATAACTGAAACTCATATGTACGAAGGATCTCTTCAATTTGTTCGCTGTTGTTTTGTTTTTTAGGCTGTTGGCTATTTACACTAATGGCAAGGCCATTATCCCCATCATTGTACAATCGCTTGAGATGGTCTTGATACAAACAAAATACATGATCAAGTGGTTCATTGATAGGAATTATTCGATGAGACAATTCGTTAAGATAAAAAGCACAATACAAATGTGTGCCTTTAAACATCAAAGGGGGTGATTGAATTTCGAAATCGTTTAAATACTTTAAGTCATATTTACCCGCATAACGGATCAGCAAGCAAGTAAACGGCTGCAAAGCAGCATTCTGTTTGAGCGCACGCTTACCTTTAATCCTAGCGAGCATGGATAGTTGACCAACGCCTTCAACGAGCATATTTAACATCACTTGCGAATCTCTATATGGTCGCCGATGAAGCAAATATGCTTGTCGAAAGTCACTATCCAATCAGTCTTCTCCGTAGCCTAAGCTTCTTAGAGCACGCTCATCATCCGCCCAGCCAGACTTAACTTTTACCCACAGCTCCAAGAACACTTTGTTGTCCAACATGTCCTCTAAATCACGTCGCGCTTCGCGGCCAATGACTTTTAGCTTTTCGCCTTTATTGCCGATCACCATGCGCTTTTGTGACTCACGCTCTACCAAGATCAGCGCATTAATTTGCCATACACCATTGTCTTGCCACTTGAACTGCTCAATTTCAACGGTGACAGAGTAAGGTAATTCATCACCCATAAAGCGCATCAGCTTCTCGCGGACGATTTCCGCCGCAAGGAAGCGCATAGAGCGATCTGTCACATAGTCTTCAGGGAAGTAAAATTCACACTCCGGTAAGCGATTTTTAACTTCCTCTTTGACCATATCAATATTTTTACCGATCTTCGCAGAAACTGGCACGATACCAACAAAGTCATGCTGTTCGGCTAGCCATTGCATATGATGCAAAATGGCTTCTTTCTCTTTGACCTGATCACTTTTGTTCATTACGACCAAAACTGGACGACCGCTCTCTTTAACTTTATTTAGAACCATTTCATCGTCTTGGTTCCACAATGTTCCTTCAACGACAAAAATAATCAGCTCGACATCACCAATCGAGCTACTTGCTGCACGGTTCATTAAACGGTTGATAGCGCGCTTTTCTTCGATATGAAGACCTGGTGTATCAACATACACAGCTTGGTAATTGTCCTCAGTATGTATCCCCATAATTCTATGGCGAGTCGTTTGAGGCTTACGAGATGTAATACTGACTTTTTGCTCAACAATTTTATTGAGCAAAGTCGATTTACCTACGTTTGGGCGGCCGACAATCGCAATCATGCCGCAGTGGGTGTTAGGATTCATCTTTTAATATCTTCAATGCTTGCTCTGCGGCTTTTTGCTCTGCCTTTCGACGTGAACTACCGACAGAAATAATACTATCCATACCCTTTACAGTACACTCAACCGTGAATGTCTGATTGTGTGCTTGCCCTTTTGTATCAATAACTTGATATGCAGGTAATGGTAATTTTCGCGCTTGCAGATATTCCTGCAACAGCGTTTTTGGATCTTTTTGATTGTGTCCTGGAGAAATGGCTTCTAAACGGCTTTTATACCATTTAAGCACAAGCGTCTTACAGGTCTCGATGTCTGAATCTAGAAACACCGCGCCAATAATCGCTTCTACCGCATCAGCCAGCGTTGACTCCCTGCGATAACCACCACTTTTAAGTTCGCCAGGGCCTAACCTCAGATAGTCCCCTAAACCAAATTCAACACCAAATTCAGCCAGTGTTTGACCGCGTACTAAAGTCGAACGCATGCGGCTTAAATCACCTTCACGCGCCTTTGGAAACTTGTGGTACAACGCATCTGCGATAACAAAGCTTAAAATAGAATCGCCTAGAAATTCTAGGCGTTCATTATGCTGACCTTTGTGGCTACGATGAGTCATTGCCTGTTCAAGCAGTGCTTGATCAGCAAAGTCGTAGCCTATTTTTTTATATAATTCTGTGACGTTCTTTTTCATTGTTACTGAATATTACCTAGGCGTTCGAAACGAACCCCTGTTGGAACCCAGCCTGGCAATAAGCTATTTGGACCATTTTCGAAATCAAAACTCATCCAGATAAATACAGCTTTTCCAACTAAGTTTTCTTTAGGAACAAAACCCCATACGCGGCTGTCCTGACTATTATTACGATTGTCGCCAAGAGCGAAATAGCTACCTTCTGGAACGACCCACTCATCGCGTCGCGTACCTGGTTGTTGGTAATAGCGCTCTGACAATTCCAGTGCTTTCGGGTTAATTAAAATATCGTGCTCAACATCAGGTAGAGATTCTGTCAAACGTACTAGTGGCATTGAACCTTGCTTAAACTCATCGCGATTAACAATTTCTACGTCAATCTTGTTGAACTCTCCACACGCCAACCCATCTCGGCTTTGCTCACCCTCTTCACATTTTGGGTTAATGAAAAGCTGACGATTGCGATACACAATACGATCACCAGGCAAACCGACAATACGCTTGATAAAGTCAATACGTTCGTCTAACGGAAATTTGAATACAGCTATGTCTCCTCGCTTTGGGTCATCCACATCAACTAACTGTGAACGCCAAACCGGGTCTTTAATGCCGTACGCATACTTTTGCACCAAAATAAAGTCACCATCCAACAATGTTGGCATCATAGAGCCTGACGGTATTTGAAACGGCTCGAAGATAAATGACCGAAACACAGTAATTGCCGCGATCATTGGAAAGATAGACTTTGCACTATCAGTTATGGCAGGTACCGGTGCAATCTGGTCAATAACTTCTTGGTCCAGCGGTTGCTCCGATGCTCCTTGTGCAAGCGCTATACGCTCCTTACGCTTTGGTGCATAAACTAAGTGATCTATTAACCAGATCAGGCCCGATCCCAAAGTCAACAGCACGAGAAAGACCGAAAAATAACCTGCCATAAATAATAATTCCTGTTACTTACCTACTTTTAATATTGCAAGGAACGCATCCTGAGGTACTTCTACGTTACCCAGTTGCTTCATGCGTTTCTTACCTTCTTTTTGCTTTTGTAATAGCTTTTTCTTACGACTCACGTCACCACCATAACATTTTGCAATTACGTTTTTACGTAACTGTTTCACTGTTGTACGGGCAATTACGTGGTTGCCAATTGCAGCCTGAATCGCAATATCAAACATCTGCCTTGGAATTAGCTCCCTCAAAGCATCAGCCAGCTGACGGCCTCGGCTCTGTGCATTATCACGGTGAACAATGATCGCAAGTGCGTCCACTCTATCACCATTAATCAAAATATCACAGCGAACCATGTCAGATACTTGGAAGCGTTTAAAGTTATAATCAAGTGAAGCAAAACCACGACTAGTCGATTTGAGTTTATCGAAAAAGTCCATAACCACTTCAGCCATAGGTAATTCATAGGTTACGGCAACCTGATTACCATGATAACTCATCTTAGTTTGTACACCACGCTTCTCGATACATAGCGTAATTACATTACCTAGGTATTCTTGTGGTACCAAGATGTTAGCTTCTACAATTGGTTCTCTGATTTCTAAGATATCATTGACCGGCGGTAAATCTGACGGATTATCAATTTGAATTACGCCATCTTTAGTTTCAACTTCGTACACAACCGTTGGCGCTGTCGTGATAAGATCCATGTCATATTCACGCTCTAAACGCTCTTGAATAATTTCCATGTGCAGCATGCCTAAGAAGCCACAGCGGAAACCAAAACCTAGTGCAGTCGAATTTTCAGGCTCGAAGAACAAAGATGCGTCGTTCAAGCTCAGTTTATTCAGTGCATCACGGAAGTTTTCGTAATCATCTGAAGAAATCGGGAACATACCAGCATACACTTGCGGCTTCACTTTTTGAAAGCCCGGTAATGTTTCTTCTGCAGGCGATTTTGCAAGCGTAATAGTATCACCAACTGGTGCACCATGAATGTCTTTAATGCCTGCTATGATAAAGCCAACTTCACCACTCGTTAGTACACCCGTATCGGTTTGCTTTGGCGTGAAAATACCAATTTTATCTACGATATGAACTTGCTCCGTAGACATAATTTTGATTTTTTCACCTTTACGTAATTGACCATGCTTAATGCGTACAAGTGATACAACCCCTTGGTAAGGGTCAAACCATGAGTCGATGATCAGCGCTTGTAATGGCTTATTCACATCACCTTCAGGTGGTGGGATCTCCTTTACAATCTCTTCAAGAACAGCATCAATACCAATACCGGTCTTCGCGCTACATTGAACAGCTTCTAATGCATCAATACCTACAATTTCTTCGATCTCTTCTGCAACGCGCAGTGGGTCGGCTTGTGGTAAGTCAATCTTATTCAGAATTGGAACGACTTCTAAGTCCATTTCAATTGCTGTGTAACAGTTAGCAAGCGTCTGTGCCTCTACACCTTGACCTGCATCGACTACTAATAATGCACCTTCACATGCAGCCAATGAACGTGACACTTCATAAGTGAAGTCAACGTGTCCTGGTGTGTCGATAAAGTTTAATTGATAGGTTTCGCCATCTTGTGCGGTATAGTTCAAGGTAACACTTTGCGCTTTAATCGTAATACCGCGCTCACGCTCGAGTTCCATTGAATCCAGTACTTGCTGCTGCATTTCGCGGTCTGACAAGCCACCGCATACCTGGATTAAGCGGTCCGAAAGTGTCGATTTTCCATGATCTATATGGGCTATAATTGAAAAGTTACGGATATGCTTCATATACTGGATTCTAAACTTCTGTTATTCACAAATAGAGATTAAACGCCCATTTTACAATTTATTTGACTCAATCACCATCTATTTGCGTGACTGGAAGGCTAATTGGATAAATTTTTATCACTTTTACCTCATGTTTTAGGCTTTGCCCCTTCATTTTCGCTATCACAAACCCAATGGCAGCAAACACTATGGCAAAGCCTATCTGACCAAGTTCAGGTAAAGAAAAAATAAGTAACGCGCTAAACATACCTAAAAACGCCATTAACAAGGGTAGCAAATAGACCCACAATGCATGCTGTACAACTTTACTGTCATCCAATGCGAGTTTCACTTTTTGCCCGACGTTGAGTTGGTATGAATTTGGTAAGGGGAATGCTTTTTTGTGAGTACCAAAAAGCTTGCTAAACACTTGAGAGCCACATTTACCATTGCAGCCCTCGCATGCGGGTTTCTGTTCTGAAATCAGCCAAGCTGTGTTTCCTTTTAGCTCAGACACCGTGAGTGTTTGTTCTATCATAAGGAACGCTTTACAGATTCAGCAATAATTTTAGCCGTTTCTACAGGAATTTTACCGACCACAGAGACATCAAATGCCCCGGCGTTGTGCACATACACGGTGGTCGCGCCAGAAGTAAGTGCACCACTCGCTCGCTGCCCAGTCAATGGTCTTTGAACAAATACAGACACTTCAACCAATCCATCCGAATAGAGAAAATAATCCGCAAGCTCATTATTCAAATCTAGCTTGTGCCTATCAGCTTTAAGTAACTTAAAGCCACTCGGTAGCCATCCAATTTGCCAATTATTTTGTTGCTTGACAGGTCCGTCATCAGACAGCGCTGCAATTGGAGTTGGCAGCGTCTTCTCTTTCAATTCCAGTAGCTGGCTAGCTGGTCGCTCTGTGACTGAGATATGAGTCAACTGCAGTTGCTCTAATACCTCTGAGTCTTGATTAACATACGCGGCTTTCAATAATAGCGCTGATTGCAAATCAACCCACAGCCAATAGTTAAATTTACTTTCATCTTTCGCCACCAGCCTAACCAATTGAGCAGGCCTGCCGGCAATACGCTCTTTCCCTCCAAGGACAAACTCATAGCTCGAGTCCAATGTACTAATATCGCGTAGCAGTACCTCAGGAATTGGCCCGGCGATCACATCTGTACTTAAAGAGTAAGGCTCTGTTTGTGGTTCAAAGTAAGTCACCACATCGTCTACTCTCACAACTTCTAAGCCAGCGCCGTTTAATAAAGTCAGAATTTCTAAATCAGTTTGCTCTACTTGCCCATGTAACCACCGATATGGTTCCATGCCTTTGCCTTTAACAACGACAAAAGATGCGTCAAAATTTCTCTCTTGCACCGCTGAAGACATATCTTTTAGGAGTTGCCGTGCATTGATAGTTTCGTTGGCGAATACCTGAGTGCTTAGCACTACACTCAGTACAACCGCGAGCCATTTAATCAAGATTTAATTTTCCTCTTGTTTATCCTTTTCTGTCTGTTTTGTATTCTTAGACAGAGCATGTGCCATTCTAGATTGGCGTTGGTGTTCTAATACCAGGGCACCAATGCGTTGCTTTTGCAATTCTCTAACACCGCGTTCTGCTGATTGCATTGCCGGTTCTGACGATAAGCTCACTGGCGCAACAGTACCTGTCAAAGGCATTGATTGTAACATAGGCGCTTGTGCATCAATGTTATTTTGAGGTGTAAAGTTGTTAACCCCAATGACAGTACATAATGCAACACTCGCCGCTATAGCTACTTGAGATAAAGGCCGGCGCCAAAAAGACATTTGCACCACATTGCTATTTTCACTTTGCTGCTTTTGTGCGGGCTCTTCTTCAGTCATGTTGTAAACAGGTTCATCTGCAATCGCAGCAGCGACACTCGCTGTAATATCGATACACGGCGTCGATTGCTCTTTTTGTCTCATAACATCGCCAATCAGCGCGTAGCGAGCAAATTTATCTGCATCTAATTGAGCTTGGTTCCTCATATTGAGTTCACGCTCTGCGTCTAAAATCTCAGACGTCATTTGCTCATTGTTTACATCAAACTTTGACTGCGTCATTTAATCTTTACCTATGAGTGGGTTAATATTTTTATCAATGGCTTCACGTGCCCGAAAAATCCGCGACCTGACGGTTCCGACAGGACACTCCATTACCACAGCGATTTCTTCATAACTCATCCCTTCGATTTCCCTTAAAGTGATCGCTGTCTTCAAGTCATCTGGTAACTCGTCTATGGTTTTAAAGATGACTGCTTTAATTTCATCGCTCAATAACAGACTTTCCGGCGAAGCATTAGACCGTAATTGATCTGCTCCATCGTAAACCTCTGCTTCTTCAGCATCGATATCGCTCGCAGGCGCTTTTCGCCCCTGAGATACTAAATAATTTTTAGAGCAGTTTACCGCGATCCTGTACAGCCAAGTATAAAAAGCACTGTCTCCGCGAAAGTTTGGCAATGCCCTATACGCTTTGATAAATGCCTCTTGGGCCACATCGGCCACATCACCTGAATTAGATACATATCGAGAGATCAACGCCGCCACCTTATTTTGATATTTGGCAACCAATAAGTTAAAGGCGTTTTTATCTCCTTGCTGAACTTTTCTAACTAATTCTAAATCCAAATCCTGCTCGTTCATTCGAGCCGGTACTCCTCTTTGTTATTACTTATATTTGCGCAGTGTTGCCATCATTTTACAGCTAGTCTGACTGTACCATGAATAAAAAGTTCTGTTTTTTTAATATTTTTTTTAAAATACTCCGTATTACTTCGTCGTAGACGATACACAACTACTATTTTTATCTCGTACCAGCGAACATTATTGATATATGATAGACGCAATTTTTGTAGTTGTAATAAAACTTTAAAAGCTAAGAACCACTAACATGAAGAAAAAAATGCAGCATCAGACAGATGTAATTATTGTCGGTAGCGGCGCAGCCGGACTAAGCCTCGCTCTTTCTTTGGCAAATCATTGCCAAGTTACTGTAATCAGTAAGGGGGATTTAAAGGAAGGTTCAACACTTTACGCCCAAGGCGGCATTGCAGCTGTGTTTGACAAAAAGAACGACAGTATAGAATCTCATGTTGAAGATACCTTGAAAGCCGGTGGTGGTTTGTGCGACAGAGAAGCCGTTCATTATACAGCTTCTAACGCAAAAAAATGCCTCAAGTGGTTAATTGAGCAAGGCGTGCCATTTGATATGGAGTTTGATAGCAAAGGCAAAGAACGTTATCACCTCACTCGCGAAGGCGGTCACAGTCATAGACGCATTTTACACGCAGCCGACGCGACAGGAAAAGCAGTGCAAACAACCTTGGTTGACCGCGTACTCGAACACGCCAATATTACCGTGCTTGAGCAATACAATGCGATTGATCTCATCACCGACAAAACCGCTGATGATAAAAGGGTCAACGGACTTTATGTATACAACCGTAAACACAACTGTGTAGAGTCTATTGCAGGAAAATATGTCGCCCTTGCCACAGGTGGTGCAAGTAAAGTTTACCTGTATACATCAAACCCAGATGTTTCAAGTGGGGATGGTATAGCCATGGCGTGGCGCGCAGGCTGTAAAGTCGCCAACATGGAGTTTAACCAATTCCACCCTACCAGCTTGTACCACCCTGAATTGCAGAACTTTTTGATCACCGAAGCTATGCGAGGTGAAGGTGCGCATTTAAAACGCCCTGATGGCACGCGATTTATGCCCGACTTCGATGAGCGAGAAGAGCTTGCTCCACGAGATGTCGTAGCCAGGGCAATTGACTACGAGATGAAACGATTAGGTGCGAATTGTGTATATTTGGATATCTCACATAAGAACAAAGATTTCATTATCGAACACTTCCCGACTATTTATGCAAAATGTCTAAGTGTCGGGCTAGATATCACCAAAGAACCTATTCCTGTAGTACCCGCGGCACACTATACGTGTGGCGGCGTAATGACTGATTTTAATGGTAAAACGGATATATCAAACCTCTATGCGATAGGTGAAGTCGCTTACACGGGTCTGCACGGCGCAAACCGTATGGCAAGTAATTCACTGCTTGAGTGTATTGTATTCGCCCATGCAGCTGCTCAGGATATTCTTTCAAATATAGATACTCAACCCGACATATCCGCTTTGTCCCCTTGGGATGAAAGCAAAGTTTGTGACTCTGATGAAGAGGTAGTCATCACACACAATTGGCATGAGCTTAGACTGTTTATGTGGGATTATGTTGGTATTGTCCGCTCAACAAAACGATTGGAGCGAGCGCTTAGACGGGTTGAGTTGTTACAACAAGAAATACACGAGTATTATGCAAACTTCCGAGTCAGCAATAATCTATTGGAACTTAGAAACCTTGTGCAAGTCGCTGAGCTTATCATTCGCAGCGCATTGGCAAGAACGGAAAGTCGAGGTCTTCACTACACTCTAGATTATCCAGAGCAACACAGCCAGCCCAAGCCAACAATTTTGACGCCCTAGCTTACTTGGCTTGCAAGGCAATGCGGCTCAGGTGTGACCAAGCATCCGAGCCCATTGCACTAGCCATAAACGCTAACCAAACCTTCTCGCCAGACTCGCAACGCACTTCCACAATTAATAACGACGCAAATACTTTGCCGTAGCTTATCGTACCTTCGCTATGCTTAGCTTCACTGGCTAATTTAAACCAGATATCCTTTTCAATCAGTGTAATATCGCCCTCTTTGGGCATTATTTTAGTGCAGGTAAACAATGCATGACGGTAACCCAAATAACAGAGTGTTAAATGTAACCACCACAGTTCTGGAATTAAGACGAGTAACAAGAAGGCAAAAATCACAAAAAAGACCGCAAGCACTTTGCGGTCTACATAATTATTTTTAAAAGCAATGCTATACGCGAACTCGGTCAAGAATAAATTGCACCATTTTGCTTAAATCCGGGTGCGGGCATTTCTCGTGTCCCATAAACCATGCAAATAAGTCCGGATCCTCAACTTCTAACAAACGCTGAAAAGTGAGTTTATCTGTATCGCTGAGTTGATCATAAGCTTCATCAACGAATGGCTCAAGCAATACATCTAGCTCTAACATGCCTCGACGACAGGCCCACTTAATGCGGGGTTTAGGATACAATTGTTCCATATTGCTTAAATACCTCTTATCTAGAACATACAAATCTCGCCAAGCAGTATAACCGCAATTAGTCGTTGGGGAAAATCAGATCGCTACTCATTTGCGCTAACTCAGCAAGCGCAGTTAAAAAGCAGCTGTACACTGCATAGTCATTGTTAAGAATTATTGTCATTTGATCTTGCTTTTGCCTACCTCAAGACCCATTTATCAGGTAACATAATCTAAAATATTTACGCAGGATCAGCTTGATGGCCACAGTATACCAACTCCCTCTTCGCTTGCTCTTAGTATCCGGACAAGACAAACTCAGCTACCTTCACGGACAAGTAACACAAGATATGAACTTAGTTCAAGATAATAACTTTCTTTGGACTGGTCACTGTAGCCCGAAAGGTAAGTTATGGGCGGCGCTGCGCGTATTGCGTTTAGATGATGCATTTTGCTTGTTAGGCTCACAGCCAGAGGCCGAAGCAGCATGTCGTGAGTTAAGTAAATACGGCGTCTTTGCTAAGGTAGACATTAACTTGTCCGAACACCAATGTTTTGGTGTACTGGCCGATTCATTTGATGAAGTTTGCCACACCTTCAATTTGCAGTTTGATACAGACAATAATGCCTGTTCATTTAATGGCGGTAAAGCCTTAAAAATAGATGCCAGTAGCCTAATTTTAATTCTCGAAAATACGACCTCTCTACCTACAGAATATACCGTAGAGCTTGATTCTACCACGTTTGAGGTCCGTGATATTCTCGCTGGTGAACCGCAACTCGGTGAGCATGGCATAGATGAATTTGTGCCACAAATGGTCAACCTACAAGCGCTAAACGGCATTAGCTTTAAAAAGGGCTGCTATACTGGTCAAGAGACTGTTGCCCGTATGCGTTATTTAGGTAAGAACAAACGCGCTATGTTCATTGTTCAAGGACAATCAGAATCAAGTATCGAAGTACAAGATCTTGAAATGCAGCTTGATGAAGGCAATTGGCGCCGGGCTGGCAAGGTTATCCGCCAAACATATGATGCGGCAACAAAAACATACTATGCATTGGCCGTTTTACCTAACGACCTAGAAAATTCAGCTGTACTGAGGCCGAAAGATAACCTTTCAGTATCGCTAAACATCAAGGCTTTGCCTTACTCTATAGAAGATAATTAACGGAAATACTATGAAAGTTGCTCAAAATGCAGTGGTAAAAATGCATTACGCGGTTTTAGATGATGACCAAAATACCATTGATAATACATTTGATGAAGATCCACTAGAATTTATCATCGGCACTGGTTTTTTAATCGAAGGCTTAGAAAATGCACTTATTGACAAACAAGCTGGTGACAAAGTCAGCGTGACTGTAAAGCCAGAAGAAGGCTACGGTGAGCGCAATGACAACCTAACTCAAGCAGTACCAAAGAGCATGTTTGAAGGTATTGATGTTGAAGTCGGTATGCAATTTCGTGCCACTACAGATGAAGGTGAGCAAGCTGTTATTGTGATAGGTGTCGAAGGTGATGAAGTCATAGTCGATGGTAACCACCCTCTGTCAGGTCTTACTTTGCATTTTGATGTCGAAATTTTGGAAGTGCGCGAAGCAACAGCTGATGAGCTAGAGCATGGTCACGTGCATGGCGCGGGCGGCTGCGGCCACGACCATTAAAAAAAGCGCCTACGAGGCGCTTTCTTCTTGTACTTCTTGTTTAACTTTTTCTTTTAACGCTTCGAGCAAGCCAGCTTGATCTGATGTGCCTAAACGATATTTAGTGCCATCCACCATATTGACTTCTATCGCTTTAAACCCAGACACACTATAAACCCAACCATCATGGGAAATTCTTATTCCGATACCATGTCTAAATGAGTTGGTGACTGCGCGCACGGATTCAATGTCTTCAAAGCGAATTGTTTTTTTCGCCACTTTTGGCCCAAACCACCAGCTCAACTGTTGTGCCGTTGTATCAACTTTAATCGTCAAACCATAGAAGGCAATTGCAACCAGAACTAAAATGATGCCAAAGGCAATAACCCCTACATTTTCGCCAAGCAGTATAAACCCCATCACAACAAAAGTACTTAGCCAAGCCAAGATCCCAAAAATTGCCCATGCGAGCTGCGTTTTTTGATACATATTGCCTCAATCAAAACCATAAACAAATGTCACACCAAACTCGGTATCTACTTTGCTTTTATTTTCTTCTGGATCGGAATTATACCGATAAGTATACGAAACCTTAAGTGACAAGCCTTCAATAACTTGGCTAATTAATGCTGTTTCAGAAAAACTCCTAGCACCGAGTCCAGACACAGATCTTTCGTAGCTAAAATCTTGATTAAACCGCGTCCGTTTTGAAATATTGCGCTCCCATTGTAGTGAGGCACGCAATAAGTACCCTCGTTCGACTCTCTCTTGGTGTGGAAGCAATTCAGATTCATTGTCAACCCGGTATATTAGGACACCAGGTCCAAAATGAAAGTCGACTGTATTCTTACGTCCTTCAAATATGCGGTTGCCATACCCTACAACAAAGGTCGATGTATATTCTCGGCCATTAAACTCATCAACTTCGTAATCACCGTAAAGAAAAAATGATTCGTTATCTATGCCAAACTTATAACTTGTTTGCGCAGACACAAAGTAACGTGACGCAGTTTCATCTTCAATACCGGTTTCAATATCTGTTTCACCTGCGTAGTGACCATCAATTTTAAATTGGTTACGCCAATGTTGAAAATCCTGATAGAGGTTACCTTTTAATTTAAATGAGGAGTTTTTAGTATTACCACTGTTCGCAATAAACCCAAACTCAACATCACCATATAAAAATTCACCTTTATGCAATTCGTGGATCTCTTCTTCAGATAACTCGCCATATTCATGAAAGTCTTCAAAAGGATCAACAGCATACGCCTGAGTACAGCATAATGCAGATATAAATAGGAGTAACTTCTCTCTTTTCACTCGACAACAGACTCTTTTTTATTGCTTCCAAACTACATGGCAAAATGGCGCATCTAAGTCTCGACTGATCAATACCTTTGCAAACACCTCATCACCGTCTTCAAATTCAACGCCGATTGTGACCTGTACAAAATGCTCACGTTCAGCTTCTTGCTCAAATGCCACGACAGCGTGCCAACTTTCATCGACATCCGCTTCTTCAATAAAGCCAAACTCTTCTCTGTGTTCATTAAATACATCGATATCTTCTTGAGATAAATTTTCTGGAGCCAACTCAAGAAAAATATCATATGCCTGATGTGTTACTTCTTCAATACTGCTTAGTCTTGCTGACATGTCCTCACCCCTCATTTATAACCAGCCCCATGATACCAAATCCGTAATTTCGTTTTCTACAAGGATAGGGTGTAATGAATAAATTTAACGCTAAAGTGCATTAACTAAATTAACACAGTAACGCTCATAAAACGCAATTATGTCCACTGAGGCTTATTAAATCTATACTTAATAAGCTTCAGTGGAACGATTAATGTTAATACTCTAATATTTACTAAAAAGAAAAATAACAATATACAGGAGCCACCATGGTTCAGTACAAAGTCATCGATAACATCGCATGGGTAACATTAAACCGCCCTGACAAACAAAATGCACTCAACTATGATATGTTTCGACAGCTAGCTCACTCAATCAAACAGATCAAATCGAACCGCCAACTCAGAGCAGCTGTTATACAAGGAGAAGGACTGCACTTTTGCTCTGGACTAGATGTACAAAGTGTCACCAAGCACCCCTCGCAAATATTTAAGTTGTTATTCAAATTGCTCCCGGGAAACCAAAACCTGGTACAAAAAGTTGTATTAGGTTGGCGTACTCTCCCAGTACCTGTATACGCCATCTTGCAAGGTAATTGCTTAGGGGGTGGCCTGCACATTGCACTGGGCGCAGACTTTAGAATTGCCCACCCCAATACACAGGTCGCTATTATGGAGTCCCGTTGGGGGCTCTGCCCTGACATGGGCACTAGCATTGTTTTGCCATCCTACGTCAAACAAGACCATGCTTTAGCTATGGCACTGAGCGCCGAGCGAATTCCTGCTGTACAAGCATTGGAGTTTGGTCTTATTAGTAAAATTGATCAAAACCCACTGGCATATGTAAAACAACACATCGACTCTTTAAGTTGCCATTCGCCCGATGCATTAGCCGCGATCAAGCAACTCTACAATCGTGCCTACCAACCAGTTACTCGTCAGCTATTATGGCGGGAAACCTGGTATCAAATTAAGCTTTTATGCTCAAAAAACACTCGTATCGCTATGAAAAATGGTGTAAAAAATAACGAAAAGCAACCTTACTTTGAGCGTGCAAAATGGAAATAGCATCCTATTCGTGCCCTTACCCTTTGAGTGAATAAGGTAGTGGAAAAGTTCAATTACATCATCGGCATGTTTTATGTACTTATATGCCTATATAGCGCCAAAATGCTTATCCTATTGACCGGGCTAAACATTCCCGCCCCTTTAGTAGGTTTGATCATGCTGTTTCTGTTGCTCAAAGGTCGTATACTTGCGCCACAAAGGTTGGCTGCGACATGTCAATCACTGATTGCATATATGGCACTATTTTTTATCCCTGTAGGAGTTGGCTTTATTGAGCACCTACAGCTAATAGCACAGCATAAACTTTTAATATTATCGTTACTTTTTCTGCTTCCCTGCCTGGTTCTATTCAGTGTTGGTAAACTTGCCGCAAAAGGTAAATACCGTGACTAGTATACTTGTTTGTATTCTGACAATTGGCTTATTCTTAGTTGCGCGACAAGTTTATAAAAGCTGGCCGAGCCCTTTGCTCAACCCTGTATTAATTTGTATCACTATAATCACTTTAGTATTGCTGTTAACCGGTTATAAATACCCGACCTATTTCCAAGCCAGTATACCCATAGATTGGTTTTTGGAACCCGCAGTTGTGGCCCTCGCTTACCCACTGTATCAGCAATACACCCATATAAAATCGGCATTTAAACTATTGATCTTTTGTGCTTTCATTGGCGTATCCGTGTCTACTATTTTTGCATATGCCTTATGTGTATTCATGCAAGCAGACAGTGATTTAACCAGCACTATGATGGCACTGTCGGTCACATCCCCTATCACATTGCTTATCACAGAGTCGCTGGGGGGAGTACCAAGTATAGCTGCTGCTATGGTTATTTTAATCGGCGTATTTGGCGGCGTTTTTGGCCTTAAACTACTTACACTGCTCAATATTTCTCAACCCCAAGCAAAGGGGATTGCATTGGGTGTCAGTTGCCATGCGATTGGCACTGCTGCTGCAATGGAATACCACCCGCTAGCCGGTGCTTTTGCATCCGTCGCTATGATCTTAAGCGCCATAATAAGCGCTTTTTGGGTTCCGATACTTTTTACTATACTCAATAGCTTATACGCCTAACAGGCACTAAACATGACGTTCAAAGGAGCTCAACTTGATAGAGCAAGAAATAGAACAGTTTGAAAAGTACTACGATATGATCCGTACTTATTTACTTACCTACAGTATGCAACTAATAGCTGCTTTGTTGATCTTAGTTGTGGGCTTATGGCTTGCTAAGAAACTAGCCTCAGCAACCCATGCAGTGATGATACGACACAATATTGATATTACCTTGACCAATTTCGTATCAAATGTTGTTAAAGTCTTAGTTGTTACAATGTTTATTATCATTGCTTTAGGAAAGGTTGGGATCAGTGTCACACCTTTTGTCGCGGCAATTGGTGCAGCCTCTCTTGGGGCCGGCTTAGCAGTACAGGGTATGCTATCAAACTATGGCGCAGGTCTTGCGCTGATTGCAACTCGCCCGTTTGTTGTTGGTGACACTATCGCCATAAAAGGGGTCAGTGGACAAGTTAAGTCCATAGAGCTCGGTCATACAATTTTAATCAATGAACAAAAAGTCGAAATCACGGTGCCCAATAAACACATTATTGGCGAGGTATTACATAACTCTTTTAACTATTCTCATATCGAGGGTCAGGTCGGTATAGCCTATGATGCACCAGTCGACCTAGCAATATCTGTTATCCAAAAAATACTGGTTGATGATGATAATGTCGCAGATAATCCAGCCCCGCAAGTTGGCATAGAAGCATTTTCTGATAGCGCGATCACTATCAGCTATCGATATTGGACACCCACCACATCTTTGATTGAAAATAAGCTCAATGTCAATCAAGCAATCTACCAAGGTTTTAAAGACACAAATATCGAAATTCCGTTCCCTCAACGAGTTGTCACTATTAAATCAAACACATCAAAGCCAGAATAAACCTTTGTGCTGCAGGTGGTATAAACCAACTGCAGCCCCTTTCTGCATTATAGCGTTCATAAAAAAAGCCATTGATTAACCCTTTACATAGTTCTATGCTGGAAACGTTTTGTTCACAAAACATACAACATGTAAGGAGAAAAACAATGAGAAATAGTAATATTAGTTACTTGCTCGGCAGTGGCGTGCTGTTGCTATCTAGCATGCAGACACTGGCAGCAAATTGTACCGGCTTGACCACTTGGCAAGCTTCCGATGTGTATCGCGCTGGCGATCAAGTAAAACATTTAAACAGTGCCTTTGAAGCAAGGTGGTATAGTCAAAATGAAGACCCACAGCAAAATTTTGGCGATTTTAAGGTCTGGAAAAACTTAGGTGCGTGTGGTGGCAACCAAAACCCAGAAGTTACATTAGTAACACCTGCTCAAGGAAGTGTTTTCACCCTTAATGACAGCGTTGTCTTATCAGCTGATGCGGCAGATATAGATGGTGCAGTAGGCCAGGTAGAGTTTTTCGTCGATGATGTGTCTGTCGGTTTTGACAATCAAGCCCCTTATCAGGTCACATGGTCAGCACAGCTCGGCCCGCATGTAGTTTCAGCCGTGGCAACAGATGATCAAGGCGCTGTCAGCCAAGCTAGCTCGGCAACAATCGAGGTTACCGATGGAACAATCAATACACCGCCGGCGATCGAGCTAACATCTCCCGGCAATAACAATCAATTTACGCTGGGTGATACAGTAAGCATCAAAGCGACAGCAACAGATCAGGACGGCTCTATTTCTGGGGCATCAATATCCATCAACAATTTAGAGGTTGCGACATTTGCAAATGGAAATATCTCTTATAACTGGGTAAGTGATACAACCGGCCAAGTGCAAATAAAGATATCTGCCGTTGATGATAAAAATGCCAGCAGTAATGCAAGCGTTAATATCAACATCGCATCGTCCAACCAAGGTGGATGTAAAGGTCTTAAATCATACCTAGCAGGCCAGACATACCAAACTGGTGAGCTGGTTTCCCATAACAATAGGAAATACCGCTGTGATGTTGGTGGCTGGTGTAGTTCGAATGCACAATGGGCATACGAACCAGGCGCGGGCCAACATTGGCAGGATGCATGGAGCGATCTTGGTATTTGCGCAATAGCACCTGAAATTCGCTTCGTTTCGCCAGAGCCAAACAGTACACTTCTTCAGGGGCAAAGCAGTGAAGTCAGCATTGTAGCAACAGATGCAGATGGTACTGTGGCACAACTGGAGCTTTATGCAGATCAAACATTGCTGGGTAGTTTTACCAGTGGAACGGGCTCGGTCAATTGGCAGCCTGTTACGCTTGGTGCTGTGACTCTATCAGCGAGTGCTACAGACAATGAAGGGAATGTTAGCACTGAGCAAATTCAAGTGAATATCACGGATAAGCCTGTAGTTGTGGACTTAACTTCACCGACAGCAGGTACACAATACACACTTGGTGACTCGGTTAATATTAAAGCGCAGGCTCAAGCACTTACAGGTACAGTTAGCAGTGTGGAATTTTATGCCAACGGCACACTATTAGGTAGTGACACAACGTCGCCATACAGTTGGGTATACACACCTGCTGTGCTTGGCACTCAGACACTTACAGCTGTTGCAAAAGACAGTGCCGGGAACCAAGCAAGCAGTGCTGGTACCACGATTAATGTCATCGATAAGCCGATAGGTAAGACACACAAATTGATCGGTTATTGGCATAACTTTGTCAATCCAGCTGGCTGCCCTATCCCACTCGCGCAGATGTCACCTGCATGGGATATTATCGATATTGCGTTTGCAGAAAATGACCGAAATTCCGATGGCACGGTTCACTTCCAGCCATTTGAAAAAGACATTCGCTCCAACTGCCCACCGATTGACCCGGTGCAATTCAAAGCAGATATGAAAGCACTACAAGCACAGGGTAAAGTATTCGTCTTAAGCCTAGGTGGTGCAGAAGGTACCATTACACTTAATACCGATGCTGATGAGGCAAAGTTTGTATCTAGCCTAACCAACATCATACAAGAGTGGGGGTTTGACGGGCTGGATATCGATTTAGAAAGTGGCTCTAACCTAGTACACGGTTCACAAATACAAGCTCGTCTACCTCGTGCACTTAAACAAATCGAACAAAATATCGGCGGCAATATGGTACTTACCATGGCACCGGAGCACCCTTATGTTCATGGAGGTATGGTTGCATATACCGGCATTTGGGGTGCCTATATTCCTTTAATTGACGCACTTAGAGATACATTAGACTTACTGCACGTGCAACTTTACAACAATGGTGGCTTACCTAACCCATACGAACCAGGTAGCGCACCAGAGGGCTCCGTTAATATGATGGTCGCTCACGCTAAAATGCTCATAGAAGGATTTGACCTAGCCGATGGCACACGCTTTGCGCCACTAAGAGATGACCAAGTTGCTATCGGTTTGCCATCTGGTCCGAAATCAGCTAACTCAGGACAAGCACCAACAGCAAACATCATCGCAGCATTGGACTGCTTAACCAAAGGCCTCAGCTGTGGCACTATCAAACCCGCATTTAACTATCCAAAGTTTGGCGGTGTGATGACTTGGTCAATCAATTGGGATAAGTATGATGGGTATAACTTCTCAAAACCAATTGGCGACAAGTTAACTCAAATGAACCAAGGCAATTAATCAGGTATTGTTATCTGTGCAAAATCGTAAAAAGGCACCAAATGGTGCCTTTTCTTATTTTACTTGAGCAGGAATTGGTCCTTGAGGAACTTCAACATGCGGGTTTTGTCCACGCTGCCTCAGTAGGTGGTCCATAATTGTGATAGCCATCATGGCTTCAGCAATGGGGATCGCCCGAATACCTACGCAGGGATCATGACGGCCTTTGGTGATCATTTCCACAGACTCGTTCGCGGTATTGATACTCTGGCCTGGCACTGTAATGCTTGATGTTGGCTTTAAGGCAATAGAAGCGATGATGTCTTGCCCTGTAGATATACCCGCAAGCACACCACCGGCATGATTACTAACAAAACCTTCAGGCGTCAGCTCATCTCGATGCTCAGAACCCTTTTGCTCGACTACGTCAAAACCATCACCAATCTCGACGCCTTTCACCGCGTTAATGCTCATTAATGAATGCGCAAGTTCGGCATCCAGTCTATCAAAAACAGGTTCGCCAAGGCCAACAGGGACATTTTTAGCAACTACTTTGACTTTAGCACCGATTGAGTCGCCCTGTTTTTTAAGGTCTCTCATATACTCATCAAGTGCGTCTAACTTGCTTTCATCGGGGAAGAAAAAAGCGTTTTGCTCAACACTATCCCAATTATAAGATTCAGCTTTAATCGGTCCTAGTTGAGACAAACATGCTCGAATTTCAATACCATGAACTTGCTTTAAGTACTTTTTAGCAATACCGCCCGCGGCTACACGAATAGCCGTTTCACGTGCAGATGAGCGGCCCCCACCACGATAGTCACGATGCCCGTATTTATGCCAATAGGTATAGTCACCGTGACCAGGACGAAATACATCCATGATCTTGCTGTAATCTTTTGAGCGTTGATCGGTATTCTCAATCAACAATCCAATACTAGTTCCTGTGGTTTTTCCCTCGAATACTCCGGATAATATTTTAATTTCATCCCCTTCACGACGCTGTGTCGTGTAGCGGCTTTGTCCGGGTTTCCTTCTGTCTAGATCAACCTGTAAATCTGCCTCATTGATTTCAAGCCCTGCCGGTACACCATCGACAACACCACCAAGTGCTGTACCATGACTTTCACCGAATGTCGTGACCCGAAACAACTGGCCTATGCTATTGCCTGCCATTAACTTTCCTCATTCCTCGTTACGGTTTTGGTTCATCTGAACCTATGTGGGGTAAACATCCCCCGAATATTCGACAAATTTCTCTGCGCATCTCCCTTTGCCGTACCAAACCAACAATGGATATCGTCCACGGTCAAGCAATGTACCGCAAAGGTTAATCGTTAAAATAGGCAACCAACTCTTGTTTACTGATCATAAACACGCCTAAACCGCCGTGTTCAAACTCGAGCCAAGTAAATGGTGCACCTGGATATAATGCTTCCATATGTACCATAGAATTACCCACCTCGACAAATAGAATACCACTCTCCGTTAAGTGTTCAGCCGCATCTCGGAGCAATATACGTGTAACATCGAGACCATCATCGCCAGATGCAAGACCTAATTCTGGCTCATGGTGGAATTCATCTGGTAAATCGGCCATATCTTCGGCGTCAACATAAGGTGGATTTGCGACAATCAAATCGTATTTCTGACCCGGCACACCACTAAAGACGTCTGATTGAATTGCAAATACACGATCATCCATCATATGATCGTTAATATTCATCTCGGCTACGGCTAACGCATCAAATGAAATATCTACCGCATCTACTTGTGCATTTTCAAAGTATTTTGCCAAAGCAATCGCAATACACGCCGAGCCTGTGCACATATCTAAAATACGAGTTACCTCTTCAGGTGCTTGCACCCAAGGTTGAAACTGCTTTGTAATTAACTCTGCAAATGGTGATCGAGGCACCAATACTCGCTCATCCACATAAAAAGGCATACCTGCAAACCACGCTTGATTTGTTAAATAAGGCACTGGAATTCGCTGTTCAATGCGAAGCTTTATCACCTCAACTAAACGCCTTTTCTCCGTACCTGTTAGTCGGGCTTGCATTAAATCTTTAGGTGAATCAATAGGTAGATTAAGGGTAGGTAAGAGTAAATTCACCGCTTCATCCCAAGGGTTATCGGTACCGTGACCAAAAAATAGTCCACTTGAAACAAACTGGCTTGCAGTCCAACGCAGCCAATCTTGTATCGTTACCAAATCTTCATAAGCCTCTTGGGCGATTTCGTTGGTTATTGATAATTCACTCATGATAATTCTCACACTATGTAGATAGCGGCATTGTAGCGGTTTTTAGGCTAGGTTTTTATGCTTTTTTTATTTAAAATACGTAAATGACTAGAGAATACCCTGAAGTAGCTATGGCCTCTGACGACTTTGACTTATTCCGCGATGCAATTTCCGGAACACAACCACTTAAACAAGACACCGTGGTACACAAACAGAAAGCAACGCGCTTCAAAGGCGAAGTAATTGCAGAACAAAAAAAGCAGCATCAAGCCGAGTTCTACTTTTCCGACGAATACGTGCCCGATATTGATACCAACGGAACCGTTAACTACGTCAGGCCTGGTGCTGATAAATACCTTGCAAAACAGCTAAGACGTGGGGATTACGCGCCCGAATTGATCTTAGATATGCACGGTATGAATAAAGAAACAGCTAAAGATGAACTCGCAGCTCTCATTCATGCATGTAAAAAACAGCACGTCAGCTGCGCATGCATTGTACATGGCATAGGTGAGCGTATTCTAAAACACAAAGTTCCACATTATTTAGTCCAACACCCCGACATTCTTGCGATGCATCAAGCTCCACTGGAATATGGTGGAAAAGGGGCGATTTTAATCTTGGTTGATTTGCCACAAAATTTAGAGTTTCGTAGATAATCGTTAACAACTATTAACGCAGTTACTCAACCAAGCTAGCCTGAGATTTACAAATAAGCTATATTAGCTGAACAATACGAAGTCAGCGGGAAGATCGTACCCACAACGGGTGCTACATAAAAACGCGGGCCTTGTACATTTAGTTTCTGCTATTACCCTCAGGCTTAAAATGAACGATTTACTCAGTACAGATTTGACGATATTACTCGTCGAACCTTCAGTTACCCAAAGAAAGATTATTGCCCATGAGCTCCAACAAGAAGGCGTGCAAAATATTGATTTTGCTGACTCTGTTAGCACAGCAATTGACGCATTGAACCAAAACCTCCCCGACTTGATCATCTCTACCCTGTACCTTGCTGACGGAGATGCACTTAAATTACTCGACCACGTGCACACACATTTTAGCGATCATCAGCTGCCCTTTATGTTGGTCTCAAGTGAAACTCGCAGACAGCAGCTTGAGGCATACAAACAATCTGGAGTGGTTGCAATTCTACCTAAGCCATTTACAAAGGAGCATTTAGGCAAAGCAATCAATGCAACGCTTGATTTGTTGTCGCCACAGGAACTTGAGCTTGAGCTATATGACATTCAAGATTTGAGAATTTTGGTGGTAGATGACTCCAAGTTGGCCCGCAACCACATACAACGGGTTTTGCAAAACTTGGGGGCAACACGGATCAGTGAAGCAGAGAATGGCGCGCAGGCACTAGCGGTATTACAGCAGAGTATGTTCGATCTCATAGTAACAGACTACAATATGCCAGAAGTAAACGGACAAGAACTTACTGAAGCCATTCGCCGCTCAGACGAGCATGCCCACGTTCCTGTACTCATGGTGACTTCTGAAGCAAACGAGACACACCTTGCCAACGTCGCACAATCAGGTGTCAATGCTATGTGTGATAAACCATTTGAGCCAAATATCGTTAAACAGCTCATTTATCAAATGCTTGAACAAAATTAACTATATATTAGTTATTTTAACCACTTCCCTTGGCCAAAAACACCAAATTGATTTTTGGCCAATTAGAACACAAACTTAAAACCGCAATAAAATCAAACACTTAAAATAAATATTCAAGCTGGCACAACCTTTGTAATAGTTATTACGTCTAAACAATCAAAGGGAACAACGCCATGAACTTATTTACTAAATTACTAACTACCAGCCTTTTCATTGGAATATCTGCGTCAGCAAATGCGAACACCATGACCAGTGATATGCTAAGTGATGTACAAAATCGAGTGAGTGAGAATATTCAATCGAGCCTAGTTGAGTTAAAGCTTAATACTAAAAAGGCACTAGTAGATAGTTTCATCCGTACAAATAAGGACATTAAAACCACTCAACCTGAAACTGAGCAGGTTCAAAAGGAAAACTAATATGTTTAGTGAAGTAACATTGATTAGCTTATTAGCGATGCCAGTAGTGAGCTTATTGCTGGCTTATTTTTCAATAGAAACCATTAAGATGATCAGTCATAAATGGTTTGCGGAGAGAACTTGATGAAGCGGTTATTGACGAAGACAAAAAACCCGCACAAGGCGGGTTTTTAAACGATGGACGCAAATGCTAATTATAGCTCGCCTTCGTTTTCAGATAGGAACTTAGCAACACCTTCAGGGCTTGCGTCCATACCTGATTTACCTTCAGTCCAACCTGCAGGACAAACTTCACCGTGCTCTTCGTGGAACGCTAGTGCGTCAACCATGCGAAGCATTTCATCGATGTTACGACCTAGAGGTAGATCGTTAACTACTTGGTGACGAACGTTACCTTCAGCGTCAATTAGGAAAGAACCACGGAAAGCAACACCAGCTTCTGGGTGCTCAACGTCGTATGCTTGACAGATTTCGTGCTTAACGTCAGCAACTAGGTCATATTTAACTGGACCGATACCGCCTTCGTTTACTGGTGTGTTACGCCATGCGTTGTGTGAGAATTGAGAATCGATAGAAACACCGATAACTTCAACGCCACGCTTTTGGAATTCTTCAAAACGCTTGTCGAACGCGATAAGCTCTGAAGGACAAACAAAAGTGAAGTCTAGTGGGTAAAAGAATACAACCGCTTTTTTACCTTTGATACGCTCATGTAGATTATAGCTATCTACGATTTCACCATTACCTAGTACTGCTGCTGCTGTAAAGTCAGGAGCCTGACGGCCAACTAATACACCCATTGTTTTCTCCAAATAGTTAGGTTTAGTTCCAATATACAAATCATTTTGTAATTTGATTCTAATTATTGAGGCGCTGTTTAAGAAAAACAACCCCTTGAAAAAATTTGCCTAAGTTTATTCAGCTCTGGAGAAAAATAACAATCGAATTATCCGATAGGTACAATCTAAAAATTCGATGAGGTTAAACTTTAGACATAAAAAAAGCCCCTTGCGGGGCTTTTTCTGAATTAGTCCATAATATCATTTGGCATATCTGCACGTATATGCTGCCAAAGTTCACCTGACTGATGACCATATTTACGTATCAGTGATATCGCGCGATCATGATCGCCCTGCTGAGCAAGTTCTGTTAGATCACGATAAAACTCTCTGGTGATTTTTCGAATTTTTGGCTCTGAAAAGTAATGACATCCGATTTTCGAGTACAAACCTCTAAAGCCATTCAGAATAAGGACATAAATTTTATTCCCACCAGCAATGGCAAGCTGATGATGCACTTGATAATCATAATCCGCAAAGGCTTCTGCTGTATCTGGTAACTCTGCGTATTGCGCTAGTATTTCGATCACTTTTTCTGGGTTCAGCTTGATCGCCGCACGTGTATAAATAGCACTAATGTTGGTTCTGGCTGACAACAACTGATCTGTCAACTCAGGGACTTTGTCTTCATCAAGTCGTGCCAGAGCTTCTAGAATATTAAGGCCTGACGTTTCCCAAAAATTATTAACTCTGGTTGGCTTACCATGTTGGATTGTTAGCCATCCATCACGGGCCAATCGCTGTAAAACTTCTCTTAAGGTTGTGCGAGTCACACCGATTAGCTCTGATAGTTCACGCTCAGCCGGTAAAATAGACCCTGGTGGAAACTCTCCATTCCAAATCGATTCAACTATATATTCCTCAGCGAATCCCGCTGGGCTCTTGGCTTTAAAAATTCTCATTTAGCACCACTTAATTTACAACCTAAGGCCAGATACATTCAACGCAAGCGACTCTCGAAAGCAGGCGGAGCATGATACTGCAACTCGTTAATCTACTGATTGTACCAGATGGATATAAAGTAACAAGCGCAACTGCAAATTGATGATGTCGTTATTGACAATTATCACCCTAAAGCACTCGTCTACTTTCCATGAGAGTGCACTTCCTGCTTTTACCAGCATACACCACCACAATGAAACCCCTGTTACAAAGTAACTCGTACTTAAAGTCAATCCAAATAAAAATGGGAACTTAATGACAAGCTCACAGCCTAACTCTCTGCATTTACAGCGATATAAGTACATGAATTAGTATCGCATAGCTTTTTTAAGGCGACGCGAATCGTAAATATCTTGATGCCTTAACACTAGATAGCCATAATAGCGACCAAAAAAGGAGACATACATGTTTGATAGACTCGCGAGCTTTTCTCGTTCCACCACAGCTTGGGCCCTTCTGTTTATGAGTGCATTTACTCTTGAAGTTGTCGCTCTTTACTTTCAGTATGCTATGGGTTTAGAACCTTGCGTGATGTGTATCTATCAACGTACAGCTATGTTAGGCGTTATGATTGCTGCTTTGATTGGCCTGTGTAGCAAAGGTAACTATATAGTCCGGCTCGTGGCGACAGCTGGTTGGGGTGTTTCCTCTATTTGGGGCTGGCTGCTCGCACGTGAACACATCTCTATGCAAACCACGACTGATCCTTTTGCCTTTACGTGTGCCTTTGAACCAGATTTTCCAGTTCCTTTGCACGAATGGATCCCATCGTTTTTCGCTGTGACAGGCAGCTGCTCTAGTATAGACTGGTCGTTTGCTGGTTTATCAATGCCTGGCTGGATGGCTGTGGTATTTGCAGTGTATGCGATTAGCTTTCTAATCTTTGCGCCATTGATTATTTTTAAGAAGTAAATTTGAGAGAAATATGATTTTTAGACTGAGTCAGGTTACTGAACTTTCAACCCTGTCGTTACGTGACAAACAGAAAGTTAAAGCAATTGCATTGTCGATGTTGTCGGCGAAAAGTAAGGTATTTTTAGCAGTATGTAAGCTGACATTGTTAACACCTCTTTTTATGGCATTGGCATACTTTGAAGGATGGGCACTGTTACCTGTACTTTTAGTAGCGGGCCTCGCTTACCCACTGCTCACTGCGCCAATCGAAATACAGTTTGCGTTAAAAAATATAGACCAAGCGCTTGAACAGTTTAAGCAGAGCCAAACATAGGCTCTGCGAGGTACTGACTTACTCAAATACGACGTGAGCTTTTAGCTTTTCAATTAGGCCCTTGCCTATCCCCTTCACTCTCTCTAATTCCTGCACATCCACAAATCTACCATTTTGCTCCCTAGACAAGACAATTGCCTGCGCTTTTGCCTCGCCAATCCCAGGTAGCAGGATTAGCTCGTTAACTTGCGCTGTGTTTACATTTACAACCAATGGCACTTGTTCAGACGGGTTTACATCTTGTGCCTGAACCAAATTACTCAACAAAAGTACCGCTACTACAAGTCCAAGAATCCATGTATGTCTTCGCATTTAATTTTCCTTAAAATTTTATGAAACTAACACTGCTTAAAAATACTTAATAAGCTATCTAACCATAAGATTTAACGATTACTTTTGTAAAATACTTACTAATATTTTCATTGTGTTTTTTTCATATGGATCGTCTAATGAAGTGCCTTTAAGTTGCATTAATAACAAATACAGTTTACTGTATAAAAAAACAGTGTTTTATGGAGGGTCATCATGGCTGTTATAGTAAAGTATGTGGTTGAAAGAAACGGAGTAGAGCGAATGACATTTACTAGCAAAAAAGAGGCGGATGCCTACGATAAAATGCTGGATGTTGCAGAAGCGCTTGAAGCAATGCTAGATAAGGTTGATGTACCACTTAGCGAGCAACAAGTTGAATCACTTGCTCTAGAAATGGCAAAGTATAAAGACGATTTTATTTCTGTACTCAAAGGCAGTAAACCATCAGCAGAAAAAGACAATAAAAAGACGTCCAAGAAAGCCGAAGAAGTTACTGACGAAGCCGCCGAAGATAAGGTCACTGCTATTAAGCAAGCATAATTCTATATTACCTTTACTGGCTTATTCGTTCCAAAAACGCAAAAACGCCGCACTATTGATATAGTTCGGCGTTTTAGTTTTATATAATCGTCGTAGCGATTATTTTAAAACAGCAGCCACTGCATCAGCAAAGTAATCAATATTGCTTTGGCTAATACCCGCAACATTTACGCGGCTAGAACCCACGATATAGATTGAGTACTCCTCACGTAGGCGGTTAATTTGCTCTTTATTAATACCTAAGAATGAGAACATACCGTGCTGACGCTCAATGAATGAGAAATCATGTCCAGTATTTCTCTGCGCTAAGCTATCCTTCACAAGACTACGTAAACCGTTAATACGATCACGCATTTCAGCAAGCTCTTGATGCCACTCTTGCGTTAGCTCATCACTTGAAAGGATCGTATTTACAATATCGGCACCGTGTGCCGGTGGCATTGAGTAGATACTACGTACTACGCTCAATAAAACTGAGTTAGCAACATCTGCGTTTGCTGCATCTTTAGAAATTACAGAACATGCGCCGATACGCTCACGGTAAAGACCAAAGTTTTTAGAGCATGAAGAACAAATGATCATCTCTTCCACTGTTTGAGCTAGCAAACGTAGACCGTTAGCATCTTCATCTAGGCTGGTACCAAAACCCTGGTAAGCAATGTCTACCAGTGGCGTAAAGCCAACTTCTTTTGCAAGATCCGCAAAAATTTGCCACTGTTCGGCATTCAGATCCATACCACTTGGGTTGTGACAACATGCATGAACTAAAACAACATCACCTTTTGGCACTTGCTTCAGCGTATCAATCATCTCGTCAAAAAGTAGCCCTTTATTCTCGTAGTCGTAGTAAGGGTATTCTTTTACAGTCAAGCCAGCAGCTTCAAATAGGCTAATATGGTTCGCCCAAGTTGGAGTAGTCACCCAAACCGTCGCATCTTTATTACAACGCTTGATGAACTCAGCAGCTACACGCAAAGAGCCTGTGCCTCCAGGAGTCTGCGCCGTACGCACACGATCGGCAAGTAATGTAGTGTGACTATTGCTTAGTAACAACTCTTCCATCTTAGCGCAAAAATCTAAGTTACCAGCTAACCCAATGTACGATTTTGTGGTTTCGTTTTCTAATCGAAATGCTTCTGCTTTTTTAACCGCTTTTAAAACCGGAGTAGCACCTTGCTCATCTTTATATACACCAACACCTAAATCTATCTTTTTAGGGTTATCGTCTTGCTTATAAGCTGCCATTAGGCCCAGAATTGGGTCTGTAGGAAGTGGTTTTAGTTCTGAAAACATGTGTATTTTTTTCCTATTAAAACTAGTACGCAAAAACACAAGGCCGCAAAAATTCGCTCAAGCGTATTCAAGCTCACCTTCATTTCTCTAAGTATTCAACTCGATAATACGTAGCAATCGTGGGGGTTATAGTTGCCATAATACTAACACAATTTAACGAGAACACGAGCCCTCTCACTCAGGAAGGTAATGTGTTATTTTCATGCAAGCGGCAACCAGTACAGATAAATTGTCAGGAGTAAAAAAGTCTTTACTAAATGCCTCTGCATCAATGATCCCTACACACTCAAAACTGTCGTTTAGCAATGGAATACAAACCTCGGCTTGAACTTTTGGATCACAGGTATAATACTCACCGCCTGTTGCAATATATTCGGGAATATCATTGATAATACGGGATTTCTCTGACAATACAGTTTGAATGTTATTTGAAGTCGCTGCGAATTGTTCATTTATGGGAAAGAGAGGACGACTTGGCGCACCATTGTAAGCCAATTTCAAGAGCTGATTTTCACCGTCTATTGATCTCGACTGATAGATACCAAACCAATCGACACCGGTTTTATAGGTAACAAACTCCACAATAGCTTGCAGTTTAGCTAGCAGCTCTGCGTTTTTGTCACTTTGTGAAATATAAGAATTCAATTCAAAAGGTGCTTCTTGTAGATGGCCAAACAAGCTACAGCTTCCTCCTTCGCCAAGCTCTGGAATTTGATAAGACCATACCGGTTTGGCTTGGTTACCTGCCAAAAATGTTTCAAGAGAGTCTAGTTGCAACTTCACCAATGAAGGTTCTACTGGGGTTATTGTTTTATCTAAGTATGCAGAAATCATTTAGCCATCCAAACATCTATATATCTAAACCAAATTTAACACGCAATTATGCCGTTGACTATAGGAAAGTGCATGTTTTTTATTTTGAGGGATAATAGAAAGGAATAAGTGAAAAAAAATTTCAATGTCTCAGGCGACTAATCGAGGGAGTAAACAAGCCTTACTTCATTACCAATTTGATTGTAGCTCACACTATCCGCAATCTCTGAGAGCAATTGAACACCACGCCCATGCTCATTAGATAGAGAATTGTCGTGTTGTACTTCTGGCTGCATAAATCCGCTACCAGAATCTTTAATATCAAAGGTAATCGAATGCTTTTCGGGAGAATAAGAGGCCGATATTTGAATCGTTGCATTGTTCAGTTCAGCCAATGCCTCGGCTCGCTGGGTATAATATTCTAAAAACCCATCTTCTTGGTTTTTCAGCTCAGAGCTTATCCCCAATACGCCATGGTCTAAAGAGTTATTGTATGCTTCCGACAATAACAGGAATATATTGGACCTATGCGCATCCACTCCCTCAACATTGCTTAATACATTGACCACTTCCAATACAGGATCCGTTACTTTCATTTGCTGGGCGTCTAAAGAAACGGACACATCAAAGGGCAAACAAGAATAATGTGTTTCACTTGAACTCTCTACCTCGGCAGCCAAACAGTTAACGATTGCAATACTCAAGTCATCCTGTTGCTCCGCATGTTGAGCAAACCCTCTTACCGTGTCTATCACTTCCTGAGTTGTAATAGCATGTTTACTTTGCAAAGTATCGATGAAGCGCCCTTCACCAAACATTTCGCCATCTGGCCCTTCACTTTCGATGATCCCGTCGGTGGCCATCACCAACCGCGTGCCACGCTCTACCTCAAAGTGCAAAATGGTTCGCTCGAATTCCTCATCGTCCAAAATCCCCAGCGCCATGTGCTGTGACTCAACGGTTTTTAATACCTTACCCTGCTCATTGATCAAATAAATGTCTGGCAATCCACCCAACCAAGCAGAAATATTTTTACCTGAGCTACTCAGCTCAATAATTGCTGCGGCACAAAACATATGGCCTGGTAGCAAGGTATATAAAGAGCTGTTTAGCTCCGTTGCAATATCTCCTACAGCCATTCCCTTTTGTACCATAGTGTAAAAAATCTTTGAGGCTGGCAGGGCCCCAACGGCAGCCGCTAAGCCGTGACCGGTAAAGTCGCCCAACAAACAATAAAAACCGCCAATAGGGCTTTTGGCCATTAAAAACATGTCGCCATTGAACATTGAGGCAGGAGAGAGATGAAAGTCGCACAGCGTATCAAACCTTTCTTGGCCTGACAGGGCATTTCTGAATATATGCTCTACAATTTCATGCTCTCTTTCAGTTTGATTGTAATGATATTGAAGCTGTTTCTTTTGTTCGTTTGCTTCTTTGCTAAGCTTTCTTGTACGGGCATGAGCACGAATTTTCGCAGAAAGAATAATTCTGTCAAAAGGCTTATGGATGAAATCATCCCCGCCAACTCGCAGACACTTTTCAAAACTTGCATGATCTTCAAGCGCGGTTATAAAAATAATAGGTAAGTACACATCCCCTGCGTACTCCTTGATCTTAGGTGCCGTTTCAAACCCGTTCATAACGGGCATCATGACATCAAGCAACACAATATCTACCTCGTGCTGCTGCAGTAAGTCCAGCGCTTCTTGCCCATTGTTTGCAACTAATACATCATAGTGTTGTTGCTCTAACATGGCAGTGAGCAATCGGCAGTTAAGAGGCTGATCATCAACCACTAAAATAAGCATTCGACTGAACTCAGTTAGTCAATTTCAAACTTTTTATCAAACCGAGATATTTGTAAGATCTTTTTTAACTGTGGTCGACAGTTGCTGATCTGTATGCTTCCGACAGAGTCACCAAGAGTCTTTTTCATATTTAATAGCATGCCTAAAGCCGAGCTATCCATGTAGTCCGTATCACGTAAATCTACAACTACTTTTTCTGTTTCGGCGTTCACCTCTGCATAGGCTTGGCGAAATGATTGTACTAAATTAAAGTCAAACTTCCCTTTAATCTGAATTGTTAAGGTCTTTCCGTCGGCTGAAGCATTTTTGCTCAGGCTCATTGCAAGCTCCTACTTTGAATTTGGTATTGTTATCCATCTTTATGTTTTAAATATAATCGTATTACGTAATTTCGCCAAAAAAATATAACAGCACAAAACACTTTTTGTTAGTATCCAAGGTGATAAAACTAGTTTGGAGTAAGCCATGTCAGAAGGTCGTTTAGTATATTCTACCGAGCTGGGAAGAATTAAACAGCAAGATGAACAGCCGCAACAAGAAGTAAAGCTTTTTAAAGACGGCCACATTCGTATTGAACGTCAAACCAAAGGAAGAAAAGGTAAAGGCGTGATGCTGGTAGTCGGCATTGATCCTGAGCAGCATGATCTAAAAAAATTAGCTAAAGTACTGAAAAGTAAAATGGGGCAAGGTGGCGCTGTAAAGGATGGTGTGATTGAGATTCAAGGCGATGATCGTGAAAAGCTAAAAGGTCTATTAATTGCTCAAGGATTCAAAGTCAAAATAGCAGGGGGTTAATTCCCTGCTACTCTCATAATACTTGGCTCTTGAGCAAATACTTGTTGCTCTGTCAGCGGTGCGCTGTAGTAATAGCCTTGTACAATATGACAATTGTTCCGCTGTAAAAAAGCGACTTGCTCTGCTGTTTCCACCCCTTCAGCAACCACCTTCATACTTAGCTTCTGCGCCATCGCAATGATTGCAGCAGTAATTTCCATGTCATTACTATCTTCTGGAATATCCTTTACAAAAGACCTATCCACTTTGAGTACATCGACAGGGAAACGCTTTAGATAACTGAGTGACGAGTAGCCCGTTCCAAAATCATCAATTGATAGAGATACACCTAATTTTTTCATCTCCTTGAGCTGTTCTATTGCTGCCTCAACATCACCCATTAACATACTTTCTGTCAACTCAAGGTGAAGCATTGAAGGTGGTAGGCCTACTTCATCCAATGTGTGAGAAATCGTCTCTATTAGATTTGCATCCTTAAACTGTCTCGCAGACAAATTAATAGAAATATCCGCAGTATACCCTTTTGATTTGAGCACAGATGAGAATCGACAAGCTTCTTTCAAAACCCACGTACCTATTTCAACAATGAGTCCCGTCGCCTCCGCAATAGGGATAAACTTAGTCGGCGGGATCCCTCCTTCAGTTGGGTGGTTCCACCTAATTAACGCCTCATAGCCAACGATTTTCCCACTTCGACTATCTATTTGGGGTTGATACTGCAATGAAAATTGTTGGCTCTTAATCGCCTGTCGTAATTCATTTTCTATATGCAAGCGCTCATTCGCTGCCGCATTTAGCTCTTGAGAGTAAAAATGGAAGGTATTTCGCCCTTTAGCTTTGGCTTCATACATGGCCAAATCAGCGTGTTTTAATAATTGCTCTTCTTCTTGACTATCAAACGGTGCCAAAGTGATACCAATACTGGCACTGACAATGACCTCGTTGTTACCTAGCGAAATAGGTTGGCTCAGAGTTTTTTGTATAGTGTGTGCAACATCCATTGCGTTGTCTCGAGTACTTATCCCACTTAACAACACAGCAAATTCGTCGCCACCTAGTCGAGCAATTGTGTCCTCAGCTCTTAATCGCTGTTTTAGTCTGTCGGCAACCTCTACGAGTAACCGATCTCCGGCATCATGGCCGAGTGTATCGTTAATACGTTTAAATTCATCGAGGTCAAAGTAAAATAGCGCAAACGCGTAGTGTCCACGAGAGGCCAATGCCATAGATTTACGCAGTTGCATGCGGAAAAATGTACGATTAGCTAAACCTGTTAAAGTGTCAAAATAGGCCAGCTCTTCCATCTTCCTTTGACTTTCTTTTACAAATGAAATGTCTTGTGCTGATGCGACATAACTTGAAATGCGTCCACCATTTTCCCGAATTGGAGAAATACTCAAACTCACCCAAATTTGATCATTGTTGCTACTTTGCAGCAAAGTATCACCACGCCAGTAGTTGCGACTTTTGAGGTCAAAATCTATATCATCGATTAAAATAGCCATCTCGCTAGAGATAATATCTAGCAGTGGCGCATCCAAAAAGTGAGATTCAGAAAACCCGGTCATTTCAACCATTTTTGGATTCACATATTCAATTTTGAATCGCTCATTGGTGATCACCACCCCGGTACCTGAAAAGGCAACCGCTTTGGATAACCGATTTGCCGCCTTCTCTGCAATTTCTTTTTCATTGATACGTTGATTCAATCCATTGACGAGTTTTTTTATATCGTCACTCATGTCATTGAATGACGCATTCAATAGACCAATTTCATCATCACTATCTGCGAGTTTTGGATGATCCCATTGACCTCTGCCAAAACTGATTAGCACTTTAACTAATTGATTAATACGCTTCAAAATCAAATGGTAAATGACTTGATGTAGTAGCATGGCGACAAAACCAGCATAGAGAACAAACAAGCCGAAAAACTTGACCTTTAGTTCTTCAAGCGCGTGCAAAGCCGTATCTCGGCGCTTGTACATACCGACATACCAATCAAGTTCCCCTAAATGCATCACATTTGCGATATGGCCTGCTTTATCATGGACAAACTCATCTTGATAGCTAGGTAAGTTCACCTTAAGCGCAGTGTCTATAACGCGTTGTATTGGGCTCGGTAATACGTCTTTTGTTAACAGTTCGGAACGCTCGGTATCTTTGAGCAAGTTTGGCGCAGATATAATCCGGCCCTGTTTGTCAAAAATAATGTAACTTTGCTCTGCGGTCGGCTTTGGTAACCTAGAAAGTAAGGTTTCTAACTCTAAATCACTTCCTGTAAAGCCTCGATACACATCGCCTTCATATAGCGGAACTAAAATACTCACAACCCATTTGCTCCAAATTGGATCATGATGTACATCAGACCAAACAGCTTCTCTGGTAGGGTTTAACTCCTCTCGTAACAGCGGTTGAGCGTGAATATTAGCCTGTCTATTTTGTGCACTGTCCAACAGGACCGAGTTAGGTGGCGCTATTCGTACAAAGTTCTCTGTCGTGTAAATATAAAAATTGAAAAAATCTTGAAGTAAAATAGGTGACAGAATATTCCAAAGGTTTTCTGACTTTTGAAATAAAGCTTGATCGCTTTCACTTAAGGTCTCTTTCAAGATATAAGCTGCCGACATGCCATTAGCGGCAACGCTGTGCATTCTGCCATTGCTTGTAGTAAGGGGTAACTCGGTATTTAGCGGTATCTCTGTTGCTGATAGAAGCTTTTTTGAAACAACGGCATTAGTTTGTTGAGCAAGGCTCTTCTTAAGCTCTAAATAGTGAGAAAACTGCTGTAATACTTGCTCACTTAAGCCGTGTAATTGGACAAATTCAGCCTCAACAAGATGCTTTTCCTCAGATTTCAACATCAACGCGGCTGCAAATACACCAGCAATGACACACACAGCGGAAATTAAAATTGATAATTTCACACTTAGAGAATTAGCACCAAAACGCGAAGGAGGACGACGGTTGCCCACGATAAACCCTTTACCCTGTTATGTTTTTTTTCATATATTGACCTGAATATATCAGATCACGTAATTCGTAGCCAATGCAATTAGAGTATAATTTAAAATACCTAGTTGTAATTGGTTCAATATCTGTGTTAATAATACTGCCAATACTGATTTTTAGATACGAACAGATTATGAACTTTTTCACGCGCCGTTATTTTTTCTTTTTTAGCTTCTTTAGGTGAAGAGGCTTAACTGTTTGCGCGTAAAAACGAATAGCTAAGCCTCCCACCATCTGGGAGGCTTTTTTTTTGGCACAATGGGAGTGAGGACCATGACGCAAGATACTTTAGATGCATTGAGGACAGAGATTAATGAGATTGACTCTGAGTTATTAGTACTTTTGGCAAAGCGTAGACGTATTAGTCACGGGGTATTGGAGTATAAGATTAACAACAATAAACCGATCAGAGATGAAGAGCGAGAGCTTGCCCTATTAGAAAAGCTAATACGATACGGTAAGTCTCTAGGGCTAGATCAATTTTACATCAACAATGTTTTTCAGGTAATTTTGGAAGACTCTGTACTCAATCAGCAGGCACTTCTGCAAAAAAGCTTGAACCCCGATACCGTCAATGATACTCATCGAGTTGCCTACCTAGGTGGACAAGGTTCATATAGTCAGTTGGCTTGTCACAAGTATTTTAGTCGCCGCCCTGGGAAAGTCGTTGAAATGGGCTGCCAGTCATTTGAAGATATCACCAATTCAGTTGAAAAAGGCAAGGCCGATTTTGGTATTTTACCAATCGAAAATACCAGCTCAGGCAGTATTAATGAAGTATTTGACTTAATGCAGCACGCTCAAGTCTCTATCGTTGGGGAAGTCACTCACAGTGTAGAGCACTGTCTACTCGCCAAATCCGGTATCGAGCTTAAAGATGTGAAAAAAATCTATGCCCATCCGCAACCCTTCGCACAGTGCAGCCGTTTCTTACAAAGCCTTGCAGACGTTACCCATGAAACATGTGACTCTACATCAAGTGCTATCAAAGCTGCTGCGGAGTGTGACCAAAGCGCGGCGATTGGCTCAGCACAAGCTGGACGTTCACAGGGCTTGGAAGTCATCAAAAGTGAACTTGCCAATCAAGCTGAAAACCACAGTCGCTTTATTGTGGTCGCAAGAAAACCGCTTCAGGTATCTACCCAAATCCCTACGAAAACCAGTCTTATCATGGCGACAAAACAGCATGTCGGTTCCCTTGCAGATGCATTGATGGTATTCAAAGAAAACAGCATTAACATGACAAAACTTGAATCGCGTCCTGTTCCTGGCAATCCGTGGGAAGAAGTCTTTTACGTAGACTTACAGGCAAATATTGCAGACCCTCAAGTGCAAAAAGCGCTAGAAGCACTCAAAGAACATACTCAAACGGTCAGAATTTTAGGTTGCTACCAAAGTGAGTCACTCAAAGCAGTGGAACCTATCTGATGCCATAAGCCCAGCTATGGAGCTGGGCGCTCCTCTTAACTTAGTACGCACTGTTTCTTCAGAGTAATATGCGCTACCAATGTAGCGCATTAACGCACAGCTTATGAAGCTAGCTCGTCGAGCACTTTGGCATCATTAGCCTTATTTAAAATACCTCTACTCTGTGCTAAGAAGGTATGGGCACTGTCAGAGAAATAGGTCTGCGCTTTATCAAACCCTTCTATCAATGCTTTTTTGTCACGTTGTTTCAAGTTTTGAAGTGTTTGTGCAAAGGTATCCTGATAGCTGGCGAGCAACCCTTCAACGTCGTCAAACTGAGCAAGCATTATATCGACATATAACTCGGGGGACTGTGCAAATAAACGGCCAACCATCATCAACTCCAATTGATAGATAGGTGAAGAGCAACTGCGAAGCTCTTCCAGTGTGTGACACTGTTTTGCTAAAAACTGGCCATAAACAAATGTAGTCAAGTGCCGCATGACCTGAATGATTTGCATCGCTTGGTCGTGCTTTTTCGCTTCCATAGAGACAATATGACATCCCCAGATTTGAAGTTGCTTCAATAAACCATCATATGCGGCTTGATCTCGCCCGTGACAAGCTACCACAGTTTGCTTAACCCAGTGAGAGATATCTGGGCCAAACATTGGGTGTAGGCCAACCACAGGGCCCGGGTGTTTTTTGAGTAGGCTTTTAAGTGGGGCTTGCTTTACAGATGTAATATCCGCCAAAATGCATTCGGGATCCAGCGCAGGTAAATCTTCGATAACTTGTTCTAGACTATTTATAGGCACACTCACAAGCACGAGCTTTGCACCGGACAAAATATCTGCGGCATCTTCTTGATGGCCTTTATCGAGCACTTTAACTTCGTAACCTGAACGTCTAAACTGCTTCGCAAATAACTGGCCCATTGCCCCCTCACCACCGACTATCACAATTGGCGAAAGCTCGGGTGCTGTACACGCTAATTTACTTTGCTGATTTTCGTATGCTTCACGCATCATTCTGCGCAAAATATCTTCCACCAACTCAGGGTTCACCCCCTTCTCTTGTGCTTGCTGACGACGTGCCGCGATTAAAACCGCTTCTCTGTCTGGAGCGTGCAGTGCTGCGCCCTGTTGCTGCTTAATTTGCCCAACCTGCTCTGTTAGTTTTCTGCGCTCAGCAAGCAAGCTAACCAGTTCACTATCACAGCGATCTATTTGGACACGCAGCTCATCTAGACTCAAATTATCTCTCATTCCCATACCGTAAACCTTAATTTACACCAGTAAATATTTAATTACACCTAGTCTAACAGGACGAATTTTATTAAGAAAGTAACATTTCGTTACTTCATGAAATTATAAGGTACAAACCAATGGGTTTTAAATTTACGTGTCAGTAGGTGAGTATTAAGACAAAAGATAGCAGACAATCAATGAATTGAAATATGAGGGGAGAAACCAAACAGGCCGCATAAAGCGGCCTGTTTGTTAAGCATAGGTAGTATGCGCGTATTAGTTAAGTTTCTCTTTAATACGTGCAGATTTACCAGAACGCTCGCGTAAGTAGTAAAGCTTAGCGCGACGAACCGCACCACGACGCTTAACTGTAACGCTGTCAACCAGTGGGCTGTGTGTTTGGAAAACACGTTCAACACCTTCACCGCTTGAGATCTTACGAACAGTGAAAGATGAATGAAGGCCACGGTTACGCTTAGCGATTACAACACCTTCAAAGGCCTGTAGACGCTCTTTGTTACCTTCTTTAACACGTACTTGAACAACAACTGTGTCACCAGCGCCGAACGCAGGTACGTCTGTTTTAAGCTGCTCTTCTTCAAGCGCTTTAATAATATTTTGGTTTACTTTTGCCATTTTATTTCTCACATTCCTAGGAGTAACTGTCTTCTAGCCACAAGCTTCATGTTCTTGCTGAAATTCAGCAAGGAGCTTTGCTTGCTCCTCAGTCAGAGCTAGGTTACGCAACAAGTCCGGACGGCGTAGCCAAGTCCTGCCTAATGACTGCTTTAAGCGCCATTTTGCAATTTCTTTGTGGTTCCCACTGAGTAATACAGCAGGGACCTGCTTTCCATCCAATATTTCAGGCCGAGTATAGTGAGGGCAATCTAACAGGCCATCCGAAAATGAGTCCTGCTCAGCAGACTGATTGTGACCAAGCACACCAGGCACTAATCGAGCAACTGCATCGATAAGCGTCATAGCGGGCAATTCGCCACCACTGAGAATAAAATCACCAACGGACCACTCTTCGTCTACATGAGACTCAATGATCCGTTCATCTATACCTTCATATCGACCCGCAACTAGAATCAATTTTTCAGACTGTGCTAATTCAGCAGCGCCTTTTTGATCCAGTTTGCGTCCCTGTGGAGACATATAAATTACTTTTGCACCATCACCTGCTGCAGATTTTGCATCAAGTATGGCTTTTTCAAGCGGCTCTACCATCATCAACATACCTGGACCACCGCCATAAGGACGATCATCTACAGTACGATGTTTGTCAGTAGCATACGCTCTAGGGTTCCAACAATTGAACTCAATCAAGCCGTTTTTCACAGCTCGACCAGTTACACCTTGCTGAGTAACTGCATCAAACATTTCAGGGAACAGCGATACAACGCCTACCCATAGTTTTTGCTGATCACTCATTAAAATGCAGGATCCCAATCAACCGTAATTTCACGTTCATCGTGCTTAACTTCAATAATGACAGAATCTGTCAAAAATGGAATTAAGCGCTCAGTCTGGCCAAATGCATCTTTTTTGTTTGCTTTCACAACCAAAACATCATTTGAGCCAGTCTCCATCAGGTCATCGACATGACCTAAGTTGTAACCTTTATTAGTTACAACCGTCATACCAATTAAGTCTCGCCAATAAAACTCCCCTTCAGGTAATTCAGGAAGCTGCTCACTATTAACGGCGATTTCAGCATTGGTATAAGCCATTGCTTCATCTCTATCGTTAATGTTTGCAAATTTAGCGATGAAACCCTTGTTGTGGCGACGCCAGTCGCTCACTTCAAGTGCTTGCCATTTACCTTGTTGCCCTATCAACCATGGGCTGAAATCGAAGATCCCTTGGGGATCATCAGTAAATGAATGCACCTTAAGCCAACCCTTAATACCATAAGGGGCACCTAATTTGCCGACAACAAGTGTCGAGGTGTTATCTTGACTCATGGTTACACTTACGCCTATTAAGCCGCTTTACGAGCGTCTTTAACTAACTTAGCTACGCGATCTGAAAGAGATGCGCCTTGACCTACCCAGTGATCAACACGAGCAAGATCTAGACGAATTTTTTCTTCCTGACCAGAAGCGATTGGGTTAAAGAAACCTACTTTCTCGATGAAACGACCGTCACGCGAGAAACGGCTATCCGCAACCACGATTTGATAGAATGGACGCTTTTTAGCGCCGCCACGTTGCAAACGAATAGTTACCATACCGTCCTCTACATAGATTGACTGTTTTCATTAATAAGATATAACTTCCCACTACGGGAAGCTGGGGAATTGTACGAGTTTTTCTCAACAATGCAAGCATGTTTTGGATTTAATTCTCAATCTTGACATACCTAGGTCAGTTTGGACCTAAAACGCACTCATTGTTTGGCTTCGCACACGCCAAAATAAAGAAACGGGTGCAGTTAAAAGCACCCGTTTAAAAGCTCAAGCAAAGCATTAATTACTTTGCTCGCAGGGAGGCATTAAACCTTAGAACGTATATTTCGCATTTAGTGCAAAATTACGCCCTGGTTGCGTATACTGTCCTAGCGCTGCGTCAGCCGACTGCCCAGCGACGCTCTCATATGGCGTGTATTCCTTATCCAATAAGTTAAAGACGCCCGCATTAAGTCTAAAGTTGCCAAAGTCGTATTCAGCGAAGAGATCAACTGTCCCCCAACCCGCTGTTTTGACCTTGTCATCAGCTGGTACCTTAGTCATACGTTTGGCAGCTTTAAATGCCGCAGTAACGGACCAGTTGTCTAACTCATAGCGTGCCTTTACAAAACCATTTAGCGGGCTAATAGTACTAATATAGTCATTAGTTTCTTTGTCTTTACCCTGTACATAGGAAAAACCAGAATTAAACGACACATTGTCATTCACCCAAATAGTGAAGTCAGCTTCTAGTCCTTTGATCTCTACTTCTGCAATATTTTGGTACTGATAATAAGTCTTAGGAGGCATACCTGGAATTTGGCTTGGCTCAACACGCACAATTTTGTTTGAGATAAAATCATCAAATTTTGAATTAAATACCGTGACAGAGAACTGTTTCGACTCAAAATCACCTTTAACGCCGAATTCAACGCTGTCGCTTGTTTCTGGATCTAGCTCAGAGTTCGGTAGAATTTGATAAAATGGCTCAACACCGTGACTTTGGTATGCAAGATCATGAGGTGGAATTTTGAAACCACGAGAATACTGAGCAACAACGTTCAAGTTTTCTGACACAGAGTAAACCACGCCCAGTTTTGGCGACAGAGCCGTTTCACTGATGTCTCCAAATTCTGTGCCCGCGTATAATTCGCTTTGTTTAGCATCCATCTCATAGCGGTCTATGCGTAGGCCAGCATTGAGCTTAAGTGTATCAGGTATCAAGGTAATATTGTCTTGAACAAATAAACCTAGCATAGTTGTGTCTGCACCAGGGAACGTCTTTTGCCCTTCTCTATCTAGGGTTTTGTTTCCCTGTGTATCAATTCGTGTTTTATAGCGAGGACGAGCCGTCTCATAGCTATCGTAATCAAAGCCGTAAACCAATTGATGAGACAAAGAGCCAAATTCAAGCTGCTTATCAAGGACTAAACGCGTGCCGAAAATAGATTGCTCAAAGCGATAGTCATTGAAGTCAGTATATGGACCAGTGCGACTGCGGCTGCCATCATTTGCGCGGATCTGATCGCTTAATTGCTCAAAGTCTGTGTAATAAACTTGTGCGCTTAGATTATCGTAAAAACTGGTTGCACTCGCTGTATCAAACTCTAGAGAGAATGAAATGCTTTCATTATCATCTCTTGTTTCATAAGCATTTTCAGTAACAATTTGCTCAACATCTTGGTCAAAGTAGTCCACTGTCGCCAAGATACGTTCATTGTCAGTAATTATGAATTCAGATTTGAGTAGCAGTGCATTTGATGTGTAGTCAAAACCGGGCAAATCTTCCGCATAGTTTTGGGTTTCTTCACCATCTCGACGTGTGACCTGAATCGATGTCGCGTTAGAATTACTCAGTTGCTTGGCGAATGTCGCCGTCGCACTTTTTTCTGCGTTCACGCCATAATACCCAAGACCAACTTGCGCGTACGTATCATTACCCGATAAATAATCAGACGGATTTTTTGTCGAAATCACAACAATACCGCCAAGCGCATCTGAACCATATAGCGACGACGCAGCACCTTTGGCAACTTCGATTTGCTTAACATTGTCCACGTCAAAGTAACCACGGCCGATAAGTAAGCCACCGCCCCCTGCGTAAGCATCATTTAAACGGCGACCGTCTTTGACATACACCACCCGGTTTCCACCGATACCACGAATATTGAGCGCTTGGGCTTCACCTGTAGAGCCCGTAGTTGTAATCCCTGTTTGAAACTTAAATGCGGTATTTAAGTCAACTGCTAACTCACGTTCAATCTCTTGTTCGGTGACAACATTTACAGTACCCGCAACATCTTCAAGCTTTTGCTCAATACGCGACCCTGATACTACGATTACTTCGCTATCTTTTTCAAATTGTTCAGCAACAACATTAGGCGCAGTAAAGACTGCTGCCGCAATACCTAGCGAAAGAGTAGTTCTTTTAAACATTATCTTTTAACCTCAAACAGGAAGAATGAATAATTTTCGCTGTGCACTATAAAGGTATTTTCACCTGATCGCAAACGATAATTATTTGCATTTCTATAATCATATAGATTTTATTTTCTGTAGAATGTATTATTGCCGTTATTGGATACATGTACTCATAAGGGATTTGCTAGTCGCTCAAACTGAGGCAATTGCAGCGCAGTTTTGGGTCAAATACTCAAGTATCAAAACGTGAGAAGAACAATGAAACATACCTTTTTTATCGGTATTTTACTGATGCTAAACAGCTTTATGGCTAACGCAGAACGTTTAGTTGTTGCAGGCGGTACAATTACTGACATCGTTTATGCGCTAAATGCTGGTGACAAAGTTGTTGCCGTAGACACCTCAAGTACTTGGCCTCCTAAAGCAGCTGCCCTACCTAAAGTTGGCTACTATAGAGATCTCGCTGCCGAAGGTATTTTGTCGCAAAAACCGACCATGATTTTGACTTTAGAAGGTGCTGGTCGCCCAGAAGTGCTTACACAAATAAAAAGTACAGGTGTACCGGTTCATCATTATGACAAGCCAGATAAAGTTGACGACCTTTACACTTTAATTAACCAAGTCGCAAAAGAGCTAAAAAAAGAGCACCAGGCGGCTACATTGATTAAATCGCTCAAGTCCCAGCTACCAGAGAAGCCTAAGCCTTCAAATACTAAAGCCTTATTTATTCTCTCCGCAGGTGAGCGTGGTGTGATGGTCGCAGGTAAAGAAACTGTACCTGAGGTGCTGTTTAACTACACAGGCATTAAAAACATTGCGACACATAACGGATTTAAGCCAATTAATCGAGAGTCTATGCTCGTCGCCAACCCCGATTTTATCATCGCGCCCAGCCACGTTGTATACGGAGCCGGTGGTCCAGAAAAGTTTTGCAATCAAGCTGCACTGGCTTTGATCCCCGCTGCGAAGGAATGTCGTCTTTTAGTTATGGATTCATTAATGGCATTAGGTATGACCACACGCTTACCTGAAGCCATTGCCAAACTAGACGCATTTCACCGTAAGCAGGCACTATGAGTAATATTACGCTCCCTATTTTAAATTCAAAACAACATTTAAAATGGTACTGGCTAAGCATTTTTTTGCTGCTTAGCCTAGCTTGGCTGTCACTAAGCAGTGGCCCTGTTGGCTGGGATTGGAAAATGCCCATCGTATGGCTGCTACCAAATTCAATGACAACCGACATTAATGACCTACATATAAGCGTTGTGTCACAAATTAGACTACCAAGGCTCATGCTTGCCATTTTAGTCGGCTCGGTACTTGCCTGCAGCGGTGCTGCAACCCAAGCTCTTTGCCGAAACCCATTGGCCGATCCAAGCCTTATGGGTGTCACTGGCGGTGCAGCGGTAGCAGCTATTGCTGTGATAGCACTGGCCCCCAAGGCCAGTTTTATAAATGAAGCTATGGTTGCACCTGCCGCATTTATAGGCGCATTAACCATTACCTCTGTCATATATCGTCTAGCGAATCATCAAGGGCAAGTGCAAATTACCACTTTGTTACTCGCTGGCGTAGCTATCAATGCCATAGCCATGGCAATTATAGGCTTGTTTAGCTTTTTTGCGGACGACAGTTCATTGCGCCTAATGACATACTGGCAAATGGGCTCTCTAGGGGGGGCTAGCTGGTCAGCAATGACTTATGGTGCGCCATTGATCATCATCAGTACAATTACGTTGCTGTTGAAAAAGCGTCAAATCAACGCGTTGATGCTAGGAGAGCGAGATGCGAGACATCTAGGTGTCAACGTTAAACGTCTTAAAACCGAAGTAGTATTCTTGGTTGCTTTGGGCGTTGGTGGCGCCGTAGCAATGGCTGGTATGATTGGCTTTGTAGGCTTAGTTGTGCCACATATCGCGCGCTTATTGGTGGGCCCCGACCTACGCAAAATGTTACCACTAAGCATGCTCTTAGGCTGCTTACTCATGCTCTTGGCTGATTGGATTGCACGCTTAATTGTTGCGCCATCTGAATTGCCAATTGGCATAGTCACCGCTTTATTTGGCGCACCATTTTTTATCTACCAGTTAATCAAACAAAAGCGAGGTGCACATGCTTGAATGCAAAAACATTAGCATTACTCGTGGTACCAAGCGTATTATTCACGATCTCTCGTTTACTGCCCATCAAGGTGAATTTATTGTCTTGCTGGGGGAAAATGGCGCGGGTAAATCAACCTTGTTGAGTGCAATATGCGATGATTTGTACTACAGCGGTGAGGTATTATTGAATGAGCAGTCGATTCACGTCCTTGACCCTCAAACACTCGCAACCCAGCGAGCAATGCTACTACAAAACAACCGAGTCAACTTCGCATTTAGTGCCGCAGAACTGATTGCTATGGGTCGCTACCCTTACCATGAAACAGCGCAAGCACAAGCGGACGTTGTCAACGATATTATTACGCAAATGTCTCTTGAAGCTTTGGCTGATAGAGATGTCACAGTGTTGTCTGGGGGTGAATTTCAACGCGTACAATTTGCGCGTTGTATTGCACAATTAAATGCACATAACACTCAAACTACAGGTAAACTAATGTTGCTAGATGAACCGACATCTGCGCTCGATCTTCACCATCAACACGTTACCCTGAGCAAAGCCAAATCGTTTGCTGAACAAGGCAATACCGTGATTGCCGTTTTGCATGATTTGAACCTCGCATCATTATATGCTGATAGAATTTTACTGCTACATCATGGCATTATTTACCATGACGGAAAACCGCAAGACGTATTGCGCCCAGAAGTATTACAGCCTATCTATCGTGCTGGCATGCAAATTAACTTGCACCCCAGCTTTGAAATCCCTATGATTTTTTCAGAACCGCTAACAGGAGCCTCCAATGCGTGAACAAGCCGCTTTTGAAGCACGCACCCTAGTAAGACAGTCATCTGTCTGTGTGATCTCAACCCTTTCTAAAAACCTACAGGGCTACCCTTTTGGATCTGTGTCTCCTTTTATGACGGACAGCCAAGGTAGGCTGGTATTTTATATTGCCGGCATCGCTCAGCACTCGCGCAACCTAACTGAAGACAGCCGCATGTGTGCCACGGTTTTTGACGCTGCTGAACAAGGTGACCAAAATGCCCACGCACGCGTGACTATCGTCGGTGATGCCGCACCAGTGCCAGCCGAGGAATCAGACGCACTGCTAGAGCGTTATGAACGTCAATATCCGGAAGCTATTTCTTACCGGCAGGCCCATGATTTCCAGCTATGGCGTATGGACGTAAAACGCGTTCGCTACATTGGTGGTTTTGGCCATATCTTCTGGATAGAACAAAATGAGTGGGACGCGCAAGAGCCTGAATGGACGTTAGAAGATGAAAAAAGAATGGTTGAGCATATGAATGACGACCATGCTGACGCTAACCAGCTAATGCTCAAGCTTATCCATCAGATCGAAGCGGAACACGTTATTATGACTACCATAGTGCCTGATGGCTGTTACCTACGAGCCAATGAGAAAAACTACTACATTCAATTTGAAAATGTGTGCATGGATAGTCAAGCTGTTAGAATGGAGTTAGTCAGACTCACTAAGTTGGCCAGAAAAGAGTTCAACACCAGCACTGAAACTGCTCAAGATTAAATTGAAACTCAGCTAAATTGAGCCACGTTAGATCAAAAAGGGAAGTGTCACCACTTCCCTTTTCACATTTTGGCAAATTAAAATTTAGGGCCACCGCCGCCAAACATACCCGGTGGCATCATACCTTTCATGCCTCGCATCATTTTCATCATGCCGCCTTTGCCTTTCATCTTTTTCATCATTTTCTGCATTTGTGTAAATTGCTTTAGCAGCTTATTGATGTCTTGTACCTGAGTACCTGAGCCAGCTGCAATACGCTTTTTACGCGAGCCTTTGATGATTTCAGGACGGGCACGCTCTTTCGGCGTCATAGAGCTGATAATCGCTTCCATTTGATTAAAGGTTTTGTCGTTAACTTGCCCTTTAACCGCATCCGGTAAATTATTCATACCAGGCAGCTTTTCAAGCATGGACATCATGCCGCCCATGTTTTTCATTTGCTTCAACTGCTCAGCGAAGTCTTCAAGGGTAAAGCCATCCCCTTTAAATACCTTTTCTGCAACCTTAGCCGCTTTATCTTTGTCAACTTTTGCTTCGACTTCCTCGATCAGTGATAAAACATCACCCATACCAAGAATACGAGATGCGATACGATCAGGGTGGAATGGCTCTAATGCGTCAGTACGTTCACCGACACCCATAAATTTAATTGGCTTACCCGTTATATTACGGATTGACAGTGCAGCACCACCGCGAGCATCACCATCAGTTTTCGTTAAGATCACACCTGTCAGCGGTAGCGCTTCATCAAATGCTTTTGCCGTGTTTGCCGCATCTTGACCGGTCATGGAGTCAACAACAAATAGGGTTTCAATTGGGTTTATCGCCGCGTGTAGCGCTTTGATCTCTTCCATCATGTCACTATCGACATGAAGACGACCAGCGGTATCCACCAGCACCACGTCGATGAATTTTTTCTTGGCGTGACTTACTGCATTGTTTGCAATATCAACAGGCTTTTGTGAAATATCACTGGGGAAAAACTCAACATCAACTTCTGAAGCTAAGGTCTCAAGCTGTTTGATTGCGGCAGGACGATAAACGTCGGCACTGACAACCAATACAGATTTTTTCTTTTTCTCTTTCAGAAATTTAGCAAGTTTACCGACACTGGTCGTCTTACCAGCACCTTGTAAACCAGCCATCATGACAACTGCTGGCGGCTGTGCGTTGAGGTTAAGCTCTTCGTTAGCTTCACCCATCGCTTTCTCAAGTTCTTCACGAACAATTTTAATGAAAACCTGACCAGGACTTAGACTTTTGGTTACTTCTACACCAACAGCACGCTCTTTAACTTGCTTTACAAACTCGCGTACCACAGGCAATGCCACATCAGCTTCCAGTAAAGCCATGCGCACTTCGCGTAGTGTTTCTTTAATATTGTCTTCGGTCAGTCGGCCCCTGCCACTGATGTTTTTAAGCGTTTTTCCTAAGCGTTCTTGGAGGTTCTCAAACATGTATCGCTTCCACTATCTCGTAATTACGCAACATTATACTGATATGCGCGCAACTAATACAGTATTCAAGTTATACAAAGATTCTTTTTACAAAGTCTATGCAAGCGGCGAGGCTTAAAATACAATAGCCTATTAAAGGACCACGAAAGTAGACACAAAGTTCATGATCATCATTTTGTCATTGTTGGCGAGCCTGTTTTATATACTAGCAACCGGACACGTGCTTTCACGTTTATTCCACAAAGAGGGCCCAAGTCAGAAGCTAACCGTTATTCTAAGCACGGTTGCAATTTTGAGCCATATGCTGGTTTTAGTGAATTCGGTGTTTACTCAACACGGGCAAGATTTGAGTACCATCAATATTGCGCTGTTGACTTGCTGGGTCATTGTGGTTTCTGTCACAACAGTTTCATTGAAGTTTCCCGCGACTTTACTTTTACCCGTTGTCTACGGCTTTGCAGCTATTCTATTGATTGCAAGTTTGTTTATTCCACATCACATTATTATGGATGATATCCATGTCGACATTGGCCTGGTCACACATATTTCATTATCACTGTTGGCCTATTGTATTCTGATCATCGCCACGCTATACGCTGTCCAATTTTATTTCATCGACAAACGTCTAAAAAGCAAAGACCTTGCAATTATGAATAGTCACCTCCCCCCATTAATGCAAGTAGAGTCCCAGCTTTATCAACTGCTTACAGTGGGAACAGGACTCTTAACCTTGGCGTTGTTGGCCGGGTTTGTATTTTTAGATGGCATGTTTGCCAAAGCTTCTATCCACAAAACAGTGCTTTCTCTAATCGCATGGACTATTTTTACAGCTGTCACATTGGGTCATCATCAATTTGGCTGGCGTGGAAAGCCTGTTGTCTTTGCTGTTATTGGCGCTTCTGGCATTGTGACTTTGGCTTATTTTGGAAGCCGATTTATCCAGGAAGTCATTTTAGACAAATTTTAATACAAAAAATTAGGCGTCGAACTTGACTCTGCTCCTGTGCTGACGCTTAATATCCGTTCGAAAGTAAAAAAGGGATCCTCTGTTGGACGACATATCTACCAGCGCCTTGTTTATCATACTCGGCGTGCTGATACTTATATCAGGTTATTTCTCAAGTTCTGAGACTGGCATCATGTCCATTAATCGCTATAGACTCAGACACTTAGTTAAAGAGAATAACAAATCTGCCAAGCGGGTCGATAAATTACTAAAAAGACCTGATCGCCTTATCGGCCTTATTCTTATCGGTAACAACCTCGTTAATATTGCTGCATCTGCAGTAGCAACAGTCATTGGTATGCGCCTACTAGGAGATGCAGGTATTGTTGTTGCAACCTTTGCATTGACTTTGGTCATCTTGATTTTTGCAGAAGTGACGCCAAAAACACTTGCCGCTCTGTATCCCGAAAAGGTTGCCTTTCCAAGCTCTGTGATACTGAAAGTATTGTTAAAAGTCCTTTTTCCCGTTGTCGTCACTGTCAATTGGATCACAAATGGCATGTTAAAGCTGTTTGGTGTGTCTCCTGAACAAATTGAAGAGCACAGTCTGAGTAAAGAAGAGCTAAAAACAGTCGTAAATGAATCAAGTGCCATGCTGCCAACAAATCACGGCAACATGTTAACGTCTATTTTGGATCTTGAGCAGGTTACCGTCGAAGATATCATGATCCCGCGTAATGAAATCAATGCCATCGACATCAATGACGATTGGAAGGACATTACCCGTCGGCTTACCCATGCGCAGCATACAAGAGTGCTTTTATACCGGGATCAAATCGACGATGCTGTCGGGTTTATTCACTCTCGCGATGCACTGCGCCTGCTGACCAAAGAACAATTCGATAAACCGTCTCTGTTACGCGCTGTTCGTGAAATTTATTTCATTCCAGAGGGTACTTCTCTCAACACCCAGTTGTTAAAGTTCCAGCAAAATAAAGAACGTATTGGATTAGTGGTTGATGAATACGGCGATATTCAAGGTTTAGTAACACTTGAAGATATACTTGAAGAGGTTGTTGGCGACTTTACCACCACCCAAACGCCCACCCCTAGCGATGAAGTCAAAGTCCAAAGCGATGGCTCTGTGCTAGTCGATGGTAGCGCCAATATTCGTGATTTGAACAAAGAGATGGGCTGGGAGCTGCCAACTGAAGGACCAAAAACCCTGAGCGGTTTGATTGTTGAATACTTGGAAGATATACCCGAGTCACAATTGAGTTTAAAAATTGCAAACTATCCAATGGAAGTGATGGAAGTGAAAGAAAATATGATCAAGATGGTTAAAATTTTTCCACTGCAACAGCCAGCACGAAAAGAAGCTTAATCAAAAACGGGTTTAGCAATACTAAACCCGTTTTTCTATTCAAAGTAATTTAGGTTATTTTCCTGCTTAAGAGAACAACCTTTCAAACCAACTCTTATTCAAATCATCTTCACACTTACGAAGTTGGGCTCCATATCGAGAAGCTCGGTGCTTAACCTTATTTGCAACTTTCACTAACCACTGCTTCTTCTTGTAAGTGCCGCGGCGATATCCGCCCCACCCTTCGTGATAATTTAAGTATTGAGCATAAGCATCCCACTTGGAAACACCATTCACTTTATGGGTTTTATAAACAAACCAACCCATGAAGTCGATAGCATCCTCAAAGTCATCTCTATCTGCACCTGAGTTACCTGTTTCACGAATATAATCACTCCAAGTCATGGTTTTTGCCTGAGAGTAACCATAAGCAGAGCTAGCTCGCCCTATGGGAATAAAACCTAGAAAATACTCCATCGGCGGTGCAGCATCGTGTCTAAAGGAGCTTTCTTGATACATCATACTCATCAAGACGTGCTTTGGTGATCCCCACTTTTCTTGCGCATCTCGAGCATCGTAATACCAATCTTCTTTTTCTTCAAAAATCTTACAAATATCATTAGGTTGCTTTGGTGGCGCTGTCGCGCACCCAGTTAATGCTAAGAGTAGAGGCAAAAATATTATTTTTTTTCTCATTTTTTTAAAACTCACCTGAACTTTTTCAATTTGCTAGGGTCATAGTACTTGAATGCAGCAGTTTAGCATTGTTTCATCCCTGATATTTTTATACGCAGCCCCATGGGCTGCGTTTTTTTATGCCTTTTCGAAGTAGTCTTGCAAAAACGCTTTTAATGTCAATTCGTCACTTTGACAAATCGCTTGTTCATCAATGAATGATTGGGCTGCTTGTGCGTTTAATTCAGCCTCTTGATAAAACTGATACGCTCGTTGCAGATGTTCCTCTTTATACTGTTTCGCAAGATCAAGAGCCTGTTCAGAAGAGTCAGCACTTTGCGCACCAAGGGCCGCTACCAGCTTCCCTGAAAAGGTTTCATCTGAGTTATCTACCCACGCTGCCAAAGTAGCTATGGTATCTGAATACGCATTGTTGCCATGCGCCTTATCAAATAGACTTGCTACCTTAATTAAATCACTGAAGATACTCTTTGCCCAAGCTTCCACCGAAACAGCAGAGTCGCCTTGCTGTAACTGAGTTTCTGTATCTCTCCCCGTACTAATGACACTTTGCAGGTTTTTATCAGAAACTTGCTGCTCATCCCAACTCATCTCTGGAGAATCTTTTAACAGACAATAAGTCAAAAATACATCCAAAAACCTGATCTGCTCTAAGCTAATCCCGGTATCGGAGAATGGATTCACATCTAGAGCACGGATCTCTATATACTCAATGCCACCACGGGCAAGTGCCTGTGTTGGCGTCTCTTGTGGATTAGCATTACGTTTAGGACGAATTGGCGAATAAAATTCGTTTTCAATTTGGAGAATATTTTTATTGAGTTGCTTTGGTTCAGAAGCCCGATAATCATCAATACTTTCATACAAGTCTGAGCGGCAGCGGATCGCCGTTTGCAGCCCTTTAACATATTCAGGGAGGCTGTTATACATCACTTTAAGCGAAGACTGTGCGCTGTTCGTATAACCGAGATCGCCTAACCTTAATGCCGTGCCCTTTGCCAAATACAAGGTGCCTTTACCTGACGCTTCAAACGGTAGGTCACTTTCCTTTCCTTGCAAAAACGAACGACATAGCGCTGGGGAAGCACCAAATAAGTAGCTAATTAACCAAAGCTCTCGTTTAAAGTTTCGGATCAAGCCTAAGTACTTGTTTGATATAAAGTCTTGCAGCGTATCTTGATTTTGCTCAGTGGCTTTAAGTGCATCCCAAAAAGCATCTGGAAACGACATATTAAAGTGTACACCAGCAATAGCTTGCATCATGCTACCATAGCGATTTTTCAACCCTTCTCGGTACAAGGTTTTCATTTTGCCGATATTTGAGTTGCCAAACTGTGCCAGCACAATATCGTCTTGATCTTCTATAAAACAAGGCATACTCATAGGCCAGAGCATTTCATCGCCCATATTTGCCAATGTGTATTTCTGTAGATCTCTTAGTTGAGACAACGTTTGCTCAGCCGACGTGCTAACAGGCGTAATAAACTCAAGTAGAGACTCTGAAAAATCCGTCGTGATTGAATTATGTGTGAGCGGGTGCCCCACACCTTTTGGGTGAGACGTTTTAGCAATTTTGCCGGATGGCTGGATCCGTAAAGCTTCTCGTTCAATACCACGCTGGATGCTCGATAAAGAAGGGACAAGCGCAGTGTTGGCAAGTGTTTCTAACTTGCTTTCTAAATTAGTGTGTTTCAAAAAAATACCTCGAGGCTCGGACCAAGCTTAAGTTATGCCACCTTCAATGGGGGCAAATTTAAAATACTCAAGCCACAATAATTACTTTACCAAAGTGCTCGCCTTGCTCAATAAACTTGTGAGCCAAAGCAATCTCATCTAGCTTGAATTTTTTGCTCACAACAATGCGTAGCTGTTGTGTTGCGACAGCTTGATACAGTTCATCAAGCTGGTTGGGATTTGCCTGTACTAACATGCTCTCACCATGTGCACCACATGATGCAGCATGCGCAATAACCTCATCTTTTGTTATTGACGGTACCGTAACAAATGCCGCGCCACTTTTCATATTTGACAACATAGTGCAAGCGAGCTTTCCACCGACTAAATCTAGTAATTGGCCAGCTCTCACTTGCATAAAGAATTCATCGTATGACATCACCGGAACATCAAAGTTCATTGCCTTCATAATCGCCTTGCGCGACGTTACAGCAACAACATCAAAGCCTTTACGCAATGCCAATTGTAGCGCCAAATGACCAACGCCACCCGTTGGTGCATTGATAAATAGCGTGCCACCGTCTACATCAAGCTTATCTAATGCCTGTAATGCAGTTAATCCCGCAAGACTCAGACCCGCTAAGCGCTCAGAAACTTTCGCATCGACCACAATTAACTCATTGTGATGTGCCGTAACATGGCTTGCATAACAACCCGGTTTAGTGGGAAACCCGGCCATACCTAAAACAGTATCACCAACCTTGACACCTTTAACCTGCTCGCCAGTTTCCTCTACCACTCCGTAAAGATCATAACCTAGAGGCAAAAATGCATCTTGGGCTTTAGATTGAGCTACATAGCCCAAACCAGCTCGAGTTTTAACATCTATAGGATTGACTGAAGATGAGATAACACGAATAAAAACTTGCTCAGGCTCTAGTGATGGCATAGGCATAATTTGGGTTTGAAGCGCATCAGCGGTGCCAAAATGCACAACGCCAGCTTGTGTGTATTTTTTATTCATTTATTTTCATCAAGATTGACTAAATAGTTGTTAAATTTAACATATAAAAGCAAGACCCCCCAAACAACTTCATCGTGTTCTTTAGGGGGTTCATAACAAATAGAGACAGCCTCCAAAAACGCTTATAAGCTCAGTTTAGCGGCCATTAAATTGAATTTTATCATCTTCAATATCCACGGCAATCATGGTGTTACCGTTGAAATCCCCTTGCAACAGACTTTGCGCTAACGGGTTTTCAATATACTGCTGAATTGCCCTTTTCAAAGGCCTTGCACCAAACACAGGATCAAAGCCGCTTTGCGCAATTTTTTCAAGCGCCGGTTCACTGACTTCAAATGCAAAGCCATTGTCTTTAAGGCGAGCCGACAACTTATCTAGCTGAATACGGGCGATCTGTTTTATGTGCTCAGTAACCAGAGGGTGAAACACAACGGTTTCATCAATTCGGTTAATAAACTCGGGTCTAAACTGAGTACTTAACACATCCATTAATTTGCTTTTTAATGCCACAAAGTCATTACTTCCAGCTTGCTCTTGGATCACATCTGAGCCCAAGTTTGAAGTCATAATGATCACCGTATTCTTGAAATCAACGGTTCTTCCTTGGCCATCGGTCAATCGCCCGTCATCCAGCACTTGCAATAAAATATTGAACACATCTGGGTGTGCCTTTTCTACTTCATCAAGCAATACCACTGAATAAGGCCGACGACGCACAGCTTCCGTAAGGTATCCTCCCTCTTCATAGCCAACATAGCCAGGCGGTGCACCTACTAAACGTGCAACCGAATGTTTTTCCATAAACTCTGACATATCGATGCGTACCATGGCATCTTCAGTATCAAACATAAAATTAGCCAGTGCTTTGGTCAGCTCTGTTTTACCAACCCCCGTTGGGCCCAGAAATAAGAATGAGCCGATAGGACGATTTGGATCTGCAAGACCTGCTCGAGAACGACGAATTGCATTTGCAATGGCGTTAACAGCTTCGTCTTGACCAATTACTTTTTGGTGAAGTTCATCTTCCATGTGGAGTAGCTTTTCCCGCTCCCCCTGTAGCATTTTTGCGACTGGGATCCCCGTCCAGCGCGATAAAATTTCTGCAATTTCGTCTTCAGACACTTGATTTTTCAGCAAGCTCATTTCTTGCATTTCAGCCTGAGAAGCCAAATCTAGCTTGCGCTCTAACGCTGGGATCCTACCGTATTGCAGTTCAGACATACGTTGTAAGTCACTTGCCCTGCGCGCTACTTCCAGATCAAGTCTTGCCTGTTCCAGCTCGGCTTTGATCACTTGTGTGCCTTGCAATGACGCTTTCTCAGCATTCCACACTTCATCTAGTTCTGTATACTCAGATTCCAGTTGCGCTATCAATGTTTGCATTTCAGTGCGGCGTTTTTGACTGGCTTCATCTTTTTCTTTCGCCAGCGCGTTGTCTTCCAGCTTCAATTGGATTATGCGTCTTTCTAACTTATCAAGCTGCTCGGGTTTTGAGTCAATTTGCAAACGAATAGATGATCCCGCTTCGTCGATCAGATCTATGGCTTTATCAGGAAGCTGTCTGTCGCTGATATAGCGGTGTGATAAATTTGCTGCAGCAACGATTGCAGGATCTGTAATATCAACAGAATGGTGCAGTTCATAACGCTCTTTCAACCCGCGCAAAATGGCAATGGTGTCTTCGACTGTCGGCTCTGAGACAAATACTTTTTGGAAACGCCTTTCCAGCGCTGCATCTTTTTCGATATATTGACGATATTCATCCAGCGTCGTTGCCCCCACACAATGGAGCTCACCTCGTGCCAGTGCAGGCTTCAACATATTGCCAGCATCCATTGCGCCATCGGTTTTACCAGCGCCGACCATAGTGTGGATCTCATCGATAAATAAAATCACACTGCCTTCTTCTTTGGCTAACTCGTTTAAAACAGACTTCAAACGTTCTTCAAATTCGCCACGGTATTTAGCTCCAGCAACGAGCGCCCCCAGATCCAGCGATAACACACGTTTGTGCTTTAACCCTTCAGGCACTTCCCCGTTGACTATACGCTGAGCCAAGCCTTCAACAATCGCCGTTTTACCAACTCCGGGTTCGCCGATGAGAACAGGGTTGTTTTTTGTACGTCGTTGCAGTACCTGAATTGTACGTCTAATTTCGTCATCTCGACCAATAACAGGATCTAATTTGCCTTGCTCTGCCCGCTCCGTTAGGTCAATTGTATATTTTTCGAGTGCTTGGCGTGTTTCCTCTGCATTTGGGTCGTCGACCTTTTGGCCGCCACGGATAGCTTTAATCGCTTTTTCAACCTTGTCTTGGGTTATATTCAACGCTCGGAATATATCGCCCAGTTCCCCTTTATCTTCACACGCGGCAAATACAAATACTTCACTAGAAATATATTTATCCTTGCGCTTTTGTGCATATTTATCACAGAGATTGATAAGCGAAATGAGCGTATTAGACAGCTGAACATCTCCACCAACCCCTTCGACTTTAAAAAGCCGCTCTATAGATTGGGATAATTTGGTATTGAGTTCATCAGCGCTGACACCCGCTTGGGCAAAGAGTGCCCTGACGCTTGAACCTGTTTGCTGTAACAGTGCATACATTAAATGCACAGGTTCTATAAATTGATGATCTCTGCCTAAAGCTAGAGACTGAGCGTCTGACAACGCACTTTGAAACTTGCTGGTAAATCTATCTAAACGCATGAGACTCCACACCTAAGTAATCTTAACTACTTCTTTAAGTGGGTCCTTTAGCGAATTTGTTCAAGTGGCGAAGAGAATTTATTTACGCCAAATTACCGTAGCCATACGACCACATTGGCCGTCACGTCGATACGAGAAGAATTGTTCTTTATTGCTGAATGTACATAGCTTATCGGTATAGATGCTATTGACATTAAGGGCTTGTAACTGCATCTGGGCAATTAAAAAAATATCTGCGAGGTATTTCCCATTACCAATGGCTCTAAAAGCCTCTGACAGCTCAGGGGACTGTGCAATAAAAGTATCTTTGACTTCAGAACCAACCTCAAATGCATTGTGGCCAATTGCAGGTCCCAGCCATGCTACAAGTTTATCAGGAGAAGCCTCAAAGTGCTGCGTCGTTTTTGCAATGATCCCCCCAGCCAGTGGTCGCCAGCCACCATGGACTGCGGCAACTTCTCTGCCACACTGACTGGCGAGTAGAACAGGTAAACAATCTGCCGTCATAATGGCCAATGGCTGACGTCTTAACCGAGTGTATAGGGCATCGGCATTCACTAGCAGGCTAGCATCTGTTTTGGTATCAACTACGTGTATATCACAACCATGTACTTGATTAACCCAAGTTGGCGCTGCTGGCAGGTAACTTTCTAAGACAGCTCGATTCTTTGCAACATGCTCGCTGTTATCACCAACATGGTAGGCAAGATTAAAGGTGTCATAAGGCGCACAAGAGTACCCACCCAAGCGGGTGCTGGATACAGCACCGACTTGATGTTGCACAGGCCATTGAGGCAATATCATATGATTAATATTCAATTTGTGGGTTAGCTTTAGTATCAGACCGTAACATGTCAGTAAGCGCTTGCATATCATCAGGGATCGGCGCTTCCCAAGTCATTTTTTCACCTGTAATAGGGTGCGCGATACTTAGTTTAACCGCATGCAATGCTTGTCTCTTAAAACCCCGTAGCGTATCTAAAAACTCTGCTGACGCATTTTTCGGGGGACAAGGGCGACCATTATATAACTGATCCCCTATTAGAGGGTGTTTCAAATAAGCCATATGTACACGGATTTGGTGTGTTCTACCCGTTTCCAAGCGCAATCTCAAACGCGTATGAGCTCTAAATTTTTCTGCAACACGGTAATGTGTGATAGCAGGTTTGCCCATTTCATGTACAGCCATATGAGTACGTTTAGTTGCATGACGCCCAATCGGCTTTTCAATCACACCACCCGCAGTCATAGTACCATTACAGATAGCTTCGTACTCACGGGTAAAGTTAGTTCGTGCTTGCAGGTTTTTTACTAGGTGGGTTTGCGCCTGAATTGTTTTGGCAACAACCATCAACCCTGTTGTGTCTTTATCTAGACGATGCACAATGCCGGCGCGAGGCACGTTGATAATATCTGGATGATGATATAGTAATGCGTTTAGCACAGTGCCATTTGGATTGCCGGCCCCTGGATGGACGACTAAGCCCATTGGCTTATTGATCACTAGGATATCTTCATCTTCATAAACAATATCTAATGCAATATCTTGCGCTTCGTATTCGCGCTCTGCTTCTATTTGTGTTTCGATCTCTACGACTTCACCACCAAATAGTTTTTCTTTCGGTGTGCTCAATGTTTGACCATTAACTGTCACCTTTTCATCTAAAATCCAAGTTTTTATTCTTGAACGTGAAAAATCCGGGAACAATTGCGCTAATATTTGGTCTAGACGTTTACCGCCTAACTCGATTGGCACTTCGGCTTGTAGAGAAATTTGCTCTGACATGTGTAACTTTACCTAAATTACCAGTGCAAGCCTCGCTCGACTGGGTTAGAATCGCATAAATGCATAGTTTACTCGGTTTTACCGACTTGGCCTAGCCGAAGACAACGAAGGTAGTAAAATAAAATGATAATGAAGTTGGGAAAACGCGCTGCTGCAGTGTTTATTAGCGCATCTATACTAGGATTAGCCGCATGTTCTTCAGCACCAGAACAAGAAGAGATTGAACGTGTACCAAATAAGTCAGTACAGGCTTTGTATGACGATGCTAAGCGCACTTTAGACTCTGGCTTGTATGCCAGAGCCATTCAACTGCTTGGTGCAATTAATGCCCGCTATCCGTTTGGCCCGTATTCAAGACAAGTACAAATGGATTTGGTCTATGCCTACTACCAAACTGGGAATGTAGATCAGGCGCTTGCAACCATTGACCGTTTTATTCGCTTAAATCCAAATCATAAAAACCTTGATTACATGTACTACATGCGTGGCCTTGTTAATATCAAAGCTGATGAAAACGCGTTCCAAGAGTACTTTGGCGTAGACCGCGCAGACCGAGATGTCAGTAAAACGCGTGTCGCATTTCAAGATTTATCTACTTTGGTGAAAAACTACCCTGACAGTAGCTATACACCTGAAGCAAAAAAACGCTTAGCATGGTTGCTTAATAAAATGGCACGTTATGAGCTGAAAATTGCCAACTATTACTATGAACGCGAAGCATACCTTGCGGCAGCAAACAGAGGTAAGTACGTTGTTGAGCATTACTCTCAGAGCAGCTATTTACTTGAAGCGCTGGATATGATGGAAAAAAGCTACGATAAACTAGGGTTAACAGAATTGAGTGAAAACGTGAGAAAAACAAAAGCACTTAATCAGCGTTAAATATATTTGATCAGGCATCACTGATGCCTGATCAACAAGCAATGAAAGCAACATTAAATTGCTTCTTCGTCTTCTTCACCAGTACGGATCCTAACAACTCGCTCAACTTCAGTGACAAATATCTTACCATCGCCGATCTTACCGGTTTGCGCCGTTTTTAAAATAACGTCAATCGCACGCTCAACATCTTCTTCTGCCAATACAATGTCTAATTTCACTTTAGGTAGGAAATCAACCATATATTCTGCACCACGATATAACTCTGTATGGCCTTTTTGACGCCCAAAACCTTTAACTTCACAAACAGTCATACCGGTTATGCCTATATCAGACAGGGCTTCTCTCACATCATCTAACTTAAATGGTTTAATAATTGCTTCAATCTTCTTCATGATTATCATGCTTCCTATGGTAATGCGTCGATTTTAGACAATAGGGGCAAGCAAGGCAAACTTAGCAGTTGAATAATATATTGAAAAGGCGCAAAATAAAGTATCAACACCAGCCTAGATTAGGAGCTTTCCATGCGACACCAACAAGGCATGAGCTTACTGGAATTGTTAATGACAGTTGCCATTTTAGGCATTTTGGCCTCCCTCACATTTTTCTTCACTAGTACCACCTATCATGAAAACCGTGCACAGAGTTTTTTACTTGAGCTCAAACGCAGCGTTACGTTTGCTAGAGCAAAAGCAACTGCGAGTGATGAAATAGTCATCGTTTGCCCAGTATTAGAAAAGTTGCTATTGGAAAACAGGGACTTTACTTGTTTAGCAAACTGGCAAAGCAATCGCATCGTTATTTTTGTAGATCGAGATAATAATGGTACCTTCACAGTGAATACCGATAATATACTGAGAGTAATGGAAAAAGTAACCGAGAACGATACGCTGAATTACCCAGTAGCATCACTAAAATTTGATTCCAGCGGTCGCTTGGGTAATGGGCAAAATGGTAATTTTATATATTGCCCTAATGGAACAACCACACAAAACCAAAGCCTGAGTATTACCCAAGCTGGTACAGCGTTGTTTACCGGAGACACCACCCAAACGTGTACTTAGCGCGTGGTGGTGTCAATATTGATGAGAAAGATTAACCTTTTCATATCACTTCACTTTATCGTAAAAAGACACACAAAAATAATAAATTCAGTATTTTCTGGCAGCCTTAGCTAACGCGTTGTATACGCGTTCGCCCTTAAATTCTACCCAGCTATATAAAACTTATTATTCGCTAACGCGGAGGATGAATGATGTGGGTAGAAAAAAGGTATATACAAGGCTTTTCAATGTTAGAACTGATTATTACTTTGCTGATCTGTGCAATTGTAATCATGTTAGCTATTCCTTCAATGAGTGAGATTCTCATTGTTAATAGGCCTAAAAACGCTTTGATGCATTTAGACAGACTGGTTAGCTTTGCACGACTCAAAGCCATATATTCAGGTGAACGGATCACTTTATGTCCGTTAATCGAAAACCGCTGCTCTCGAGGTTACTGGGACAGGGAACTCACTTTGTTTATTGATAGAGGCAAGCTCGGATGGTTGGATAACCGAGACACTATATTGCGAGTAACTTCTAAAATTGCCACCAACGATGACCTTACATATCCAAGAAACGCCATTACGTTTAAACACACAGGCACCACTTGGGGGTTAGGAAATGGCACATTTACATACTGTGTCACACATAGAGACGGTACAAAGTCTGGGAAATCTCTATCCCTGAGCACAACCGGACGTACAAAGCTAAAGGATACCTCTCGATGCTTGTATTAACGCTCCCAACAGTGATCTGCGCTTTGAGTTCCTGTAACAGACTTAATACCCAAATTGTTTATTGATAGAGTAGTGCACTCTGTATCGCCGCTGACAGGGCCACTTGCCGCAGTTGCAGTCAAAGTATACCCGTTATTGCTAAGTACAACCGTAATGGTAAAGTAACCGTTTTCGCTAGTTGTTGGTATGCCAATATCAGATAATTTACTCGTATACTCTCGATTGTCTACAAAATACTGCTCCTGCTTGTTTGCACCATCTAGCAACAGCGTCATGGCATCAGAGCGTGCTCCTCGCTTCAAATAATTAGAGTAATTTGGGTAAGCTAAGGTTGCTAAAATACCAGCAATAGCAACCACAATTACCAGCTCTATCAAGGTAAATCCAGTGTGAAGCCGTATATCACTTTTCATCATTATCTTCTTTCTTATAAATAAACAATTGTCTTGTTTCATAAGTTATCGTCAAAGGCGATACACTTGGCACATTTGCAGACCCGTCTGCGTTTTTATACACATTGGGTGGCTCAAGCCGTTGTGGATCAATGCCATCTGCGGGGTTGTTACCAAACATCGGATCAACCGCATCTTCTTTTATCACTGTAGGGCTAATAATTTTAGCTTTTACTGTCTTTTTCTTGGTGATTGGATCTTCATACACATCATAATGTGTTCTGGGTGTATCAGGTAGTGTCGCAGTGGTGCGATAGCGGCGTAATTGGAATACCTGCATGCCATAGTGCAAGTGGACAATATACAAATATCCTGTACCTTCCCCTATCGCACATTGATTCTGTGAAACGGTCGTTGGAGAGAAAGATGTAAAATAAGCCAATCCACCAATTGCAGTCGCTGCTGACAATGACTTTTCGCCGGATTGAAGTTTAATTTTCCAACCTTTCGCTTTACCTAACTCTGCTTCTTGAGTCGTAAAATTCTCATAGCTGTTCAGATTGGCTTTAAACGGATCGTTTGTAACATTGAATAGTTGACTCGCCCTTATCACAGCTGGTGTATTCTCAGAAGTAAATGATTGCGTTTTAGTATTTTCATCTCTGAGCATAAACAAGAAGTTTTTAACATGTGTGGAGGTAGGCTTAGCTCGGTTGCCGCTTCCGATCAATATCCCTTCATAAGGTACATCTCGTCTCACTTTTGTTGGCTTACCATCAATAATCTCTACAGTGACCTTGCTAAAGTAGGTTCTGGCAATCATGGGGCGATAGAAGAAACGACGTTTTGCATCATCATTGCCACCACTTAGGTTGGCAAATCTGAAATGTGTCCACGGCGCGTCTTTATCATCCGGAGATGTGCTCGGTAAGTCCACTCGCCAAATACCGCCACCGGTATCTGCGGCATAAATCCTGTCTACAAAGCCATCATAATCAGAGTCGAGTACGCTGACGTCAGCAGCAATACTGTGCTTGCCTTTAAAGCCATTGCTAGGTGTCAACGACCATATTGGCTTACCGCTTTCCAAATCAACAATATAAATCCCTCGACCTTTACTGTCTTCAGAGAACAGTGCGTTGTCTTTATTTGTATCGTAACCCGCGCCAAAAATCAGCACAGGCTTATTAGGCTGTGCCGTGATAAAAGAGACTATCGGCTTAGACCAAGATTGTGCTAACTCGGTATAATCACCAACTCCACCTTTTATGGGTCCGCCCCACATCAATCGAGGGCGATCAGGCTCTGTAATATCAAAACCGAAGTATTCGTTTCCACCACGTCGCATGCCTGCAATCAGCCATACTTTTTCACCTGAATCTACCACCCCGCTATCGTTTTTATCCCAAAAATACACAGTAATAGGACCATCCATACCGTATAACTTAGTATCTTGCTTACGATTTCTCAGAGGTTGTAAAACTTTCAATAGTGAGTCTGGGATAAACGCCCAACTTTCTTCAACGGTATCTCCCTTATCTTTAAACATGTGCAAGAAACCTGCATTGGTGCCTACAATGACCCTTAAGTCATTGTTACCGTAGTCAATTGTTACAGGTCTAGAATGCAGAGGATCCCCAAAAATATCGTTGCGTCTTTCATTGGTGATGCGGTTGCCATTTTGATCATCAACATCCAGCCCCCTTGCCCATGACATCGTATTTTGTACTTGAGAAGTGGAGCTGCCAAATTTCGCAGCCAGATTAACAAGAGAGCCTTGATGTGCATTTAATGCTGTATTGTAGTCAAAGTTGTATAAAGCGCCTTTACCAAAATCTGAATAGAGTTTGCGTGTAGTTTGTCGCTCAGTTAATTGATAGTTTACGCCGCCCTCTAGTACGACATTGCCATCTTTGCCTCTGGGGTTTGACCAATATGTCGTAACAGACTTATCAATTTGCCCTTTATCATTAATCGCATTGGAGGTTGTGCCTACACCATGTACAACCCCGCCTGTGACCTTTAACTTTTTCAAGTTACCAGCCCAACGAGTATGTGTTTCTGGGTAAAACATCGTGAAATACACCGAGTCGCCACTGCGGCTTAAGTCCGAACTACTCGTTGATACCGAAGGAGATGAAAAGCTATCACTTTGCTCGCGTATTTTTGAAATAGTTAGCTTCAGCGCTTCAGACAACTGAGATGCCGTATTGGCATGGAGATAAGCCCCCCCGCCATCCACTTCACCAGTTTGCTTTAAAAGCGCTTTACCTGCATTAGACATGCCTGTGCCAAAACCTATGGTATATACGCGCGCAAAGTCTTGTTTATCAGCCGTTGTCGGGTATAAATCAACTTGTTTTTGAGACGTACCACGCATTAATTTTGCCAATGCGCTTAAATAGCTATTTGATGTGGTTGATGGGTAAGAACCGAATACTCTGAAGTGTTCGTCAGAAATAGCGCCGTTTTTTCCCGTATCACTGGTTGGGTCGCCATCGGTCATTAAGATAATATTTGTCGAGGTATCGCAGCGTTCTGGTTCACCAACAACAGGAATAAAAGGTGACTTATAACGCCCATTGGACTCTATTGTTTTGTCCCTATCATCTCCCCCATTGTAACCATAATCTACCGCTCTGCCAGTCAGATATAAGTAGGCTTCCCACAAGGTTTCTGCCAAAGGGGTATTACCACTGGCCCTCAAAGCATTGATTTTACTGACGACAACACTTGGATCTGCGCCAATACCATTTAATACATACCCACCAGAGCTGGAATACAAACGCATCAAGCCAAAGTCAAAATCAGGATTATCGTTTACCAAAGAGGTCATCGCAGCCTGCGCCACTTTTAACCGGCTATCACCACAAGTCACCGAGCGATAGGCGCCATTGATATATTTGTAACATGTTTTAGATGTTTTGGATGTATCGAAGCATTCTGTAGAACGCAGCCTCCAATTTCGATATTCATAACAGCGTTTGCCATCAACTACATCCCACGCCATGCTGCCTGAGGTATCGAAAATAACAATGACACGTGACTTCTCAGAACCACTCACATCGTGTTTTACATACAGTTCAATGTCTTCGGCATTTACGGCACTGCTAATAACAAGGCAGATAAAAAGTAATCGTTTAAAGTACATCATTGGTTTGCCTTAATATCTTGGATTTCTTGACCGATACCAATCACAACTGTGACCGTATGACGACCTTGATCACCATACTCAACAGAACTTGTTAGTTCAGTCATATTACAGACAACGCCCTCTGTATAGCTATATATACGAGGACATGGCACTTCCAACTGGCCTCTATTTAAATTTCTTAACTCGTAATCAACTGGGTTGTTTAAATTTTGGTTATCAAACGTATGTACACCATTGTCATTTGCATCTATTTGTCCATTGGTCAAATGAAACTTGCTGGCGCCAAACAATTGCTTTTGATTTTTAACGAGACGCTGCACTTCCCCCATCAAATAGGCTTCCGCAGTCTCACGCTCCTGTGCCGCGTTAGTGATCTTGATATCAATGGTGCTACTGCTCATCAAAGTCACAGCAATACTCGTTACTGCCACGATTAATACCATTGATACAATAAGTACCATGCCACGCTGCTTAGCCTGATTTACCATGCTGAAGACCCCATGTTATATAGCTGAACTGTCGTCGAAAATACCGTTCGCCGATAACTATCTGAAAAGGTACGTACGACTTTGTCGTTATCACTTCCCAGTGTGTATGTTTGATTTTTTAATTTAATACCAGGATCAGGTTCCAAAGACCTAACTAAGACAATTACTTGAACTGTTAAAACGCCTTCGGATCTCTCCCAATCAGCTGCTGTCATTTGCTTTACACTACGGTAACCATCAACACGGCTATCACCGTCTAGATCAATACCAAAAAGAAAACGCATGTCCTCAACACCTTCAATAACCGTCTCGGTAGTCATATCCCCATTTACGGTCAGTCGTTTACGGCTTAATACCGGGATTGTGAGCTGTACGTTATCTATGGTGATCTGCTGTTCTTGGATAAAATACACATGGTGGCTATAGGGCCAAAGTGTGGCATTCACGTTCGGCAACCCAGCAAAGTTGGGGCCCGATATAAAATCACCTTGCTCTTGTTGCGCAATAAAGTAGTACTTATTTGAACTCACAACACCATTGGTAATTTGCTCACCCTCTAAAAACTTCAGCTGTAACACTTCGGTATTTTTTTTAGCGCCAGTAATACAGTCCAAAGAGTTTCCGTTCGCGGTATAATCAGCAAAAATAGGGCGAAAATTTGTTGGTGTTACATCAGGAAAGCTGCCGTTGTTGAGACCACCAAAACAGTCACCAGTTGGGTTTGCCGGCCCACTGGAGTTATCTGCACTGAAACTTTTGTCGTAGAACGTACCCCAAAAACCAATTTGCTCCAGATCTCGGCGCAATAAAGTCAATGATAATCGCCCTATTTCTTGCAGCTCCCCTATCGCCATTGTATCTTTTGTTGTTACGCGCATGCTCACATAGGTAGCTACCACACCTCCGAGGAGAATCGCTCCAATAAACAAGGAGATCAATATTTCAATCAGAGTGAAGCCACGCTGACGCATTGTTAGCTCCTTACTAGGACGAAGCTGGTTAAAGAAACAAGTCTTCTGTAATCATCTTTCGTACCACAGTTAATATTTGACGTTGTATTATTTGCCTTGATGGCCTGTCGCCCTACCCAAGAAACCGTGACAGTCACTTCAAAACCATCCCCATCTCTAACAGGTGTGATACATACTGTTGTATCATCTAGCGAGCCTGTATTTTCCTTCGCTCTGATCGCTTGCTTCCACTGTTCTTTATCAAGGTTGGCAATTGCTAAATTATTGCAAAAGGTAGAAAAGCAAGTCGTATCCGTATTCAACTGAGTTTGGCTGGTAAACGAACCACCATACAAGTCTGTTAGCGCAGTGGTATCATTTGAGCGAATACGTTGAATAATGTCGCCAGCTAAAGCCACAGCAGCCGCACGCTGCATCGAATCGAAGCTGGCTTGTTTCGCCTTCGCTTGCAATGCAACTGCCCCGAGCAGGCCAAAGCTCAAAACCATAAAAGCAACCACCACCTCTAACAAGGTGAATCCAGCTTGGCTTTTTTTTGGAAACAATCTACCCATGAAAAAAACTCAACGTATAATCTACCCTACATAGTATCGCTTTTTTCGTATAACCAAATAGCCATGTGACTAAACGGTCAATCAATGTGGGTCAGTGGTTAAAACACTGATTTAAGGCTCGCATATGCACGACGGCTAACCTGGACTGGCTCTTCAACACCTTGGAGTACAACACGGTGCGCACCCTCGCAACTCTCTAATTTTATGATGCTTGCCTTTTTCACAATGGTATTTCTATGCACTTGTACAAAGTGATGCGGGTAGTCAGACAAAAGTTTTTTTAGGGGAGTATCGATAAGTGCATCCCCGCCTTCAAAGTAAATATGGGTGTACCTGTCATCCGTTTGCGCAATAAGGATATCAGGCACGTTCACCCATCGAATATCGTGTCCAACTTGGTATTGCAATTTAGCTAATGTATCAGGGAATAGATGATTTAATAGCTCAGATATTTGCGCACTGTCTACAGGTTTAACCAAATAGCCAGAAGCATATATTTGATAAGCTTGTAACGCGTGCTCTGGATAAGCGGTGACGTAAACGAGCTTTAAATTGGCATTTTTGTTACGTAATATTTTTCCAAGCTCAATTCCATCCATGCCTGGCATTGAGATGTCTAAAAAAACGAGTTCTGGCTCAAGCTCCTCAACTAACTCTATTGCTTGTTGGCCATCTTGGGCTTCGCCTACAAATTTTAAAACTTCAAATTCACCCAGTAGTCGCTGTATTCGTCGTCGTGCAATTGGTTCATCGTCTACTACCAGATATTTCATTCAAAGCTCCTAGGGGCAACACCACGTTTATAAAGAATCTACCACTTTTTTGCGATGTCTTCAAAGCCGCTTGCTCGCCGTAATAAATAACTAAGCGCCGGCGAATATTTTCCAAAGCAATTCCCTGCCCTGAACGTGACTTTGATTCTGGATTAAATGGGTTATCTACTGTAAACAGCAATTTATCTTCACGGCAGTTCACTTTAATTTTGATTGAGCCGCCTAAACGTGCAGGCTCAATACCATGAACAACCGCATTTTCCACTAAAGGCTGGAGAATTAGAGCTGGCACACGCACATCTAAATCGACATTTTGGACAGTCCACTCAACGTTGAGGCGATGCTCAAAACGATACTTTTCAATGGTCAAATATCCTTTGGTAAGGGAGATCTCTTGGCTAAGACTGTGTTTTTTACCACTGGCAAATGCAACCTGCATTAATTTTGCCATAGTAAGCGCAGCCTCCTCCGCTGCATTCGGATTTTCGTGGCAAAGCTCAGCTAAGGTATTTAATGCATTGTGTAAAAAATGAGGCCGTATTCGCGCTTGAAGGGCTTCTAATTCAGCATTAGCGGCATGTGCGATGGTGTTTAAATTATCAATGTAAATTGCCATAAAGTGCAAAAGCAAAATAACAACAAAACCGCAAATTGCGTTGTTGTTAAACACAAATTGCCAATCAATTGGTTCCACTGGTGAGAAGGTAGTGTACTGAACTATTAAGCTGGTGAAGATACAAACTGATTGGAAAAAGACAAGTACAATACCTAACTCAGTTTTGAAAGATAGTTGCTTGAAATATTTAACGACAAAAGCGATTAGAGCAAGTGTTATGAATGCGTTCGCGTGGGTAAATAAACTGACTAACCCTAAACTCAGCCAAAAATCTTTTCCACTCGATAGAGTATAAATGAAGGCGACTGCTTGCGAGGCAATAATCATTGCAAGAATGCCTCGCTCCGAGAGCATCGCCTTAAATAAACCACGGTCAATCGATGCCGAATGAACCCATGGAGTCATGTGTTATCTTAGCTCAACAGGCACTGCAAACACCACATTTTCTTCTTGACCTGGGTTTTCCACAACAGTTTCACCACCAAGTTGCTTCAAGCGTGAAATGACCTGCTGAACAAGCACTTCGGGTGCAGAAGCCCCCGCAGTCACTCCGACACGTTCAACATTTTCAAACCAATCAGGCGAAATGCTTTTTTCGTCATCGATCAGGTGAGCAGCGGTGCCCATTTTATCTGCAAGTTCGCGCAAACGGTTCGAGTTTGAGCTATTTTTCGCACCGACCACCAACAACAGATCAACTTTATCCGCTAAGTCACGAACTGCATCTTGGCGATTTTGCGTGGCATAACAGATATCATCTTTACGAGGACCGTGGATCTTAGGAAATTTGATACGAAGTGCTTCGATCACATCTGCGGTATCATCAACTGATAACGTTGTTTGGCTACAGTAAAACAGATTACTCGCATCTTTTACTTCCAAAGACGCGACATCTTCTGGCGTTTCAACAAGGTAAATTCCGCCTTGAGGGTTATCATACTGCCCCATTGTACCTTCAACTTCAGGGTGACCATTGTGACCTATTAAAATACACTCTGTGCCTTTTCTGCTCGCTCTAGTAACTTCCATATGGACTTTGGTTACCAGTGGACATGTCGCATCAAAAACCTTTAATTCGCGTCTTTTAGCTTCTTGCCTAACTTGCTGTGATACACCGTGCGCACTGAAAATAACAATACTGTCATCAGGTACTTGATGAAGCTCTTCAACAAACACTGCACCACGGTCTTTCAGGCCATTCACAACATATTTGTTGTGAACAACTTCATGGCGTACATAAATAGGCTTTTCAAAAATATCTAAAGCCCTTTCAACAATGCTAATTGCTCTGTCTACTCCAGCACAAAAGCCTCGCGGATTGGCTAACAAAATTTCCATTAGCTATGAACCTCTAAAATGTCTACTTCAAATGTCACCACTTGCCCTGCCAGAGGGTGGTTGAAGTCAACAGTTACAGAGTCACCAGCGACCTCACGGATCAAGCCAGGCAATTCAGTGCCATCTGGCTGAGTAAACGCGATAATACTGCCTACTTCAGCAGGCGTTTCACTGCCAAATTTAGTACGGTCTAAATAATAAATGTTGTCCGGGTTCGGCATACCAAAGGCGTCCTCTGGTTGCAGCTTAAAGCTCTTATTGTCACCTTCTTTGAGTCCCAATAAGCAGCTTTCAAAATTTTCAGTGAGGCTTCCATCTCCCATAAATAACTTCGCAGGTTTATTATTTACCTTTGTTGAGTCAGCAGCAGATCCATCTTCCAGCTTTATTGAATAGTGGAATAGAACTTCTGATTTTGGGCCTATGACTTGTTCACTCACGCCTCTGTCTCCCGAGTATTGGTTTTATCACCAAAAAATGCATCAAAAAGAAGTAAACCAGCACCGCCGACGATCGCCATATCAGCAACGTTAAAGGCGGGATAGTGCCAGTCTTGATAATAGAAATGTAAAAAGTCGACAACGTAACCCAATGTCACGCGATCATATAAATTGCCTATTGCACCAGCCAATACCAGTGAATATGCACCACATAGGACCCAGTTATTTGCACGCAAGTTTTTCAACCACACGATCAATAACACACTGATCACGACTGCGATGCCGCTGAGAAACCATCTCTGCCATCCGCCGGCTTCACTTAAAAAGCTAAAAGCTGCACCATAATTGTGCATGTAAGTGAAATTAAAAAATGGCAGCAGCTCAATAGATTCATATAGCTTCATATTCGCTACTACGACTGCTTTTGTGCCGAAGTCTACTGCAAAAAGCAGTAGACTCAGCCATAACCACACTAGACCACTTCGTTCGGTCAATTTTGTCACTTGCAACTCCTATGCAAACTTGCGTTGTTCGCCTTCACCTTCAACATTGGTAATACAACGGCCACACAGCTCTGGGTGTGCTTCATTTGTACCGACATCTTCGCTGTGATGCCAGCAGCGATCACATTTGGCCGCATCAGTCGCTGCGACTTTGATAAATAACCCATCTACCTCAGAAGCAACAGAGTCCTCAGGCTGAGTTGATACAACCTCAACATGTGCTTTTGACGTCAACAATACAAAACGCAGTTCATCTTCTAAACCTTGAAGCTTCTCTGCCAGCTCACCACCAGTATAAAGTGTTACTTCAGCCTGTAATGTTGCACCAATCACTTCTTCTTTACGAGCGCTTTCTAATACTCGGTTCACTTCATCACGAACAGTTAACAGTTCCTGCCAGAAGTCATTACCTAGCTGACCACAAGTTGCACCTTGAATGTTTTCATACCAAACATCTGTAAAGACAAATTCACCACGCTGCCCTGGTAACGCTTCCCAAAGTTCCTGTGCTGTAAAGCTTAGAATTGGCGCCATCCAGCGCGTCATTGCTTCTGCAATATGGTACAGCGCAGTTTGGCATGAGCGACGTGCGTGACTGTCACTCTTCGCTGTGTACTGTCTATCTTTGATAACGTCTAGGTAGAATGAGCCTAGCTCACCTGTACAGAAATTCATTAATTTCTGTGTTACAACCAGCATTTGATAATTATCGTATGCGTCTACGATTTCTTTTTGTAGCTCAGCTGCCTGAGCGACAATCCAGCGATCAAGTTCCACCATATCTTCAATGGCAACCGAATCGGTTTCTGGGTTAAAACCACTTAAGTTCGACAATAAATAGCGGCTAGTATTACGGATACGGCGGTAGCGATCTGCTGAACGCTTAAAAATCTCGTCAGATACAGTCATTTCCGCAGTGTAATCTGTAGAAGCTACCCATAAGCGTAGAATGTCTGCACCTAACTTATTCATGATATCTTGCGGTGAGATAACATTGCCCAAAGACTTTGACATCTTGCGGCCGTTTTCATCTACCGTGAAACCATGTGTTAGCACTTGCTTGTATGGCGCATGACCATTGATCGCAACTGAAGTCATCATAGACGACATAAACCAGCCGCGGTGTTGGTCCGAACCTTCAAGGTATAAATCTGCAGGGCCAGTTAAGTCTTCACGCGCATCGACAACACAAGCATGGGTTACACCTGAGTCAAACCAAACATCCAGCGTGTCTTGCACTTTTACATATTGCTTTGCATCAGCCTCATTTAATAAGGTACTTGTCTCCAAGTCATACCAAGCCTGAATACCCGCTTCGTCAACTAAATCAGCAACTTTCTCGATGAGCGATTCAGTATCTGGATGAAGTGCACCCGTATCTTTATCTACAAATAGTGCAATTGGTACGCCCCAAGTACGTTGACGCGAAATACACCAATCAGGACGCCCCTCTACCATGTTTGCAATACGGTTTTCGCCCCATGCTGGGATCCACTGAGTTTGCTCAATTTCTTTCATCGAGTTTTTGCGCAAGTCAGCCTGATCCATGCTGACGAACCACTGAGGTGTCGCACGGAAAATAATTGGAGTTTTGTGTCTCCAACAATGCGGGTAGCTATGCGTTAATGCATGGTGATGCATTAACATGCCTTTTTCTGTCAGTAACTCAATGACATTGGCATTTGCTTTGAATACATGTTGGCCGGCAAAAATAGGCGTATCTGGCAGATATACACCGTTTGCACCCACAGGGTTGGCAACTTCTAGATTGTATGCCTGTCCTGCCACAAAGTCTTCTTGACCGTGGCCCGGCGCGGTGTGCACGATACCTGTACCTGAGTCTGTTGTTACGTGATCACCTAAAATAACTGGTACATTAAAATCATAGAATGGGTGTGCCACTTCAAGATTTTCTAGCACATCACCCTTGCAGTAACCCAATACGTGATATTGCTTAAATCCAAAGCGGTCAACTGCGTCTTTAACTAGCTCTGAACCTAATACTAAACGCTGCTCTTTACCTTCGTCTTCAATTTGTACTAGTGCATATTCTAAACCGCCATGTACCGCGACTGCTCTGTTTGCAGGTAAAGTCCATGGCGTCGTTGTCCAGATTACAGTACTGATATCACCTTTGCCTTCATGACCTTCATTGAGTGAAAATGCCTTTTCTACAGCACTGATATCAGAGAACACAAAACGCACATCGATAGCTGGAGACTGCTTGTCTTGATATTCAACTTCTGCTTCTGCAAGCGCAGAGCCACAGTCAGTACACCAATGAACAGGCTTTGCGCCTTTGTGCAAGTGGCCATTTTTAATAATACGACCCAAAACACGAATCGCATTGGCTTCGAAATCGAAATTCATGGTTAGATAAGGCTTGTCCCAATCACCAAACACACCTAAACGTTTAAAGTCCGCCTTTTGACCATCAACTTGTTTACGTGCGTATTCACGACACTTCTCTCTAAATTCAGCCACTGACACTTTTTTGCCAGGCTTCCCTACTTTTTTTTCTACCATTAGTTCAATTGGTAGACCATGACAATCCCAACCAGGCACATAAGGTGCGTCAAAATCTGACAGCGTCTTTGACTTAATGATGATGTCTTTTAAAATTTTATTTACAGAATGGCCTAAATGAATATTACCATTTGCATAAGGAGGTCCATCGTGAAGTATAAATGGCTTTTTACCTTTTTTCGCAATGCGTATTTGACCGTAAAGGTCTTGTTCATACCATTTTTTTAGCATTTTGGGTTCACGTTGTGCCAAATTGCCACGCATCGGAAATGAAGTTTCCGGTAAATTTAAAGTATGTTTGTAATCGCTCATTTAACTTACTACCCGCTCGGCTACCTAAATTTTAGAAAATACTGCTCTTGCTGCATCGACATCTGCCGAGATTTGCTTTGTCAGATGCATCAGTGACTCAAATTTTTGCTCATTGCGGAGCTTATGAATTAGCTCCACTTTGATAAATTGACCGTAAATGTCCCGGTCAAAATCAAACAGATGTACTTCAAGTAAAGCACGTTTACCATTTAAAGTTGGTTTCGTACCCACATTAGCAACACCGTTATAAATCTTATCTTTAATGTAGACGTTGACAGCAAATACCCCTTGAACTGGGCTAACCTGCCTTTTTAACGCTACATTGGCGGTTCGAAAACCAAGCTCGCGCCCTTTTTTCCAACCGTGAATAACTCGTCCAGAGATAGCGTAAGTATGACCTAACATTTCATGTGCTTTATGTAGATCGCCTTGTGCCAGTGCTGTACGAATAAGTGTACTGCTCACTCGACTATTTTGTTGCCTAAAACTCTGAGTATCTTTGACATGCACGCCTAGCTCTTGGCCTATCGTAGACAACATTGCAAAGTCGCCTTTTCTGGCTTTGCCAAAACGAAAGTCATCACCAACCGTTAGTGCTTTCACACCTAACCGTTGATCAAGTACTTCTCGAACGAAGTATTCCGCTTCTAAGTTTGAAAACTTATCATTGAAACTTACGCATATGACCCTTTCAATGCCGTTTTCTGCTAACAGTGCAAGCTTGTCACGCAGCCGCGTCAAACGGGCTGGCGCTTTATTTTTGACAAAAAATTCTTGAGGTTGAGGCTCAAACAACATCACAGTGCTGGGTAAGTTGTATTTTTTAGCGTCGGCTTTGAGCCCCTTTAGTACTTCAGTGTGGCCCAAATGAACACCATCAAAGTTCCCTATAGTCAATACACATCCATAATGGTGTGGTCGAATATTATGGATACCCCTGATTAATTGCATACAACGCGTGCCTTTGCTCGAGTCTTCAAAAAGCCCGATTATACCCAAGTTAGTTAGAAATGCGAGCCATGAAACCCCTCATTCGCGCCGATTTATTCTTCTACAGCCCGGATCTCCTTGATAGTTGAGAGCCTGACCCCAAAAACAAACAACACCAAGAAGTACATAAACATTGCGCATACCAATAAGAAGCCTAACACCCATAGCTGTGTGAAAAGACCCTCATCTCGCCAAATCAGCTGTTGTGACAGCCAATATACCGTACCGACCATTGCCAACGTCGCTAGAACAGACTTGGCGGCGAAAAATAGAGTAAACCTAGATACCGAGTATACCCCCTCCCTTTTTAGCGCATGGTAAAGTAAAAAAGCATTACACGTTGCAGACAAAGAAGTCGCCAGCGCAAGGCCGAGATACCCAATAAAAGGCGCTAAGGCTAAATTAAATACCATGTTTAAAACCATCGCTTTGATTCCTATCTTAACGGGCGTTTTAGTATCTTGTCGGGCGTAAAACCCAGGAGCCAACACCTTAATAAGCATAAAGCTCACTAACCCCACACTATATGCAGCAACACCTGCGCTCACCGCTGCGATGTTATCAACATCACTATTTTTAAATTCTCCGTGGCCAAATAAAACCGAGATGATCAAAGGACTGATCACCATCAGCCCCCCCATCGCGGGGATCCCGAGTAACAAAACAAAGCGTACCCCCCAATCCATAGTGTGTTGAAAGTTTTCAGCTTTATCTGTTGCATGTAATTTAGATAAAGTGGGCAATATGACCGTCGCAATGGCGATGCCAAACAAACCTAAGGGGAACTCAATTAAGCGGTCTGAGTAGTAAAGCCATGCTATTGAACCTGTCATCAGGGCTGCCGCGATAATAGTATCAAGTAATAAGTTAATCTGACTGACTGATACACCAAAAATAGCTGGTAGCATTAATTTGCGTACTTTGACAATATGAGGCGCACGCCATGCAAATTTTGGCTTAGAAAGCACACCCAACTTCCCCATAAATGGAATTTGAAATGCCAATTGGATAACACCACCAATAAACACTCCAATAGCGAGTGCATAGGCCCCTTGTTCAAATTGCTCATGAAGGAATACGGCGCTGCTAATTATACTGAGATTTAACAATACCGGTGTAAACGCCGCCACTGAAAATCGATTGTAGACGTTGAGCACTGCGCCACATAACGCCACCAAAGAAATGAAAAATAAATAAGGGATTGTCAATTTGAGTAGGGCACTGGCCAGTACAAATTTAGCGGCATTTTCTCCACCTTGCCACCAGTCAACGAACCAAGTTGCACCAAACAACGCGGCGATAACTGGAGAGCCAATAACACCCAGCAAGGTCACCCCTAGTAAAATTGTGCCTAAGGTACCTGCTGCCTGTGCAACAAAAATCCGGACTTCATCATCTCCGTGCTTTTCTTTAATTTCAGACAGCACCGGAACAAATGCTTGCGCAAAAGCGCCCTCAGCAAACAACCTTCTAAAAAAATTTGGGATCCGGTTTGCAAACAAGAATACATCCGCAGCAAGCCCTGCACCGAGTAAATTAGCTACCACAGCATCGCGCACTAGTCCTAAAATTCGAGACAACATTGTCATGGCACTTACGATCATGCCCGACTTAAATAACCCTTTTGCCACTAAACCCATCCTACCTATAAACAGTCTGCGGCAAGTATGCCACAGACCACATCGAACAATAACCGTAAATCCTGTTCCCTTGATGAGAAATAACAAGCGACATTAAAGCTAGGCTTGGGTTCTGTGTTTTGCTACAATGCGCGCATTAATCATTAGCTCACTTAGCTTTTGATTCGTAGTCTGTTGTTACTATAGCCGAGGGCCAAAGGTTTAGGAGATGGTTAACAGACGGTATAAGGGCTGCACACTATTAAGTCTAAATTAGTTTGTAGACGTCAATGTATGTGTGTGAGCCGCACTGAAATACTTAGGCCGGACAGGTTATTTTTTATTGACATTGGATCATAAAACAGGCATAGTCCTCGGCCTTTAAACTAAGCTTATTTTTAAAAGATTGTTAGGAGCATACCTTGGCTAACATCAAGTCTGCAAAAAAACGCGCTATCACTAGCGAAAAGCGTCGTCAGCACAACGCAAGCCGTCGTTCAATGATGCGTACATACTTCAAAAAAGTTATCGCTGCTATTGAAGCTGGTGATAAAGAAGCTGCACAGCAAGCATTTGCTGTTGCAACTCCAATCCTAGACCGCTACGCAACTAAAGGTCTAATCCACAAAAACAAAGCTGCTCGTCATAAGAGCCGCCTAGCTGCTAAAATCAAAGCGCTATAATCTGTGGAAATGGATATAAAAAAACCGACGTAAGTCGGTTTTTTTATGCCTGTTTATCTAAGATTGGTTACGCTGACTAAGCAATTTCCAGTTTTGGATAAAACTTTTTCAACATAGCGGCAATCTTTTTCGGTGAGAAAGGTTTTACGACAAACCCTTTAGCCCCGCGCTCAATGGCATCTTTGACATTATCAACCGTTGAATGGGCAGAGACCATAACGACATTTATGTCTGGGTTAATCTGAGCTAGCTCAGCTATTAGTTCTTTTCCATCTCCATCTGGTAATTCAATATCCAAAAAGACAATATCGAAATGTCGCTCTTCACAAGCAGCAATACACTGCTTAGCAGTTGACGCTTCTTTGACATTGTCAATTCCCAAATGCATCAATGTCTGATGCAAAAAGCTTCTTACAGTTCCTACATCATCAACAATGAGAATAGAGATTTGTTGTTCCATATCCTTTCCCGTGGGCTAGTAATTAGAAATGCGCTATCATCTATAGCATAGAACTATTATAGAGTCCTGCAACCAAAAGGCTACACCTAAGCATGGCAATTAATCCAAAAAAACAATCACTATTGAATAAAAGCGACTTTCAAAAGCAACAAGCCGACAAAAATAAAAAGCGTCGTCTCTCAGCCCAGCAAATAAAAAGACAACAACAACTCGAACAACAACATAGACTCCAACAACAGCAAGTTGACCCTCCTAAAAAAGGGCTTACAAAGCTGATTATTATTGGCGTGTTCGCGCTCACCGCTATTTTATTTCCCAAGCCTCAACTCATCACTTACAAGAAGTTAAGTATGGTCACTCAAAGCGTTTACTGGCCAGGATTACCAGGCGTAAAACCCATTTTATTTGACTCTATTTTACAACCTATTCCGGCGCTGGATCGCAACACACTTTATTTGTGTCAAGATGTGTCAAAGCCCGACACTTGCCAAAAATATGCAATTATCGAAACTCAGGGATTCATTGCTGCTCTGAAACACCTCATAATCAATTAGAAAAACTAATCCGAACAACGTAAAATTACTCGTTTGAGATGACTAAAAAAGCGGCGCATAATGGCGCCCCTTTTTAATCATATATGGAGTTAATTTAAGATCATGGCTAACGAGTTTGACTGGTTACTAAATAGTTTATTACTAGTACTGGGGTTTGGAGCTCTTTTTATTAATCATAAAACACTGCTTCGCACCGCGGCTGTTATGGCCTGTAGCTTATTATTCGTGTTATTTAGTCTAGATCTTATGGATACTTCAGTGATTTCTAATCTTGGCTTGATACTGATCAACTCATTTTATTTGTTCAAAGTATTTACACTTGAGCACTACGATACAAATTGATAGCCAAATTCTGAAGCGCTCAACGCTTCAGAAATTTTTCATTAATAATATCTATTGAATAAAAATTAATAACTATTCATTTTTGCATTCTATAAAGCGCTTATTTACTACTTTCACATGCCAATCGGGCAAACAAATATTCATTGCCTCAAGGCTATCCAAGAAATCTTTGATAAGCTAGAATCGGGAAAAATGTCCCTTATTGGAGGATTGTCATGGCCATGACAGATGAAGAGTTATTTTTAGCTTCCATGGGCGATGTTGTACCGCTGGCACAAGACAATCGCGCACAACTAGAGAAACAAAAAAGCCAACCAACAGAGGCACAACTCGCTAGGCGGGAAGCTGCTCAAAAAGAATTAGACTTTGATCCTAACTTTCTCTCTACTGAATATGTTGATCTGCTAGACCCCCACGATCAACTTGGTTATAAAAAAGACGGCGTTCAGGAAGGTGTATATAAAAATTTGAGGCTCGGTAAATACCAAATAGATGCAACACTTGACCTGCATGGCAAATCATTCGTTGAAGCTCGACAGGCGCTATTTGAATTCGTAGTAGATTGTCAGAAAAGAAATATCCGAGTTTTGCTGATCCGCCACGGTATTGGGCTTAAAAGCAAACCATTTCCCGCTATCTTAAAAAGCTATTGTAATAAATGGTTGCAAGAAATACCCTGTGTGCTGGCATTTCATTCGGCTCTAACTTGCCATGGTGGCAGTGGTTCAACATACACACTGCTAAAGAAAAGCGAAGAGAAAAAGTTAGAAAACAGAGAGATACACGCCAAAAGGTAAACAATATAAATGGGGCTGCTACAGCCCCATCTTAATTTAACGATTCTTATCTTTGCTGAAGAGAATACGTACAGGGTTGCGATTCAGCCGCCTGTGCCTGATTAAACCAAGCCGACACGCCTAACGCGAGTACTGAAATAACGACAAAAGAAAGTTTCACACCACCTTGCCCGTTTTTCATTGTCTTTTCCTGTTTTATTATTGTTTTTTTTCTAACATACTGAATATAAATAGATGTCTCAATATGTTTTTATATACAGTAATTATGTAAATTAGAATAACTCTTAATTACATTTACTTACAAATCATGTAGTTATTTTTTATCTCTATTAAATTATTCATTAATTACCGTCACTTGAGATAAATTCAGTCAGAACTCGAAAGGTCCACACCACATATGCCAGTTAGTACCCAACACTTGTATTCACTGTATTTTTAATCGGTTTTCTTTCTAAACAGGCATTTATATTATCGGTAATTTGTGCAACAACCGTATCCAAGTTGGTAACCGCTGCAACATGCGGAGTCACTGTCACTTTTGGATGTGACCAAAACGCATGATCTTTAGGCAAAGGCTCAGTTGCAAACACGTCCAGTACAGCATGGCCAAGCTCACCGCTATCCAATGCTTCGATAAGATCATGCTCATTTAAGTGCTGCCCTCTGGCAACGTTAATCAGCAAGCAGTCACTTGACACCATACTGAACAGCGTGCGGCTTAATATGCCTGCCGTTGCCTCCGTCAAAGGCAATAAACACACTAAGTAATCCAGCTGAGATAGGAAATCGCTCAGCTGCTCTTCACCGTGAAAACACCTAATATTATCTAACTGTTTTGCTGTCCGAGACCATCCTCTGACATTTAACCCATTTACCGACAAACGTTTCGCCACTACCGCGCCCAGTTCACCCATTCCCAGTATACCCGCAGTCTTACCTTGTCTCGCTCTTCGGGGCTTCCAAAATGATGTTGATTGATTTGAACAGTACTCCTGAGACCTAAGTTTGTAGGCGAGAACATTTGAAAGCACATACTCAGCCATATCCTGGCTCAATTGCTTATCAACTATCCTCGCGACTTCAACTCCGGAAGGTAGTTTATCGACTGGGATCCCATCTACCCCAGCCCCAAATGACTGTACCACTTTCAAATTTGGTAACTGTTGCCATAACTCTTCAGGCGCTTTCCAAACAAGTACAAATTCGATATCGGCCAAATTATCACAATGCGGCCACTGGTATATATCAACATTTGGTAAAGCTCCCTTAAGCTTTGCCATCAACTTGTCATTGTTTCGACCCGTAATACAGACTAGTACAGACATTTCTTCTCCCTTCATTACGCTTGTTACAAGACACACACAGTATACCTGCCACTGGTAAATTGTTGATAGAGCAATATCACCATAAAACTGACATACCCTTGCAACATGGCTGTCACACTTGCTTTTTAATCTGCTATAAACACAGCCGTAGAGAAATATTTATGATCAGCGTCGATAAAGTGATCGAAGCAAACCTGCCTCAGTTGGAGAACTCACCTAAAGTAAAAGGGTTGGTAAAAAAAGGCCTAGGTTACTTGTTGCATGAACAGGAATTTGTTGCATTTGCCGACACTTACCCACATTTAGAAGGGTTGGAGTTTGTTGAGCAAGTACTGGAGGAGTTAGACTTTGACGCACGCTTCAAACCCAAACAAATTGAACACATTCCGAGTGAGGGTAGCGTCGTTATCGTCGCAAATCACCCAATTGGATCATTGGACGCACTGGCGCTAATAAAAGTACTGGCAAAAGCAAGACCAGATCTAAAGGTTGTCGCCAACCGCATGCTAATGTCAATTACTCCAATGCACTCTTTGCTATTGCCCGTTGACAACTTATCTAATGCCAGTCGCAAACAAGAGCTCGCGAATATTCAAAAACATTTAAAAGCAGAAGGCGCGCTGTTAATTTTTCCAGCCGGAGAAGTATCCCGCCTTAGCCCCACTGGAATAAAAGATTGTAAATGGAATACAGGCTTTTTACGTATGGCGAAAAAAGCCAACTGTCCAATTTTGCCAATTTACATCAAGGCTAAAAATAGTCCCCTCTTTTATGGCACCTCTATGATCTACAAGCCATTAGCGAGTCTTTTATTAGTTAAGGAAATGTTTAAACAACGGCAAAAGTCACTAGAGTTTGAGATTGGTGCCAGTATCCCTCCAGAGTCATATCGCCTAGATAATTTAAAAGACAAAGAGATCGTTGCACTTATACGCAAACAGCTTTACAGGCTAAACAGCAAAAAAACATTGCCGTTAAAAACGCAAACCCCCATCGCTGTACCTGAATGCAAAAAAGAGCTAAAAAAAGCCATTGAACAATGCGAGCGCCTTGGCGAAACATCAGATGGAATGCAAATTTACCTCTATCAATATGCTGGGAGCTCTCCGATATTTAGAGAACTTGGCAGATTGAGAGAAATTGCTTTTAGAGCCGTTGGTGAAGGCAGCGGAAAAAGGCGAGACACCGACAAATATGACATGTACTATCAACAGCTTGTGCTATGGGACGCCACACAACTAGAGTTAGTTGGCGCGTACCGCTTAGCCAGTGCACAACAGGTCATCAAACAACATGGTCCTAGTGGGTTATATACCAGTAGCTTATTCTCGTATAATGACGCTATGACCCCTTATTTTGAACAAGGCTTGGAACTAGGCAGAAGTTTTGTACAGCCTAAATACTGGGGCCGTAAGAGCTTGGATTACCTCTGGTATGGCATCGGTGCTTTTATTAAGCGATACCCCGAACACAGGTACTTGTTTGGCCCAGTCAGTTTATCCAACACCTTGCCAGATAAAGCAAAAGCCATGCTGGTATATCATTATCAACATTACTTTTCAGATCTCGATAATCTAGCCCAACCCAACAATGAGTTTAAGCTGTCCCAGTCACAACTTGATACATGCAAAAGCCTGTTTTGTGGTGATGATATAAAAGAAGACTTTGCAGAGCTAAAACATATTTTGGCAAATATGGGTGCGCAAGTGCCAACACTGTTTAAACAATATACTGAATTGTGCGAACAAAGTGGTGTTAACTTCTTAAGTTTCAGTACCGACCCTGATTTCAATAACTGTATTGATGGCCTTGTATTGGTTGACCTTACTAAGTTAAAAGCAAATAAAGCCAAACGTTATCTCGGTGAAAACATTTATCAATCGTGAGTATCATAACGATTGACGCCTTTGCTATACAACCAGGCAATGAAGTTGTATGAATTAATAAATCCCTTGCAACCTTGTTGCAATTTTTTATACTGGCGCTCGGTCTCCATATTTAACAACGTAGATTAAGCGCCAATAATGATTAAGTCCCTCTTTAATATTATTATTTTTGTAGTCGTACTCGCCGCAGCCTTGGCATATCAAGAATTAGGGATGCTAGAAGACGATGGGAAACAGTCCGCGCCCTACTTTTCTTTGCCAACATTGGCAGATCCCTCAGAGCGATACAATATCAGCGCGCTGCAAGGTGAGCGTTCGGTAATTTACTTTTTCGCCCCGTGGTGCAACATATGCCGCTATAGCATGCCCAATATAGATAAATTGCACCGCCAAGGTAAAGTTAATGCTGTTGCCATTGCTCTAGACTTCCAAAGTACGGAAGAAATCACCAAGTTTAGCCAAGACTTAAACCTGTCTATGCCAATCTTGTTAGGCAATCAAAAAACAGCACAGGATTACAAAGTTAAAGCCTATCCAACTTATTATGTTATGGATCCAAAACTGAAAATAATTGAACGCTCAATTGGCTATTCTAGTGAGCTTGGAATACGCTTACGCTTGTAAGAAAGTGTATCTACTTAGTACACTTTCTTACCCAAACCCGCAATAAATCAACGCTTTTAGTCCGTACACTGTCCCTCAAATTAATTCTCCTCACTGCCAAAGGGACTCGACGATGTTTGCTCAGCATACTCTTAAACGTTTTACTTTATCTCCTGTGGTTTTGTGTATGGCGATGGCCGCCAATGCTCAAACCAAAAAAGATGACATAGAACACATTGAAGTTATCTATAAACGCAGCTCAATTACTTCAGAAATTACCGAAGACACAGAAAAACTGATTGAAATGCCTGGTGCTTTGGGAGATCCGCTACGTGCCGTTTTTGCCCTGCCCGGTGTTGTTGCTGCGGGAGGCTCCATGAGTGAGCCTGCAGTGCGAGGTTCTTCACCTAGCGATAACATGTTTGAAGTCGATTTCATGCCCGCAGGTTATATATTTCATGATTTTGGCAGCTCTATTTTTAACCGCCACATAATTCAAGATTTTCAATTATATTCTGCTGGTTACGGTGCCGGATACAGTAATGCAACTGGCGCTGTTTTTGACGTTACCTTGAGAAACCCCAAATACCAGCCCATCACGACCACGCTAGATTTCTCCATGTTTAATGCTGGATTTTTTGTCGAGGGTCAAGCTACTGAGAATACCGCGTTTTATGTATCTGGCAGAAAAAGTACCTTGCCACTATTTTTTAGCGAAGGTGAAGAGCTGGAAGATGATGATGGAGAGCCTAGCGGTGTCACTATCAACGACGCTCCTGATGACCACGACTATCAAGGCAAGTTTTTATGGGACATCAATGATAACAATACCCTCACCTTTAATTTTACGGGTGCAGAAGATTCAGCCGCTGCTGGGTTTAGTGAGCGGGCGGAACTCGCACAGAAAACACCTGAATTTCAGGGTGATGCTCGATTTATTAGAGAATTTAACAGCCAAAGTATCCTATGGGATCATTACAATAAGAAGTTTCATCTAAAAGTAGGTGTAGGTGCATTGGATCACTCTGGCAGACTCGAATATGGTAAACAACCCACGAACCTTGCAGGCTTTTACGAACAAGAAGGGGAAAAACAATATACCTACAAGGCGCGCTTAAACTATACCGTCAATAATCAACATCGTTTCGTTTTAGATGCTGCGTACTTCGATAATGAAACAACTTATGAATACGATACTTTTCAGTATCTTTGTACTGAAATAGATCCTGACTGTGATTTGAAAAAAGGCGATCGGATCAACGGTAAACGTACCATTGATTTGGACTCAGGTTTTGTTGGTATCACTCATATCTGGCAGCCACATGAAGACTGGCAGACAGAGCTTGGCTTGCAAAGCCAACACAACCGTTATACAGATGAGACCTTCACCTCGCCTCGTCTTGCGGTTAATTACTATGTTTCACCTAACAGCGTGATCAGTGCAAAAGTTGGTCGTTACAATCGCATGCAAGATGTCGAGTACATCTTGCCTGAAATTGGAAACCCCAAATTAAAATCTCAAGTTGCGACTCACAGCACACTAGGCTTTAGACAAGAATTAGAAAACGAATGGTCATGGTCAATCGAAGGCTATTACAAAACAATGGAAGACCTGCCGCTTGCTATTGATTCCGGTAGTGATGCACACCTTTTGTACAGCAACCAAGTTGAGGGGCGTGCTTATGGTGTTGACATATTAGTCAACAAAAATAAAACCGATAACTGGTACGGCTGGGTCGCGCTGAGTTACGCAAAAAGCGAACGTACTGATTTAAGACGCAATGTCACACGAGATTATTACGCCGATACACCGTTGGTCTTCAATGCAGTGCTCAACTACGACATTAATGAGTTGTGGCAAGGTGGCTTTAACTTCACCGCACGAAGTGGCCAAGCATATACACCAATTGTTGGTGTGCGAGAAAACCCGGATCACGCTGGTCGCTTTTTACCTGTATATGGTGATCCATTTTCAGAGCGCTTCAAAACCTACCATCGTCTTGATGTGCGCTTTGAAAGAAAAACCTCCGTATTTGGGTTAGATGGTAAGTTAGTATTCGAACTTATGAATGCTTATGGCCAAGACAATGTGGCCTACATCGATTTGGATTACGACAAAATTAAGTCTGTTAGTGACCTTCATATAAAAGAAGAAAATGATGATTTTGAAATGCGCCCTTCAATCGGTTTTAGCGTGACATTTTAATTCCCCTAGCCACTTGCGCTGATAAGCACAAGTGGTGTTAACCTTCCCTATAAGGCATGGCGAGTAAGTAATTGCCACTTGCGTTTTTCGCCATTGCCTTGCATGATCCGTCCGTTAAACACCCTCGGAGTATTATCATGCCTAAAGCCTGTGCATATCACATCTTAGTTAAAACAGAAAAAGAATGCTTAGCCATCAAAACCAAATTAGCAAAAGGTGGCGACTTTAATAAATTGGCAAAACAGCATTCAACCTGCCCTTCGAAAAAGCGAGGTGGTGACCTAGGAGAATTTAGCAAAGGAGATATGGTTAAAGCCTTCGATGACGTCGTGTTTAAAAAGCCACTGTATGAAGTACATGGACCAGTTAAAACGAAGTTTGGTTACCACTTAATTAAAACGGTGTATCGAAGTTAGAGAACACTAATAGTTTGAAGCCTATTTCAATCGAAAAAACAGATTACGTTAATAGCTTTTAATCAATTTTAATTTTGCCTCACTCAACTATACTGAGTGGCATTGAAATCACTAAGAGAGTTATTACTATGTTTACTGTTATTTTTGGTCGTGAAGGCTGTCCTTACTGTGTACGTGCAAAAGAATTGGCAACACGTTTAAAAGAAGAGCGTAATGACTTTAATTTTCGATACATTGACATAAATAAAGAAGGGATCAGTAAAGCCGATCTGGAAAAGTCAGCAGGCAAGCCTTGTAACACAGTTCCACAAATATTTGTCGACCAATCTCACATCGGTGGATTTGATGATTTTGAGGCCTATGCCAAGGCAAATTTAGGGTTATATCAATAACCCTAAAAAAATACAGTTTATTTTTTGACCAATTTCAACCACCTACAAATTTAGTGCCAATTTATACAAGCAATTATCTTTTCTTTACTGTACAATGCCGCCTCTTTTAAATTGTTGAGGCGCATTAATGTCAGAACCAGTAACGTTTGAATCTTTAGATCTTTCTCCTGCAATCCTTAAAGCAGTCGAAGAGCTAGGGTATCAATCACCTTCTGAGATCCAGGCTCAATGTATACCGTTATTGCTAGAAAGAAAGGACGTGCTGGGACTAGCGCAAACGGGTACGGGCAAGACGGCAGCTTTCGCACTGCCGCTATTAAACAATGTTGACGCATCCGTTAAGCAACCACAAATTTTAGTACTGACTCCGACTCGTGAACTTGCACTGCAAGTTGCAGAGGCATTCGAGCAGTATGCTAAGTACACCAGAGGCGTAGAAGTACTTGCGCTATATGGTGGACAAAGCTATGGCGTGCAATTAAGTGCACTTCGCCGTGGCGCACAGATCATCGTGGCAACTCCGGGGCGTTTAATCGACCATATCAACCGTAAGACCATTGATCTATCTAACCTAAATGCATTGGTATTAGATGAAGCCGATGAAATGCTACGCATGGGCTTTATCGATGATGTTGAAAGCATCATGGAAAAAACACCAGAAGAAAAGCAAACATGTCTTTTCTCTGCAACTATGCCAAAGCAGATCCAATCTATTTGTTCTAAGTACTTAGATAACGCAGAGCAAGTAAAAATCACGCCACGTAACTCAACTGTTGACACTATTGAGCAAGTTTACTGGCGTGCAACGACACATAAAAACAAAGCAATTGTACGTTTCTTAGAAGCTGAAGATTACGATGCTTCTATCGTGTTTGTACGTACTCGTAATGATACTGTTCAGCTTGCTGAACTGCTTGAGCGTGAAGGTTTCTCTGCTGCACCGTTAAATGGTGACATGAACCAACAGGCTCGTGAGCGCACAGTTGAAAGACTGAAAAGTGGTTTACTAGACATCGTTATCGCAACAGACGTTGCTGCACGTGGTCTAGATGTTGACCGCCTAAGCCTAGTTATCAACTACGATATTCCACAAGACAGCGAAGCTTACGTTCACCGTATTGGCCGTACTGGTCGTGCAGGTCGTAAAGGTAAAGCTATCTTGTTCGTCAAAGGTAACGAGCGTTACTTGTTACGTAACATCATGCGCCATACTCGTTCAGACATTGATCAAGTAGAGCTACCAAGTGCGAAAATCGTTGAGCAAAAGCGTATCGAAGCACTGCAGAATAAGCTAAGCATGTCACTTGATCACAAAGACATCGAGTTCTTCAGTGAAGTAGCTCAAGGTCTAGGTGAAAAACTTGAACTGAGCCAAGAACAACTTGCTGCCGCACTTCTTTGCCTTGCACAGCAACAGTCTCCACTTAAAGTTGAAGAAATTAAAGTTCAACAGCGTGAGCGTCGTGACCGTGATGGCAATCGTGATCGCCGAGATGACAGACGTGGTGACCGTGGTGATAAAAAAGGCCGTCGTAACACAGGTCCAATGGATACATATCGTATTGAAGTTGGTCGTGAGCACGGTGTTCAGGTTAAGAACATTGTTGGTGCGATTGCAAACGAAGCCGATATCTCAAGTAAGTTTATCGGTGAAATCCGCTTATTTGATGAGCACAGCACAGTTCAACTTCCTCAGGATATGCCAGCTGAGACTCTAACACACTTCCAAGGCGTTCACATTTGTCAGCGTCCAATGAAGATGACTAAGAGCACTCACCCAGCAGATCAGGCACGCGGCAATGGTAATCGCCGTGAAGGTGGTAGACGTTTTGAAGAGCGTGGTGAGCGCCGTGATGGTGGCAGACGCTTCGAAGAGCGTGGTGACCGTCGTGACGGTGGTAAGCGCAGCTTCAGAGATCCACGTAGCGACAAGCGCCGTGACGGTAACAGAGATGGTAACCGTGACAACAGACGCAAAGAGCGTGGTGAACGTAACGAAATCAACTTTTCATAAGTTGTAAACATATCTAAAAAAGCCGCTACCTTAGCGGCTTTTTTGTATTTTATGATCCGTCCTAAATCGTTCTTCCCAACCAGTCTCTGGGGTCAAATCTAAAATAGGCTACCATCAGGTTAAACAGCTCTGGATTCTCTTGTTTCAGCTCTACAGGCTTTTCAATAAAGGTTTCGGTTAATACTGCGAAATACTCGGCTTCATTGGTCGCCCCATATTCATGGATCACATGGGGCATTTGATACGCAAGTTGAGTTTTAAGTTGGCGATAGGCTCGACTCAACACATCAGCCCAATGCTGATAGCTGATTTCCTTTGGTAACTCGGGTGTACCATTCGTATTGCCAGCTTGTTGATCTAACTGATGCGCAAACTCATGAAACACTAAGTTATGCCCATCACCTGGAAGGCGGTTTCCTTCTAAAACATCGTGCCAACTGAGTACCAAGGTCCCACCAGGCCATGACTCGCCTTACCTAACCGCTGTGTGATAGCTCACCAGTCCCGCGCTGTCTTTATTGGATTGCGGTGCGTAGTACTGACTTGGATACAACAGTACTTCTTTAACATTCGGATATAATGGCCACACTTGGTTTAAGACCAGCAGACATGCATCAGCTGCAATGATCAGTGACATTGGCCTTGTTACTTTTAAGCCATCACGGCCAATCACCCGCTTTTCACCTAAAAACCAAATAATATGCTGCTCAAGCCTATCGCGGTCAGCGTCTGTCATGTTGCGATAGATAGGCATGTAGTTAAGCAACACTTCTTTATCCGCTGGTGACAGTTTTTGTGGATGGTATTTTTTGTGCCAAAAATAGCGCTTTATGTCGTTGAGGTACCAATAGACAACCACGAACACGACTAAAAAGGCAATTAACATAAGATTTATCATATTTGCTCATTTACTGTGCTTTTTTATTTAAGTGTGTGCACCTTTGTCCCTTTTCAATCATTCTTTGATAAAATCGATAAATAAAACATCGAATATAAATTGCTATGTCACTGCCGATTGAATCTATACAGTCCGATTTTTTAACCACTATTTCCGAACAAGATGTCATTGTCACCGCAGCCACGGGATCTGGAAAATCGACTCAGCTCCCCATTTGGGCGGCCTCCCAGGGCAAAGTACTCGTTGTTGAGCCAAGACGTATCGCTTGTACATCACTTGCGGAATATGTCGCTCATTTATGCAAAACAGAACTTGGGGGAAAAGTAGGCTACGCAATTCGTTTTGAAACTGTATTCGATACACATACAGATATCGTCTTTGTAACCCCTGGCGTTGCACTTAGGTGGTATTTTGAAGACAAACTGGCCGCCTATTCACATATCGTATTAGATGAATTTCATGAGCGACGTTGGGACATGGATCTGCTACTTGCACTGCTCAAGCAGCATGCCCAACACCGGCTTATCCTCACTTCTGCCACGCTTAATGCACACAGCCTGAGCCGATATTTAAATGCACCAATCCTACACAGCGAAGGAAACATGTACCCCGTTGAAGAGGACTTTATAGCAAAAGACCAACGTGCAATGCCAACAAAAGACAGGCTAACAGAACGTGTAGTTACAGCATGCCAACAAGCACAAGAAGACACTGACGGTGATATTTTAGTTTTTTTGCCAGGAAAAGGGGAGATCATAGCCTGTGCGTCTGCACTAAAGTCTTTTGATGCGGTAGTGGTGCAACTCTACAGCGGTTGCTCAAAGCAAAATCAACAACTCGCACTGTCGAAACAAATGTCACAGCGTATTATATTAGCCACCAATGTAGCCGAGACTTCCTTGACCATACCTAATGTTACCTGTGTCATAGATTCAGGCCTAGAACGACGTACACATCTTAGAAATGGTAAAACTGTTTTAGGCTTAGACGCAATTGGGCGTGACTCTGCAAAACAACGCTTAGGTCGTGCAGGCCGAACACAAGCTGGTATTTGCATCCGGCTATACGGCCAATTTGCCCCACTTATTGAACGTACTCCTCCTGAAATTCAACGCGAATCACTCACAGAGCTGGTGTTAGCCGCTGGGTGCGCAGCACAAGGCGTAGATTCGTTGCCATTTATCGACTCATTACCTGATGCATCTAAACAACGAGCTCTCACGACTTTACATAATATCGGCGCAATAGACAGCAAACAATGTGCCACTGAGCTTGGTAAGCTTCTCTATCCACTTCCGGTAGATGCAGAACTGGGCTTTTTGATTGCGAATATGCCCTCAGGGGCGCTCAAACAAGCTATTATCGATCTGATTGCTGTTATCTCTGTGCCTGCGCGAGTATATCAACTGCCCACGCATCTCGAACAAATAGAGCAACTAAACCTCCTGTTGCCAAACCATTGTGATATTGAGCTGGCCATTGCTATTGTTAGAGATCAAGTAGATGGCATTGTCCATGTCGAATCAGAAGCACTGATGGAAGCGAAGCAGTTTAGTGAACAACTTAGAGAGGCTTTTTCACTACCAAGTCTCGAAAAAGCAGCTAGTTATGACCGTAATGCCCTCATCACCGCAATTGCTAAAGCACGCCCAGAATGGGTCTTTGTGAAGCGGCAAAACCGCAGAGGTGGCTTCGGTAATGGTAAAATTGAAGTTTCTCCTTCCAATACCTCACGTATTAATGAAAATACCAAAGCCATGTTAGTTCTCGATACGTTCGCTCTCGCCGGAAAAGGCAGCAAACAAGCCATGACAATGGCAACATTGGCTGCACCGTTGCCAATCAAAATGTTAGCCTCACAGGAGATCGGCGAGCTTATTTTTTTAGAGGCTTATATTGATCAAGGTACAATTTTTACGACTACAGCTAGACAGTATGCAGGTGTCGAGCTCTCTGTCTTCTCAAGCGTTGCTAAAGGCGAGATGCTCATCGATGCATGTACCTATCTGATTAAAAAAGGTGAGTTATTTGAGGGCCTTTATTATCAGTTAAGTAAAAATATTGCGTCACACCAACTGTACTTCGATTACTTAGCGAGGCCAAATAATCTACCGACTGCGTGCGAATTCATCAGGGCTAAACTAGTCGAACTAGGTGTTGAATCACAGGAAGATATACAACTTATTGAAGCTGAAGACTTTAGCTTTCAGGAAGTAGATAGCTGGGAACTAGATAGGTTTATTGAAAAACACCCTCTCAATGTTACGATCCCTGAGTTAAGAATGCAGGTAACCTATTTTTTTAAAGCAAAGCGTGTGCTATTAGAACACCTTGAAGGAAAAAGAAAAGATGCCCCCAAAAAATGGGAGCTGCCAAATTTCTCTGGCTTTAAAGTTCAATATAAAAAAGCAAGCAAAGTTGTTGATATTAAATAAAACAAGTTCAAGTTAAATATTAAAAAGATTATATTTACGCCTTTAACCTATTTAATATTAACCACATAAAGACATGACTTTCTCAGAACAAATTAGAGCTTTTGTTTTCTAAAAGAAAGTCTATGACCTACCTGCAAAAGGACTTTATTGCCTCACTTTTATGATATGAATTTTAATTGAAAAAACGATAGCTTTGAAGATGGGATATAATCGAATGTAGAATTATCGAGGCCTATTTTGGCCTCACTGACTTACAATCAACCACCACCTGTAAGAACACCATTGCGTTGATGCTGCCTCAATGACTCTTGAGATTCATCATGGATTAACTTTCGCTCTTTGGAGGTAGTGCAACGCTTTTTAGGAATAATAGAGCCGAGAGAGCTCACTTGTTCACAGCGATACCCATCGCCTTTCTTAGTGGTGTCACCACTACTTGCACAGCCTGCGAGGGTTGCAGCCATTACTAATGCTAACACTTTCATTATAACACTCCTTATTTATTCGATTACAGTTAACCATTTAAAATTATTACTAACACTATTCCCTGTCAACAAAAAAACCGACACCATTAAATTATATAAATTAGTTAATAAAAAGCATGCTGAATTAAACATTAATAAATAAAAACAAAAGCTTGCTGTGATTGATAAACACAGGCGAATATATGAGAAAAACCAGCTCTCTAATGCACGCAGGTGCTAAGTTAAGCGGAACTAAAGCCTTGATCAGAATACGTACCTTCATAGGCCACCACGCAGCCTTCTGCACCACGAAGTAACGTTTAGCCGATCTTTGTAAAACACACTGCTAATAACAACAGTGATGCGTATACCCTCAAAGCTAAATTAGTCGGTTTTGTAGCAGCAACCTTGAACTGTATGTTGGTAATTGTGAGCAAAGGATACCAAGATACCTCTGCGTCCAGTAAGTAAAGTTATAGAGATTCAAGAACCGCTGTTTTGATTACTTGGTTACACTAAACGACTCATCAAGACGAAAGTTAATTTAGCTCGAACTAAGTCAATGTAAAGTATTTAAGTAATTAAAATTCAATATTTTAGCTTCCTGGAGATGAATAGCTGAAAGCAAGTTCGACTTATCGCCTCTCCTTTTGGAGAGTTTTGGCAGCTGAGGAAAAAAAGAGTAAAGCCGCTGATATAAAATAAACTTAAAGAACTACACAAAATATTAAAACTTTCATATGTTATTATATATACCCTTTAATATTAACAACATAACCTCCACCTTTAAGCAAGCCTAAACTATATTTTCACCTAATGACTAAAGATCAAATATATCTAACATCTTGAGTTCAGAAAAAATGATATTTTTTCTTTCACATATTCCATAAAAAGCCACAACCTGAAAGGGGTTACATACAAAAGGAACGCTTAATTCTTTTCTTTGGTTATGAAATAAAAGTGACTAGTTAAGAGATAATTTTATTACCTAACGTTTGTGAAATGAATTTAAATAAGTGAAATAGCTAGGCCACAAAAGCTTTATAGAGATGGGTATGAGCCGAGTGTAGAACAGAGAAGGGAATGAGCCAAATGCAGAACAGAGAGGTCCATTAAGACCTCACAAATTCATAAAGTTTACCTTCCATCACCACCGCCAGAAAGCGTCCCGTTACGCTGATGCTGCCTTAAAGACTCTTTAGACTCTTCTCGGATTAGTTTTCTTTGTTTCGATGTTGTACAACGCTTTTTAGGAATGATAGAGCCTAATGAGCTCACCTGTTCACAACGATACCCATCATCTTTTTTAGCTGTTGTGTCGCCACTACTTGCGCAGCCTGCAAGAGTTACCGCCATTACTAATGCTAACACTTTCATTATAACACTCCATATTTATTTAATTATAGTTAACCATTTTAAAGTATTACTAATACTGTTATTTGTCAATATAAAATCCAATACTAATTAATCATATAAATTGATTTATAATAAAAAAGAGCAATACATTAATATTAATATATAAAATAAAGACTTACTTGAATTGATATAATGGCAGGAGAAATAAAAAAGCCCGCTCTCTTTTGAGAGCGGGCTTATTATTCTAAATTACACTAGATTAGAATGTGTAGTCTAGGCTTAGGTAGTAAGTACGAAGGTACTGGTCATAGTAACGACCTTCATAACCTACTAAGTGACCTTCTGCATCACCAAGTGACATTGGAGGCTCTTTATCAAATAGGTTGTTAACACCAACAGTGATGTTCATGTTCTCGAAACCACGGTAGTCGATTTTGTAATCAACAGTCATGTGTGAAGGAACTTTGAACTGAACGTCAGCAGTAACGAACTGAGTTGAACCTACACCTTGGTCATTGTAAACAACTTCAGTTTCTGCATTAGCAATTGTACCTACACCAACAGTAGATGCTTGGTCATGCCAGCCAGATCTGTACTTCATACGTAATGTGTGAGCGAAGTCACCGTGTGTAAGTACATTTTGGATATTGATGATGTTACGGAAAACAACATCTTGGTCAACACCGTAACGACCTAAGCTGCTAGCCCACTCGTACGGGAATACACCTGCAAGAGTGTACTCTGACTTATCCATGTAAGTACCCTGAACCATAGTCTTCAGTTCACCGAATGAAAGGTCATTTGTTAGCATGACTTTCCAGTCAAAACCAGCACTCTTACTTTCACCAATGTTGATTGGTGCAGTGATAACACTTAGAAGCGTGTTAGTTGGGTCAGAACGGTCTGTTCTAAGAACGAAACGCTCGTCAAATAGTTGTGGGTTTGCAAACATGTAGTTCTGGTCAGGACGCTGAACCATGTCTTCAATGTTTACTTGCCAGTAGTCTAGCTCAAACGTGAAATCAGTAGTTGGTGAGTAAACAAAACCAATTGAGCTTTGCTTAGACGTCTCAGGAGATAGAGTGCTACTACCTAGGTTGAAACGTTGATACTGTAGTGCGCCCGGAGGACAGAACTGAGCACGTGAATCAGATGCTGGTAGTGGACAGCTGTACGGAGCAGTTGTTACACCGAAAGATGTCTCAGGCTCAGCAATCTGTAGTAATGATGCAGCTTTGAAACCAGTACCGTATGAAGCACGGAATACTAGGCTATCAGTTGGTGAGTAACGTAAGCTGATTTTGTACGTAGTGTCATTTTCAGAATCGTTAACTTTACCACCGTTCATTGTGTCTTCAACAGCACCGATGTTATCGTAACGAACTGCAACGTTTGCGCTTAGCTCATCAAGAACAGGGATTTGTAATTCTGCAAACACACCGTAAGTAGAACGCTCTAGTTCATAGTCGAAGTCACCACCGCCGTCACCAAAACGTGCGTTGCTGATGTTTGCTTCTGAACGAACAACTTTGTATGAGTTTGTACGGTAGTCTGCACCGTAACCGATGTAAGCTTCACCAGCAGGTAGTTCAAAAATAGCTTGAGACGCTTTGAAGTCAAAAGATAGAGACTCAGTAGTCGTTGTATCTTCAAGTGCACGGTACTGTGAATCTTCTAGCGCTGCTACAGCTGCTTCATTTTGAGCAAAGTCTTCAGGAGTAAGGAAGATATCAATTAGACCACTACGGATGTTCTCAACAAACTTCTCAGCGTTGTAGTAACCGTTAGTTAGCGTCTGAGTTCTTTCTGAACGAGAGTAAACAACAGCTGTGTTGAAATCGATAGTATCAGCAATTGTGCCTTCTAAACCAACGATAGTGTTAAGTGAATCAGTTTCCCACTCAGTAGTACGGTTACCACCTGGAAGTGCTCTCCAACGACCACGGAATGTATCAACACCTGATGCAAGCTGCTCTGCAGTTAAGTTAGGAACAACGTACTTGTCGTATAGAACACTCTCTGTACCGATATTAATGTTACCAGTAGGGTTTGGCGCGATACGTGGCGTCATTAGGTAGTTTGTAAATGCAACTGTAGAGAATAAGTTCATGTCATCAGTTAAGATGAAATCACCTTGAAGCATTAGTGACGTACGCTCGTCTTCTGGAACGATTTCTAGAGTACTAGTGTAGTCAAATGAACAGAAGTTGCTACCTGGTGCGAATGCGTTATCTGGCGCACACTTGTTACCATTTGAAAGTGCATATGGAGTAAATGCAACGTTTGAACCGTCATTTAAACCAACAAAAGCGTTACCAGGGATAGCGTTTGAAGAACCCTGAACGTCATAGTACTGATTGCCGTTATGAGTGAACTCAAGTAGACCAGTCTTCGCGAAGTCACGGTCTTTTGAACGTAGAGATTCACGTGTGTCGTGGCTTAGTGAAGCAACGATTGTGAAGCCGTCAGAATCTAGGTCACCAAAACCAGTTACAACACTTAGGTTAACTGATTCAGCGCCATCTTTTGGACGGTCAGTACGTGCAGCGATTGTTGTACCGTCAACTTCTTTTTTAGTGATGAAGTTGATTACACCAGCGATTGCATCTGAACCGTATAGTGCTGATGCACCATCAGTTAGAACGTCAACACGCTCGATCGCAGCAAGTGGAATTGTGTTTAAGTCGATTGAGTTGCCTGAACCAGATGGAGCAAGACGACGACCATTTAATAATACTAGAGTATATTGCTCACCAATACCTCTTAGTGATGCAGTTGACGTACCGCCACCGCCGCCACCAACAGATGATACAGGAGTTGTGAAACCCTGCATTGATGGGATTTGAGCTACAAGATCAGGAACAGACGTTACACCTGTCGCTTTGATATCTTCAGCTGTGATCACGTTGATAGGTAGAGCACCAGCAAGGTCAGAACCTTTGATACTAGAACCTGTGATTTCAATTTTTTCAATTTCTTCGCCGTCAGCTGCGTTAGCGTTTGTCGCAATAGCTGTCGCTGAAACAGCACCAAAAGCGATCGCTAAGCGAACTGCTTTTGAGATCTTACTATTTAACATTCAATTTCTCCCTGGGCTTTTTTGGAAAAGCTATTATTTTAATCTTGCCTTCAATACGAGGTTAAACACGTTACTATTTTGTGTACCTCATATGTAACAACGCAAGTATAGTAACCACAAAGTAAATACTCATGCAAGCTTGTAAAAACCAGTTAATACGAGCAACAATTGCAATAACTACAATTAAAAAATAACACAAAATAAAAATAGAAAGCAAGCGTATCCTTTTGGGTAACTCTGGAAAGCCCAACCAACAATCAAGATGAAGCATGTAGAAAAACCAAAATAAAACAAAAAGGCAACTAAAAAACAACCACATAAACAAAGCAAAACCAAAAGAAACATTTCAAAAGCAAACAGCAATTTACAAATAAAATATTCCAACAACATGAAATCAAACAGGAGTGAAGACCAGAAAACAAACAACCACAAAAACAAAATAGAAACAAAAAAAACAAAAAAGGAACTAACAATCCCAAAAAACACAACAAAACAAATGAAAAAAAACCTCCTTATACAGGTTTTTTTAGACAAATTTATTTCAAGTAGATACTTAAGCTACAAGACATCTATTTTTTTTACACAAAACAGGTAAGGCTACTTATGAATAAGGTCATAAAAGAGGCCATTTGTTAGTACGTTCTTGTAAATAAGTAACAGGCTTTAACCCAATCAGAGCCAAGTCTTTGAAATTTTGGAGTGTAATCAGCTTGTGAGTAGCAGCTACGGGTGTACATGTCAGCATAGCAAGGCTCGCAACCAATCTTATGACTAATAACTTGATTCAGTGATAAAGGTGGGGGCTGTAAAACAGGAGCATGCTTTTGAATAACACGACCATTAAGTGTGCCAGTCCGGTCGCCAATTGTATTAACGTAGAGACCTACGTCTACCGCTTCACCTGTACAACCACTGCGAACTTCGACGTTTAAGCCGTGGATGAAGTCATTATGTATAAACGCACTGTTGAAGTTAACGATGCGATGGTAAGTAACCGTTTCGATATGTGCAACTCTACCCAAACAAATATTATCATTAAACTGCACATAGATTGTCACTTTCAAACATACAAGCCCTTATTAACAGAGGCGCAAATATACCGAAATAAAAAACCTGAAGTGAAGACAAAGTTCCTATTGCCTGAGTAGTAGCAACACTAAAACTTTTGCCTCGACCATATAACCCAAGAAACCCACCGTTTACTGGTTTGGATTACATTACTGAATACGTCACACTGAAGCTAGCCGGAATCACAGCGTCTGCGAATTCTCTCCCAAGACGGCTTGTTGAAGCCATTACTCCAAACTCAAGATTAAGCGCCGTGACTTTGCTCATTGTTGCTATTTTTCAACCAGTCCTATACAAAACTATGATGCAGTTGCATACTGCTTCTATATCACCATTTGCAGATACTATACTACCTTGGATGAACAAGTTGTTACGCTCACTCCAACACAGCAACTCTGGTGTGCCGCTGTAGTTGAGCTGACACATTTTCTAAAGCTGAATTTATATAGGCATGAACCTTATAAATCTTCGTACGCTTTAGCCGCCTGTATCACGACAAAAAGTTGTTTTTCTGTGCCGCCTTTTAAGCGCCTCAACACGCTTGACTAACGGCGGAGAAATTGAGCTGATATCAATACTAGAACAGAGCCTTAAGACACTATGCAACTGCTTGTCACTAGTAAAAGTGTGTTGTTAGCACCGAATCAGGTTGCACAGCAGCTTGAATAGCACCACCACTAGTAGATTCCCCCACCGCATTCAGGTTACGCCTGACATAGCGATATCAGCTGCGTCGATGATGGTAACTGGCTGCACATTTTTACGGTCAGCTCATCTATTTCGTTAGCGTACCCAGTAACGCGGCCCTTAGCACTTTCCTTCACCAACTCTGTTAAATGGTTTTAATTATATTAAAGGTACGAACTGATGCCTTACTTCCTCGTTAGAAGCGCGCCAACAGTTGTCAAAAAAATTCTGCAAAAGCGTCAAGCTAATGCATCTAAAGCGCTTTTATTTTTAATCAAATAGAAAAACAAATTGAAACTATAACAAATAGACGAGTCTTAATTCGAAAAGGGTCATTAGAGAGCACTCAACACGCTATTGATATGCCGAAATGAGCTTTGCGCTCAAAGTGGATACAAAAAACATGCATGGACCTGATTTTTAACAAAAGTCAGTATTGTTGAGCCTGCCTTATCAGTAAGAAAAACCCTTGCGATCAAGTAAGCGACTCATAGATGGATTTTAACTTGCTGAAAATCAATGTGAAAGAACCAGTGCTCGTTTGTTCAGAACGCAGACTTAATAGGGGAAACTCAACATTTAAGCAGCCAAGTACAAAAAAGCCCCGCATAAAGCGGGGCTTGATTAAATTAACTAAGCAACTTAGAAGCTGATGCTGTAACCTGCAAACAATTCGCGACCGATATGGCCCGCATTGTACATTGCGTCATCAATCCATTTGCCTTTACTATCTAGTAAAACACCCTTATCGAATAGGTTACGTGCGCCTACTGTGAATGTACCGTAGCTCTCAGTGAAGTATTTCACATTCAAGTTATGTGTAACATAAGTAGGTACGTCACCTGAGTAAACGATGTAAGGGTTGCCTGTTGAATCAACTTGAACCACATCGCTCTCATGAGTGCCAGCGATAATATCAGTTGTCCAGTTTACAGAGAAGCTATCAGCAGAGTAGTTAACTGAAAGCTGAGAACGCCAATCTGGCTGATCTGGAGCACCTTTTTGGTCACTCATAGGGCCAGAGAAGTATACGTCTTCACCAACTTCTGTTAATAGCGTTGTTACTTTCTTAAACTTAAACTCACCGAAGCTTGTGTCTAGGTTGTAAGACAAGTCAATGTCAAAACCTTTACGTGACATGAATGAGCCATTTGCATATTGTGTGTGAGAGTAGCCTTCTATCGCGCCATTCGCAGCACGGCTTAATTTCACCTCAGGGAACTTAGCATAAACTTCATCAAGTTTGTTGCCGTTTTCAATATGAACAAGGTCTTGGATTGTGATTAATGAAATTACATTGTCAATTTCAAGCTCAAAGTAATCCACCTTAATCGCAACATCTTCAAAACCAGAATACACAACACCTAAGTTGATATACGTAGATTCTTCTGCGCCTAGGTTTTCATTACTCTTTCTTAACTCATTATATGCACTTTGCGGGCAGTTTAGATACGCTTCGCGAACTTGGTCTTCACTTGCACCAGCCGGTAGACCATTTTTACATGCTACATAATCAGTAGTCGTTGGGCTACCCTCTGATTCAGCACCATATAGCTCTTTAAGCGTTGGCGCACGGAAACCTTCTGAGTATGAACCACGAACTAGTAGGTCATCAAATGGACGGTACTCAAGTTTAACACTTGGGTTACCTACACTACCAAAGTCACTGTAGTCGTCATAACGGTATGCCGCACTTACAATTAGGTTATCAAGAATTGGGAAGGCTACTTCGTAGAATAAAGCAGTCACATCACGCTCACCCATACCTGAAGCACCCGCGTTACCACCAACTAGTTTCGCATCACTTTGTGCATCAAACTTTGAGTCTAAAACTTCTTCAAAGTACTCACCACCAACATAGTGACTGATCATACCGCCAGGAAGCTCACCAAACTCGAAACCAAGACCAGCGAAGAAGTGATCTAGGTCGCTTTGACTTTCGACATACGTTGTCGCACGCATGTTATTGATACCTTGCTCAGAACCCATATCAATATTTTCTTGCGCATTATATGCTAGGCCTGCATAGCTTAAGTAGTAACGACCCGCAGTACGGTAGTCAAGGCGTGCTTTGTGATATGACACTTCCCACTCAGCTGTATCACCAAACATACCTTTAAGGCCTAATAAGTAGTCTTGCTGATAATCGGTTACTTCACCATCACGGTTGCCCAGTTGGTACCAGCGGAACTTACCCTTAGCAGTTTCATCAAGTGGGTTGTGTTCATTGTCTGCCGACATATTTGCCCACGGTGCCGCGGCTGGTGCATAACGACCAAAAGAGTCATTGCGGCTGAACATACCACGTGCGTAAAGCTCGATATCATCAGTTAGTTCATACGCAAGGCTAGTCATGATTGAGTCACGCTTTGTCGACGCCATGTTTGCTGATACATCTGCAAATGCATAACCACATACTTCGCCGTTACCGATACCGCCATTGCCTGTACCTTGGTCAAGGATACCAACGAAACCAGGTACAGTGTTCTTCAACTCATTACACTTTGGTGATGCGTGATGGTTGCCTTTACTATCTACAACAGTCGCACCAAAAACGCTAATACCTGTCGTTTCATCACCAAGTGAAATTACACCGTCACCGTTTTTATCTTCCCATGTTGCTTTGGTGTAGTCACGGTCGCGGTCGAAGATAGCGCGACGCTCTTGGTGGTCATATACAAATGTAATGTTACCTTTGTCTGAACTTACACCAAACGACAGTGACATTTGCTTAGTCTCGCCGCCATCAGCTTCTGGGCGACCTACTTGAATATCAAATGCCGCACCTTCAAAGTCTTTCTTAAGAATTACGTTGATAACACCTGCAATTGCGTCAGAACCATAAATAGCAGATGCGCCGTCTTTAAGAATTTCAATACGCTCTACCGCCGCCATAGGGATTGAGCTTAGGTTTGCACCACCGGCATTAAGTGATGGAGAACCACCAAGACGCTTGCCATCTACCAACACTAGCGTACGACCTGCACCAGCACCTAAAAGGCTAACAGTACTTTGTGACTGTCCACTGTTACCTGAACTTGGAGCAACAGAGCCAAAGCTGTTAGAGGTAACACTTTGTAGTGCTTCAGCAACAGATACACGGCCTTGATTTTCAAAATCAGCTGTCGTGATTACTTCAACTGGGCTTGCACCTTCCATATCAACGCGCTTGATACGTGAGCCTGTGACTTCAATACGCTCTACTTTTTCTGCACCTTCTGCAGCTACTGCATTCGCTGCAAAAGCAGCTGAAGAAGCAGCACCCAATGCTAGTGCGATACGCACTGCCTTAGTTACTTTAGTGTTCAACATGTGATTCTCCCTGGGCCTACCTTGTCTTGGTAAGCTTGAGTTTTATAAGTCTTTATTTCTGGCTCTAAGTGGCCTGTTTTGAAATTTCGGCAGGGATACTAATCGCCACGCATGTTAAACGTCAAACAAGAGAGAGTTAACACTCACTAACAAGATTTAAACAGCAAGACCTCTATTTTTAATAATGTTTTGAAGTTAATAAACACTTACTCCAATATGAATTAATTTTTTAATTAATTTCACAGCCCAAGCGTGCAATAAAAAAACAACTTTGGCTTGAGGCAAAAAAAGCAAGCGCGAATCACGTTAAAAAAAATATTTTTATTTTTATTTTAAATGCCTAATAATTAATCTGAAAAATCAAAACAATACAATTAGTTTGCATAAATCGGACTTGAAATTTACATCGCTGCAAAAGCAATTTTATCGATTGACTAACTGTTGTGCGGTAAAATCTCGAATATTACAAAGCAATAAAAAGTTGCTTCTTGAGATTTACAAATCAAGAGAGCGCTGCCCTGCCAAATTAATGGTATTCTCATCAACGTTCGGCAACATTTTGTAGATTGGTAATATTTGCTTTTCTATATAGTGGGTATAATCGAGCAATTTAAGTTCTTTAATGTACAACTGTGGACCTGATTGGCTGATGAAATAAGCTATTTGGCTGCCTTTACCAAGACCGTTGACATATCCTAGCCTCGTCGCCTCTTTCGCAGCTCGAACATGAGGAGGTATATTTTTAACATAGGCATCCAGAGGTTTGCCTAAACGTTTTTTATAAATGAGCTTATCATCAACACTACCTGACGTGATCAAAGCAATGTAATGCTCGGTCACCTCTGTCACACTTTGACCATCAAATAATGCCCTTATCACCGCTTGCTGATACTCTTTAGAAATGGTTGTCCAGTCACTACGCACTGTTTCCATACCTTTAAAAACAAGTTCATGCTCACCATTTTTTTCAATTTGACCCACATAGCGCTTCTTTGACCCTGTCTCTTGGCCACGAATAGTTGGCATAAAGAATGGGTGATAATGAGTTTCAAACTCAATCTCCAAAAAGCTCTGTAAATGATATTTTTCACTTAACTCTTTTTCCCAGCGCGTGTTTATCTCATGCATCAAGCTTTTCCCCAGATCTAGGCAAGCTTGGTGTGAAAATGTGTCTGGTGCTTGAACAAAGGTCGAGTCTGTATCGCCATATATGACTTCGTAGCCCAACTCTTCGATCCAACGCCGTGTTGTTTGCATTATTTCATGACCGCGCATCGTAATTGAACTAGACAGCCGAGGGTCATAAAAACGACACCCCTTTGAGCCAAGCACACCATATAAACTATTCATAATAATCTTAATGGCCTGTTGCAACATATGCTCACCATCTTGTTTGGCGCGGTGGCGGGCAGCCCAAAGCTGCTCGACCAACTCTGGTAAATGATGGTGTACCCGGGAGAACAGCCCTTTATTGAAACCGGGAATAGCATCGTAAGTGTTTCGGCCTCCTTCAATAAGTCCCATTGGGTCAATACAAAATGTGCGAATGATGGATGGATATAGGCTTTTAAAATCAAGCACTAAAACATTTTGGTAAAGCCCTGGCTTTGAATCCATCACATAACCACCTGGGCTATCGAAATTCAACCCGTGCTCGCCGAGGTTTGGCGCAATGTAACCACTACGATGTAATGGGGGTAAATATAGGTTGGTGAAAGCCGCGACCGACCCGCCCATGCGCTCAAGCTCGAGGCCGGTTAATCGCGTTCTGGCTATCGCAAAGTCCAGTAAAGACTGTTGTTGGAAAATATCCCATACAAGAATGCAGTCTTCTAAATTATATTTGGCTAGGCTGGTCTTATCTTCGTGAAATTGCCTAACGATCTCTTCTAATCGGTCATCTTGACCAATCAGCTTTTCTCGACCTAAAACTGACTTAGCAACAAAGCTTAATTTAAAGGTTTCAAAGTGGTATGTTGCATTTTTCATAGTATCAATACCATCGATAACTACCCGCCCGGGGATCAGCACTCGGGTGAAATTACCGCTTGATACTTGCATAGCATCACCATCGCGGCCAATATTTAAAGAGACACCTAACGCCTGTGCTCGCTCGTGTAGTACCACACAATCAAAATCAATGACGTTCCAGCCAATCAGTACATCAGGGTTTAGCTGATTGATAAGCTCTTGCAGCGTATTCAGCAGTGATATTTCATCTTCAACCCAAATAATATTGATATCACTCGGTTCGGGAACTCCAATCATAATCACGACTTTTTCCGACTGCGTTACAAGGCCGACAGAAAATAAAACGCCATCTCCACTACACTCAATATCCAAAGACAACATATTTAACTGTGGTATAAAGGAAGGATGTGCTTTTAATTTAGCATTGTGTAATTCAAGGTAGCCGTTACCTTGTTTTGATACGCCTGTAACCCAAACACTACCTTTGATATAACGCTCCATTAAATACCTATCGGCATGGCGAATATCTTCTTCATATAATGGCACATGTCCGTTAAGCGTTTCTTTGGCTAAATAAAAGTCGCTTAAACTTGAAAAATATAGCGCTACAACTTGGGACTGATCAAAATGTTTAAGTGGCACTTGAGCAAGTTGAAATTGGCAATTAACCTGATTTAAACGCGTTTTTACAATGTCTTGGTGTATTTGCTTAACAAAAAACACACTTTTTTCATGTTCAACAAACGCCTTAGTTGCACCCTGTTGTGTCTTTAACCAATAACACAAGCGCGTCTTACCTTTATATGAAGTTTGCTGCCGAGACAAAATAAAGCCCGGATATACTGCTTGTGCCAATTGTGAACCCCGCCTAAAATACACCCCTGTAATTATATCCATACTTTTTTGCTTAGGCGATCCACATGTTGTCAGACTCATTAAAAAAAACCGTACGTCATGCCCATCAGAATATCGCCCAGCAATTGACGGACTACCGCCCGCGCAGTAGCCAAAACTACCTTGTCGCTGAAATCGCCAAAACTCTTGCTGGTGAGTACCACAAATCACAGCGTATATGTGTCATAGAAGCGGGTACGGGCACGGGAAAATCTCTCGCATACTGTCTCGGTGCGCTGCCTTTAGCGTTAGCAAAAAAGAAAAAGCTAGTCATATCTACCGCAACAGTTGCATTACAAGAGCAGCTAATCGAAAAAGAGCTGCCCTTTTTTAAAGAGCACAGTGGTATCGACTTTAAATTCGATTTAGTCAAAGGCCGTCAGCGTTATATCTGTGTGCAAAAGTTGATAGCAGCAGTGAACGAAGATGACACGCAAATGTCTTTGGTACCGACTACTTCTTCACCACTGACCGATATGGAGCAAAAATGCTTGCGCGAGCTGGCCAATGCATATCAAAACAAACAGTGGGCCGGAGACCGAGATAGCTGGGAAGACACTATTCCAGACAAAGTATGGAACCTGATTGCCTGCGACAAACACGCTTGTCAAAGGCAAATGAAATCACACCATTTATGCCCTTTTCATTTGGCACGACAAAAAATAGCGCAAATGGACGTACTGGTTATTAACCATGCTCTGCTATTAGCGGACCTTGAACTTGGCGGTGGTACAATTTTACCTGAACCGGAAGACACTTTTTACGTGATTGATGAAGCGCATCATCTACCACATATCACCCGTGACTTTTCGTCAGCGGCTGCGACTATCAAAGGCACCATAGAGTGGCTTGAGAAGTTACTCAAGTTCAGTGGCAAAATGGCCAACACCATAGTGTCACAAAAAGCGATCGGTCAAAACTTCAAACTTAACGATGCAGTCAATGATGCTGGAAAATTTCTCAGAATTGTGCGTGATAGTTTGGATCAGGCTAATTTTGAATACAACGACAATGACACCTATCGATTTGTTCATGGCGACGTACCAGAGTCTTTAACAACACAAGCCAAAGATATCGCAGATGCGACGCTAGATGCGCTAAGGGCATTAAACAAAATGCATGATGCACTCACGACAGATGTATCCGATGGCGACGTGCAACCATTTTTAGCGGATCCGCTTTTAGTTGAAAGTGGGCTGTACATTAATCGACTAGAACAACTCAATAAGTTATGGTTTAGCTATGCCGCCAAGGGGGAAAGTACCCCGCATGCGCGCTGGATAAAAAGGATGGAATACAAAAACCATCACGACTACTTATTATGTGATTGCCCTATTGAAGTTGGGTTTTATTTAAAAGACAAACTTTGGCGAGAGTGCGCTGGTGCAGTGTTATGTTCAGCGACCTTAACCGCACTTGGCAGCTTTGATCACTTCTCCAAAGAAAGCGGTTTAGTTGGTGAAGATGGGGTCAAATTTATCAAAGCAGACTCTCCATTTGCGTACCAAAAGCAAGCGACGTTACATCTACCCAAAACCACAGTCGAACCCACTGACAAAACATTTAGTGACTTTTTGGCCGAGGCCTTGCCTGAGTATTTGGATAAAAAGAAAGCAAATTTAGTGCTATTTGCCTCCTACTGGCAAATGGACCATGTTGTTTCTGCCCTACGTAAGCAAAAACTAAATATCTTAGTGCAGGGTGAAATGTCTCGAGAGGCCCTACTCAGCCGTCATAAAGCCGCCGTAGACTTAGGCGCTGGAAGTATCTTGTTTGGCACACAAAGCCTGTCGGAAGGTCTCGATCTGCCAGGAAAATACCTTGAAAATCTAATAATTACTAAAATACCATTTGCGGTGCCGACTTCACCAGTCGAAGAAGCACAAGCTGAATTTATTCAATCAAAGGGCGGAAATCCGTTTTTATCTATTACTGTACCGGATGCTGCAAAGAAATTAGTGCAAAGCTGTGGTAGACTTCTGCGCAAGGAAACTGATTCTGGTCGCATCACGATACTTGATAGGCGTCTCGTAACCAAACGTTACGGAAAAGCCATGCTAGACACGCTGCCACCCTTTGCTAGACAAATAGATTAATAATGCTTGAACTCGCTTTTGACCCGCTAACTTGGGCACTTTTATGTGCGGTTGCTTTGGCTGCTGGATTTATCGATGCTGTCGCCGGTGGCGGTGGCATGTTGACTGTACCTGCATTGTTAACAGCTGGGCTACCGCCTCATGTTACATTGGGAACTAATAAGTTAGCAGCCAGCTTTGGCTCACTGACAGCGAGCTTCACCTACTATAAAAAACAGCTATTTAACCCAAGATTTTGGGCAGCTTCCACACTCGCCACAGCCATCGGCGCAATCCTCGGCACGCTACTTGTGGACAAACTAAGTATCGAAGTACTTAATAAGCTACTGCCCATAATCATCATCGTGGTCGCACTCTACAGCTTATTTGGTAGCCTGAGTTCTACGGAATTAAACACACTACCCAAGAAGACCCCAGCTCTGAAAATTAAACAGTGGTTGCAAGGTCTGTCTCTTGGCTTTTTCGATGGCCTTGCAGGTCCGGGGACGGGCACTTTTTGGACCGCATCCAACAGCTTACTGTATAAAATGAGTTTGTTGCTAAATTGTGGCCTGGCGCGTTCAATGAACTTTGTGTCGAATTTTATTTCGCTCATCACGTTTGTTGCACTTGGCCATGTAAACTTTTTACTTGGCGTCACCATGGGGGCTTTTTTAATGCTTGGCGCATGGATAGGTGCTCATTCAGCAATAAAATTTGGCAGTAAGCTAATTAAACCTATCTTTAATACTGTGGTCATAGTCTTAGCTGGCAAGTTAATATTTGAGGCATATATGTCATGAGCCAGGCTTTTCTAAAGCTCAAAAGTAAACTTGAACAGCTTGCTACTCAGGCTCATCAGTTTGACAAAGCAAAATGGTTTGACAAAAACCGTTACATTCAAAATCAACCGAGTTTGTTTGACAGTCATTTATTCCACACCAAAAGCTTGCTACTCACCGATTATGTCGATGAAATACAACAGGCACTCAAACACTTACCGCCAGAGCAAAATCGTCATGCATACCAATTTGCGGTTGAACAAATTGGCGAGCAGATGCAGGCCATCATCAAGGTATTAAAATCGACTCCTGTATGGGCAAAAGAAAATAAGCTCAGTCAACCGAAAAAAGCCAAGGTTTACAAAAAAGCTGTACAACGGATCATGCAATCCTCCCACGAACTGTACCAAGAGCTATCTCAAAACCATGAGTTTGAACGTCGATTACAGGAAATGATAGATATTCGTCGTGCCCAGCTGGACGGTGCTAACGCAGAGCAAAATACCAAACTGAATGCCGAAATTTTAGCGTTGCACACGCGTTTAGGGCGTTGCCGTAAAGCAATATCAGCAACAGAAGAAAAAATCCAGCAATTAGAAAAGCAAGGCAATCGCTGACATGCTGTTTTACGACCCGATTTATAGTAGCTTAGAACTTCCATCTCGACATCGATTCCCTATCAGCAAATACCACAAACTCAAAACTCGCTTAGCTAATTCAGAGCTAGAGTCTCATATTAAACCTGTGCCCCAAAAAGCGTCCCATCAGCAGCTGAGTCGTTGCCATAGCCAAGATTATATCAAAGCATTTTGCCATGGCACGATGACTAGCGCCGAGATAAAACGTATGGGGTTTCCCTGGTCAAAACAACTCGTTGAACGCACCTTAACCTCTGTTGGGGCCAGCATCGCAGCTTCAAATCACGCACTAAAACATGGTTTTGCAGCCAATTTAGCCGGCGGTTATCATCACGCATTTGGTGACAGGGCCAGCGGGTTTTGTATTTTTAATGATTTAGCCATCGCCGCCTGCGAACTCCTTGAAACAGGCCAAGTCGACTCTGTGTTGATCCTAGATTGCGATGTGCACCAAGGCGATGGTACAGCGTCAATACTGCAATCACATGCCAATATTGTGACCTGTTCACTACACTGTGAACAAAACTTTCCAAGATTAAAAGAATCCTCCGACTATGACTTTGCGCTACCGTCAGGTACTCAAGATAGCGATTATTTAACCACACTCAAACAAGCAATGGACTTATGCGTGCGTATGCACCGGCCCGATATCATCTTATACAATGCCGGAGCGGATATATTCGACAAAGACGAACTCGGTCATTTCAATATTTCCTTGCAAGGCGTTTTCAACCGCGAGACGTTTATTTTAGACTATTGTTATGAGCACCAAATCCCGTTAATGTGCGCTCTTGGCGGCGGTTATCAACGCGATACAGATGCATTGGTCACCGTCCATCAACAACTTTTTAATGCTTTAACAGCATCCCCATATATATCAAGCCAAAATTGATGTCCTAAACATCGACTCTATTTAAGACAAATTTAACCGACTTGGTAAGTCGCGTACTCAACTTTTATGATATAGACTTTAAATGATACTAAGGGGGATCATGAGGGAGTTAACACTATGAAACTGCATGATGATTTGCATAATTATTATGAGAAAGTTATGCTCGAACAAATTGTGGAGCGCAAGCTACACGAAAAGTACGACGAAAACGTAATGGCTGACTTTTGTTGTACCGTCCTCAATCAGTTACCAGCTCGCTACATCCGTTACGATGTCGATATGGAATTTTACCTACCACAATCTGAACGACAGCAAATGGAAGAACGGGTCGAGGTCGCCATTGAAGTTGCCATAGAGCAAGTATCTAAAAAGAGACAATTTAAAGAATGAATAAGCCCACCACGGTTGAACAAGCACCGCAACATGTAAAACTCGCCGTTGACTTAATTATGTTATTAGAACAAAACCAGGTTCCTCCCCAACAAGTGCTTGATGCACTCGAGATTGTAAAACAAGACTATCTAAAAAAAGCACACGCTGAAATAGAACAAAAAAACTAAACTTAACATTTAATATACAATTCGTCATAATCACTGCCTAGTATTTAGTTTCGAAGCATTTTTCTTCATGTCATGCTTAATGACATAAGTAATCTTTTAATCTCTAAAAACAAGGAATATTATGACTAACAAGATTGCATCTAGCGCATTCATTATAAGTTGTGCTGTATTCACCAACAGCACAATGGCAAACAACTTTGCAGCCTTAGATCCTGCATTACCGCCTAGCTATATTATCAATAACACCGAACCAGTATTTGATTTTGACACAGATGGCTGCTTGCCAAGTGCTGGCATTAGCCGAACTGGACAACAAAATTCAGGACTAAAAACATCTGGTGCTCTTGGCGGAAGTTGCCGTGATGGACAGTTTCTGTCGACTTCAAATACTGTACACAGGTATGCCTGCAAAGAAACTGATACAGGTCGATTTTGCGCGCATTTCTATGCACTATATTTTAAGAAAGACCAAGTCATTCCCTATTTAGGCGGCGGACACCGTCATGACTGGGAATATGCTGCCGTATGGACTCTTGATGGTATGGTCACTCATGGGAGTTATAGTGCACACGGTGACCTTTTCACCAAATCAAAAGATCAGCTACCTTTTGAAAACGGACACTTAAAAATCGTATATCACAAAGATGGGCTACTCACTCACGCATTGAGATTTGCAAAAAGTAATGAAATTGCCGAAAATGATTATGGTCGCTTTGTCACGCCTCCTATCATCAGTTGGTACCATATGCACGGTGACGGGCTAACTAACCAAGCACTGCGTGATAAACTCAATCAATATGACTATGGATCCGCCACCTTACCAGTAAAAGACAGTCGATTTTTGAATAACATTAATCGCTTTAAGCCCAGTCAATTCCCGACCTTTTCAGCACAAGATGTGTTGTCAGCACAATAATTAATTGAGGGTGCCCACTCCACCCTCACTCAACAACCCTTAAGCACTGTGCAACAAACACTGCCCTTCTAGCATTAATTTATATTGGGCGAAAAACCGGCTATCCGACTCGGATTCTAATGGGCAAATAAAATACGCAATATCATCCCTAAACGGCTGGTTTTTGACATGCAAACCATCCTCCCAATACAACACCGCATGTTTTATCAATTCTTCAAGGTACGTATGATCCCATTGGTAATGCACAAAGCCATGATGATCAGATAGATAGGGTGAGTATTCCGGTTTATATGACACACTGGTCACACCGTTTTTATGATCCGCAAATGCTTTTGCATCTTGCTCAGCGGTGTGCGGATTGACAAAGTAAGCGACATCTCGACGTGGCGGTACTGCTTGAGGCAAACCAAATTTATCTCTAACCGCAGAGCACTCTACGACAACCCAAGATACAAAATGCGCCCCTATTTGATGATCCCATTTCAAGGCAACAAACATGACGATACTCCTTTTAACTGTATTAAAACATCAAGTGCTAGGCTGTTTGTCCTTAAACTTTTTCCTTTGAAAAGCAGTTATCTCGCATTAACCTAATCCGCATCCCAATGCGTTCAGTCATGCATGAATACACCTCAAAAGGCCGTCCCTAAACTTATGACGCGATTCTAATTCAGCGTCCAAAACATATACAGATAAACTTTGAAATATGGCGATATTCTTAACCTACATCAATCTCAAGTCAGTTTATAAGCTGCATACATTTTAAGTATGAATTTTTTTATACACTACGAGTTTTCACTTCCTAAACACACATATTCAGTCCCACTAGGTATGACCTAAACTTCACCGATTTAGTAGTAAGCTCATAGTCTTCTTAAATTGCGTGTCAACGCAATACGTTTCAATCAATGAAAAATTGTTACAGCTTATTGCAAAATTGCAATCAAACGCGAGAAAAGTACCTTTTATCGTGTCATTTGTCAGCCGCTGATTTTTTGGTACTGGCAGTTTTTCCCTCAATCGTTACACTCCATCATGTACTGTTAAACTTGGATGTTGTGATGAATTTAACGCGCAGTTCCCTAAAAAACCCAGCCAGTGTGATAGTCATTCTGGCTTTAGTCATGGTGTTTGGATTGTTAAGTATATTTAAACTACCAATTCAACTTACACCAGATATCGAACAACCTCAAATCACCATTTTTTCTGGCTGGCGACAAGCTGCCCCTGAAGAAATAGAATCCGTCATTATTGAGCCGCTAGAAAACGCAGTAAAAAATACACCAGGAGCACTGGAAGTTGATACCGTAATCAATCGCGGAAACGGTTTTATTTCGCTCACTTTCGCCATTGGCACCGATATGCAACAGGCAATGTTGGATGTCTTAACTAACCTGAATCAAGCTCCTCCTCTGCCACTGGATGCATTAGATCCAGTTGTCTCGGCTGGCGGCGGCTTTGGTGGAGGCGGCGGAACTGCTGCAGCCACCTTGCTGGTTACACCGCTCGATGCTGGTGAACAAGGCTTAAGCTTTGATATGGCGCAATACCAAAAGCAAATAGACGAGATCATTGAACCTCGGCTATCGCAAATCCAAGGGGTATCTCGAGTTGATTTGGCCAGTGAACGAGACCGTGAATTACGAGTAACATTTGACCCACACAAGGCGGCAGCGCTGGGGATCAGTATCAATCAAATTCGGCAAACGCTACGTGCCTCCCAAGACACATCTTCGGGGCTCGCCAATGTTGGCCGTAGACAGTACACAGTGCGTTTTACAGGGCAATATGACTTACAAGATATGCTGCAAATGCGCGTCGGATACTCCAATGATCGACCCATTTATTTAGGCGATATTGCCACCGTGAAAGAGACTTTCTCTGATCGGCTTGGTATGAGTGGTAGGAATGGACAGCCCGCTTACTATATCCGTATTTCACGCGTTAACGACGCCAATACCGTTGCACTGTTAGATGATATTAACCTCGCCATCAAAGAACTCAACGCGGGCCCGCTAAGCGAAGCAGGTTTAAGTATTGAGCTCAGCTTTGATGCGTCTGTACATATTCGAAACGCCCTACTGCTAGTGAAAAGCAACTTAGGTTTAGGTGTTCTACTATCTTGCATCATTTTATGGCTGTTCTTTCGCGGTGTTAAAACAACGATGGTCATTGCCGCAACGATACCCGTGTCTTTAATGGTCGCATTTTTGGCGCTCAATATATTTGATCGCAGTATCAATGTTATCTCTTTAGCAGGACTCGCGTTCGCTGTAGGGTTAGTCCTCGACGCAGCTATCATAGTGCAAGAAAATATAGCTCGGCTAAAATCGGAAGGCTTCGAAAATGGCAAGGCGGCTCTAAAGGGAGCGACTCAGGTAGCCGGCGCGCTCTTTGCTTCGACAGCGACCAGCGTAGCCATCTTTTTACCTATTTTATTTATGGCCGGAATTGAAGGCCAACTGTTTTCTGATTTAGCCCTAACCCTTTCAATTGCCGTTATTGCATCCCTTGTCAGCGCATTAACCATCATTCCAATTGCCAATCGTTACATACCTGATAGAAAAGCAAAACAAGACCCCTATCAAGCATACTGGCATAAGCTCACTAATTTTATTATGAAGTTAACCAACTCACGCGCGAAACAAACAGGCTGGATAGTGGGTCTATTGGGATGTTCCATGCTAATCACATTTACCATGTTACCAAAAACAGACTTCATGCCCCAAGCACCTACAGATGGCTTCTTCTTTTCGCTCGTTACACCACCTGGCGGAAACATAAACTATATGGAAGAAGAATTGCTAAAACGCGTTAAAGCTCGCCTAATGCCCCATTACACTGGGGAAAAGCAGCCGGGCATAAAGGATTTCAATTTTTACTTATTTGGCACAAACGCTGGTGGGTTTATTTATTCCGCAGATCCTCAACGGGTTGAAGAGTTGATGAAAGTGACTCGCGAGGAAATACTTGTCGACCTGCCCGATACACAGGTGTTCCTATTCCGCGGTTCTATGATTCAAGTGTCCAATGGGGGAGATGGCCGTAATATTGATATCGAAATCACCGGTCCAAATATGGATGATCTTATCACTGGTGCTAAAACGGCTTTATCTGCGGTCAAGGAGGCCATTCCACAGGCAACCGCACAACCACAACCACGCTTAGATATGGCTGAGCCTGAATTGAGATTGCACCCCAATGATCGTCGAATCACGCAAGCCGGACTCTCTCGTCAAGACGTCTCTCAGGCCATACAAGCATTTACTGGCGGACTATTCATCAACGAATACTTTAACGGAAATGACCGCATGAACGTTATTTTACGCGCTTCGAGCTGGGACTCGCCAGAAGCCTTAAAATCACTCCCTATCGTCACCCCAGACGCTGGTATTCAGACAGTTGGAGAGTTGGCGCATGTCGAACGTACTGTTGGTCCTAGCCAGCTGCGTCGTGTCAATGGTCGTAGAACGGTTAGCGTGGTCGTAACGCCACCAGCAGACATGTCTTTGGAGCAAGCGCAACAAATTTTAAGCACACAGGTGATCCCTAAAGTCAAAGAAGTACTGCCAGAAACCGCTGGTGTGATTCTTTCCGGCAATGCGCAAAAAATGAACTCTGCAATTCAAGAGATGGCCATTAACTTTGTGCTGGCTCTGTTTATTTTATTTTTGTTGATGAGTGCGCTGTTTAAATCGGCTAAAGATAGCTTATTGGTGCTCATGGTTATGCCATTGGCAGCGGCCGGTGGCGTAATAGCACTCTATATTCTCAACTTATTCACTTTTCAATCGCTCGACTTGCTGACCATGATCGGCTTTATCATCTTGCTTGGTTTGGTCGTGAATAATGCCATTTTGTTGGTCGATCAGACTCGCATCGCAGAAGCGGCGGGTATGCCTAGGCAAAATGCAGTGCGTCAAGCTGTTCTGTTGCGAGCAAGGCCGGTCTACTTGAGTACGTTAACCAGTCTGTTTGGTATGTTGCCACTGACGTTAGTACCAGGTGTAGGAGCAGAGATTTACCGCGGTCTAGCCACAGTGATAGTCGGCGGAATGGCGATAAGCGCCCTGTTCACACTACTCCTCATGCCGAGCTTATTACAGCTAGGTAAAGGTAAATACTCTCGCCCAGAGCAAAATAGTGAACACAAACCCTCACTCAATCTAGTGTCAAACCAATAAGGAAGTAACAATGCGTAAAACACCTTTCACCGTTAAATTTTTCTCATTGGCCTTGGCATGCAGCACATTCATGTATAGCTCAATCAGTACCGCCGCACTGCCAATTGCCGTGGAGTCCGTTACGCAAGCGCCATTGACTAGCTCTTTGGCAGTCAACGGTACCCTATATGGCAAGCAAGATGTCGTATTGACAGCCGGATTAGCTGGCAGGCTGCTGTTTGTTGCAGAGCCCGGTCAGCAGGTAAACGAAGGAGAAGTGCTGGTCCGTATGGATACTCTCCCTCTCGAGCTAGAACGAGCACGCCAGCAAGAAATGTTAAACCGTGCCAAAGTGAACCTCAGGTTTCACAAGCAGGAACTTAGCCGATTGAAAAAATTGGCGAAAACCAACAGTGCAGCGGCAACACAAGTTGATAGTGTTCAGAACCAACACGATTTAGCTTTGTCTGATATCGCGCTGGCAGAAATTGAATTGCGCGTAATAGCAGATCAACTCACCAGAGCGACCATTCGTGCGCCATTTACAGGAGTCGTCAGCGAGCGTTTCAAGCGTGCAGGCAGAGAAGTGAGCCGCGCAAGTGAATTGCTCAACTTTGTTGATATCCATAATCTAGAAACCAGATTATATGTGCCAGTCAAATATCTACACTACTTAAAACCGGGTATCTCTTTACCCATACAAAGCGGTGATTTGGACAAGCCGACTATAAGCACAGCCACCATTACCAGCGTGATCCCAGCCACAGATCCTCGCTCTCAAACGGTGGAGGTGCGGGCTAAACTAATTGCAGACCAACATACCTTTGCGGTTGGGCAGTTGGTGGACGTCACGGTGCCGCTACAGTCGAAAAAACCAGTTATGCTAATTAATAGAGACGCTTTAATTATTCGCCAAACAGGGATCCATATAGTCAAAGTGTCACAAGATAATACCGTTCAGCAAATACCTGTCACCGTCGGAAAAGGCGAAGGTAAATTGGTCGAGATCATACCGTCAGATGATGAGCGCCAATTGCTTGTTGGTGATCGTATTGCGGTACGAGGCGCCGAGCGTCTAACCGATGGACAAGAGGTTGAGGTACAAGCTAGCAATTAAACAATCAAATACTAGCCCAATGAGTCTGCTTATGGATGAGTATGACTCATTTTTATATTGTTTATTATCAATAATTTAATATAATTTAACCAACAAAACCTCGATATTTCAGCAAGTTTAATTAGCACTTTTTAGCAACCTCAAACAAGCTACTCCTTGTCCCCAACAACGGAGTAATTACACATGCTGATAAATAAAATTCTAATAAAAACTCAAGCGTGCTTATTGGTAGCCGGCACAGTTGGTATCTGTGCAACCGCCAATGCCAAATCACCTCAAATCATGTTTGATGACTTTAGTTACAGCCAGTTTTCTGACGCAGAAAAAAATGGTTGGCAAATTAGAGATGAAGTCGGTCATCCTGGTATTAAAAATGCGACTTGGTGGCGAGAGGGTGTCACATTTCATCCCGACCCCATCAACCATAACAATACGGTGATGCGCATCACTGCAAAAACCGATGGCTCAGCTCAAAATACTCGCCATACCCAAGTGTGTCACAGCCGCAAATTCAAAGAAGGCACCTACGCTGCACGTGTTTATTTTAACGATGCACCACAATATGGCCCGGACGGTGACGCAGTAATACAAACATTTTATGCCATCAGCCCGCTCAAAGCGCCAATGGACAAAAACTACAGTGAAATGGATTTCGAATATTTACCTAATGGTGGTTGGGGTACGGAGCGGCTCGCACTCTTTGCCACTTCTTGGGAAACTTTTCAGCTGACGCCGTGGACCAAAGTCAACGCATACGATTATCACATTGAGTCTCTGCAAGGTTGGAATACCCTTGTGCTCCAAGTTGCTGACAATACCCTTAAGTACTATGTAAACGGCTATCTATTTGCCCAACACGGTGCTGATGTCTACCCAGAGGTTCCTATGTCAATCAACTTTAATCAGTGGTTTGACCCAAATAAGCTGGTCCAGTCTACCGAAATGCGCCAATATTATCAGGATGTAGATTGGGTCTATTTCGTCAAAAATGAAGTCGTAGAACCTACCGCTGTTGTCAAAGCCGTTGAGCAATTAAGAAAGAGCAATGTAGCTCAACGAGACACAGTTCCTGACTGGAAGCCAAAACAACCTGACTACTGTAGTCTCTAATTCACTGTATGAATAGGCACTTGTGCGAACCATGCCTGCACCCGCGCGATAAGGTGAGGGTTATCTGCAAGGTGTGCGATATCAAGGGCCTGTTGTGCCAAAGTACTAGCTCGTGTTTTATCCCCTAAATCACGGTGCATATCCGCCTGAGCAAGTAACACCCAAATTTGATTTGGGTGAGCGTTGCTTTCGTCAGCGACCTGCTTTGCTCTGGCAAAATAGTGCTTAGCTTCACTGATCTCCTGTTGCGCAATAGCGATTTTTGCCAACTCAATTAAGGCAGCTGTTTGTCCATATTGGCCATGAAAACTCTGATGATACTCAAGCGCAGCCAATAGCCAACGAGTCGCCTCGCTATAATGGCCTTGTAATCGCTTGATTTTTCCCAACTCTTCGTAAGAGTAGGCAATAAAAAGCTTGTCTTGGCTCGATTGTGCAAGCCCTTTCGCATTAGCAATATATCGCTCTGCCATATCTAACTCTTGCTCCCTGTCTTCACCTGTGGGCCAATGGATAAGCAGGTACCCAATCATCAAATTTGCCCGCAAGTGTTCTTTTTGGCCCATCGATAGGTCTTCCAGAGCTAAACTCCCTTGCAACAAAGCAATTGCCTGCTCTAATTGATACGTATTAGCTAAACTTCCTGCCAAATACCGCCTTGCTGCTAGCATGTTTGGCTCTTCAATTAATGCCCCACGAAACAGCGTGATAGCCGCATCAAAATTACGTTGCAAGTAAGCATTTACTCCTTTGGCAAAAGCTTGGTTGCTAAAGGCACTGTAGTAGCTTTGGTCACTCATTCTCTCACGTTGACCAAACCTTTGTGCCAATACAGAAATAAGCTGATTGAATGCATCATCGACACTTTGCGAGAGAATCACCCCTTGCTCGGGGCCTTGTTGTGCGTGCAACGTGTAGTGTAATTGCAGATCTTGAGGGTAACCTGTCAGCCTTGTTTGCACTATCAATTGAGCGTCTAGTTTTTGTTGAAGTTTAAAGACAAATTGTGCGATAGATCGTCGCTCTTTTATCTTTCGCTGCTGGAGGTGCTCTATCGCGAGTAGCACATTATCCGTATTGCTCACGGGCAAATCGGTTTGTTTTGCAAGTGCATGCGTTAATTGATCCATCCCTTTAATAGGTACCCACTCATGCAGCTTATCTGGCATATGATTTTCGACAGGCAAAAAGGCTATGGTTGGCAATTGGGCGGTATTTTTTTTAACGAACACAATGTAGCTCAGCCCCAGTAGCAGGGTAACAGCCAAAAAGCCTAGTGCCAGAAATCTAGCTTCAAAGTAGCGTTTTGGTTGACCCGCCTTTTGCACCAACTCTATATCTGCTACCCAGCGGTAACCTTTTTTCGGAAAGGTTTTTATCGTATTTGCCCCGAGCAAATCCCGGATCTCTTTGATAGATTGTACAAGTACTTGATCTTGTACAACTAGGTCACGCCATATTTGCTCAAGTAGCTCTTGCTTGGTCACAACTCGGTCTGAGTTTTCAACTAATAAGGTTAAAACTTGCAATGTCTTAGCACGTATATCAATGGGTTTTTGCTGTGTGTCCAATGTACAAACAACAACACCACGGACAAGATCGACTTCCTTGTTATCAACTTTAAAGCGCATCACTCACACCATTAAATAGGTTTCACAGCTGTGAATTATAACCATATGTTTTACATATAGTTTGCCTCAATGCCTTACTCCACTCAAGCTCCATAAGATAATCTTCAGAGGCAATTTAATTGATATACTTCAAGGTACTTATAAAAACCACCTGTCTTTCACTTCAAACCCACAAATTTAACCTTTGTGCTACATTTAATTGAATTCGTTCAAATGCACCATAAACAGCCGTGCCAAGGTGCCTTTACGAACTTGTACAAATACCAGCAAGGTTTGATGTATATCGCAGATTTAATGATCTGCTTTTGCAGCACAGTCGCAGTAGTCGTTTTATAGGAGTAGTCGTCTGCCAGAGTAGACTTAACCATTGAGGCTAAGGAAAAACTATGACACATTTCACATTTGGCAAAGAGATAACGGATAAACCCCTCCCTTCTAAAGTAAAAGTCGCCATTGTCGGCGCAGGTATGTCAGGACTATATAGCGCATGGCGTTTACAGCAAGAAGCACAATGCCAAGATCTCGCAATCTTTGAACGGTCAAACAGAACCGGTGGCCGTTTAGATTCAGATCTAATCAAATTTAACAACCTACGTTCAAACGAACCTAAAACCATCACAGTAAAAGAAGAGCAAGGTGGCATGCGCTTTTTGTTTGATGGCATGGACGACTTAATGGCACTCTTTTTAAAGCTTAATTTGCAAAACGACATTGTGCCCTTTCCAATGAACAGTGGCGGAAATAATCGTTTATTTTTCCGAGGAGAGAGCTTTAGCGTATCGGATGCACAGCAGGATAATTATGCTATTTGGTCACATTTATACAATTTGGACCAGTCTGAGCAAGGTGTTAACCCGAAAGACATCGTGAATGTCGTATTTAACCGAATTTTAGAAGCAAACCCTCAATTTCAACAACGCCCAGAAGTACGAGGCCCAGAATTTTGGCAAGCATTTAGACTCGAATGCCAGTGGCAAGGGCAAAGCCTCAATGAGTGGACATTGTGGGATCTATACACGGATATGGGGTACTCACAAGAGTGCATCAACATGCTGTATCGGGTGCTTGGCTTTAACGGTACTTTTCTGTCACAAATGAACGCAGGTGTTGCTTATCAATTATTGGAAGACTTTCCAGCCAATGTGCAGTTTAAAACCTTTAAAGATGGGTTTAGTACGCTGCCCAATACACTGGTTGAAGAGGTCGGCACCGACAATATCCACCTGCAAACCAACATCGATGAGATAGATTACGCTGAAGAGTCAGGGCTTTATACCTTACATTACACGCATAAAGACGAACACGGCCGAATTCATCAAGGCGCTGTGCAAGCAGAAAAGGTTATTCTAGGTTTGCCCAGACTTGCGCTGGAAAAGCTATTTGTTCGCTCAAATGCGTTCAATCAACTGGATAAAGCACGTTCAGAGCAACTTTGGAATACCTTACAAACGGCCAGCAATCAGCCTCTTTTGAAGATTAACCTCTATTATGACTCTGCTTGGTGGGGTCGCGGCACGACTGGCAGACCCGCAGTTGAGTTTGGTCCAAACTTTGCCGACTTACCAACCGGATCAGTATACCCTTTTTATGCAGTCAATGATGAGTTGGCCGCAGCGCTTATGTATCAAGAACGCACTACAACCCCATCCAAAGACATAGAGGCAAAACTAGATCGAATTGGCAATGATAAGTACGAACGTCCAGCAGCTTTAACAATATACTGCGATTACTTAAATATTAACTTTTGGAGTAACTTACAAAATATTGGTGAAACCTATCATCACCCAGACCAAGCACATTACATTCAAGAAGTACCCGATGATATTTACCCGGCCTCAACCGCCGTTGTCGCACAAGCAACCAAATTTTTTAAAGAAATTTTCAACACGCATTATGTTCCTGCGCCCATTTTAACAAGTGCGCGCATTTGGGAAGGCAGTACTAAGTTTGATATCCCAGCGAGCCGCCAATTTGGTTATGGTGTACACCAATGGGCTGTGGGCGCCAATGATAAAGAGGTTATGGCAACGCTCAGTGAACCCCTACCTAACCTTTATACCTGTGGTGAAGCATTCTCTGATTACCAAGGATGGGTTGAAGGTGCATTACGCTCTACAGACTTGGCACTAGAAAAAGGTTTTGGCTTAAAACCTTTCAGCCAAGTGTACTTTGAGGCGACGAATATTCACGCATCTGATGCCATCAAGGCTATCTATGAAGAAAACTCCAGCAAACTTATCAACCAGTACATTGAATCTAACTTCTCTGCCAGTGCTGCTCCCATAGATCGCAACCAAAACTTTGAAAGTGTCATTGGGGTCGATCTCAGCTACTTCGATACCAAGTAAGCGAACACACTAAAGTGGCGGTTGGGCGACATGCTAAACCGCTTTTTGTGAACTCAACAGAGAAAGATTTATGAGTACAAATTTTAAAGAATACACGGTTGCCGACTACTTTAAAGATAGGCTAGAAGAGATCGGCGTCGACCATATGTTTGGTGTCGCTGGTAATTACACAGCAGGTTTGCTAGATACGATCCTAGCCGATAGCCAATCACCTATCACGATTAAAGGCAATGCGAATGAGATCTGTGCGGGTTTTGCAGCAGATGCTTATGCGCGATTAAAGGGACCAAGTGCACTATATGTGACATACAGTGTGGGGGCATTTAGCTTACTCAATACCATAGCTGGCTCCTATGTCGAACAGGTACCTGTTATACTAATCAATGGTGCTCCCACTAATAAAGAAGACCAGATATCAAAATGTGCTGGTTTGCTGTATTCCCATACTACTGGCTACGAATTTGTCGATATTCATATGTTTCGCCCAGTTACTGTAGCTGCTGAGCGAGTCAATAACGCGCTTCAAGCTCCATATCAAATTGATTCAGCTTTGACCGCCTTACTGAGTGAACAACGCCCTATTTACTTTGAAGTGACTGAAGATATTTGGCGTAGTCCGTGTCAAAGGCCACAAGGACGGATAAGAGAGCGGCAAAACGATACCCTCACCGTCAGCTGTGCCAAACAAGCGGCTGAGGCAACCTTGAAACTTATGCTTTCAAAACCAAAAAGCATATTTTGGGCAGGGATCGAATTGCAACGTTTTGGCCTGCAAGATGAGTTTTTAAACTTGCTAGAGGTCATTAACCGTCACCATACAATGCCTGATGGTCAAATCCACTTCGTAACCTCTGCACTTAGCAAATCAGTTATCGCGGAAACACATCCGTGGTTTGAAGGGTGTGTAACACTTACACCATCAGAAGTACAAGATCTCGTTGGTGAAGATGGCGTCCTCGTTGGATTAGGCGCATGGACAACAGGCAAAGATACCGGGAACCAAGATATCCGCAGTAGCAATACCGTACTATCCGCACATAAAGGTGTTTATGTGGGCGCCGATTTTTATCCATCCGTCATGCTCAAAGATTACTTGCTCTATCTAACCGAAGCATTTGAAGTATTGGCAAAGCATGCCCCCGCACAGCTAGCTGGACTGCGTAAACCAAACCCTGTTTGCAGCTTTCCAAATACCGATAATCAACTCGGTTATGACAGTTTCTTCGCAGCCATTAGCAGTTGGCTGGCTGAAGATGACGTGCTAATTGTCGACGCAGGGTTCCCTCTGATTGGTGCTCAACGTGTTAAAGTCCCTGCTCGTGGCGGTTTTGTGGCACAAGCAGCTTGGCTCTCAATCGGTTACTCTGTGCCTGCGGGCACTGGGGTAAAATGTGCGTACCCAGATAAGCGCTCAATTGTTGTTGTCGGCGACGGGGCATTTCACGAAACTTGCCAAGCGGTAGCCGATCAACATGCTTACGGGCAAAATACCGTGGTTTTTGTATTGGCAAATGGCATTTACGGTATTGAACAATACTTGGTAAACCCCAACCCCTTTCGCAAGCCCCCTGTGGATTATCAGGACAAACTTCTCAATCAAGTATATAGCTATAATGATCTACCCTCTTGGCAAATTGCCAAATTGCCCGACGCATTTGGCGGCAAAGGTATTAAAGTAACCAGTGTCGAGCAACTTTTAGGGGCGCTGGAAGAGATCCGCCAAAACGACATGATCAACTATGTTGTTGAAGTGTGCATTCCAAAAGAAGATACGCCCTCAACCATTACCGCTGAAGCGCCAACTGCGGTCGGTGAAGATGAAATCAGTAACCCGCAATGGCCACCAGCCAATAAGTTTTAATCCCTAAACCAGCCTGCGGGCTGGTTCTGCCTTTTTCACTCAATATTAAAAAATGATCTTGCTGTGATAAATTTGTGATAATTAGGAGAGGCTTTCGCGATAATTGCCCTGCATGCTTATTGATGTCAATTACAATCAACAAGAGCCAATTATGAAAACACGTATTCTATCACTCATCGCAGGCACACTTCTTAGCTCAGGCGCAGCACATGCAGCTTCTCTTGAAGTTAAGGTTACAAACCTAACTCAAGGGATATACTTCACCCCGATACTTATTAGTGCACATACTGGCGATGCCATGCTGTTTAAAACTGGGGAAAAGGCTTCCGAAGCACTTCAGGCGATGGCCGAAGGTGGTAGCTTAGATGGCCTCAACACCATCTTAACCGGTATCAATGCAAACACGGTCAGCAACCCTGCTGAAGGCCTACTTGCCCCTGTGACCAGCACAATGGCGGACCTTGAAACCAGTGATGGCAATGACAAATTGTCTATCGTCGCTATGATGCTACCCACTAATGACGGTTTTATCGGTCTGAATAGCTGGCAGATCCCCTCTGAAGCTGGCACCTATCATGTGTATCTAAATGCTTATGATGCGGGCACCGAAGCAAACAATGAACTTGTGGTAGATGGCTCAGGCGCACCAGGTGTACTTGGTATTCCTGCATCACCTGGTGCTGCGCCAGGCACTCTAGGCACTGGCGTAACCGAAGACGAAGCAAATGAGATGATCCACATTCACCGCGGTAACCTAGGTGATGATGATGCTTCAGGCGGTAAAAGTGATTTACACAATACAGTTCACCGCTGGTTAAACCCGGTTGCTAAAGTAACTATCACTGTTAAATAAGGTGACCACTATGAAACTGTCTAACATACTTATTCCTATTGCTTGCCTTACTTTAGTGGCGTGTAGCGATAATGACGATGATCCGACCCCTATTGTAGAGACACCTGCACCGGCACCAACTCCGGATCCAACACCAGACCCAACGCCTGATCCAACACCGGATCCGACTCCGGACCCAACACCGGACCCAGAACCTAGCGAGGCTATGTTAAAAGTAACAGTCACAAATATGACCTATGCCCAACCTTTATCACCTGTTGGAGTGGTACTACACAAAGAAGGGCAGCTTTGGGAAATTGGCCAACCAGCCAGTGAAGCACTTGAGAAGATGGCAGAAAGTGGTGACAACAGTGACCTTCTAGCCTTAGGAGTGGTGCAAGGTAAAGTATCAGGAGAAGGGGTTTTACTACCGGGAGCAAAAGCAGAGTTAATGCTTAGCCAATCATCGCTTGATGAACAAAAATTGTCATTATTTACCATGATGGTGAATACAAATGACGGTTTTACCGGTCTTAATGCCCTAGATGTGTCTTCTATGGCTGTAGGTGAAGAACTTTCGTTAGTCACCTATGCGTATGACGCTGGCACTGAAGCTAATTCAGAGGTCAGTGGCACAATACCAGGACCTGCCGATGGTGGTGAAGGGTTTAATGCCGAACGAGAAGCACTGAACAAGGTTGCTATGCACCCTGGTGTTGTCGGTCAAGACGATGGCCTTACTAACTCTGTGTTAACAAGTGCCCACAAGTTTGACAACCCACTGATGTCAGTAACCATAATGAGAATGAAGTAGCCTCCTACTCGCCCCGGTACTCGAGTAGTCGGGGCGAGTTTGCTTGTGATTTTATACAAGCAGGAGGTTAGTCTATGCATCAACGTGTGCTTATTGTCGAAGACGATTTAGACATTGCTCGTTTACTTCAAGTTCATTTGAACGAACTTGACCTTGAAGTTGATCACCTTGCAACCGGAGAAGGTGTTATGTCTCAGCTATCTAATCAAAGTTACGCGATTGTGTTATTAGATATCATGCTGCCACAAGTCGATGGGTTAACTTTATGCCGCGAAATTAAAACGCTACATCCAAAAGTCAGCGTTGTTATGCTGACTTCTAAAAGTAGCGAAATGGATCGTGTCATAGGCTTAGAAATGGGCGCAGATGACTACATCTGTAAACCCTGTAGTTATCGAGAGTTTCAAGCCCGTATTAAAGCGCAACTTAGGCATATCAAATTATTGGAAGCGCAACAGTGCAATGACGTACCTTCTAGTAAATCGGTACCTATCACACTCGGAGATTTACAAGTGGACCCGCACTGTCACGAGGTATCATTGCACCAGAAGCAATTAGACCTAACGGCGACCGAATTTGAGCTAATGCTATTTTTTGCCAAACACCCAAATCAAGTTTTCTCTCGCGCACAGTTACTAGAATCAGTCTGGGGCTATGATCACTTAGGTTACGAACATACTGTAAACTCTCACATAAATCGTATTCGAACCAAACTTGAGAAGCTCACTGACCAAGCGATCATCGAAACCGTTTGGGGAGTTGGATATAAGCTTAATTCCAAGCCTTTGCAGCAGGAACGGTTATGACCTTTTCACTTTATCACAGGCTCGCTTTGACCATCACCGGCGTATTTATGCTCACCGCATCTGCGTTTGTATTTTGGACACAAAACCTGTCTTCTATTTCACGCTCTCAAGCAGAGCAACAGTTGCATTTAGGATTGGCAGAGCATCTAGCACAAGACAACCCACTGCTCAAACAAGGGGTATACGATTACAAAGCGCTGGAAAACTTATTTCACACTCTCATGGTGTTGGGGCCCGCATTTGAATTTTATTTTGTAGATCCGAGTGGCAAACTCCTCACCTACTCTGCAAAATCCGGTGAAGTAAAAAGGCAATCGATTGATTTAAGACCTCTTATTCAACTGATCAATGAACCAGATAAACTGCCCGTCTATGGAGAAGATCCTCGCTCAGTAGAGCAAAACAAAATATTCTCCGTGTCACCTGTGTATAACGGAGACACATTGCAGGGCTACCTCTATGTGATAATAGGCTCTTCTATTGCAGACTCCATCAGTGCGCAAATTAAAAGCTCTGAACAACTGGCGCAAAGTACGGCTTGGTTAATTGCCATGGCAGTATTTCTATTTGCGATTTTATTATTGCTATTTCGTACTATGACCCGGCCTTTAAAACGACTTAGCCAATTTATTCAAACGGTAGAGCAAAACGACTTCGACATTCAGTCCGTCGATAAAATTAATTGGCCGTCAAAACACAATGAGATCCACCTAGTCGGCCAAAGCGTCAACAGTATGCTAGAGACGATTAACCAGCAAATGTCTCAATTAACAGCCATTGACGAGCAACGCCGAAAATTACTGGCTCACCTGTCGCACGATTTGCGCACCCCTCTTGCGTCATTGCAAGGCTATTTAGAGCTTATTGAAAAGCAGCCGCCCAAAGGAATTAACGAACAGGAGTACCTCGCTATCGCGCTAAAAAACTGCAACCAACTAAAAAGTTTAATCGATCAAATATTTGAACTCGCTCATTTAGAGTCAGGACAGTCCAATGTCAGCTTTGAAGTGTTTAATTTAGGGGAACTGATCTACGACATATTGGCTAAGTTTGCATTAAAAGCACAAAAAGCGGATATTTCATTGAGCGTGTACCCTGCCAATTGCGATTTTACTGTGTACTCAGATATCGCAAAACTTGAACGCATTCTCAGCAACTTGATAGAAAACGCGTTGCGCCATACGCCAGCCAAAGGCAATATTTGCATCTCTATTTGCGCCACAGATAAATCATATAGCATTGCGGTGCAAGATACAGGTGTAGGGATCAGCCCCAAAGAATTGCCCTATATTTTCGAGGCGAGGTATCAAGCAAGTAATACCCGAGGATGCAAGAAATCTCATGCAGGATTAGGGCTGGCCATTACCGCAAGGCTGATTGAGTTAATCAAGTCCGAAATCAAAGTCAACAGCCGACTAGGTCAAGGCAGTGAGTTTGTATTTCAAATAAGAAGTGCCGACACTTCGCAATAAGACCTACCGGCGCAACAATCAAGCATTGCTTGGTTGTTGCGATTCGCCTTCAAGGTCTGCCTCTGTTCGAGCCGAAATGCCAGACAACTTTTTACGTAACTCTTTTCTTAGCAAAATAAAACTCACCAAAGCTTGTACATACACAGTTGCCACAGAAAATACCCAAATCACTTCCATATTAAAGCCTGGCTGCATTGATAACCAAATCACCGGTAATGCAAACAACCCCAGTCTGGTTGCTGTGCTTATCAAAGCAGGCCAAGTATTCCCTAAAGCTTGGAACATACCTGATGCTGCAAATACATATCCAGCAGGTATAAAATTGAAGCATACATAACTTAAAAATATCGTTGCTACGAGAATTACACTCTGATCATTTGAAAATGGAGCCAAGAAATGTTCTGCGTAAAACAAACATATCACGTTTAAAACCAGCATACATCCACAGGTCAGCAACGCGGTCTGATGGTAGGTTTGATAAACTCGGTGCGTATTTCCTGCCGCAAAGTTTTGGCCAGCAACAGCTGGTGCTGCAAACGCGACCGCCATCACAGGTAAAAACAAAGCTTGCATTACACGCACACCGACGCCAAAACCAGCTTGTGCTGAGGCATCAAATTCTCTAAGCACCCAATAGATGATCGACATATAAGCAAACGACAACAAAAACTCTCCACCTGCGGGCAACCCAAGTCCAATAATGCCTTTTATCTCAGCTACTTTTGGCATGCATTTGCGGATAGAAAAGTGCAAGTAACTTTCTTTAAAATGAAAATACCAGCACAATGCCAGCAATCCAAGCGTGGTAGCCAGTGAACTCGCCAAAGCTGCGCCCGCAACGCCCATCTCAATACCGAATCCCCAACCAGTAATAAGCATCGGAGACAACACGATATTAATAACGACCGCGAGCATGCTGATCATCATAGGCTGCTTTACCACTCCCGCACCACGCAGCGCAGCAACAATAACTGTCATTGGAAATTGCAGCAACAGGGTCGGCAAAAACCAATAAAAGTAACTGATCCCAGCCTCAAATGTTGCCTTATCCGGGGCCATATTGGAAAAAAATACAGGTCCAGCGCTCACACCAACCATGGCCAGTATGAGCATACAAAAGATGCTTATACACAGGCCTTGGTTAAATATAAGATTAGCTTTTTGCGGGTCTTTTCTTCCGACAGCATGAGAAACCAACGTGCCCACACCGACATTGAGCACCTGAGTCAATGCCATCACAAAGAAAAACAAAGTCCCTGCACTGCTCACCCCAGCTAACGCCACATCACCTAATTGACCAATAAAATATAAATCAACCAAAAAGTAGAGGGTTTGTACAAACATACCAATCATAATTGGTATGCTCATAAAAATCAGGTGTTTATAAATAGGCCCTTGCGTTAAATCTTTCATTTTTATCCCTATTTCACTGGCGCATCCATATGCTGAAGACATGATATTGTCATATGACAAATCACGCCTTTAATCTATGACGAAGTCAATGTGATTTTGTTCAGTTGATGATCCAGTGATACTGCCATGGTGGCGCTATTATTAATATTATTGAACGAGCGGTTAAGAAAAGGGTGCCGCTAGTTTGAGATTCGATTATACAGCGGTTTATTGCGCCCGATCAATTGCACCAGCAAATAACCCGCTACACTGGCTTTTAAACACAATCAATAACCTCCACGACAACAAGGATTGACAATGAAAGCAGCTGTTGCCCATGAATTTAAAGCACCGCTGTGCGTTGAGACTGTCGCACAGCCTAATGTGAAACCCGGTACTGTTTTAGTGAAAATAGCAGCATGTGGTGTGTGTCACACCGATCTACATGCGTGCCATGGTGACTGGCCAGTAAAACCGAAAATGCCACTCATTCCTGGTCACGAGGGCGTCGGCACTATAGTAAGTAAAGCGGATAATGTCGTCCATTTATCTATCGGAGATAAGGTCGGGATCCCTTGGCTTCACTCTGCATGTGGTCACTGTGAACACTGCCTTCAAGGCGATGAGAACCTGTGCCCCAGTCAACAAAATAGTGGTTACTCGGTAGATGGCGGCTACGCTGAGTATTGCTTAGCCGATGCCAATTATGTGGTTAAAATTCCCGATAATTTAGGCTTCGTAGAGACTGCACCCCTATTTTGCGCGGGGGTCACGACCTATAAGGCGCTCAAAGTGAGCGAGGCAAAGCCTGGACAGTGGGTGTCTATTGTTGGTGTGGGAGGTCTTGGCCATCTTGCAATTCAGTACGCAAAAGCCATGGGCCTAAATGTGATCGCGGTAGACAGTGGTGATAGTAAACTTGCACTGGCCAAAGAGCTAGGCGCTGATCACTGCATTGACTATCAGACTTTAGATCCAGCGCAGCATATCCAGTCGCAATTCGGCGGTGTGCAAGCTGTTATTTGCACAGCCACATCCAAAGCAGCCTTTGACAGTGCTTATCAAAGTGTGAAACGTGGTGGTAAATGTGTTTTAGTGGGCTTGCCAAATGATGCCTTGCCGATCCCGATATTTGACACTGTGTTAAAGGGAATTAGTGTCATAGGCAGTATAGTAGGAACCCGTCAAGATTTGATTGAATGCTTAGAATTTGCAGCCGCAGGTAAGGTACGAGCCATCGTGACGACGCAGCCTCTGGCCAATATCAACCAGGTGTTCGCACAAATGCAAGACAATGATATCCAAGGCCGCATTGTGTTAACTATGGACTGATTTAAACACTCCCTCATCCCAACTTGTTAGGCTGCACTGGCAGCCTTTTTTAGCTTTATAAATATTTACGCTTGATGTTTTTTAGACAGTTGTTGTAAGCAACATAATGCTTTGTCTGCACAGTTATTTTGAACAAATATATGGTCGTGATAATACCCAGCCACAACATTGGCACTGATATTGTCTTCTCCCAGTGCCGTTGCAAAAGCAGCGGTTAAACCTACTGCCTCTAAACTCGAGTGCACGTTGAGAGTTATGCAGCGATAATCTCCCTGATAGGTTAAACCGCGTTCTTGTGCATACGCCAAACTAGTAATCACTGTGATGCCTTCTTGCTCACGAACCAGACCAAAGATGTTATTCAGTGTTAAGCTAGTTAACTGCTGCTCCGACACTACCGCATAAACATATAATTCTGCCGACAGTAAAGGTTCCATACTAGCGAGCAATACCGCTAAATTTGTTTCCCCAGACATGACTAGTCCCTCTTTTTGTATAAATTACTGTTTTTGAATTTTAATTCATCTTGGCAAACACTATTGTCACTGATGCTATTAATCTTCTTCTGAACGTTGTTTTTTACGTTGTTCTTGTTTCGCCTTAGCAATATTTTTAAACTGCGGCGGTGGGATTGGAAATAATGCGATTAATGGCATGAGTGCCATAAATAAAAATGCGCCTTTGGGCATTTTTTTAGCCCAGACAACCATGCGATACATCAATATGAGCAATACAATTGCACCAGCTATGAACGCACACATATAGACCCAATTCATGCTTGCCCCTCTATCCTTACATTGTTTCTATGCTATAAGGTCGCTTCATTCACATTTCAAGCATCACTGAATTTGAGAGAATTTTCTATAGCACGGCTCCAAGAGTAAGTTTATGATATATATAAAGCAGATATCTAATAAGGGTAGGTCAATGGCACAGGAACAAAACAATAACAATCCGAATGAACAAGCCATTGCAGAGCTCATTCTAGCGATCCGTAGCAAAGACTTAGCTAAAATATTGTCTGCGTACCGCCAGCAAAATGAAACTGGGCGAGCTGCGCAACTCAAATTTTGTTTTGAAACCGGTGAATCACAAGTAAGTAGTTATGCCAATTACCAAAATATCGCCGCACAATGTATCGCTGCACATGGACTGCCCACGGGGATTATTGCTGGCCTAAATAATAGTGATAGGATCAATTTCTTTATGCCTGCACTGCAAGCATCAGATGCCTTCACACACACAAATCATCAAGGTAATACGTTTTTACATGCATTATTTGCCAACGAAGAGCAATCTCCCCCACCCTTTAACTTTATTCGCTCATTGCTGCTGTTTGAGCGCAACGAATCGCTCGCTAAAGCGCTGAGAATACGTAACCAGCACGGCTTAACACCTTTGGAATGTTACTTTATATACAACCTTGAAGACCATAAGCTACCCGAGCATGAACTGACGGCACTGTTTGCTTTAATCGAAGCCGAACAAACAGATAACTTTGTCCCTCAAAATGCAAACTTAAGCCATGTTAAAGCCAGCTTAGTAAAAAGAAACATTGCGCTTTCACAAGACAGTCAAGTTTTACTGATTATCGCCAGTTACTATCAGATCGACGTCAGCACGTTATATCACTTACATTGATGATTGTGCACTGAACTCTTCGCAGGAGATCCGGTACAAGCAGTGCGTTTGCAAAGCGTGTCCACTGGGTAAGTCAGGGTGAGCAAAATCACGGCCAGTATTATGCATGCCTAAGCGTTTCATTAATTGCTGGGATGGCGTATTTTGTATCGCAGTAAACGCGTAAACTTGATCCAAATGTAAGGTATTAAAAGCAAATTTTAGCGCAGCTAATGCGGCTTCTAAAGCATAACCCCGCCCCCAGTAATCCCGATGTAAACGCCACCCAACTTCCATAAATGGCTGTTCTGGCTTTATAGTCGTTTGCCAGTGTAAGCCAACAAAGCCTATAAACCGACTAGGCTGCGTGTAGCCCAGCCGATGCGCCTCACCATCTTGTAATGCCACAGCCCAAAAACCATAGCCACGCTCAGCAATCAGGCTCGAAATTTTATCACTCAGTGTATCACTGCTGCGTTTATCCAACTGATTGGGGAAATAACGCATCACATCTGGATCTGTACCCATTTGAGCAAAGATAGGTTTATCTGCACCTTGCCACTGTCTAAGTATTAAACGTTTGGTAGTGAGCTGCGCTAAGCCTTTATAGCTGGGAGCGTTTGTCACGGTCAATGTACTCTTTTGCCGTCATCGCAAAATATTCAACGTTTGCATGCATAATATGTGTGGGTTCGGGGTCTACCACTTCTATAGGTATTCCTTTTTGACGTGCAATATCAAGCGCCATTTGCGTAATATTGACACTGAAAGAAGTGCCCATAAAGACCATTTTACTGGCATCCCACATCCGCTTTTGCGCACAGTCTATACCGTACAAATCGGTGTAAAACTCATCGAATAATAGAACAAGAGGTTTCAGTGAAACGTTTAATTCAGGCCCTTTACTAGAGATTTTGAATAAGTCGAGCAGTGACATAGTTAAATTGTTTTCATCAACCTCGTCCCAAGGGGCCATATCTACTTCTACGTCCTCACCTTGAATATGAAAAGGAGTGACTTTATCAATTCGCCCATGGATAGAAATAAATTGTTCATTACCTGCTTTACCATCCAAACCATCTATATTTTGAGTAATTAGCTGCTTGTCAGCCAACCAATAGTGCGCAGCATTTGGTCCATGGTGGCGATAAGTCACAAACCTATGATAATACCACTTCAAAAACTCAGCTGGGTTTTGCTCATACATCGCACGTGTCGCCATTTGCTGCGGCGTATAATTGCGACTACCGATTGACCAAAATCCATCCTCGCCACGAAAAGTAGGAATACCACTCTCGGCACTCACCCCCGCGCCAGTAATATACAGTGTTGTCATATCAAGCTACTCATTTTAAATGAAAAAACCTATAAAGATGGATACGCTCTGCACCAACAAATCAAACCTTTTACGCTTGTATTTTTAATGCGGCGCCAAGAGACAACCACTTTGCCGTATTACTTAAACTAAAAGTATGTACTTTTCCGCCCGTTGACTTATCCCTTTTACACGCATACTGTACAGCTTCTAAAGCGCTCTTACCAAAATCCATCGCTGCAATCGCCCAATTAGCACCAGAGCCTATGGCCCAATTCACTTGCAAAGGTTCTAAAAACCGTTTGCCATGACGTATTTCTCCGTAAAAAACTTGGTCTTGCTTATTAATAAAGAAAAAAGTGCAACTGATCGCTTCAAAGCAGTTTTTCTGCCAATTGCTCAGCAAATGATATATCTCTGTGCAATTGCCAGACGCAAAAACAAAGCCATTGTACACACGTTGGCACTTCTGTGCTTGATCTGTCACGATACTGTGAGAGGTTGTGGTTAAACTATCAACACAAATGATTTGTGTCGAGTGATGATATGCTATCGTAGTCAAACAATACTCCTTTTGGTCAAAATAGCCTCGCAGGAAGGCTAACCTAAAAGCGCCAATAAAAACAGGTCAAGTATGCCCTAAAAGAGGGGTATTAGGCTTAAATTTTGACAATAACTCTTTTCATGAGTTCAAATATTCAATTTATTGTTTGCGATTTAATGCAGCTACCTTAGCTTTGCTTGCCAACTTGCAAAGGCATATTATTTGGATATGCCTTCAACCATGCTGCACTTGAATACACACTCACACCACGGGAATTATTTCATTTGTACAAGTTTAAGTTAGTGCGAAGTATCCTGTTATAGCGGCTGCTGCAACCAGTACAGGGACTATTACCTGCCAAGGCAACTTCGCTGAGGCATTTGCGGTATTTTGCGCAGAATCCTCACCCAAGGTATTTACGGATGGATCCGCTGAAATCGGTGCACTATCTGGCGCCAAGGACTCGGGCACAGCGGGAGCTTTACCATCCACAGGATCGCAAGGTAATTGCCACTGATAGCCTTTTTTTGAAAATGTTTTGATCGCTTCATCACCAAATAGTGCTCTTAAGTGACCAATATTCTGAAATACAACTTGTTCTGTGACGGTTCGACCAGGCCAAACCTCTTCAAGGATTTCAACTTTGCTGTGGATTTTATCCGGTTGTGTGATCAATAACGCGAGTATTTGTGCTGGTTTTTCTTTTAACGAAATTTTTCGCCCGTCTTTAGATAATGTGAGTGCTTGAATATCAAACTGAAAGTCGTCGAATGCTAGTTTCATTGTCCCTAAACTTATAATTATAATTTTCACCGATGTTACTATTTTTACCACAAAAAAGGATATGAATTAAACCTGTTATTTATATATGGTTTTAATTTCAATTCATTTGCCCATTAAATTGCACTGCAAATGCGGCTGCGCGGTCACATCCGTTTTACCGCGCATAATTAACTTTTAATCAACTGGTTTGGCCTTAAAGCGAAGCCAATTGTTTAACTGCCCACCAAATTGGTAGAGCGCTAGACTCAGAATAATGGTAATGGCGCCTATCAATAACAACATCGTGATCTCCTCGTTGTTAATCAGTGCCCCTAAAGTCATTGCAAACCCCGGCGTAATTAAAGTAGTTAATGCTACCGTACTCGCTTTCATATGCTGCAAAATATGAAAGTAAGCAAGAAAACCAAAGAAAGAACCAAAAATACCGAGATAAAAAGTGGACCACATTGATTTCTCGCTCCAGCTTTCCACCTCAAAAGGCGCGCCTGCTAAGAGCCAAATTATTGCAAAACCAGGGGTGGCAAAAAGCAAAGACCCATATGTTGTGGCCATAGGGTGGATCGCTATTTTCACACGCTTTACTAACACACCACTTAGACTAAAGTTAACAACTGCACATAAAACATATATCAGCCCAATTGGCTCGATGTTTAACTGTTGCAACTGTGCAAAACATACCAATACCATGCCAAGCAGAGCCAAAGCAAGCGCACACTTTTTGATTGCTGTGAACTTTTCCTCGCCCAGCAGCTTTTGCGCTAGAATGCCCGATATTATTGGCGCTAATCCAAATACCAAAGAAATCACCCCTGAGGGTACTGTTAGGGACGCTAAATACGCAAACATCATTCCGACCAAGATCCCGCCACCAGAATAAGTGTAAAGGAGCCATGCTTTTTTCGTCCATTGCATTCTGATTTTACTGAAAGTCACCACCACAGCAGCTAACACTAAAGCCAGCAGCATTCTTAATAGTACGCTGGTAGTGGGAGCCATAGAAGCACTACTCCAGACAATTGCCAGCGGTGTAGTAGACCAAATTAATACGACAAAAGCATAAGACAGTTGCGCGGGCATTTCTTTTTATCCTTTATGACAAGGACGATAAATGGGAGAAACGCTTTTTGAAGGGCTAACCGCATTTATCGTCGCGGTTAGAAGAAGTTGCTTAACCGCTACACACAAAGCCACGTGACAGGGAGCCACGATAGATTTAGTAATGTATTAGTTAGCTTGTTCATTGTAATTTCTTATTATCCTGCAAAGTAGAATGTCTACTATGTACCCTTCCACTGCTTGAGTCAACACGAATAACAAAGAAAAATTGACAACTGCTCAGAGAATTTCAGATAGACAAATTTGACTGAACTGTCGTAGCATCGCGCCCCTTTAAATTATGTAATTTTCAAAGATGTTATTACCGTTTATTTTAGTGATTGTATTAGTCAAATCTTCGCTGTTAGGGCTAGGTGGGATCAGTATTGTCATTGCAGCGTTGTCGCTCTTGGTAATTAAACTTACATCACTCGGTATATCTAAGTCACACAGGTTAAAATTTAAGCGCTTATTTAAAATCGCCTTGTGGGGCCACCTGAGCGCCTACATCGCGTTGCTTTTAAAAGCATTGCTAATCGATGGTATCGAAGATATACCAACTTTTATTGTCAGCCACTTAATATTACATCATGCACTTTGTGCTGCCATTGCAGGTGTCTCCGTATTTTTGGCTTTGCGGATTTATATGGATCACCGCCGCACTACAAATATCCCGCAGACAAAATGAGATTGAGATGATTAAGCGCTCACTAACCGGCCTACACATACACATTGCCTCACCAGTTTTATCTAAACAGCATTTTTTATCCCGTAATCTACATATCAACTGATTTGCTTCACTCTAAATAATTTCACTGTTTGCACACGAACAAAATACACCAACCCTCTTTCACATTATTTGCGCAATTAGCATCCAAACTATGTTTTTCAATATTACATGGGATCACTCATTATGGTCACTCCACTCCCCAATTCAAATCAGCAAAACGTGCAATTCACACCTGCTAGCTCCACTCTGTCTGAGCAGCAATCGGATACAGTCGCAGATATTTTGCAGCAATTTGAAGCCGAAACACTATCCGAAAATGATGCCATAACCATTGTAGATAGCTTCCGTGAAGCGGGCATAAAACCCTCGCACGCATTGTCTGTAAAAATGGCTGAACTTGGCTTTGATGCGAAAGCAGTTGGTGAGCTAGCCGGAGTACCTGAACCGGATAGACAACATAAGGGGAAACCGCCAGCAGAGGTAAACTTAAAACAAGTCGTCACTTTTTTGAGTGATACCTTGGCCGAGCACAGCACTGAACAACTCAGTAACGAGCAAATACAAACGCAATTAAATGACTTTAAACATAAACTCGGCATATCCGAAGAACACTCCTTTCTCAATATTAAAGTTTGATATTTAGCCAACAATATGCCATTGTAGGTACATCAGATGGGATTCATCTGGTGACATTATCGTGAGCGGGATAGACCTGCATAGCGCTTTTAAATAACAGCAAGGGGTTTGCTGCAATGACATTATGTAACGAGCAACAATACGATTTCCTCGTATTCATAGGCCGTTTTCAACCTTTTCACCAAGGTCATCTTCGTGTGGTCAAAGAAGGTTTAAAGCGCGCTTCACAAGTAATAATATTATGTGGCTCAGCCCACCAACCAAGAACCGTTAGAAACCCGTGGACCAGCTCAGAAAGAGAGCTAATGATACGTGGCACACTTTCCGCAGAAGAAAATAGCCGAGTTCACACTGCACCACTAATGGATACCGTCTACAACGATGACGCTTGGGTGCGCAATGTGCAGACAACGGTTAAGGGTATTGTCACTGCACAGCATAGAGTGCCGCATAAAACACCACTTATTGGCCTGATCGGTCATAGTAAAGATCAGTCTTCATATTATCTCAATATGTTCCCACAGTGGCAGTCTGTACCTGTAGAAAACTATCAAGCTATCTCTGCTACGCCGTTAAGAAAGCGCCTATTTTCAGCACAAAGCGAAGACTTTTTAAGTTCAGAAGATGCGCAAAAATTGCCTCTTCACGTACGCGGTATGTTAGACAAATTTATGTGCACCGCTGACTATCATGCGATCCGGAACGAGCATGAGTTCATCGAAAAATATCGCCAAGCGTGGCAAAGCGCGCCATACCCTCCCACCTTTGTTACTGTGGATGCGGTTGTGGTTCAAAGCGGACATGTACTTCTAATAGAACGTAAAGCTCGCCCAGGAAAAGGGCTATGGGCACTACCTGGCGGGTTTATTGATGGCAGTGAAAAGCTCATTGATGCCTGTTTGAGAGAACTCAGAGAAGAGACAAAATTAAAAGTGCCTGCGCCAGTGCTAAAAGGTTCAATCAAGCAACAAAGAGTGTTCGACGATCCACATCGTTCGGCGCGTGGGCGTACAATCACCCATGCATTTTATTTTGACTTGGCACCAAATAATGCGCTGCCAAAGGTCAAAGGCGCTGACGATGCAAAGCATGCCATGTGGGTGCCACTAGCAGAGCTTGAACCATGTAAATTATTCGAAGATCACTACTTTATTATTCAAGAATTAACAGGCATGTAAATGCCAAATCCAGTAGGGATAGACCCTACTGAGTATTTTAGATAGGAGGAACTCCATCATGACAAACATCATCCTAAATGCGGACAGTTATAAAGCATCTCATTACAGACAATACCCAGAAGGCACCAGCCAGGTATCAAGTTATATCGAACCTCGCGGGGGACAATATGATAAAGCGCTGTTTTTTGGTTTGCAGATGTTCATCAAAAGTTATTTGACTACACCACTCACACACCAAGACGTCGATGAAGCCAAAGAAATTTTAGAAGCGCATGGTGTCCCGTTTAATGAAGCGGGTTGGCGTCATATCGTCGATACACACCAAGGTTTTTTACCCATAAAAATACAAGCGCTACCTGAAGGATCCGTGGTACCAATTAGCAATGCTTTAGTGCAAGTTATCAATACCGATCCCAAATGTGCTTGGCTAACCAGTTATGTTGAAACCGCATTGCTACGTGCCATTTGGTACCCAACGACCGTTGCTACAGTCTCGTACCACTGTAAGTGCATCATTAAACGATACCTTGGAGAAACTGCCGACTCCCTCGATGGACTTGAATTCAAACTACACGATTTTGGTGCACGTGGTGCGACGACTGAAGAAGCTGCTGCAATTGGTGGTGCTGCGCATTTACTCAACTTTATGGGCACTGACACTCTCAGTGCAATTATGGCCGCGAGACGCAATTACGCAGCTACAATGCCCGGATTTTCTATTCCTGCCGCTGAGCATAGTACGATCACCGCGTGGGGGAAAAGTGGTGAAAAAGCAGCTTATGAGAATATGCTAAAGCAGTTTTCGGGCCCAGGGAAACTGGTTGCTGTAGTAAGTGACTCTTATGACTTATGGCACGCCATTGATCACATTTGGGGCGAAGAGCTTAAAAGCCTAGTTGAAAATAGTGGTGGTACATTGGTTATTAGACCAGATAGTGGTGAACCTGTTGAAGTTGTCACCACCACAATAGAAAAACTGATGGACAAATTTGGCTACCGCACAAATAGCAAAGGGTACCGGGTGTTACCTGATTGCGTGCGAGTTATTCAAGGAGATGGTATCGCAGAAAACGCAATCGAAGAGATTCTAAGCGCGATGAAAACTAAACAGCAAAGTGCGGAAAATATCGCATTTGGCATGGGCGGAGCATTACTCCAAAAACTTGATCGTGATACCATGCAATTTGCCATGAAAGCCAGCGCTGTCAAAGTAAAAGGCCTTTGGCATGACGTCTTTAAGGACCCTGTAACAGATCATGGCAAGCGCAGTAAAAAAGGGCGTTTGGCTGTAGTTAACGATCCAGTGAAGGGCGTCAGAACAGTCCGTGAAAATGATTTAGGTGGCAGAGAAAACCTATTAAAAACAGTATTTAAGAACGGCCAATTACTCATAGAGCAAAGCTTTGATGAAATTAAAGCCAACATCAGCTAAACAGAAGTAACACATGCGGCGAAATTAACTGCGCCGCATGGTATTACGTTACATCACAGGTCTTACATTTCAACAATGAGTTCCGGATCTGGCCAGTAATCATCGCGCGGTTGCGTATAATTACCCAGATAGACCAAGAAGGACAAGTTTGATGTTAGATGTAGAAGTATGCAAAAAAGCACGGCTTTCAAGAGATCCCCGATTTGATGGCAAGTTTTTTATTGCCGTAAAAACCACAGGGATATACTGCCGAACAACTTGCCCTGTGCATCCGCCAAAAGAAGAAAATGTACAATATTTTGTTAGTGCGCTGTCAGCGGCTCAGGCTGGGTTTCGCCCATGCCTGCGTTGCAGGCCCGACAGTGCTCCGGGCTCAGCACCTTGGAAAGGGGTTGGTGCGACACTGGACAGAGCGATTGCACTCATTGATCAAGGGGCGTTACAAGACGGTACCTTGCCCCAATTGGCCTGTCGGCTTGGTGTCAGTGACCGCTATGTACGTAAACTATTCAACCAATATCTCGGTGTATCCCCAAAGAAATACGCCTTGTACCAACAGTGTTTATTTGCCAAAAAACTTCTCCATCAAACCCGTTTACCTATAACAGAAGTCGCATTGGCAAGTGGCTTTGATAGCATTCGTCGATTTAACGATTGCTTTAAAAGCCAATTGCAGTTCACACCCACTCAAATGCGACAACAACAAAAGAAAGCAAATTCAAATATTGTCCTTGAACTGTACTATCGGCCCCCCTTCAATTGGCAACATATGCAGCAGTTTTTGGCGAAAAGATTGATTGAAGGACTGGAGTGGACAACACCGCAAAGCTACGGTAGAACATTTCAGTGGCACGGCAGTCAGGGGAAATTTACCGCAGTGCACAGCCCAGAAAAGCATTGCTTTAACGTCGAAATTGACATTGACGAACTCAAGTCACTGAAACCTGTCGTGAACAATATTCGTCGGATATTAGATTTAGATGCGGATCTCTTGCAAATAGAAAATGATTTAACGCGTGCATTGCCAAATGAATTTAAGTTAGTACCTGGATTAAGGTTACCTGGTATCTGGAGTTTATTTGAAGCAGGTATACGCGCTATTCTTGGCCAACAAGTGTCCGTACAAGCAGCAAAAAACCTCGTAGCTCAGTTAGTACACACACTTGGTCAGCCAAAAGATACCGGGTATTACTTCCCCACTCCAGAGGCTACTGCTGACAGCGACCTCGAATTTTTAAAAATGCCCAATGCGCGAAGGCAAACATTACGCCGATTTGCCGAGTACTGTTGCCTTGCAGACTCCGCTGAACAACCAGACGAGTGGCTCGATATAAAGGGGATTGGTCCTTGGACTGTGGCCTATGCAAAAATGCGTGGGCAAAGTGATCCTGATATTTTCTTAGCTTCCGATTTAGGGGTGATTAAAGCGCTCAAAACACAACGTAAGTTCCTTGAAACGCAACTCTCACCATGGCGTAGCTACCTCACTTTTCAATTATGGAGTCAATTATGAACCTATTTACCGATTACTTTCAAAGCCCATTGGGACTCATTGAAGTTAAAGCATCAAATCTTGGGATCCGACAACTGATATTTTGTGGAGACCAAACGACAGAGGTGAAAAGTAGTGCGCTCTTGAAAGAATGCAAACAGCAATTGTCAGCATATTTCGCTAAGCAATTGACTCAATTCGATCTCGATTTAGATTGGCAAGGTACGCCTTTTCAACAGCAAGTCTGGCAAGCCCTGATATCGATACCCTTTGGCCAAAGTATGTCCTATCTTGAACTCGCGGAGCATCTCAATAACCCCAAAGCTGTGCGCGCTGTTGGCGGAGCAAATGGACGAAATCCTATTACTTTAATTGTCCCTTGCCATCGTGTTATTGGTGCTAACGGCAAAATGACTGGATATGCAGGTGGCGTACTTAGAAAGCAATGGCTACTTGCACATGAAGGATTAATCGACAATCAACCCAGTGATCAGGAATTAGCAGCTCTTATTTCTCAGCGCCAAGCGAAAACTGAATTTTTACAATAAAAACACCCACGACAAAAACATTGAGCATCAGCACAAAAACCACCGTTCATAGGATCAACACATTAGATTCAATCGCCATTTTATAGTAATACGCAATAATCGGTCAGGGGTTTAAAGGCCAATAACTTTAGACACAATACTTAGAAGGCCTATTTTAAATCAATCAAAGCACAAAGAATTATCAAATAATTAACACAAAAAACCTTTAAAGTACGAATAAATTATATATATTAATAGCTGTGACAGTGCATAATTTATGGTAGAGAGTATGTCGCGTGCCAGCTAAATATAACGCTAAATATTCACTTCGTTTAAACACCTATTTTGATGGTCAGGGCAAAGTTTTTCCTGCTTTGTCTTTGATCATTATGGTGATATTTGCCCCTTTGGCAGTTAAAAACCTCATCATTGGCGAATATGCTTTAGGGTTACTTATTGCAATTTTTATCTGCGCTTTTCTTGCTGATAGCAATGCACTGCTCAAAGGCAGAGCACTGCCGATTAATGAAAATATCATCGCTATACTCGCCATTAGCTGCGTGAGTTTAACCTTGTTCACACTTGGCGCAGGCACTATTTTCTGGATCTTTCCCGTCAGTATCATTATAAGTTTTTCATTTCCGCTGATAACATCCATCATCTTCAATAGTCTGTTGCTACTCACAGCTACTACCTATGTCTTTTTAAATTATGATGTTGCAGATTCATTGCGATTTTTCTTTGCCTTTTTACTGACAGCATGTGCAGTGCACTTACTCTTAAGGCAAATTGATGCATTGCATACTTTGCTCAAAGAAGAATCCAGCAAGGATGCATTAACTGGCGCATTGAATAGACGCCAACTCAACTTGTTTTTAAGTGATGCACTGGCCAACAAAATTCACTACCATAACGACTCAACCCTCATCATGATAGATGTTGACCACTTCAAACAGATCAACGATATATATGGACACGCCAAAGGCGATGAAGTTCTCATTAATTTAGTATCAGATATACGCGCTCAGATCAGAGAGTCAGACCTTCTATTTCGTGTTGGCGGGGAAGAGTTTGTAGTACTGCTCCCCAATACACAGCTTAAAACGGCTGAAAAAGTAGCACAAAAGCTCAGGGCAAACATCAAAACGTCAGCACTACTGGATAACCGCACTATAACAGTCAGTCTCGGACTCTGTGCGACAGGGAATGGCTTGACACAAACAAAGTGGATGAGCTGTGCTGACAAAGCGCTATATGCAGCTAAGCAACGCGGGCGAGATAGAGTGTGTTTATACAATTTGAACCAAAATCGCATTGAAGATGTTGCTGCATAAACGCTTTATTAAGCCATACATTTAGAGAAAAATAAGTAAAATCTAATACCAAGCGCTATTGCGTAGCACTTAACCGACCAGTTGCTATACTCAGACCAAGCTTGCTGCGCAAAGGAACCACTATGAAAAGAATTATTTTGTTTACCCTCTTTTGTACTATCAGCTTTTTGGCCACTGCCGAAAAAGAAAAAAAAGAGCTACCTCCACTCAACCCAGTGAGCATGGCATGGTTTTAATGAACCGCGGTTCAAAAATATATGCGACAAATTTTGCATCTTATAAGTTGCCCAGCGACATTCAAATTGTTTATAAGATCGACAATCCTGACGTTGCATTTTTAAACCTAGTTCGAGATTCAGACTTCATAACGATTAAGCCCAAGCCATTTAATTTACAGCGTTTAGAAAGAGGTGAAGAAGTCAGTATTGTCGCCGACGTGTACGAAGGTCACTACAAACGCGATGGCTTTAAAGTGTATAGTGACAGAACGATTGTCTTTAGCAAAAAGCTTTACGCGAGAAAGCTAAAAGATCTGTCCGCAGCCTCACAATGGCAAGAATACGCCAGCATTGAACTCAATAAAACCGAACGCATTTTTGTTCACAAGATAACTAAAACACCTAGCTTTAACCACTTGATTTTTGTCGACTTAACCAATGCGTGCATGCAGAAATTCAGAACCTCAAAGCGCGTCCCTAAATTGTCTGAGTTAGTATATAAGTTTGTTAATTGTGGGACATTGAAACAGCTTTACTTCGAAACTGAAGACTTTCGCTGATCAAGAGCAGCATCGTTAACTCTTTTATTGACTATCAATCCTTCTTTTCTACCGAGCCATGAATGGGCAGTCGAATAGTAAATCGACAACCCTGCTCTGGCTCGCTGAAACAACTAATCTCGCCTTGCAGCTTCTGAGTAACAATATTGTAGACTATATGCATGCCTAACCCTGTACCACCAGCGCTGCGCCGAGTGGTGTAAAACGGGTCAAACACCTTTTTGAGTGTTTCGTTATTCATGCCTTTACCACTATCGGTGAAGGTCCATTCGATATGAGTGTCTGTACGCACCAAACTGATTTCAATCACTCCCGCCTGCTTTCCTTCATCAAAACCATGTTTTACTGCGTTTTCAACCAAGTTTGTGAGGATCTGTGCAATGGCTCCAGGATAAGTTGAAAATACAATGTCATCGGAAAATTGCGTATTGAGAGTGATATCTGTGTGCTTCCACTTTGGTTTTAAGCTCATCAGAATATCCTCTAAATATTGTCCAAGGTTAACCTCACCTAGCTCCTCAATTGACTGATCTACAGCGACTTGTTTAAAGTTTTTAACCAACTGTGCGGCCCGTGTCAGATTCGATTCTAACAGCAGTAAACTCTCTGTCATTACTTCAATAAATGACTGCAGTTTGGTTTTTGTAAGCTTGTTACTATCAAACAAATCGTGACACTCCTTTAATTCTTTCACGGCATGAGAACTCGCCGTAATTCCGATCCCTAGAGGGGTATTTATTTCATGTGCAACACCTGATACAAGACGCCCAAGACCCGCCATTTTCTCTTGTTGTATTAATTGTTCTTGTGTCTGTTTAAGGTTGTCATGAGCATCTTTAAGCTGCTCGAATGTAGACGCCAACTTTTCTACAGACTCCGCATTGGCAAGCGCAATGGCTGTGTAGTTGGCAATGGTGCGAAGCATTTGTACATCGTTGTCATTAAAAGCTGATGGCTTAAAGCTCTGTACGGTAAGACAGCCCAACACTTGCTTATCAATAATCAAGGGTAAGTAGATCAGGGACTCTGTACTGGCACCACTTACAGGTGGAGCCAAATCCTCAACATAGCGATTTAGCTCTTCGATTTGATTGATTACCAGTTCCTTTTGGTTGTTGATACACCACACCGCAGGGCGACGTTTATCTGTCAGCACATATTCAAATGAAGGTAATTTTTTTCCTTGCTCTATGGCCAATTGGCAAAGTATGCGCTGACGAGGTGGATCCAAAATACCGATCACAAAAACATCCGCATTCATTAACTCATTGACGTGTTTATACACCCGCTCTAGCACCGAGTCTAACTGCAATGTCGAGGTGATCTCTTGGCCTATAGTGCCCAACATAGAAATATTTTCGGTACGTGATTGCACAAGCCTGTCCAATGCCACTTGCTGCGTCTTCAAGCCTCGTACTCGCCAGCGATAAAAGCCATAAAAAGCACCGATAATAAGTAGCAGTAACGACAGTTTAAACCAGGTTGTTTCAAACCACTTAGGCTGTTGCACAATGCTTAAATCTATTTGATGCTGGCTCCAAACCCCTTTGCGATTAGTTCCCTTTATATGCAAATGATAACGACCCGGAGGAAGCCGTGTATAAGTGATACGTCGCTTTGACGCATCTGTATAAATCCAATCTTCGTCATAACCTTGAAGTTTGTACGCATACTGGTTTCGTTCTGGAAAGGTAAAATCCAATGCTGAAAACTCTATGGAAAAGCTTTTGGTCGATGCCGGTAACTGCAACTGATTAGGAACTGGCACTGTTAGGTTGTCAACTTCCAGCTCACTGATCACCAGTTTTGGCTGATACTGCCAACTTTGCCAACGATCAGGGCGCAGTATTAGGATCCCTTTGGTTCCCCCATACAACATGGTACCGTCGCGCAATTTAGTATATGAACCTGTCCACATAGTGCCTATATCCCAATCATCAGCATTTGTGAGGTTCTGCCATGTGCGCTTCTCGGGATCCAGCCAACCATAGCCATTCCACAACCTCCCCTGCGCATCTTCCAGTAGATTTCCCGCCGTACCGGCAGGTCTACCAGCCAACTCATTAAGAGACTCAAACTCGGCGTAAAGTCCGTCAAAATGCACTAAACGATCTAGTCCATGAGGTGTGGCAACCACTAACCTTTGCTTGTTATCTATCAATAAGCTATTGATATAGTTATCAGATAAACTGTCTGTTGTACCAGCCTCAGCACTCACTTCAATCACTTTTTTATCGTCAAGAAAAATGACTAATAGGCCATTACGTGTACCAACCCAAAGGCGATTCGCATGGTCATAAGCAAAGTTTAATATCGATTTACCCATGAGCAATTCGTGCCCACTAAACGCCGACAGGGTCTCTACTTTTTGAGTTAATGTGTTTACTAGGGCAACCCCTTCTCCGGTGCCAACCCATAGCCTATTTTGTGGCGTTTCGAACAGGGTTACGATCTGAATACTAGGCAACCCTTCCGGTATCATGTAGCGGTAGAAGCGCCCCTTTGTAAAATCAAATCGGTGTAATCCTTTGTTGGTAGTCCCTGCCCATACACTGCCATCTCGGGTTTGCAGCATCACTCTGACATAGCCATCAGCCAGTGCCTGCGGGTTGTCTGGCTCGGGACGAAACCCGCCAATGACGCCAACACTAGGATCTATAATATCGATGCCTGATTGAGCATTGCCCACCCAAATTTGACCATTGTCCAGCTCAGCAAAACCTTTTATATCGCTATGGCTCAATGAATTAGGTCGTTCAAGATGACGCACAAATGTTCTGAATGCACCATTTTTCGGGTTGTATCGGCTCACGCCTGCGCCCCAAGTGCCCACCCACACCACGCCCGAATCATCTACTAACATCGCTCCCATTGTATCTAGTGCAATGCTATATTCATTTAAAGGTTCATGGCGAATATGACGTATTACATCGGTTGATGTCGCATCAACAACGGTAATACCTCCGCCGGATGTAGCGAGCCAAATTTCATCAGCACTTGGCTGCACTATCCCATTGACCCAATGATGACTCAGTGATTTCTCATTGTTTGGTTGATGTTCTAGCCAATTAATCTGAAAAGTTTCTTGATCAATACGTGCTGCACCATGATCTGTTGTACCAACCCAAACAGCCTTATCTTGAGCTAGATAGAGGCGGTACACGTTTTTGTCATTGAACTGTGAGTATGTTTTTCCGGATAACAGAGATTTCTGGTTCAATTGTGCATCTGGTAGTGTTATGCGGCATAAGCCCAACTGAGTACCAACCCAAAGAACCTGTTTTTGCTCAATAAGTAGTGAGCGTATTCGCGCGGTTTGAAAAGGCAAATCACACCCGGAAATATTGTTTAACCTTGTTACCTCGCCAGTATGACTATTTATATGATTTAACCCATCATTGCTTGCCACAAAGATGTTGCCATCTTTATCTCCTGTAACTGCTCGAATATTGTTGTTAGACAGACTATTTGTCTTGTCCACATGGTGTTTGAAGTGCTGAAACTGGTTGGTCGTTGGGTCAAATACCGTCATGCCATCGGAAAATGTGCCAATCCAAATCCGCCCTTTTGCACCTACCCATAATGCGCGAATAAAATTGCCCGGTAGTGAATAAGGATTATCTGGGGTGTGCTCAAAGCGTTTAAAACGATAGCCATCATAACGTACTAAACCAAATTGTGTGCCTATCCAAATAAACCCTTGCTGATCCTGCACCATAGCTGTGACAACCCCTTTGGGTATTTTTTCACTGTCGCCGACATGCTGAAAGATGAGTTCCCCTAATTCAAAAAAGCGGTGTTTAGATTCTGCGTGATGATTCGCTATCCCTTGAAGCGGCACATACAAACACAGTGCAGCAATTAAATAAGCGATAAACCGAATGAGCAAAGACATGTTCACTACGATATCCGATTAAAAAGTTCAAACAAATAAAGTGCATCTAGGCTTTCAGTATAGGTAAGGGATGAAAACTTGGAAAGAAACCAGAGCGTACCTGCGAAGTGAGGTAAACACAACCGGGATTAGCACAGTTACAGTAAGCGACAGCACTCAAGTGCGTTTAGAATGCTCTAGCCTAACACTGCCATTTAATGAAAGTTTCGTGATTTAGCATCAAACCCTCGTAGCAACTCACTGCGGTCAATTAAGCGTCCAGCAATAACATGGATTACATCCCCTTCTTTTTCAATAATCCCTTTTACTTCTAATAATGTCGCGCCTAGGTAAGCCTGCTTTTGTGCTCTAGCAGTGCCTGCCCATACCACCACGTTAATATTGCCTGTGTCATCCTCTAGCGTGAAAAACGTCACGCCTGCAGCTGTTCCAGGGGATTGCTTCCCCGTCACAACACCTATCACCGTCACCAAACTTTTGTGTGTTTTTTTACTTAAATCTGTCATCCGTGTAAATGCACCAAGCATTTCGGCCTCATCAAGCAAGGAGATCGGGTGTTGGTTAAGCGTAACCCCTGTCGCGGCGTAGTCCTCTAATAAATCTTCAAACGCATCTGGCGATTGAATAGAGGGCACCTGATCATATGGCAGCGCATTAAAAAGGGGCAAAGTAGACTCTTGTTCCATCAGCTGCCAGCGAGCTGCATATCTATCATCGCTAAAACAAGACAGCGCATTTGCAGATGCCAAGCGTTCGAGTGCCGCTTTCTCCACACCTAATTCAGACAAACACCGTACACTTGCAAACCCCTGCTCAGGACGTTTATCAGCTATGAGTATTGCGGTATTTTGATTAAGTCCCTTAATAATCCTAAAGCCTAACTGAATAGCCCACAGCCCTTCAACTTGGCATATGAAATGCTCATAGCGAGAGTGGTTCACACATACAGGTAAGACAGGCACATTGTGGCGCCTAGCATCTTGAAGTAGCTGTGAAGCACTGTAAAACCCCATAGGTAAACTATTGAGTAATGCGGTGTAAAACATCGCCGGATAATAGTACTTAAGCCAAGACGATGCATACGCTAATACGGCAAATGAAGCGGAGTGACTCTCGGGAAAGCCATACTCTCCAAACCCACAGATCTGCTCAAAAATACGCTCTGCAAATTGACTATCGTACCCTCTTTGAGTCATGCCGTTGAGTAGCTTTTCTTTAAATTGCATCAACTCACCGGTCTTTTTCCAAGACGCCATCGCACGTCTGAGTTTATCGGCTTCCCCTCCCGAAAACCCAGCAGCAACCATCGCCAGCTTAATGACCTGCTCTTGAAATATTGGCACCCCTAAGGTGCGCTCCAGTACTGACTTCACAGCCTCGGAAGGGTAGGTAACAGGCTCCTCACCACTGCGCCGCTTCAAAAATGGATGCACCATATCACCTTGAATTGGTCCCGGTCTCACAATGGCTATTTGAATAACCAAATCATAATAACACTGAGGTTTTAAACGAGGTAGCATGCTCATTTGTGCACGAGACTCAATTTGAAATACCCCCACAGTATCTGCTTTTTGAATCATGTCGTACACTTTTGGGTCATCTTGTAATCGGGTTAACTGCGCAATGCTCAAGCTTCGCCCCGTATGTTGCTCAACCAGTTCAAATGTTTTACGAATAGCACTGAGCATACCCAAAGCCAGCACATCCACTTTTAGCAGAGCAAGGCTTTCTAAATCGTCTTTATCCCACTGGATCACTGTACGCTCTGGCATTGCGGCATTTTCAACTGGCACTAAGTCATGTAGCGGCCCTGCTGAAATCACAAAACCACCGACATGCTGCGACAAATGACGCGGGAACCCCATGACTTCATTGACCAACTCGATAAACTGCGCACCTTTTAAGGAACCGGGCTCTAAGCCCAACTCAACAATTTGCGCTTGCCAGTTCAAACCTCGATCACGTCGATTTACGTTTTTAATAAAGTAGACCAATTGCGACTCACTGATCCCAAGCGCCTTTCCCACATCGCGCACCGCACTTTTAAAACGATAGGTAATTACCGTAGCAGCCAATGCAGCGCGTTTGCGGCCATACTTTTGATAAATATATTGGATCACCTCTTCGCGCCTTTGATGTTCGAAGTCAACGTCGATATCAGGCGGTTCGTTGCGCTCTCGACTGATAAAGCGTTCAAACAAAACGGCAACTTGACGAGGATCAACAGCTGTAATTTCTAGGCAGTAACACACCACAGAATTGGCCGCGGAACCTCTTCCTTGATAGAGAATTCCCTGCTTTTTGGCAAACATCACAATGTCGTAAATTGTCAAAAAAAAGTAGGGATAGTCCAGCTCTTCAATTAAGCTCAACTCCTTTTCGATAGTCTTGGCTATATCATCAGGGACTCCTTCAGTAAAACGGCGCTGTATGCCTTTTGCTACCAAAGATCTTAAATATTGCATTGCTGTTTGGCCTTGTGGCACTAACTCACTGGGGTATTGGTAACGCAACTCATCTAAATTAAAGGTGCACAGCTTTGCAATCTTCAATGACTCTGTGACCCAAGGTGGCTTAAATATTTTGCTGACTTTATCTTTTGAGCGCATTGCTCGCTCACAATTGCTCAGCAACTGGGCTTTAACTTGCTCAACACTTTGATTCTGACTGATGGCAGTCAGTACATGCTGGAGACGGATACGCTGAGCACTGTGCATAAGCACTGCGCCCACGGCACAAATTGGAAAATGCAGCTGCTGAGCCAATGTTTCACAATGATGCAGGTATTGTTTTTCTTGATTACTTAAATTTCGCTGTATCCCTATCCAAACACGTGAGGCATGATGTCGAGAGAGCCAAGTCCCCCAGTTTTCATCCTCAACTTCCCCCTGCGGTAACCAAATTATCAAACAGTGTTTTACAGATAACAAATCCCACTTTTCAAGAGCATACTCACCTTTGTCAGCCCGCCGTCGGGCATTGCTGATCACGCGACACAATTCGCTATAAGCCTTTTTATTTGGGCAAAGTAAAACCACTTGTAGAGACTCCAAACGAAAAACGCTGCCGACAATCAATTTTAAGTCCAGCTCTTCATCTTTTATCAAGGTATGCGCACGCACAATACCAGCAAGAGAGCACTCATCGGTAATAGCCAGTGCTGAGTAGCCAAAAAAGTGGGCTTGTTTAACCAACTCTTCTGGGTGTGACGCCCCTGTCAAAAATGAAAAATTGCTCTGGCAAAAAAGCTCTGCGTACTGCATTAACTAAATATCCCATGCATGAACCAACGCTGCTGCCGATCTCTAAAAACCCATAGGCGCCGATAGTTTTCATCTTGTGCCACAAAATAATCGCGCTCAACTTCATGACCATCCCACCACCCTGTTGCGATTCTCTCAGGGCCTTGTAGTAGTATCACTTTGCACTGTAAAGGCTGCACGCGAGGTAACAACAGATTAGGCCTACATAACGGTGGTTTTTGCTCTGGTACTGTTGTGCGTTTAGCGTGCACTAATGGCTCAACTCGACCTGTTGCGTGCTCGGGACGAGCATCGGCCATTGGTTGGATCCCTTGCACGGCCTCTTCGCCTAATTTTGCCTGTAAAGTACTCAATAAACCCGCAGCTGTCATTGTGCCAATACGTTCAGAGAATAAATCATCTGCCAATGTTTGCGGTTCACAGAGTATCGGCACTTTTAATGCCACAGCTTGTAAAGGAGCTGAGAGCTGAGTGCGCTCTAGTACAAGCTGACACAAAGCTTGCCATTTATCTGCTCGATACTCCCCTTGTGCGCTCCCTACACTCAATTGCAATGCGTCACAATCACGCTGATAAAATGTTAACTCTATGGCCTGAGTCAGCTTATTGCGCAGCCGCAAAAACTGTTCTAGTTGCACAAGCAGTTTGAGTAATGGGCGGGCTAAAAAGTCGAGGTTCTCTATTTCATACAATAAGGTTACATGACGTTCAAATACTTCAGGCGGCTGATAAAAGGTGATCGGGTGATGCAGCTTACCCTGTAAACGCCCAACATAATGTACTAATGCCGTATCGAATCGTTTACCGAGCTCCACCAATGGAATATCTAATAAGGCCTGTACTGTTTTCACGCCTACACGCGTTAGCTTTTGTTGTTGCTGATTCGTCAACGCCAAAGTATTGATTGGCAGCTTGCCTAACTGCTTCATGAGTTGTTCACGGTTCTGACTCAAGCTGTCAAACTGATTCTGTGCCAGCAGCTGTGCCGCAATAGGCGAATAGCCTAAGCTAAAATGATAATGCACATGCTGTGTTTCAAGTCGAGTTTGAATAACTTGCCAGTAACGGCCTAAGTCTTGATGTAAAGACAGCATACTCGACACTTTTAGCAATAGTCCTTCAGGTTCTGATAAGTGTATTTCAGCAGTGTCTAAATAGAGCCATTGAGCCAACTCAATTAAACGCTTTTGCGTATATACCTCACTGTATTCATGCACACATAACGACGAACTCATCGCCGCAGCAGCACCTAATCCCATACCTTTGCGCACCCCAAGCTGCTGAGCTGACCGATTCAACTGTATGACGCTGTGATTTTTACCTGAAACGATAATGGTCGGGGGCACTTGCATACCTTGAGCATGCAGGTTGTCCAATTGCAGCTGAGGAAAGTGTAAATAGAGCCAAAGAGCCATAACCCTACCTGCTCGCGCGGCGCTGTGGCTGTAAAAAAGGTAACACTTGGGCTTCAGGAGCCTTTTGCTCAGTCTGCGCTATCACAAGGGGCCATAATAATCTCCAAGGTAGGGTTAATTGGGGTTTCGCCCAACCACCGCGTAATTTATTCACCTTAATTTTAAGCCCGTCAATACCAGGCTCGAGCTGCAAGCATAAACTCACAGGCAGAGAACCAAATTGAGAAACATCGTTACGTAACAAACAACACAAACTTTTTCCCGTTTGAGCGCTCAGTAATAAACGTTTCACCTGATGTACTTGCAGATCTCGATGCCATAACAATACGCTGCCGCAAGCTCCACTCTTTAAACACTGCTCTGCCGCCCATAGTGCTTCTTGGCAAGTGCTAGTCGAGATCACCCATACAAGTTCAGTCATAACATCCTGATGTACAAGCGCATGGGCATTGATACAAGCTGGCGGGTTTATCATGACGCATAGGCGCGATTGCGAGCGAATATAAGGTAGCAGTAAACGCACTTCCCCCACTCCCGTGTGGCTTTTTATATCCACCACACCAGGCATAGGGAAACCACCATCAAGGTGTGCATCAAGCACATCATACCCAGTACTTACTTTTTCAACTAAGCGCTGAGTCAGCGGTGCATTATCAGTCCCTTGCCAAACAAGGTTCTGATGCTGTAAGAAATCGATTAAATTAGCCATATCACACAATTCACTGTATATATATACAGTATCATTGATCGATTTCAAAAGTGCAAGTTTATCGTCCGTATTGGCTGAACTATATTTGTCATAGCGGATACATTAATGTAGGTGACAAGCATATGTGTGGCAGACTTAACATCACAGATGACCCCTTTGTGATCCAAATTTTATTAGACTTGGGCATCGAAAACCCAATAGAGAAAATGCAGTTCTCACGCTTTAAACGAGCAACAGATAAAGTGAGTATCATCTATCAAGAAAATAATCAGCGTAAAGTAACTGGCGCAACTTGGTGGTTGTTACTAGCACAAACTGAAACGGGCTTTAAGCCCTCTAAATATACCTCGTTCAATAGCCGCTACGACAAACTCAATGTCACAACCAGTGCCGCATATCACCCATTTCGACACCAGCGCTGTATTGTGGTTGCAAAAGGGTTTGGAGAGACACAATATAAAAATGGAAAGCCATTACATTATTATGATTTTCATGCACACAATGCGGCACTGTGTTTCGCAGGTCTGTATAAAAAGTGGCATCATCCAGTTACCAAAGAGCAGATATTTTCCTGCTCAATCATTACGCTTTCGCCGCACCCAAAGCTTGCGCCATACCACGATAAAGCCAGCCCATTTATTTTACCTCAACAGCCGAGGTTACTAGATCAATGGTTGGATGATACTTACCATAACGTGGCACACTTCACGCCCTTACTGACGCCATATTTGCCCCAAACATTAATTGCACAACAAATTGATAAACCGAGCCGTTATAGCCCCATAGGACCAGAAGTGATTATTCCGCAAGATCAGTAGCTGTTACAAACAGCTCATGAAATAGGCAAGCACAGTAAAAAACTTAATACTAAATTAGTATTTTATTGTTTTATTAAAAATAGAGCTAAATATTTTATTCAACCTACCGACAAAAACAGCGAAATTACAACTAAATAAGGAAAGGAATATGAAAGTTAAGTCTTTAGTACTTGCTTTGGCAGGCCTATTTGCAAGTCAAGCCTATGCTCAGCCAATCGCACAGCTAGATTTTGAACGCTCATCTGAGGGAATTGAGATCAATTACGGCGATATCACTTCCATAGGACAAAGCAATCAATATCCAATATCGGGAAATTACAGTCTACAAGTGAATGCGCAAAGCCACTTTGAGATCCAACGCACATTCGCAATCAATCAAACATTTTCTCAATCAACCCCTTTCAAAGTCAGTTATGATATCAAGCTACCTGAGCTTGCTCATGCACAATATGCGCAAAACCTCTATTTCTATACATCATTCTTAATTGAGTTCGATGACGGCAGCCAAATGGTCGTGTACAACTCGGACGGCCACATAGTACCACCACAAGCCGACAGCATACATTCATTTGATTTCAAAACGACCCTGCCAAAGGGCAAAAAAATCACCAATGTGACGGCTCAGTGGAGTACCCATTTGCTTGAGGAAATGCCTGTTATTTTTGACAATATAGAAGCATCACTCGGTGAAAATAAAGGCGAAGCAAGCACGGCAATTACACACTTAACAATCGATGGCAGCTCTGATTCAGCAACCCAAACTGAGCTTGACCGGTACTTTTCTGGCAACCCTTCTGTGGTAAATCATCACACTGACAGTGGACAATATGCAATACAGGTCAATGCCGATGATTCTGGGCGCCACAGACTGAAATTCAACAAAACGAGCGGCCTTTTCATGGCTCACTCTACACATAACTACCTTGCAACCTATGTCACATTGCATAACCCAAGTAGTGAGCCTCGTACAATCACATTCTCAGGCCGCACTGACTTCACCAAAGAGCTTTCGGGCGCAGCTAATACAATTGCCAACTACAACACTCTAGTATTAGCTCCGAACGAGCGTAAGCTTGTCCCGCTGATGTTAGATTTCAGCGATGACTACTACACAGCACTGATCACTTCTATCGCTTTTGATATTGAGGCAAGCGGTGTCATATTGATTGACAATATAGACATGTATAGTGCGGCTACAGAAGTCGAAGGTGCAGCTTATCAAGTACGTAATGATTATGAGTCAGGCAATGTCGAATTTACCACGCGTTACCCTGATCAAGTCTCGATTTCTCTCAATCAAGATACTCCTCTGTACGGTGAGCAAAGCCTAAAGATGGCCATTTCTCCTTGGCGCCAAGCAAGCTATTCTTACTTTTTCCCTTGGAGCTATGATGCCTACGCGACACAAATTCATACTATGTTAGATCTCAATGTCACTGAGGCTGAATATGGTGAACCACTCCAAGTATGTACCGATGTCTACTACCGAGGTGGCGAACTTGAGTCATTTTGTGAAACTCGGACTTTAGGTAAAGGCAGCTTCCAAGTGGATGAAATATACCCACTTGATGACAACAAGCAACTCTATCGCTTTTTAGTCCGAGTAAGGTCATTTAGTAATGCCTCCGCAACAGTCAATGTTGATAACTTCTCATTAAAATATTGGAATAGCATTAAATAATTGGCAAATATCACATCACTTACTATCACGATGTGAAAAAACAAAAAGCGGAGCCATAGGCTCCACTTTTTGTTTAGCAAACGCGATTTCAGAGGCTGGCGCACCTCTGCAAGCTGTATTCACTCCAATTGCGCTGGCATGACGCTCCCACAAACAGATATATGATTATGTGCTAAGTTAGAAAGTACCAAGATAGGTTGTACCGAAGTTACACCTCCGTCAAACCAGCTGTACTAAGCGCAAATAAGTAACAAATGTGATTGAGGTGACTGCCTAAGTCATGATCAATCGAGCCACAGAGTCTATTCAATCATTCTAGGGATTTGGTACTTATGAGACTGACCACATTCAGTTTTGGCAGGGCACCGCGTCCCTACCTACTCAACATTTTAAAATACTGTTTTAAAATGAGAACTGTAACTTTGATGGATCATCAGTTGCAATATAGACTGCCCTCACTTTATCTTCGTTATCCGGTACGTTCTTATATTGTTCGAAGCTATAGTTTTTGGCAAACTCAGCGATGTGAGCAAATTGGTTTTCTGAGTCATCGCCACTATATGAAAACTCTAGGGCACACACACTGGCCGCACACTCCAGTTCATAACTCGTTATACTCTCTACTGTCAGCAGTTTGTTTTCCAAAGCTATTTTCCTTTCTTCAGCTTGCTCTGTGTATTCAACGTTGCGCATTTCATTGAATAATTCCTGAAAATCGTTTGCAAAAACATCATCAATCGTTTGTTTTGAAACAGCTGGAAATTGATGTTCACCAATTAGAAAGCGTTGATCAAATACGGTTGCTTTTAGGTCTTGACTGCTTACTTCATCATGATCAATCGCTTCATTGTCATTTATGTTTGGGGTTTGGGGTGAAGAAGCAACCACAGCCATATCATCAACAGAGTGTGTGATTTGTTGTTTCAAGCTCTCACCAGTAGCATCCTCTGTGTATTGCTGGGGAGTAGCCTCAGGCGTTGAGTTATAAATAAAAACAAAAGACGTTATCGCAAAAGCAATTGAAATAGTGATGACTATTCCCTTCATAAAAAACTCCTTGATAATTGAAAAAACCTTGCAGTCCTCAATAAACCATTCAAAAGACTAATTCAGTGTCGTTAAGAACCATAAAAGTTGCGCATGTTTATATTGTTCATTTCTTCTGTACTTTGAGTATCTTGAGCATGTGCCAATATGCAGCAAAAACTAACTCCGATAATAATAACCATTACGCGCCTAGACTCAACAAGACAGATTACTTATTGCTCGCTCAACCCCGCGCTATCGAAATACCTATATCACTTTACATAACCCAAGCTATGCCTCCGCAACGGTCAATGTTGATAATTTCTTATTAATGTATTGAAATAGCATTAAATAATTGGCAAATATCACATAGCTCAAAATCACTTATTTATGACGGTGTAATAAAACAAAAAGCGGAGCCATAGGCTCCGCTTTTTACTTAGCAAATTTCAAATATTGTCGCCGGAGATCAACTTATTTTGAATGCTCCATGCCACAACTACCGACATAAATTGTGCAACTAACGCCTCTGCCAAGCGAACGTTTACCGTTAGCTGGCAAGTCAACTCTCCTGTTGCTCTATTACGTGAGCTTTATGGTTTTTAGTTTTAACTTCATTGCAAAATCCTTTTTGTCCGTAGCCTTGTAGTTGTATGCGGAAAATACAATTACCAGTTCAAAATAGCCAATATCAGGTACAAGTGCAAGTAAACTGTGGATAAATTAGGAAATTGAGAAAGAATATAAATATAATAATAAAAACCTCTTATTTCATTAACTTATAAACCAAACTCTTCTTAAAAACCCAGCCAATTACGGCGCGACAGTGACATTAGACATAATTTTGCCATGCTTTTGACAACTGCGTTTCATTTATAGGAAATACACTGCTTTCGTTCAGCAGGAAGCACACTCGCCCAGTTACGCAAAAGGCACAATTCACAGGGAGGAACAGTAAGAAATAATAGGAATACCAATGAAACAAACAAGCTATATACTAACAGCAGCTCTGTTAAGTGGTACCGCATATCACACATACGCTGCGCCAGAAGTCCCTTACGAACAATGTCAGTCTTCGTTTAGTTATCAAACTACCCACTATCAAGGCACAACCGATAAAAACAACAGCAACAGCCAATGGTGTTATTTAAAACAAGCCGTTGATGGACAAACTTGGGGGCATGTACGCACCGAGACTATTCCCAAATTCAAAACAATTTCAGGAAAGCTGTGTCAAACACCTTCACAGTATCAAGGGGAAAAGTTTTTTGGCTGCGCAACTATCAACCAAGATACGCCTTGGTGCTATATAGATGACCAAGGTAATTGGGAAAACTGTGCAACCATCGAAAATGAACCTCTACTGACACACACCCACCCTCAGCAAAGTAAAAGACTCGACAGAGTAGCACTGGGCTCCTGCTTTAAAACTAAAGGGGATATGCCACAGGCACTGGCAAAGCTTATTTCTCACCAACCCGATTTATTTCTTTGGTTGGGCGATAATATTTACGCTGATACCACTGACATGAGCACCATGCGTCAGAAGTACGATGACAAGAAGCGTAATATTGACTACCAAAAGTTTTTAGCGGCCAAAATCCCAGTGATGGCCACTTGGGATGACCATGATTATGGCGCGAATAATGATGGTAAACACTACCCGCAACGGGTGAATAGTCAAAAAGAATATCTTCGACACTTTGATGCTCCTTCACAGGATCCAAGGCACAATGCCCAAGCTGGTATTTATGAAGCCAAGATGCTCGGTCCCAGCAATGAAAGGACCCACGTGATCACATTAGACGCTCGCTATTTTCGCTCGCCTACATTTGACAACTACGGAGCCTGTGAAGGAGATAAAACAACCATTTTAGGAGAGCAGCAATGGCAGTGGCTTGAGCAACAGCTTGATACACCCTCTGAGATCAAGCTGATCGCCAGCGGTATTCAATTTTTACCACCACTCTATCAAGGTAGAAGTAGAGACAAATACTGTGCCTATGGCGATGGTAAAAAGTTTGAGCAGGCTATTGCCGAGCTTAATGAGACAGGTATGTCTGGTACCAGCTATGAATCGTGGGCTGAAGTCCCTATGGAGCGGAATCGACTGCTTCGCCTTGTACAAAAGTCGGTTAACTCAGGTAAAACTAAAGCTGTGATATTCCTCTCCGGCGATCAACACTGGGGTGAGCTACTACAAAAAACTATTCCAGCTAGCACCGAATATGGCTCAGCAGTCACGGTCTATGAAGTAACCGCATCTGGCTTTGGTCAAAATTGGCCATACCATATTGAAAATCCATTACGCTTACCTGTTTACGCGGACACGAAGGGGAATGGACAATACAATCAGCAATGTCAATTCCCATTCACTTACGGCATTACCACTTATAGAGGCTGCACCAGCAAAGATCATGATCAACCTTGGTGTTACACTAAAGTGGATGACAATGGCAAAGGGATTGCAGGTGAGTGGGGGAATTGTGCACCAAGCGGTGCAAGCATACCTAGTGGGCAAGTAGGTATTGTCAGCAGCAATGTAAGCAATTTAACCACCAGCGATAGACACCTGATCAATAAATCAGGTAGTAATTACGGAATGGTCGATATTGACTGGCAGAATAAGCAAATCAAACTGTCAATTCAAACCACAGAAGAAGAAGCGGTGTCCACCATAATCAACTTCTAAAATGCATAAAGTAAAAGCGCCAACAGCGCGCTTTTACTTTTCAATGTCGCCTGCCTTTTAATTGCTACGAGCAGCCAAACGGTATAAATAGATGGCTTTTAAACTCGCTATCGCCATAGCAATAAACAGCGTGGTTCCACTGCCCCAATCTAGCAGCACACCACCCAACAAAGGTGCAAATGCAAATCCCAATGAGCACAGACCAGCGGCCCCGAAATAGCTGGCTTTTAAATGCGAAGGAGCCATTCGGTCAATATAGATATTGATGTTTGAAAACATAATCGCTTCACTAAAACTCAACACCGCAACAGCACCAATCCATCCCCAAAAGCTGCTCACAGGGTTAAACGCCATCATTAACTGAGACAGAATTAAAATCCAGCCTCCGCAGTAAAGCCGAGATTGAATCGACCAATCACGCATCACATGCAACAAAGGGAACTGAAAAATAACAATGATCAGCGAGTTAGTAATGATCAGGCTAGAAATAAGTACTGCTAACTCAGGCACCTGTGCACGTGTTAAATATTGCACTAGGCTCGAATCACCTTGACCAAATACTAAGTAAACTAAAAATGTTGCTAACAATACCCATAAAAACCGCGTATCCTGGCGTAAAATACGCAGCCATGCACCAAAACTAGGTACTGAGTTTTGTGCGCTATCTCGCTCAACTTTCATGGCACTAGCTTGTTTCACTATTAATGCTAAGAGCAGCACGAGATAAGCAAAAGCAGTGTAGATAAAACTAAACTGCTCGCCGTTAAGGCCTGCCCATAAACCAAATAAAGGGCCAATTGCTGCACCAACATTCACCAGAAAATAGAGTAAGTGCAGTGCCAACTCCCGGTCTTGACTGTCACTCAATTCATCACTGAGCAACGCTTTACTCGGCGCATCCCATAACGTGCGTGGCATGCAGGCAAAAAAGACCGCAATGCAAAAAGTCCACAGTTGCTCAGCCAAAGCCAGAGCTGTAAATGCTAAAATGCCAACGACTACAGCACTGTATAATAAGGTAAAACGGCCAAATCTATCTGCTAAGTTGCCTGTATAAAATCCAAGTAAAACGGCAAATACGGCAGAACCAGTCAGCAGGACTCCGACCTCTGTGGCTGTCAAAGCAAACTTGTTATACAGGATCACCGCTAAAAAGGGCCATACCATGTAGTAGCTAGCCCTGACAAAAAAGTTGCCTAGCAACATAGTCCATACAAGCGGGGTAAACCGGCTGATCTGAGAAGAGAATTGAGTGAGTTCCATCTAAATATCCTGTTTTTATTATGTATCTTTTTCAGGTCAGCCTAAAACCTCAAGCTAGGTTTAGGTCAAGATGTTTTTGTTATTTATATCAAAACCAACTCCACCTACCTCGAGCCACTCAGCTAAAGCTTCAAGCATCTACATTCGGCTTTTTACTTTATTGGTCGCTTGCGCAGTCGCAGGATCATCCGGCCAATAATGTTTTGGGTATCGCCCTTTCATTTCTTTTTGCACCTCTTTATAACTCGATTGCCAAAAATGTGCTAAATCTTGCGTCAGCTGCAAGGGCCTTTGCGCAGGAGATAGCAGTTCCATCAAGACAGGCACGTTGCCCTCACACAGCAGCGGGCTTTGCAGCATGCCAAAGACTTCTTGCATTTTGACCGCGAGGCGAGCTGGCCCTGCCAATTGATATTGCACTCGGATCTGTGAACCGCTTGGAACCGCAATACGCTCAGGCAAAAGTGCATTTAAGCGCTGCTGTTTTTGCCAGTCTAGGCGTGTCAACAACGCGTTTTTTAAATCCAACTTTTTCAATTGACTAAACTGCTTTACCTCACTTAAAAATGGCTCCAACCACTGGGATAATTCTGCTGTTAAATCCTCTTCCCTACTTGCTGGAAACTCTTCTGGGTAATACTTTGCAGCCAACTGCATACGGATCATAAATTGAGCACAGTCGGAGTAGCCGGTAAATATGGACAGGCCATTTTCAGTTATGATTGAACACCATGCCTGAGTTCTCGCAACCTCATCAAGGGGCGATTTACTTGGTTTTGCACTGAATATCCACTGGCCCAAATAGACTCTATCTTGATGTAAAAACTGGGCTTGCTTTTGGTCAAATTCGCACACCGTTTTTTGTGAGAATAAATAGGGCAAAATGTCAGCAAGTTCGTCAGGTTCAAAGGCTGTTGCGCTAAAAATACTTTGCCCTTGATGCCCTCCCAGCTCAGCAATGGCAAGGTAAGGAGCACTTTGCCAAAACTCACTATGTGCATTGACGCCAGCACCATTTGCCAGTACAAACCCATTGCCGCGTTTTTTTGCCAACCTATCTGGGTATGCCAATGCCACTACTACTGCTAAGTGTTCAACGGCTAAGTCATCGGATTGATGAGAAATATCAGCCCGTTTACACCAATACTTTAACTGTTTAGTGAATGCCGCTGGGGCATTATGATGCATCTGACCAAGCGCTAAGCTCAGCTCTGGTACACTCTTAACCCGACTATCTTGCAGCGCCATAAAGTAACAAGCCAATAGAGTTATGCCTGGTAACTCAGTTTCAAGTGACTTCACTTTAAGCAACATGTGTGCAAATCGCGGTTCACTACCAAGACGCTGCATTTGCTGCCCTAGCGGCTGCAGTTTTCCTTGGTTATCAAGTGCCTCTAAGTTCATTAAAAGTTGCTGTGCTTGCTTAAGCTGCGCCTCGCTTGGCATATCCAACAAAGGCAACTCTGATACTTGGGTTCCCCACACTTTAGACTCTAAAACCAGCCCACTGATATCTGAGCTCAAAATATCAGGCTTATCATGGGCGTCACGTCGTTCAAATAGGGCTTGGCTACCTAGCCGATATACCACTCCGGACGCAATGCGCCCAGCCCGGCCTGCGCGCTGTACCGCTGATGCACGCGAAATCGACACAGTTTTAAGCTCCGTTACCCCTGTTTTCAGGTTAAATACCGCTGCTCGACGTTTTCCAGAATCTATAACAATACGGATCCCTTCAATGGTAAGAGATGTCTCTGCCACATTTGTTGTGAGTACGATTTTTCGCCCCCCAATTGGTGCGGGGGCAATTGCCGCTTGCTGAGCAGATTTATCCTGCTCTCCAAAGAGAGCCGCAATATGAATGCTCGGCTCACCTTCAAAGGCACTATGTAGTGTATTGGCTACCTGTCTGATTTCTTTTTGGCCAGGTAAAAAGACCAAAATACTGCCACTTTCTTCCTGAATTGCTTGGCGAACCACCGGGGCTATTTGCATCAACCACTGGCTTTCATCTTTTAGTGGTACATACTTATGCGTGATAGGAAAACTGCGCCCTTCAGAGCATATGATGGGACATTGCAAAAATGCCTGATAGCGCTCGCTATCAAGGGTTGCGGACATCACCAGTATCTTTAAATCGTCTCTCAGTGCTGCCTGAGTTTCCAGTGCAAATGCCAATGCGGTGTCAGCAGACAAAGAACGTTCATGAAATTCATCAAAAATGAGTAAGTCAATCCCCGTCAACTCCGGATCCTGCTGAATCATACGAGTCAACATGCCCTCAGTCACAATTTCCAATCGAGTTTGCGCCGACACTTTGACTTCTTGACGGATCCGTAAACCAATACTCTGGCCTAGCGGCTCACCAATTTGGCTTGCAAGATAGCGGGCAATATTACGCGCCGCTAATCGGCGAGGCTCTAACATCACAATACGCTGATACTGGCCTGATTTCATTAAATTTAATGGTAGCCAAGTAGACTTACCAGCCCCCGGAGGCGCTTGTAAGAGAACCGTTTCGTGATGTTCGAGTTGTTTAACTAACTTTGGAAAAACTTCTTCAATTGGGAGCACAGTGAATTCAAGCAAATATAAATACAGATGCTTGCCATTCTATCATGTTGAATGCCATTTTCTGCCAGTACTTTAAGTTTGATAACTGACAGATGCAGTCACCTGACCACTATTAATAAGACTTCTATAATCTTTGTTTAAATGCTTTATAGAGCAGTTTAGCGGATGATTAAGGCTATGAAGGCCTACCCAAGCATTTCGATGCTCTTTTTTAGCCATGTATAGCCCATTGTCTGCCAATTCTATCACTTGTTCCCAACTTAATGATTTATTTGCACCATTGGTCAAAGGGTAAGGAGCAAAACCTATCGAGCAAGTCACCTGAATAGCCTGTTCATTCACGACAAACGGGAAACACTCTACTTGTCTTCGCACTCGCTCTACAGCCTCAATTGCTTCATTGTGGGTCATATTTGGCATTACAATTAAAAACTCTTCCCCACCCCAACGGATCACCAAATCACCTTCACGCGTACACTGTTTTAAAATATCAGCCACAGTTTGTAGCACAAGGTCGCCAGCGGCATGTCCATAGGTGTCATTCACCTTTTTGAAGTGATCTATGTCCAATAAACAAAATATCATCTCTTGCTTTTCGCTTTGTGGCGAAGATTGAGGTTTTATCTGTGCGTCAATGACACTGAAAAAGTAGTGACGATTATTTAATCCAGTTAAGCTGTCTGTAAAGCTCAGTGCTTGCAGTCTTTTATTGCGCTCTGCAAGTTCCGCTGTACGCTCTGCAACCTGCTGCTTTAACGTTATTAAATAGCGTTTGTTTTGCCATCTCCAATAACCAAACCCTAAAACCAAAGCAATGAGTAAAAGCCCCAACACACCACGCTGTTGCGCAAGATGTGCATTGTCGATCTGTTGCTGGTGCTGGATCAATTGTTGCGCTTGTAACGCATTGTCTTTTTCCAACACACTTAATTGTTGTTTTTGTGCCGCGAGAGAATATTGCGCCTCTAGTTGCAGGAGTTTGTTGTTGCGCTTTTGCAAGTTAAGCGCTTGCTGAGAAAGCGCAAAACGCTTGAGATACAAATGCGCCTGCTCAAAATCTCCCAATTGCGCATAGGCACCAGCCAACACTTTTTGCAGCTTGGACTGCTCCGTTAAAAAGCGCGTGCCGAAGGTTTCATTTAACGCCAGCTTGGCAGTATGTATCGCAGAGGTAAATTCACCAGCCTGCAAATAAGCAGTCGCATTCATAAGCTGATAACGTACTCTCAGGTGTAAATTTTGGCTCAATTCTGATTTGTTTATATAGTTTGAATTCATCAGCAGACGCGCCTTTGGATACGCCCCGATACTCAAATAAGCCCATGCCCTGGCTAGTGCGAGTTTACTCGATAGCCCTCTAAATTCTGACAGTGAATGTTTGCTTAAAGTCGCGAGTGCTTGACGGTAACTTCCTTTAAGCAAATACAGCGAACCTTGCCACAACACATATTCCCCCATTAATTTTTTTGATTGCTCTGCATCAATGCGGGTTGTGATCAACGTATAAGCACGAGAGAGTAACTGCTGCGCATACCGGAAACGTTCCAAATCCATTTCCAATTGTGCCAGAGCAAGATAGATTTGTACTTCAAGTATGGGGGAATCCAGATTTTTCGCGATGGCCAGCGCATCGTTGTGGAGTACTAGGCTGTGTTTGTAATCACCAAAGTGTTGTCGGATCAACCCTTCCAGCAATAGTGAGCGCGCCTGTAAGTGTTTTTCCCCAAGCTGCCTAGATTGTTCTCTCAACACGCGTACTTGTGGTAACAAATTGAGATCGTAATCTTCTTCTAGGCTATCGGTTAAATGCAGTAGCATCTTAGATAAATCTTCTCGTTGAGAGGGGGTTGCTTCGGTGTTGATATTCGCCCAAGCGCTAACACTCAGCAACCAATAACTCACGATTAAAAGCAGCTCTTTTTTCATGGCTCGACCTGACTTGAAGAGAGCATTTGTTGATTGACGTATTCCCAGTCTTTAACGAGGTGATTGATAAACCCCGATTGGTGTAAGGCTTTATCGAGCACACCCTGAGCCCGTAATATTTTTAATCCCCTGTTAAGCGCCGCAAAAATCATTTCCCCCTGAGGGTGTTTTTTACTGACAATAAAATGCCGTGAGTCCGGCAACATCATTTTAATATTCTGAATAGGAACGTATTCCCGCTCTTCAAAATTTAGCAATAGATTTTGGCTAACACTAAAATTGATCAACATCGCGTCAACCACTTCGGTTTCTACCATATTGAGCATGGTTTCCCAAGGTCCGATAAAGCTCACAATATTTATATCGGTATTATTTAGTGCCCGCCAGTCCACTCGCCACCTTGGATTTGCAACAACAGTTAGCTGTTCCAACTGCTCTTGCGGTAAGTTTTGCAATGCTACATTTCGCTTAGTAACGTATAGACCGGCTTCATATTGACCAAATTCAACCACAGCATCACTCACATAGAGTGAGCCCCTATAGTTAATAATATCTTCATGCCAAACACTGCGCGCCAAAATCAGGCTTTCACCCGAAAGCATATCTGAAAACTCCACGATATTTACAGAGGGTTTAGGGTTGAAGATCACCTCTCGTGTCTCTCCCCCTAAAAATAGCGCCTGCTGTAAAAGGACCATTTCAATAATCTCAATATGTGACCCTTTTGTCGTCGGATAAAAAGACTGCACATCCAACGGTGAGCGGCCGTTGAGAAATTCGGCATAGCGCTGACTGAAGTTTTCACTGCTCATAATATCAACCACCAGTTGATTGTGAGCATACAGGCTACCAGTATAAAAAATGAGCCACAGCCATATCAGCCGCTTCATGCTTACCCCGCATTCGAATCAATATAATCCAAAGTATACTAAAACCACTCTCGACATGTTAACTAAAAACCAACATAAAAATAAGCTTTTTTCACTAATAAAAAGAATAATATTCCATAACAAACCCGTAAAAACGGCTAAGTCAAAGTATTCATAGGACTTTCTGAATAATGAGATTAATTTAAGAAAAGTACACTCCAATTAAGCAAAGGTTTTGCCTAAAAGGAGTGTTTCAGGGAGTTACACAGAGCGGGTGGCAGTTGCGGGTGAAATGTTTGCAGCGCTGTATGCGGTGGGGACAACAGCTATCAAACTTGCAATACAAACACTGATACCACCATATAAAAAGTATTCCAACGGTACAGAGTCTAAGCGGAAAAGTTCCATGAGTTTGACATTTAAGAGCACGGCAAAAAGGCTGCCAAATACTACTCCGATCCCAACAACAACAAGGTTTTCAATAATATAAAACCTCATAATATGTAACTTACTCGCTCCTAGCGCCCTTCTTGTACCAATTTGACGACGTCGTTTCATCAGCGTGAAACGTGCCTGTCCAAATACCCCCAACATAGTTAACATGACTAGTCCAATTGTGACACCAATCAGTATGCTCAACGAAGACTTCATGGCTTTGTATCCTGTTTCGCGAGTATATTTGAACGTGTGAAGATCTGCTACGAACTTACCCGGCTGTTGCAACAACAGATTGCGCACATCTTCCATAGCCTGTTCAAGCTGCCCCGCTCTGGCTTTCACCAAAAATCTATTTTCACCGGAAAAGCTATATACAGGGAATACAACACTGCGTTCATTTCCTTTCCAATCAGGCCAAGTAGCAATTAACTTGTCGATAACGCCAACGATTTGGTACGGACGGCCATTCATATAAACTATTACACCTACTGCAGCTGACCAGTCTTCAGGCGACACGTGCTCAGCCATTGCTTTTGTGACGAGAATTGAGTTGGAGAGTTCACTGTAGTCTTGATTAGAAATCTTCATCTCACTATCTTCAAACCCTCGGCCCATTATTACAACCAAACTCAGAGTCTTCATAAACTCATCGGACATACTGTAAATACCCGCGTAGGCGATAAAACTATCAGGGTCTTCAGACTCATTAAATTGCAACCCTAATCCCCATCCCGCCAATGGTATTGAGTTTGTTGTCACCACACTTTCAACACTGTTTAGCGCTTTAATACCCGCCAAATCTTGCTTTAAAAGTGCTTCATATGCCTCAGACTCAACCGGTAAATTAGTGCGAAATGAAAAAAGTACATCTTCACCAAGTCCACTTGGCAAATTTATCTCATGCAACTTAGACATGGCCATATAGTAGATATTGATCAAAATCGTAAATGCCACCGCGATTTGTATGATCAGTAATGTCGGGCCCGTTTTATTTTTCCACAGCGTTTTAAGTATGGGTGCGAAATCCTTCATCTACTGCTCCTATAAACTTTTAAGCTGACTGGATAGCTGAACACGGCTCGTCCGATATATTGGCCATAATCCAAATAGCAGCGAAGTACTGACAGCCAATGCAACAGTAGATACCATTAAAGTTATATCCATCGTCATTACATTGACATGATACTCAGGGTACATATCTGTCAAAGCTGAGAGCCCTAACTGAGTTAACAATAAACCAATCACACCACCAAAAAAGCCAATCAGTGCCGCTTCAAAGCCAAATTGCACTGTAATATTTTGCTTAGACGCCCCCACGGCCCGGCGCAGGCCAACTTCGCCACCTTTTCCATGGAATTTTGTCATCATCAAACTCATTACATTGCATAGACAGGCAAATAAAAATGCCAACGCAAAACCGATGCCTATCTTATTTTCTTCACTAACAGCGCCTTCCTCTTCAAGGTACTCAGTAACAGACATCAAACGATTAGGCTCAGGTCGCGCAAATCTGCCTACTTTTCTTTGCTCCTCAGTATAGTCTTCCATAAACTTGAAATATTCATGCTTTTTATCTTCAGATTCAAACTCAACCCAAAACCTTATCCATGCGCATTCTGACAACATGACTTCCTGCAAAGTTGAGCTTGGGCCGTCACCCCAGCAATACCATCCCATTGTTGTTGGAGAAAAAAAGTTGTTTTGAATTTGTGACTCAAGCGGGACAAAAAAAGGCAACGTCGGGCTGTACATGTCATAATAGTTGACATAAAACTTAGGCGTAGGTTGCCAGTCATCAATCACGCCAACAACTCGATACAAATGAGTACCGACAATAATATGCTCTCCAACTGAGTTTGCCCCTTGAAACAGACGATCATTTTCTCTTTTCGACAACACAATGACTGATTGACCTTGCTGATCAGCTTCCTCACTCCAAGTACCGCCATAGATAAAGGGAGCACCAAACACACTAAAAAAATGTCGGCTTGTTGAACGTATTTGATGTAGTTGCGCATCAATAACATCCTCGTTTTCCGCTCTAACTGCCGAATTAAATGAGACAAATGGCACATGCTTATCAGCTTTATTCGCAGCCAATAAAGCCATCGCATCTTGATACGTTAAAAGAGAGGGAATATCTACCTCACCGTTTTTTCTGTAACCTATTGGCTGTGAAGGGTCCCAAGAATTTAGATGTACCATTGCTACACGCTCACTTTTATGGGGTAATGGATTTTGACCCATCATGTACCCGACGGTGATTGTTGTCATAGAAGCAGCTATGCCGATAGCGATCGTGCCTATCATCAGCAAACTCAGCAATGGCGTTTTTTTTAAGCTAAGCCAAGCTAGCTTGAAATAATACTTGCCCATTATCTGCACCTCTAAGCTGATATAGCGTGTTTTTGCTCACTCAGATTTCCATCTCGTATCTCTACGATACGGCCAGCCTGCTGAGCTTGCTCCATATCGTGGGTGACCATTAAAATGCTAGTCCCCTGCTTATTAATATCTTTGAGTAGCGCCATAATACCGTCGGCCATTTTAGAATCTAGGTTACCAGTCGGCTCATCGGCGAGTAAGAAGGAGGGACTACCCGCAAGTGCACGGGCAATAGCAACTCGCTGCTGTTGACCACCAGACAACTGTTGAGGGTAATGCGACTTTCGTCCAGCAAGACCGACCTGCTCAAGTGCGTTGAGCACACGTTCCGTTCGCTCTTTAGCGCTAAAATCTCGATATCTTAACGGCATTTCAACATTGTCGAATAAGTTGAGCTCGGGAATTAGATTAAAGCTCTGAAAAATGAAACCAATTTTTTGGTTTCGCAATGAAGATTTATGCTTGTCGGATAATCCGGTCGTGTCTTGGTTATCCAATAAGTATTGCCCTTGCGAGTGTTCCTCTAATAACCCAGCAATATTTAAAAATGTTGTTTTTCCAGAACCTGAAGGACCTACAACTGCAACAAACTCACCTTGTTGAATGTCGAGATCAAACGGCTGCAGCGCCTGCGTCTTAACCGTATCCGTGGTGAAGGACTTTGCTACTCCTCGCATTTTAAGCATGATATTTCCTTTAACTTTGTGTACTTATTATTCTACAGCATTTCACTATACTTACTGACTACAACGGGTCGTGAAAAAGAATATAGCTTGCTGTTCCTTAAGCATTTATTATATTTCATTCTCAAACTGAGCAATTAAGTACCCAAAAAGAGCACTCAAATTATTGTAGACTAAAAAAGACAAAATAAACACAAAATTAATATTATATTTACCGAAAAATAAAGTGCAGGGCAAGTTGTCATCGTAAATATAAATGCATAAAAGAGTGGCCAACAAAAGCAAATAAATAAAGTTTGCTATTGAACCAATTGCTGCACATGCGCTTGCAAAAAGATCACGCTGAACGTGTCGCTTCAGTTGGTGAAATACTCGCTGTTTTAAGCACAGGCTGAAGAACTGCCAATACGCCAGCCAAAAGTACAACAACCACACCAATGAGCAAATAGTGCGCAGGTACGGGAACTAGGCCAAAATGCATTACCAGTAAGTTATTCGCGACAATGGTTAACCCTAAGCCAAACAAAATACCACACACATTAATACAGAGGTTCTCCAGCATAAAATATCTGATTATTTCATTCCGGCTAGCTCCTAACGCTCGCCTAATACCAATTTGTTTTTGTCGCTTTAGGATTGTATAGCGAGTTTGACCGAATACACCCAACATTATGATAATGGACAAACCAACAATCACTATTTTAAGCGTATTATAAGCCGCTATCTGCGGTTGATATGCCCAAGCTCTTGTTTCAGTGATCTTCATAAAGTTGTCAATATCTCTACTGGGATCAACTAAAAGCAAATCCTTCACATCTCTAATACTTTGATCAAGCAACCCCTTATGCGCACGCACAATAAAGCTCGCATCCGTCATCATAAATAGTGTGGGAACCAAGAAGTTGTTATTTTTATACCCCCAGAAACTCCAAGGGCCAACTAACTGTTCAACAATGCCTCTAACAGATTGTTCTTTGTCATTCAAATACAGTGTTTTACCTAGTGCTTGGCGCCAGTCATTTGGATAAAGGTCCTGAGCTAAAGCTTTGGTGATCACCACACCAACAGGCTGACTCAAACCAAAATCTTTCAACGCTCGCTCATCAGACAAGGTAAACCCCTCACCGGCGATCAGCTTTAACCCCATGGTTTCAATCATTTGATGGCCACCCGCATACAGGCCTGCTTTTGAATCATATTCATGTGTGCCTTGTTTTAATCTCACTTCCATACCCGCTCCACGGTGGGACAGCGGTATGGAGTTAACCGTGACAACCTCCTCGACGCTATCTAACGCTCTGATAGCATCTAGATCTCGATATATGCTGGCTACTCGCTCTTCTGGTGAGCCATGCAGAGACATTTGAAACGAAAATAAAACATCTTCATCTAAGCCGCTCGGATTAGTAAACTCTGAATGCTTCTGTACAAGCATAAAAACCGAATTAACGAGTATTGTGAATGCAACTGCAATTTGCAATATCAACAAAAGAGGTGCTGTTTTGGCATACAACAATGATTTAAGAATTGGTTTAAGATCCTTCATTTAATTGACCTATAAGCTCTTCAATTGGCTTGATGGCTGAATTTTACAAGCTCTATATATTGGGTACAGGCCAAAAAGCGAACTCGCAATCACAGACGACAATAAGGTGGTTACCATCAACTCAACGTTCATTGTCATGAGTGCCGGGTTTAAGTGACTGTATATTTCAGCTGTGATGATCAGACCCAAATTTGCCAATAACAAACCCATAACTCCGCCTAAAAGACCTATCAGAATCGTTTCACAACCAAATTGCCAAGCAATATCTTCCCTACTTGCACCAACCGCTCTTCTTAATCCAATCTCAGCCCCTTTGCCATGAAACTTTGTCATCATTAAACTCATACAGTTGAGTAAACAGGCGACTAAAAAAGCCAATGCCAGCCAAACTGCCAAACGACTATCTCCGGTCACAACTTTATTGTGTTTTATAAATTCTGGTACATTGAGCACTCGGTTCATTTGCTCACGTTGAAAACGTCCTAAAGCTCGTTGCTCCATCGCGTAATTATTCACAAAATCAAAATACGCTTCGCGCTGAGTTAAAGATTCAAGCTCTACCCAGAAGTACAGCCATACACATTCTGAAGTGAGCATAGAGCTAAATTTGTTCATCTCAAAGTCGCCCCAGCAGTACATACTAACATCACTTGCTGCAATCCATTCATTATCAATATTGGAGCGAAATGGAATGAACATATCTCTGACATCCATAAATGCATCATGGCTCTCAAGGTAAAATCGAGGCAGTACCACCCAATCATCCAATACGCCAACTACACGATATAAAAGCCCACCAATTAAGACTTCTTCTCCAACTGAATTTAGACCGTTAAAGAGTTTCATATTGCGCTTTTTCGACAATACAACTACCCGTTCACCTTGTTCGTCATCGGACTCTGCCCATCCAGAACCATATAAAAACGGTACTTCAAACATATCAAAAAATTCATATGTGGTTGCCCGCAACAAGGTTGATAGCGCTTCGCCCGGTGGCTGACTTGGGGAACGACTCATTGTTTTATGGCTGCCAATAATTGTTTGGCGCTTGCCTTTTTTTTCGTTGTATAAGTTCATTGCATCTTGATAAGTAACAAAAATGGGAATTTCTTCTTTTCCATCCACCATTCTGTACATGCGCGACGGATCCCATGAGCTTAAATGAACAGTAAATAACCGCTCACTTTTACTGGGGATTGGATCTTTTGTCATCATGTAGCTAACAGTGTATGTGACCATGGTCGCAGCAATGCCTATTGAAATAGTCGCTATCATTAAGAAACTTAACAGAGGTGTTCTTTTGAGACTAAATACCGCCATGCGTATATAGTAGTACAGCATGTTATCTCCTGTTCAGCGGTGGGTGTAGCACTAACATAATTTTTATAATTCTATTGCTCAGACACGCATGCTTAAGCTCAAACCCTTTTAAAAATACTCACATCGAGCAAATAGCTAACCAAGGGGGGAAAGGCACTATAGATTCCAACTTACTAGCGACAAGTTGCTTAGTATATTTATCCACAATGATAACTGGCTCGCTGCCTAAAGCCTTTCAGACATAAGTGAGTTATATAGAGTATCCCAAGTATGTGATTATTATTGGTAAATGATATTCTAAACACAATTACGCCTAAAATTCCTTCGTGTGTACCTAAGCTTTCCATCGCCCATATGTAATGCAGTTAAGCACTCGTCGAACTGAACCGTAAACATTTGAGGTTTATTTAGGGGTAATTTTTTTCTTCGCTGGTTAGGCTAACAAAAACCAAATAGATACACAATAAAAACCCAGAAACAACAAAGTTAACAGCTTCGTTATAAAAGAAGAAAAATTATATAGGAAAATGTTGCTCTACGGGGCGTATATAGGGCGATTTTCAATTCAAGATTGCCCTAGCAATCAATATTTAGAATGTGGCTATTTAGCCAAGTATTTATTTAACCCCATCTTGCAGCATAGTGTTCGATACAACGCTCTTTTAAAACACCGTCGCGGATCTCAATAGCTCGTTTGGCTTGTTGCGCCAACTTTAAACTGTGAGTGACCATTAAAATCGTGGTACCACACTGGTTAAGGGACGATAAAATAGCCATAATATCTGCGGCATTTTGCGAGTCTAAATTGCCAGTCGGCTCATCAGCTAATATGAGTGAGGGTTTACCAACTAATGCACGCGCAATGGCTACCCTTTGCTGTTGGCCACCAGACAACTGGTTTGGTTTACAGTTAATTCTGTCACACAGTCCAACTTGCTCTAGTAATGACATCACGCTGGCACGGCGCTGCTTGGCAGGCACCCTGCTGTAGCGCAAAGGGATCTCCACATTATCATAGACATTTAGTTCGGGAAGCAGATGGAAGCCCTGAAAAACAAACCCAATATCAGAGCTTCGTAATCGAGATTTTTGTTTATCACTGAGTGTCTTTACGTCTTTATCTAAAAAAGTATATTCGCCAGAGCTGGGAGACTCTAATAAACCAGCAATATTTAAAAAGGTCGTTTTTCCAGAACCAGACGGGCCGACCAACGCAATAAAATCCCCCGATGAAACTTGCAAATTAAAAGGTTGTAATGCTTGAGTAACCACGGTGTTTTCTTCGTAATTTTTAGTAACACTGGAAAAATTAAGCATATACACTCACTACTTTACCACTAAATTTATACTATTCATTACGATGAAAAACCGACACCCATCAGCAATATAATGAGAGAGGCTGCAAAAAGTACAGCCTGAAAGGCAATGAATACGCAACTGCATAGTTAAAAATATAACACGGCAAAAGCTGTATGCAACCCGCTAAATTCATTAAAAAAACACTAAGAATACAGCAAAAATGACTTGTTAGAGCAGTTACCCCCTAACAAGCCCACTGGATAGGTTTAAGTATCGTAACCAAGATTAGGAGACAGCCAACGCTCAGCCTCTTCTATGGTCATATCACTACGGCGGGCGTAGTCTTCAACTTGATCTTTTTGGATGGTAGCAACTGCAAAATACTTAGCGTCAGGATGTGAGAAGTACCAGCCAGAAACAGCTGCACCTGGCCACATTGCATAAGAGCTCGTTAGCTTCATACCGATGCGGTTTTCAACATCTAACAACGACCAGATTTTTTTCTTCTCCGTGTGCTCAGGACATGCTGGGTAGCCTGGTGCGGGTCTAATACCTTGGTAGTTTTCGCGAATAAGCTCTTCATTAGTTAACGACTCATCAGCAGCAAAACCCCAGTACTCCTTGCGAACCTGTTCGTGTAAGTACTCAGCAAAGGCTTCAGCTAGCCTATCTGCCACCGCCTTGACCATGATCTTATTGTAATCATCTTGCTGCGCATCAAATGCATCCGCCAGATCATCCTCTTCAAGACCACCTGTGACTGCAAATGCGCCAAAATAATCGTCAATGCCCTTTGGTGCAACGTAATCAGCTAAACAGTAATTTGGAAAATCTGTTTTTTCCGTTTGTTGACGCAATTGACACGACTTACCAATCACCTCTGTTCGAGATTCATCGGCGTAAATTTCGATATCATCGTCTACTCGGTTGGCTGGGAATAAACCAATTACGCCTAGCGGTTGCAACTTACCCGTTTGCTCTAATTCATCGAGCATCGCATTGGCATCAGCAAATAGCTTTTTAGCTTCTTCACCAACTATTTCATCCTCTAAAATACGCGGGTATTTGCCTGCCAAAGACCATGTCATGAAATAAGGAGTCCAATCTATATATTGACGTAAAGTGGCGATGCTAACGTCTTTAAACTCAGTCACCCCCAACTTTTTAGGTTTAGGCGGTGTGTAATTATCCCAGTCTAACTTAGTGGCATTGTCCCGAGCACGGGCTAAAGTCACAGGCTTGGAACGCGGTTTTTTACGCGCTTGCTGCTCACGAACCTTAACGTATTCACTAGCCGTTTTTTCCAAAAATGCGGGCTTTTGCGTATCACTTAGTAAACTCGACACAACCCCTACAGCTCGGCTAGCATTATTTACATAAATAACGCCTTTGTCGTACTGAGGCTCAATTTTAACCGCCGTATGCGCTTTAGATGTGGTTGCACCGCCAATTAACAGTGGAATATCAAAGCCTCGACGTGTCATTTCTTTTGCCACGTGTACCATTTCATCCAGTGAAGGGGTAATAAGACCAGACAGGCCAATAGCGTCTGCTTTTTCATCGATGGCCGTTTGCAGGATTTTTTCAGCAGGCACCATCACACCTAAATCAACTACTTCATAGTTGTTACACTGCAACACAACACCCACGATGTTCTTACCAATATCGTGTACATCGCCTTTCACAGTGGCCATGACTATTTTTCCGTTGCTCGCGCCTTCTTCCTTCTCAGCTTCGATAAATGGGTCGAGGTAAGCCACCGCGCGCTTCATTACACGGGCTGACTTGACTACCTGAGGCAAGAACATTTTACCAGCACCGAACAAATCACCGACCACATTCATGCCATCCATGAGTGGCCCTTCGATTACCTGAATAGGTTTGTCGAAGCTGAGACGGCACTCTTCGGTATCTTCATCGATATACTCAGTGATCCCCTTAACAAGGGCATGCTCTAACCTTTTTGCAACTGGCCATGTACGCCACTCTAAGTCCTCTTTTTTCTCAGCTTGCGCCATACCTGAGTACTTAGGTGCAATATCAACTAAGCGTTCGCCCGCACCGGGATCAGTGTTGAGGATCACATCCTCAACAGCATTTCTCAATTCAAGTGGAATATCGTCATACACCGCCAACTGGCTTGCGTTTACGATCCCCATATCCATACCCGCTTTTATGGCATGATATAAAAATACTGAGTGGATCGCTTCACGAACTGGGTTGTTGCCTCGAAACGAGAACGACACGTTAGACACACCGCCTGATACCTTACAGTGGGGTAGATTTTGCTTTATGCGGCGCGTGCCTTCAATAAATTCAACGGCATAGTTATCATGTTCTTCAATACCGGTGGCAACGGCAAAGATATTCGGATCAAATATGATGTCTTCTGGTGGAAACCCCAGCTCATCCACAAGAATTTTGTACGAGCGCTGACAAATCTCAAACTTACGATCTGCCGTTTCAGCTTGACCGACTTCGTCAAACGCCATAACAACAACAGCTGCACCAAAACGTTTTAATATCTTGGCTTGGCGCACAAACGGCTCTCTGCCCTCTTTTAGCGAGATAGAGTTAACAATGGCCTTGCCCTGGATACATTTCAGACCCGCAACGATGACATCCCATTTAGAGGAGTCAACCATGATAGGCACTTTTGAAATTTCAGGTTCAGAAGCAATAAGGTTCAAAAACTTCACCATCGCCATTTTTGAATCCAACATGGCTTCATCCATGTTGATATCAATCACCTGCGCGCCTCCCTCCACTTGCTCTCTCGCAACTTCTAGGGCCGTTTCGTAATCTTCTTCTAAAATGAGACGTTTAAAGCGTGCTGAACCTGTGACATTGGTTCTTTCACCCACATTGGTAAATACAGCGGTAGATTGCGTCATAATGATACTTCCTAATTCAGATTACAGGCTTCAAGACCTGACAAACGCATGCGAACTTCAAGCTCAGGAAGCTTACGCGGTGACACAGGGCTCAACCCTTCAGCAAAGGCCTTAATATGCTCCGGTGTCGTCCCGCAGCACCCACCAACAATGTTAATAAAGCCTTCATTGCCCCAATCAACAATCTCTTTACTCATCTCGTCAGCTTCTAAGTCGTACTCACCAAATTCGTTCGGTAATCCAGCATTAGGGTGCACGGAAGTGAATGTTTCACATACCCGAGATAACTCTTCCACATATGGGCGCAATAGATCTGGGCCTAACGCACAGTTAAGCCCAATAGAGATAGGCTTAATATGTCGAATTGAATTGTAGAATGCTTCTGTCGTTTGCCCTGATAGAGTTCGACCTGAAGCATCTGTAATTGTACCCGAAATCATTACTGGCAACCTAACCCCAGCTTGCTCAAAAGCCTCTTCAACTCCGTAAGCCGCCGCTTTAGCATTAAGGGTATCAAATATTGTTTCAATCAAAATAAGGTGCGCTCCCCCCTCGATTAAGGCAAGGGTAGACTCAATGTATGCTTCCACCAGCGCATCAAAAGTCACGTTGCGATAGCCTGGATCATTCACATCGGGGGAAATAGAGCAGGTTTTTGATGTTGGTCCCAAAACACCGCCAACATAGCGAGGCTTGCTCGGATCTTTGGCGGTAAATTCATCACAGACTTCACGTGCCAATTTGGCCGACTCAAAATTAATCTCTCGGCTTAAACTCGCCATGTCATAATCTTCCATTGAAATGGTAGTCGAGTTAAAGGTATTGGTTTCGATAATGTCAGCACCCGCTTCAAGGTACTCTCGGTGAATTTGCTTAATCACATCAGGCTGAGTCAAACTTAACAAGTCATTGTTGCCTTTGATCAATACATGCCAGTCTTTAAAGCGCTCTCCACGGTAATCTTCTTCCTCAAACTTATGTTTTTGGATCATGGTTCCCATAGCACCGTCTAAAATAACGATGCGCTCTTGCATCGTCTTTTTCAGCGCTTCAGATACGGCTTGGCCATCGACAGGCTCAAATGGCACACTGTTATTCGGCATAATTGTTAGTCCTTACGTCTTGGCTAACGAGATTAATATCGTACGGAGTTGTTTGGTAAACATAATAGTTTAACCAATTTGAAAATAATAAAAAGGCGTGACTTTGCCACGTTTTCGATGGCTTAACTCCCGAGTCATTGTTTGGGAAGTAGTTGTCTGGCATAGGGGCATCTGGTCCATTTTGCAGATCTCGCAAGTACTCTTTTTGCAATGTATCCGCATCATACTCTGGATGTCCCGTAATATACACTTGGCTCCCTGTATTATTCTTAAGTAGATAGGCCCCGACTTGTTCTGAACCGGCCAATACCACTAAATCTTCTTTGCGATTGATTTTCTCAATATCAATATGACCATATCGGGAATGGGGCACTAAAAACTCATCGTCAAACCCACGTGTTAGTGCGCCGTGATCAAAATAAACTCGGTGTTTAAATACGCCACAAAGTTTTTGCTCTTTTAATTCTCGTTTCAATCCATGATGGTGATATAAGCCTGCATGAGCGGCCCAACAGGAAAATAGAGTTGAAGTGACATGATGTTCGGCCCAGTCAAAGAATGCTTGTAGCTCTTGCCAATAGATCACATCTGAATACTCTAAATGCGCCAAAGGTGCACCTGTGACAATCAAAGCATCGTAGTTTTCGTCTTTAACTTCTGAGAAGTAACGATAAAACATATTCAAATGTTGTTCTGAGTTTTCTGAACTGCGATGTGTGTCCAACCTGAGCAAATCCACATTTACTTGCAACGGCGTATTTGCCAATAAACGAATAAACTGAACCTCTGTCTCTACCTTATTGGGCATTAAGTTCAAGATTGCCAACCGCATAGGACGGATCTCTTGAGACATCGCGCGACTTTTCGGCATCACAAATACATTTTCGTGACGCAACCTCGCAATGGCGGGTAATTCGTCTTTAACAGTGATCGGCATGAGACCCTCCCCAGAATAGACAAAACTAACTGTAATATATTGGCTGACATTATGAACGAACGCCATAAAATTTCAACTTCTAGATGTTCAGACGTCTAAATTAGAGAATTCCCGAATATGCCATTGGCAAAAACGAGCAGGTAAGTCTCTATTTCTCGAAACCGTCTCAATACCGTCAAAAATGAGAAAGGGAAAATTGAATACAAAATAAGGGTTGAAACTCAGTGAGTTGAGTAAATTTAATTCTCAAAAATGTGAAATTTAAATTTGGCGGGAGTGTGAGGATAAAGGTTGAAAGGATAAAGGTTGAAAGGATAAAGGTTGAAAGGATAAAGGGTGAAAGGATAAAGGGTGCCAGAACAAATAGCACCCTGTCATGCAAGTAGATGATTAACCGAAATAACCGTACCCTAATACGACACTTACTATCAGCCCTGCTGAAGCAAAAATCCCATATTCAATACTCACTTTTAGACGTTGCTCTCCGACAAACAGCTTTGACTCAGTCATAGCCATGATCAAACAAGATATAAACATACAAAAGCTCAAAAGAATTAAATTAATTTGAATCGCATCGAGGATCATTATGTTCTCCAACAAGTGGCCACAGGCCGATTTAAGCACACGACTATTTCAACACAACAGAGTGTAACAAAATAAGTTCTAAGCTTTCAATAAAAACTGAAAGTTTATTTTTTGAAGCTGGAGAGCGTCAGAGAGAAGCACTATCACCGTAACTATTAAGCTCAATTACATTGCATAAATTCACAAAATAATTACAGTACAGCCAGATTAGACGACTAAATAACAAAGATGATTGTGGGTATAGGAGAAATCGCTGCATTTTGTGCAGCCGCAGTATGGGCATTTTCAACCCTATTATATAAACGTTTTAGCCATCATTTAAATCCCCTAGAGCTCAATGTCGCTAAAGGGGTAATAGCCTCTGCATTGATGGGCGTCATATTACTTTTAACTTGGGACAGCCAATTGCCTACTAGTCATATAAGCTGGGGGTGGTTAATTGCCAGCGGTATTGTCGGCATTGCAATTGGAGACAGTGCCTACTTCGCAGCCCTGCGCAATATTGGTCCAGCCCGAACATTGGTGATCGAATCACTCGCGCCAGCCATTGCTGGATTGCTGAATATCGCGCTGTTAGGCGTATATCTATCTGCCACTGCTTGGCTCGGTATTTTGATTACTACTTTAGGCGTCGTTATTGCAGTCAAACCCAGTCAAAAGCTGCCAAAACTAGATAAAGACATTTACCGTAAGGGCGTATTATTTGCGCTGGGAGCCGCAACATGCCAAGCCGCCGGCATGGTCCTTTCAAAAGGTGCACTAAATAATGATGACATCAGCAGCTTGTGGGCAGCCATGATACGCCTTGCTGCGGGCACGCTCGTGGTGGCAATGATAGTTGCAGTAATAAAACACAGCAGCTTAACACGCGCCATTACACTCAAAGGAATTGAGGGCAAAGCTTGGTTGTTTGCAGCGGTTTTCTTTGGCACCTTCATCGGTTTATGGCTACAACTTGTCTCTGTCAATAATACCGACCCTGCGGTAGCACAAACCATTTTTTCTGCCGCGCCGTTAATGGTTATGACGATGAGTTTGATAAGAAGAGAGCATGTGACACGCGCTATGATATTGGGTGGGGTAACAGCTTTGGTGGGGATAGTTTTACTATTAAAAGGGTGACTATATAGTTGGAAAGAGGCCATCTCAGCCTGTTTATGCATAGAGCAATGCACGTGAGCAAACAGGTGAGACGACCTTGGAGGTAGGAGGTTTGGAAGGAAAAGCACCGCATGATCAGCAGTGCGGTATGAAATATTTAATATTTATGAGGTGAAAAATAATTATTCGGACAGCGTTTCGCAGCTTAAGTAAGACAAGAAACCATGGCCATTAATTACGTGTCGCACTTCTTTAACAAACCAACGCTTATCTAATGCGCTTTGAGTCCCTTGCACTTCAACAACAGCACCCGCCATGATGTCTGGATTACCATAAACCACCATATCTGCACTGACATGCGCCCGTGTAAGTTGCGCCAATTTGCTGTCTGCAGCATGCTGCGCACTTGCCTCATCGGCATACGTATACGGTAACGTTAAACTCGGCGCACCACCACCTGCGGAGACTGTTTGCAACTGTGCAATACCTAGGTCGTGAAACTTAGCCACGACCTCTTTAGTCAATCGATAGTGCAAGGTATTGAACTTCCAATCAATGATCCACTTTGGTTCAAGTGTGACCTGTGGTAAAGGCTGGCCAGATAAAGAACGACCAGTGCCTTTTTTCATGAAAATAAGGTTGTCATTGATAATTTTCATTACTGCATCATGCTGCTGAGCAAGCTTGCTCATCAGCTGCATATCACTTTCACTTTGCTCGATTTGCGGTAATGTAATGCTATCTAACGCAGGGGCAATCCGAGGGGTCAACCCATATTCCTGGGCAATATCGGAAATCACACTGCCAAGTGTGAGTGGACTTTCAGGTTCACTGGGCCAAGATCTGAGTTTGGCGGCTTTTAAGTTTTGATCCCATAGGACCTTATTCCCAACCAATTCAAGCGCCCTCACCGGCCCTGTGATCTGATATTCACCAACTTGAAACTCACCCATCACGACACTGGGCGCTTTGCTATCTTCCGTTCCCTGCTTATAACCCATTGCTATCTCCAACTTATCCGTTGGTTGCGGCAATGTGATCGGCGCTTTTTCTAAGTTGTCAAATTTAACAACGCACATGTCGCTTAACAAACCAGTGCGTAAGGTCACGCTAACTTCAGCGATTCTATCTCGTAGCTGTTCAGCGACTTCATTTCCATTGGCTTTCACTGAATATTGCGGCTGTAATTCCATGGCCTTCTACTCCCAGATATTAATCTCTCGCTGCACTTTTGGCTTAGGTACATCAGGTAACACTATTTTGATGTTTTCCGGATAAATCGGTCCCAAGTCAGCTAGGCCATAGTTTGCTTCAAGCACACGCTCTACCATGCCCGCACTGCGTCCATAATGTCGAAAACAGATGAGATCGAGACAGTCTCCATCTCGGGTTATGTAGCTCACAGCACTCATCATGATGCTCCTTCATTGCCATCGTAACGAGACAATCGCATACTAAATTGAATTTCTCTTGGAATACCATCATTCAAAAACAAGGTACGGGTTTCATTAATGGATTTAATAACCCATTTGCCAAGAACTCGGCCTACACTTGGGCTAGACTTGCCGCTTTCTTCAACGTAAGTCAAAGTTAAAGGCACACCTTGAGTCGCTTCATCACGCATAAAATCAAGTTGCTTTAAACCATTTTCAACCAATTGTGGGAAAATTGTTCCCTCTAACTCTAAGGTTTGTTCACCAACACCAATAAACTGCTTAACTGGACTATTTTTGTCGGTTTGTGATTCAAGATCTTTCCAGCGATATTCAGTATTAAACTGTAGTTTTTGAAATGCCGCTGTACTGACAGAAAACTTGTACTCACCCAGCTGCATCATGTAGTTGGCATGATTGATCTTTGCCATCGAAAGTCCTCTTAAAAAAGCTTAAGGGGATGACCCCTTAAGCTACCTCATTATAATACCGAGCGCGGTAATCGCGCATCGCCTGTTGCTGTTGCTGCTCTAGAACTTGCTTCACTTGTAGCGCAATCTCTTGAGCTTGCTGCTCACCTTGCGCATTCACAGTGATATTCGCATTAACAGTAATATTGCCTGCTACTTCCTGAGTATGCATATCACTGCTTATTTGCGATTGAGATGTACTCGGTTCGGCAAGTGCACTTGGTTTTGGCGTCGATAACTGTCCTTTTGCTTTTGATGCCTCAGATTGCTCAGACTTATCACTACCAAATAGACTAGCGAAGAAGTCTCCTCCTACTTGAGACATAACAGCATTAGTCAAGTAACCCGCCACAGGGGCTAAGAACTTGCCATATTTAGGAATTTTCCCAACTAGGTGCGAAACCCCTTCAGAGCTCAATGCCCCTGTCAGTGTGCCACCAATCGTCTGTGCTTTTTCCTGTGTTGATAATTCATCATTGGCTGCCGCTTGATAGATGGTATGGCCATTTAACGCGTGACCAAGTAATTGGCCATGCTGCGACGCTTTTTGCCACTTTCCATTCGGCTTACCATCAACCGCTGCCATCGTACCCATCACCATATTGGCTTCATTGATGACATTATCTTTGACAAACTGAAGAGGTGTCTGGGTTTGTTGTGAAGTCGAATTACTTGCTTCACTAAATTGAACTTCTGCCTGACCTTGCGCTATGGTATTGGATACATTTGCCGTCTTTTCAGGATTTTCTGTGTTTTCTTTCGGCTCATCATCAAAGAACCAACCGCCAAGGGTATCACCTAAGAACGAGCCAACAGATTCGCCACCAAATGCACCAATTGCGCCGCCAACAATACCTCCGATAGCAGTCCCGACTACAGGGATAACGGAGCCTATTGCAGCACCTGCCGCGGCACCAGCCATAGCACCGCCCATGCCACCAACAGCGCCACCGACTCGACTGGTTTTTTCCTGCTTGCTCAATGAGTCGTCGCTTAAAGCAGAGTAAGCATCCAACGCCCCCATCGCCACTGTTAAAGGCGTGGCCAATTTACCTAAATATTTACCTGGTCCTTTTGTTAAGGTAGATATTGCACCACCTTTCTTACCAAAAAACTGACCCAACTTAGAAAACATCGGATCGTTTGCTGCTGGCGCTTTAAATGATTTAGGAGCTTTCACTTTGGGGCGCTTTGCTGGTTTTGCCTTACCGCCATCAAGTACCTTTAAAGCAGGCTTCGCTGGTTTTTTAGGTTTATATTTTGTCTCTTTTGAAGTCTCATTCAACTTCGCAGCTTTACGCTGTGCAGCTTCATCATTCGCTGCACTTTTCGCTTTAGACTTGTTGCGCTTAGCTGGTTTTTTACGTCGCTTCTTCGGCTTCCTCTTTGCTTTTTTGGACTTTTCCTCTTGCTCATCTTCTCCGTCAAATAATGAATCTAAGCCAAGGTCACCCAAGCCAAATTCCGCCAATAGGTCTGGTACAGCCCCCGTTAATGACGACAAATCACCATTTAAAATGCCTTTAAAGTCGAGCTTCTCAATCAGAGCCGAGTGCTTGGTGAAAAGGCTCGCCGCGTCCTGTAAACCAAATGCGTTTAATAATTCAGGCGCTTGCTGCATCAAAGAGCTCAAGTCGCCCTCTAAAATAGCCTTGGTATCAAGCTTTTGCAGTGCAGGTAAGGCCGCATCCAATGTGGCGCTCACCTCATCTAAGCCCGCCGCTTTTAATAGCCCTGGGGCTGCCGACATCAAGCTCGATACATCGCCACTGGCAATCCCTTTCAAGTCAAGCTGTTGCAATGCTGGTAACGCGGCTGTGAGCGTTTCCGAGGCTTCACCCAATCCAGCTGCTTTTAACAGCTCAGGGGCTGCCGACATTAAGCTTGATACATCACCACTGGCAATGCCTTTTAAGTCGAGCTGCTGTAGCGCTGGTAATGCCGCCCCAAGTGTTTCGGATGCCTCACTTAAGCCAACTGACGCCAATAAATCAGGGGCCGCCGACATTAAACTTGATACATCACCACCAGCGATACCTTTTAAGTCAAGCTGTTGTAGCGCTGGTAATGCAGCCCCAAGAGTTTCCGAAGCTTCATTTAGTCCGACTGACGCCAATAAATCTGGTGCCGCCGACATCAAACTTGATACATCACCGCTAGCAATGCCTTTTAAATCAAGCTGCTGTAGCGCAGGTAATGCAGCCCCAAGAGTTTCAGAGGCCTCATTTAACCCGACTGACGCCAATAAATCAGGCGCCGCAGACATTAGACTCGATATGTCTCCACCTGCAATGCCTTTTAGATCTAACTGCTGTAATGCAGGCATGGCTGCACTTAAAGTATTGGAAACCTGTTCAAACCCAGCTGATTTAAGCAGTTCAGGCGCGATACTAACAACCTGACTTAAATCACCGTCAATCACACTTGCAAGATCTAGCTGTGACAACGCAGGAATATGCTGAGCCAATGACTGTTGAACAGCTGACAAGTCGATTGCTTTGAGTAATTCAGGCGCTGCACTTTGCAAGCTACTTAAATCACCTTGCATTACTGCCGCAATGTCCACTTGCTCTAGTGCTGGTAATGCTTGTTCAATTGCTTGTGCAGCACTGGACATATCTAGTGCTTTGAATACTTCAGGAGTCGCATCGACTATGCTCGATAGGTCGCCATTGAGAAGCTCTTTAACATTAAGCGCTTCAACTACGGGCAATGCGCCTTCCAGTGTTTTTGCAGCCTCAGACAAATCAAAAGCATTTAACAATTCAGGCGCTGCACTGGCTAGGCTTGTAATATCTCCTTCAAACACATCTTTAAAGTTAACTGATGATATTGCAGGCAGTGTTTGCTTAACCACCTCGCTGGCTTTATCAAAACCAAACGTCTCAAGTACCTGTGGCGCACTTTGGATCAATGCCTGAAGGTCTTCATTGAAAGTATCACTGCTAGTACCTTGTGCAATTCCCTGCGTAGCACTGATGATATCGCCGCTCATTTGCGCAATACCAAGCGCATCAACCATAACAGGCGCCGCTTGGCGCAATGTATCAAGTTGTAGCTCTAATGTGTTTTGAGCATCGACACTTTTAACTTGCGCGCTTGCCGTTGCCAATGACTCACTCAATGCATTGATTGGTAAGCCATCGTAAAGCTGTGGCAATGCAACTTGCAGCTGTGCCAGTTCATTACTAGCAGCCGTTTGTAATTGCTGAAAATCCAACGCCGATACTTGCTGTGCCAGTGATTTAATTGCACCGCTTAAGCCAGTGCCATCACCAATTTTTGCATCAACCTGTGCTTTTAATGTCTCAGCTTGCTGCTCATTTTGAGCCGCTTGCAGCATTTGAGCACTGTGTACTGCTGCTTGATTAGATTTGGCCTGTACAGCAGAAAACTGAGTTAAATGGCTTGAAATAATTTTGCTGGAATTGCCCAGCAATTCATTGACATTCACATTTGCTAACTGCCCTATCACAGCCTGTAATGAGCTGGTATCGAGCGGCTTTTTAGCTTTCACCAAGTTAGCAAGCATACTGCCTAATTGAACATTCGGATCAACCTGATCCTGCTTAGGTAGGCGGTACTTTACTTTGTTCTTTGAATGGCCTTTGGCAGACAATTCTTGATGTTTCATAATAATACCTAGGAAGAGAGATAAGCGGGAATGTATTGATTGCACATTGCAACGAACGGCAATGTGCCAAGGTTGATAGCTCAAGACCCTAAAACTGCGCTTAAGTCCTTGAGCTATCAAACTTGCGCTGGTGAAAAAAAGGCGGGTTACCCCGCCTCTGTTGCTTCTTTGTAATCAACCGCTGCTTCAAACCACTCAATAAGTTCGTCTTCGGTCAGCGCGTTGAGTTCTTGCAAGCCCCACCCTGTGTACTTAGCCAGGGCAATCACCATTGCTTTTAGACGCTTGGGCGGGATACGAGAAAAGCCTGGAGTGCCTCACGCAACTTAACAAAGTCGCTCCAGTCTAACTCTTCGATAATATCGGGAGACACTTCACACAAATGTGAGAAGTAACGGATTTCGCTCTCTGATTCGCTAATATCCGCTTTATCAACCATTAACCGATCGCGCACTTTAGGTCGTCTCATTTTTAGTTCTGCATACTCATGCCCATCGACCGTAATAGGGAAAGTCAGTTTAATGATTTCAGTCATAGATTAAGCTCCGATTGTCTTGCGTAGGTTCGCCATGTGGTCAACACCCGCGATTTCGCGGATATCGTTGTACAGGTCGATGTTATAGATAACTTCGTTGTTCACTTCTAACTTGTACTTTTGAACAGCGTATTGCAGCGTCATTTTCGCTTCTTCGCCATCTTTCCAGCTGCCCATGTCTACTTCTTTGAAGAAGCCATGTAATGTGACAACAACAGGCTCAGGTGCAGCGCCTTGCTTTTGGATTGCGCCGCGAGCAGTCAAGTTGATTGTTCTGCCAGTACCGCCCCAATCACCAAGCAGCTTAAGTACATCTGCGTTGTACTCAAGTAAGGTGATTGAACCTTCAAGCTTTTCAAGTTGACCAACATCAAGCTCAATTGGCGCTTGGAAACCAGAAGTTACTTCGCGAGTTTTCACTGTTACTTTCGGTAGTGAGATCTCATCTGCAATGCCAAGGTAACCCTTACCATCTACAAACAGCTTTGATTTTTTTAGGATTTTAGGAGACATTGCCATTATACGATTTCCTCTAAGTAGTTGTTAGTTAGAATGCTCTTGAACGTGATGTGCTCAGCAGGCGTCGGTGGTGTGAAGTCAAAGCTGAAGTACACTTTACCTGCTTGAATATTTTCAGGTGTGTTAAGGTCTTCATCAGCCCAGATTTGGCCACCTAAGATAGCGCCCTGTGCTTTTAAGCTATCAAGGTAAGCTTGTACGCTTTCAGTCACGTCTTTGATGTAAGTTGATGTGATGTTGCGGTCAACAGCCCACATGTGCGCGCGAAGTAGAGAATCGTTGATCATATCCGCAGTACGAACGACCGAAAGGAATGCCCATTTCGGGTCACCAGAACAAGTACGGTTACCCCAAAGTTTGAAGCCATTCTGACGGATGATAGTTGAAACTTCCTTCTCATTTAGCAAGTTAGCACGAGCGCTACTATCACCAAGCTGGAAGTCAATGGCACGAGCAGTACCTGTAATACCATTCATGTTTGTATTACTTGGGCTCCACCAGAAACCACGGTCGTTGTCAGATTTTGCGATCATACCCGCAACACGTGCACTTGCAGGCTCAACTTCTGTTACACCGTTTTTGAACACTTTTACATGTGGGTCGACAACGAATACACGACGAGAACCGAAGTCACCACGATACTGTTTAGCAGCCGCGTCATCAGTGTTAGGACCATCAGCAATGACTACTGCACGTAAACGCTCAGCAATGCCAACCATATCGCTAACAACTGGGTTTCTATTGTTGCCTGGACGCTGATGTGAGTAACCAGGTGCCACAAGAATGCGCGGTGTTACACCAACGATAGACTCAGCACCTAGGAATGCACTAACACCGATATACTCACCTTGAGCGTCAACGCCAGCAGACATAGATGAAATAACAGCATTTTCATCACTGTTGTCAGCAACACGCACAACAACCACAACCGCACCTGCTTGGTCAAAAATACCGTCGATGGCTGAAACAAGAGTACCTTTCTCTACTTCTTTATGCTGCTCAACCGTCGCTTCATACTCTTTACGTACTTGAGCAAGAATGGCATCTTTTTCTTCAGTAGTAAGCGCTGAGCCTTTGTCAGCCAATGCTTTTGCTTCTGCATTTTTATACAACTCAGAGCTGACTGTCACATCAGCTTCTGCTTTTGCTTTTTTAATTGCAGCAAAATCATAAAGCAATGCCGCATCTGCACGTTTACCAGCAACCAATACCGGTGTATTTAGTGGAAATGCTTCGTCATTTGCGAATGGTGCTGTACCGATTACACCAATTACTGAGCTTTTTACTGTTCTTACCGGGCGTGTACCTGAATCCGCCTCGATTACTTCTACACCGTGTAGAAATCCCGACATAGATATCTCCTTTAAAGGTATGTCAATTAGCTAATAAAAAAGCCATGTGACTCAACTTGATGATTCAAGTGAGACAACATGGCTTAAGTTGAATAAGTCTCTATACGACTACGTACAGAAAAATATAAGTGATTACAGCGTTGACCGTATGGCCAACACACATGTGTTAAAGCTCAATCCCCTCAATGGTGACCGGCTCATTATTGATAAGGTATAGACCTTCAATGGTAATATCTAACTTACCTTCCCCTGCGGGGTGAACAGCCACACCTTCAAGACGAAAGCGCGGCTCCCATCTATCTAACGCGTTGGCAATTGACATAGTAATGTCGCCAACAAGATTGTGAGAAAATGGCCTATCAACGAGCTCAAATAACCCGCAGCCATAGTCACGACGCATCACGCGGCTGCCAAGTGGTGTTGTGACAATATCGCGAATACTCTGTTTTAAGTGCTCAACGCCACCTAACGGCTTACCCGTTTTTGCATTCATTCCAATCATCAATTATCTCCTACCGTAAAACTGCCAACACCTATGGCAATTTTGCCACCGCAATTTGTCGGATCGCCTAACCTCGCGACAGCCTTGCCACCGATAGTAAAGTTAGGCGCACCGGCTTGAACCACCATACCCGAGTGTTTAACTTTTGGGTCTGATATCAGTACATGGTCGCTGATACTATCGCCTTCTCTCAGTACATCAACGCCACCCACCGTAAATTTAGGACCCGAGGCTGAAATGGTTCCCGGCGCATACCCTCCATGTACATCGGTCATTGCTCCATCAACTGAAATAGCTGGCATAATCTAGCCCTCCTGTGCTTTGATTGCAGTACCATCAAGCTTCAATACCCCGCCAGCGTCGATGGTCATGGCTGCATCGGATTTAACTGTCATGGATGCACTGGTTTTAATAGTCGCATCTGCTTTCGAGTCTAATGTCATTGCGCCTTGCTTGGTCGTTATCGCCATCGCGCCTTGCTCTGCGATAATGTTGGTTCCTTCCTCCTTCGATGTGATATGAACTGATTTCCCGGTCAAATTTAGCGCTTCTGTTGCGGTAATTGAGATATTTTTCTTACCATTAATATCTGTTTCACCATGAACCAGTACATTGGCATTTTGCTTGCATTCAATATTCACTTCACCACCCGAAAAAATGTTTATCTGGGCAGGATTGTCACCTTGTGATTCAGGCACAAAAATATCATAGGCATGTTTTTCTCGGTCATACTGAACAATGGCGCCATCTTGATAGTGGGTGCGCTGGACATGCTCTCGAGAATCTGCGCCCACTGCACTTAAACCTTTCACCAACTCATCACCAGTGACGCTGGTTGCATCCACCACATGATTCATTTTGAAATGCGGCTGCTCATGGGCATTTGCATATAAACTGCCTAGTATTATGCCTTGCGCCATATCGCCGCTAGGTGCTATGACCAATACTTGCTCGCCCACTTCTGGGGCTTGCCAAGTCATATCTTGCGCGGCTTGATGAGTGAGCCAGGGCAGTTTGGCCGTGAGCCACTCTCCAATGCGCACCTTGACCCGAGCCAATTCATAATCAACCTCTTCAACCGTACCAATTGAAATTAGCTTGGCAAAGCGATGCTGCATGTCAGATGCAGCCAGTTCAGACTGCTGTTGATTTGCTAACATAAATGCTCCTAAGTGGTCGTAGGCACTTTATTTATCAATTTGTACTCACCGCCTTTAGGGCCCAAATACACTTCTGTGATCTCGGGCCCAGCGGGCTCATCTGGGTACTCAACTTGAAAATAAAAGTCCCAAAAAAGCTGCGCTTTTGCCAAGGTTGAACTAACTTGGTGACTAAAGCTCATATCACTTCTTTGCGCGATAAAATGTTGCCAATGGATGGGCATTTCGTCCGCCATCACAAGTGTCTCACACAGGGTTATCAGCTGGTCAAGTCGTTGTAACAGCATCGCGTTGTTGGCGTCTTCCAACTCTATGTCTAGCTGCAACTGCAGCACTCTTCTATCGAGTGAATTTGGACTGAGGTTTTTGTTATACGACGGTCCATATGTGACACCTTTATCGGCGCCTTTTGCCTGCAGTTCACTGGCTTGACGTTCGCCGAGCAGCTTGACTGTCAGTTGGGCTTGCTGCGTCAGATCTGGGTAGGGTTGTGCGGCTTTTAATAGTGCCACCTGTGCCACCCCTTGAAGTCCAGATGATAAGCATTCAAGCACCTTATTGATTAAGGTACATCTTTGCATGAGGATTATTACTCTTTGAAGTTATTACTGGTGATGGTTGTGACTCGAAGGAAAAGGCGAGTCGAGATGGACGAAATGCCCAAAGATGTTAAGCAGGGAATGGAAAACGCGCTTTAATATTTGCCACGCTATCTAACCACACTTGTTTGCTCTGTTCAGTTTGATCGTACTGCCACTCCATATAAAGTGGATCAGATTCAACAACATATGCAACACGTCGCGCCTCCAGTGCTTCACCATGGGAGTACACCAAAGTCAATTCATCAAGTGGGATATCAATTTCATTCAATGCGAGAAACTGTGCGACTTGTGTCGAAGTCAACACCTCGCCTATTGACGCAACCAGCATGTCATTATGTTTGATTTGCATAAAATTTTCTCCTTGCTACCCTTGAGCACTCAGCTGTGAAGTCGCAATAGAAATATCTGAAGGTTTGGCGAACTCAGGGTATACACCCCAACCAACCTTTTCAAAGTCGACATAGCCACTCACGGTGCCAAATAAACAGATCAAGGCTTCCCCTTCTGCCAAAGCTGAATCAGATAAAGCCAACTTAGAGTGTGGAGCGTAAAATGGTTTCGCTGTATTATCAGCCTTTTGGCGGTAACCCATTAACTTCCAACCATTTCCATACTCCTTTATCGGCTGCATTGAGCCACCGACCGAGCCTGATATCAGCTTTATATAACAAGCACTAGATAATGCGCCTTGCTGATAACGTGTATTCCAATTATTATCCAACCTTGCTGGGTGGTCAGAGCTATTGCGTTTCCATTTAATACGAACAATATTAAATGCGCCATTTACATAGCCATTAAAAACATTGTTTCGGAAATCCTGCGCAACACCTCTGTTGGTATGATCTGTATCATTTGCTGGCGCGGCATATATTGTGGCTTCTTTTGTGACTTCAAACTGCTGCAAGCTGATCGTGTTAAAGCCTTTAATAGCAGTCCCATTGTCATTGGGCTCCATTTGCTGATTATTACTCAATAGAATATGAGAAAGCTCTGCGCGAGCTCCTCCAATATAATTATCAAATTTAGTTTCAGCAGATTCCATCGCCGCATTGATAACGCCCATCTGCGCGTTAACGGTCTCACTCATTGCATTCGCCCGTGCGGCAACATGGGTGAGCCTTTCAGTTATGCTCATATTGTCGTCAGACATCATCATTCCTACTGTTTGCAGTGGCTTCGAAAAACACCTTAAAGTCACTGCTTGGTTAGTCTTTACTTAGCCAGCGTCGGCCAAGTCACTTTCTCAGGGCTAGCAGCACTACTTGGTAGGTCGCGCAGCGCCTGTCGATAAGCAACAAGATCAGTAGGTACAGATTGAGACTCTTCCAATGCCCTTAGCACCATTACATCTGACTCTGCCAACAAGTTGTCACGCTGTGAACGCACCGTTACCCAAGAGACATCCTGGCCATGTTCTTCTGTTACTATATTTTCCATGTTTATTGCCCCCACGTTGGTGCAGATTGCGTAATTCTATTTAGACAAGGTCGACCGCTGTCCGAGCTATATTCGCACTTGGCCATAAACGCACGCGTGGAGCCACAATGTGGTCTGGTATCGACTTTTAGTGTTACTCGTGCACGCCCTTTTCCATAGCCTTTATTTATACTTCTAAAGAACACAGTCAGAGTTTTTCCTACATCTGCTTGCGTTATTGCGATTTCCCTAGGCTCGGCATCAGGTTCAGATATATACAATGTGATTGCGCCATCATGCATAACCCTCTTCACTTCAATGTGCGCAGAAACACAATCATGTGAAGATGTGCCACTGAATACCAAGTGATCGACATACGATGCCATCCCCCTGTGTGACATTACAAAATCACAGTTAAATGTGTCACCATCATGCCCAAAATGACTGCCGTTGCTTTCCGCATCAAACTCAATAAGATTGATATAGTATGGGTCTTGAGGTGCAGCACAATGACGGTAGCTTGGATCCGGGCCATCAGATGCTGCTGTATATCCACCAGCATTAAGCGTCGACTTGAAGGCAAACCGTTTTGTTAATCCTTCTTGATATACGTCAACACCATTAACGGTTTCTACAATTCCGTTCTTCAAATTTGTAAATTGCGTATTAAGCTCACTTTTAGTTTGTGCAACTTTGTTATCTACTTCTGTCTTTTTAGCATCCAGTGTCGAATTGATATTGTTAATTTGGCCCTGCACTGTGTTACATAAAGCATTAGAACGTGTCACAACCGCTGCTAGCTGCTCGGTTATGGTCGTATGTTCGTTTGACATAAATTCTCCTTTTTTAAGACTGTGCGTTTTCTAAAGCGAGCAATCTAAGCTCTTGATTTAATTGTCGGTGCATTGTATCTAGTTGTACCAAAGTCAAATCGGCCAACTCGTTATCCAACAGCATATTTAAGTTATCTACACCAGGCTTGATTTCCACACTGTCTGATGGCAACTGAGCAAGACTTAACGTCACACTTTGTAGAATTTTTACATCAGGAGTACGGTAGCCCAATGTTCGGTTCGGTTCCGAATACACGCCTAGCAGAATCAAATTTTCATCGCTACCAGCTGGCTCGTCGATTTGTATATATACACCTACTTCACGAATAGTGTATTCCGGTGCGGACATTGCCTTGTCAAACAAAGCAACTACTGTGACTTGATGGTTTTCGTCCGTTTCGTAATTGTCATCTCGAATAGGCTGAAGCTCTTTAAGGCTTCGCAGACTCGTCTGAGTTTGCGAAGGAGTGTAGCTAGCATCACCAAATGCCATATGGCTAATTTGCGCTTTTTTGCCATTGGTTTTAGCTGTCAATAAAGCGTCCAACCCAACTTGGGTAAACTGTAACGTTAATGCAGACATTAAGCGGCTCCTTGTAAGTTAAAATGTTGATATATAATCTGCCGAGTTACGCTCACTAAATACTCATTCCCAGTACCACGACTTGGCAGAACCCCCTTAGCTTTAGGGGAGCAATGTGTTGATAGGTAGCTTGTGGAGTTTCCAAAAGCGCCGTAATTCACGGTAAGTTCTGTTGGTTTTACCCCTTTACCTCCCAGTGAAAAATGCTGTGCTTTATTACTCATCATTGCACCGGAAAGCTGTGATATAGCATTGCCCATAGGAGGTTTAATGCCTACACCTGCCATCGTTAAATGTGATGATTGGCGTACATTCGCCGCTCCTACGCACCCTAGGTTATTTTTAAATTTAGGTGGTTTAACGCCCTGCCCTATGGGCGCATCAAAGCGCTGGACAATGGCTGGAGCAGTAACACCAATAGAGCCTATACTCTCTTCAAATGCCAAGCCCAACTGTACGTCGACATGTATTGAACCCCGTTTTACAGATTCGATAATACGACGAACCCGTTTTAACATTTGAGGGGTCAGCATTCCTTGCTGTTGCTCATCCAAATTACTATTAATAAGCGCCCATACTTGAACAGTACCACGCGGTAACTCATCCGAATGAGTACCTTGCCACCACTCCCTGATCTCTGTTTTTATATTTAAACTATCCAATGCTTTTTGCAGTGCATAGGGTGTCCCTTTAACTTGATGAACAGCAAATGCATCACTAATAACTTGGCGTTTTAAGTTTTCACTCCAAGCTTCATCCCATTCATCTACCGAAACAGACCAAGCTAACCAGGGCAGTAAGGCCTCTGGACATAAAAATGGGTCCCACAAACTTGCGATCAATAAACGCGTGTCATTCAAAACACAGGCTGATTTAACTTGAGTACGTTTTTCACCCTCAGAAATAGTATGTTGCCAGGGCAGAATACCAAGCTGTTCAGCAAATTCATTCAGCTTTTCACTATCACAGAATTCCGGATAGTCTATTAGAACCAAAAGCTGTGTCGTCGCACACTGCAATAAGCAATTACGATCTGCCAACACTTCGCTGGGTACTTGCTCACACAATTTAGCAAGCCAAACTAATTGTGCATCGCTTCTTGTTGGTAGCTGCAACAAGGATAAAAGTAAATTACGGACAACTTGGTTGGATGAAAACTGGGATCCAATGACTTGCACAAGCGTACTTGCATTGGATGGAATAAGCTTACTCATAGACATTTTCCATCGTCACAGAAATCGACTCACAAAAAGGGGCTTGAGTTGCGACGGTCACAATATCTTCAACAGGGCTGAGTAGAGTGACATCTTCTACCCCTGATTGATGTAAAGCCGCATAAATACCCGCACGGGTCACTTTCTTACCGAGGTAATGGCGTGATTGGCAGTAATCTGCAACCGCTTTCTCGGCCGCTAAAACTAGCGCCTGCCCTGACGGGCCATGTAAAATAGACAACTCAGCTTTGACTACAAACGGCACTATTTGTGCCTTATGTACCGTCACCCTATCTCCAAGTGGACGCACTTTTGATGCAATATCATTGACCGATGATTGCGCGCTTCCTTGCGCCGCAAAATAATGTTCAACTTTGGCGATTAAGTCGCTCTCAGGCATACCACTGCCTGTTTGGCTTAAAATTGTCAGCTCTATGTCACACGGTTTTGGACTTTGTACTGCAACATCCTTAATCAACGCATCACAAGACATGGTATGGTAAATATATGATTCGCGACTTCCTGCCGTATTTAAGCCATCGAATGCCAGCTGAATACGCTGTCTAAATGCAGCATCTGATTCTTCAGGTGAAGCTTTTCGAGCGAGGTTGTATCTCGCGGCAATCGCATCCAAATCATGCCCTTGCGCAGATGCCAGCATATTTCCTTTTATTGCATCATTGAGGGACTGCTTTTGCAGTAGGTGCTGATATGCAAGTGTTTGTAGTAACACTGACACAGGATCGCTTTCCAATGATAAAGCAGCTTGATACTGTGGGTTTTGCAACAAGAATTGTGCTTTAAGTTGCTCATACTCTTGTTCAAAATCAAGTGTTTTAATGATATCTGGCACAGGGACTTTTGACAGGTCCAGTTTAGTAAAACCACTCATAAGATTCCTGTAAAAATAAAAAACCCGCACTTAAATAAGTGCGGGTTTTGATTCATGGGATAACTGTGTAAAGCTCTTTCAAGCTTAAGGTTATTTTAATGATTTTAGCGATTAGAAACAGGTCAATTGTGACCGCTTCAAATCGCCAATCTTCATCTATTCCATATGCCTATAAAGCAAAAATCGCCATTCACTATTTATCGAAATAAAAGTGATATGGCGTTGATGATGTTGGGCTTATTCTGTTTGCTTAAACACTTCATACTGTGTTTGAAGTATTTCTCAAGCATAGGTGTATTTTACTGATTTTAAGGAAGTAATACAGGTCATTTATGACCGCACTAAACCAGCTATACAAATTTCTAAAACTAAAAAACGCCAATCACTTTTTATCGAGATAAAAGTAATATGGCGTTGATGTTGTTGGGCTTATTCTGTTTGCTTAAACACTTCATACTGTGTTTGAAGTATTTCTCAAGCATAGGTGTATTTTATTGATTTTAAGGAAGTAATACAGGTCATTTATGACCGCCTTAAAAAAACTATACAAATTTCTAAAACTAAAAAACGCCAATCACTTTTCATCGAAATAAAAGTAATATGACGTTTATCTTGTTGGGTATGTTCTGCCTGCGTAGCCGCTTCATCCTGTGTTAGAAGCCTTTCTCAAGCATAGGTGTATTTTACTGATTTTAAGGAAGTAATACAGGTTATTTATGACCGCCCTAAAACAGTTTTACCTGTCCCTTAAAGCAAAAAACGCCAGTCACTTTTTATCGAGATAAAAGTAATATGGCGTTGATGTTGTTAGGCTTATTCTGTCTGCTTAAAAACTTCATTCTTTGTTTGAAGCTTTTCTCAAGCATAGGTGTATTTTACTGATTTTAAGGAAATAAAACAGGTCATTTATGACCGCCTTAAAACAGCTTTACGTGTCCCTTAAAACAAAAAACGCCAAATACTTTTTATCGAGGTAAAAGCAATATGGCGTTGATGTTGTTGGGCTTATGATATCAGCTTAAAAGCTTCACTCTTTGTTTGAAGCTTTTCTCAAGCATAGGTGTATTTTACTGATTTTAAGGTTCTAAAACAGGTCATTCCTGCCCTAATTGCAATAATATTAAAAAACCTTAAAACTCAATAAAAGAAAACCCGCTCGACACAGCTAAGCGGGTTTCGGTTGTGGAATAACAAGTCTGTTGCTTTCGCAAGCATTCATGATACTAACCCGTTTATTGGGAATAAAACGGGTCATTTTGTCGAAATTATAATGAAATATTTACATCAAATGTAAACTCTTCCAACTCTTCGTATGTTGAGATCTGCGCAAGAGTTTGCTCTGCTTCATCACTCGCTTGGCGAAGCTGCTCGCGCTGTGCTAGCAATTCAGCCAAATGTGCTTTGCACAAGCCTATCTCAGCTTGATCACCAGCCAACTCAGCACTTAGCACATGCTCCTGGGCTTTTTGTACTCGCCACTGTTCATTGCTTAACTTATCAAATACCGCTTCTTTTATTGATTTAAGCTTTTCCGATTTTTCATCGTTTAAGCGCGTTTCAGCCAATAGAATTTGTTGTGCTTCATAAGCTTGCTTGTAGTCAGCAATAGACGTGTCATTCCAAGCAACTCCAGTTTGTGGATGAACTAACCAGTAGTTTCCATCAATTTTCATGCCTTTGTCGGCAAAATATTCACAGCTCATGTTCTCTCCTTAAAATGCGCGGCATGTTCTGCCAAGACCATATTGGTTATAGGTGTAGTGTTCATTGATAATGCCTGCACCAGAGTAAGGGTTTATACAGCTAACTGCGGCCCCCATGAGACCATTGTCATAACCTGCGTTGTATGGCCTTGAATGATATGAATACATACCGAGTATTTCACCAGCCATACTTTCAAGCACAATTTTGACTTCAGCATCAGGTGAGTTATGCGAGTTATAATGACCAGTGCTACAACTAAAGAAGTAGTTGATAGGCTCTAGGCGTCTTTCATGAGTAAAGCGATAGTGCGCGCTATACTTGTTCTCTCCCATTTTAGTCACACCGTTATAACGCCCAAAGTAACCATAATAACTCACACCATAACTACTCATTGCCGTTTCAGAATGGTTGTAATAGTGGATCCCATGAGCGTGCTGCAAGTTGTGATAAATGAACTTAACAACGGTAAAGTCCCCTGCATCTACATAAGCTTGAAGTTCTTCAGCATTTGCAATAGCTGTATTTGTCACAACGTTGCCATCACGGTATTTTTCTACTAGTACCGAAGTCCCCTCATCGACCATCACTAAGCAGTGTTTAGCATTGTCATACAAAACACCCACTTGGTTATAACTGTGATTTGTTGAAGTGCTAACGCCATATTGATCCGTTGCGTCTAGGTTTTGCTTCGGCTTAGTGATAGAGGTAAAACCCGAAGATTTACAGAATACACCTCCATAGTTTGCCACTGCAGTCGTTTGAGAATCTTGCGTGCTGTAGACGATTTCGTATTGAATATCTGCTGCGTTATTTTTACTCGCAAGTGGTAAATAAGCACTGGTACCATAATAGTAAATCTTACTCGCCGGGTTTTGCTCAAACGCATTAGAATAAACAAAGCTAGTGTGAGTTGTGGTTTTTTCCGCACCGTTGGCACTAAGCCTTAAATACTCTAGCCGACATTGCTCGGTATTCGCATTATGAGTAAAGCCAGGTCGCACCACATAAGTTTCACCACTATTATCATAAACAGCAAAAACAGAGGTAGCACGTCTGTGCGTGGCATTAGAGTTTGGTGTATCGATCGGTGTCATCGAAAACAGCGGACGCACCAGCAGTGCATTGTTAGTCGCTTGCAATGATTCGACGCGATTTAAATTTGGAGCCATGGAATCTAACAAATCTAGTTTACTAGATTTAGTATCAAGCGTCGTACTTGTTTGCGTCAGAGACTCAGTCGCCGTCTGCAAGGCTGCACCTGTAGACTGAGAAACTTGCTGTAATGTCGACGTCGCATCATTAATATGTGATTCTGCGACAGCCACAACCGCTTGCTCAAGTTTTGCATTGTCGGTCAGTTTAGTAATAGCATTACTCACTAATGCTTGTTCTTCGGCTGTAAGCGGCTGATTGCCTTCCATATCGGCAACTAGCTTATCTACCATGACTTGCACGGCATTTTGAATACTCGCCATAATGTCCTCTTATATAGTTAATAGTGTTTCGCCGAGCAGCTGATTCAGCTTGACTCGTCTTAGTTTCTCGTTCAGCAGCGCATCTTGCTGCTGGTCAAGATTGGTTTGCATATAGAGCAGTTGGTCAACATCAGTGATGGCCTGACGTATGCGCTCTACATCTTGCTGTAACAGGTTGTCTGGATGCGGGAGAGGTAAGGAATAAGACAAGGTTTTGTCATCAATCATATTCCCTCCTATATTGAGAAGGTTCTAAGTGAGCGCACACGTGGTCTATCAATATGCGTACCTGAAAGTATGAGCTTAACTCTTGCTTGAGCCTCGCTGAGGTTAGAAAACTCATAATTACAGAGCAGCCAACCATCACCTTGCGGCTGAGTGGTTTTGAGAGGAATGCTCAGCCACTGCCCTTGCTGTTGAATCAAAACTTCAACCTTGGCCGTACCTGGCAACTGAGCTTCAAAGCTTACTTTCAAGCTCCCCCCCACTTGGCAAGGAATAGCGCGAGTCACATAGTCAGCTTCATTGCTTACTTTACCGAGCGCAGTTTGAACGCTGTCAAACAAAACCGGAGTTTGCGTACTGGTGCCTGTCAATCTTGCACTTACTTGTAAAGGCTCTTTCACCTTATTCGCCAGTCTCAGCGCTTGCCATTCCTGTAGATTGAACTGGCCGATTTGTGCACCGTTGAATTCAAAATGTAACTGTGTTTCACTGCTCGGCCTTTCAATTACCGCCATAGCCAATATATCGCTATGCTCATCAAGCGTTATCTGACCTAAAGGCACGCTTTGTTCTGTTTGCGTAAAACGAGCCGCTTTTAGTCGAAAAGTTAAGTCACGGTTTTGATGTGGTGTCCATGTCGATGCGTTACTGGACGACAACAACACACCAACTTGGTAGGGTTGTGAAGTTACCCAACCACTGTCACTATCGAACTTACCCAGCTCCGCAATCGCGACCTCATGGTCAGGATCATCGGTCAGTACCACAATGGCGTACTCTTGTCCTGCATTTAGTGATACTGGATCAAACTCAAATAGCGTTGGAGCACCATTGACCTGGAACATGCTGCGCTCTAAAGATGCTTCGGCTAACACTGTCTGATTGGGGATACCAACTTCAGTTTCGCGGATCTGAACTCGAACGGGTTTATCAGCGCCTACTTTTTTAAACCATAACTCCACACCGGCGATAAAACGGCTTTGTGGCAACGTAAATGTCTGTGCTAAAGGGTCAAAGCGAACAGTTGTAATGGTTGTGATCCGCCTTGCAGTTTCACTGACTATCGTCCCACTACCTGTATAAGTTGCTTCACCGAATGAACCTTTCTCACCAACGAAGCGCACTGTTTTACTACCAACTGGTATATTCTCTGGAATGTAAAAACGGCCGCTTAAGCGGCCGCTAGGATCTGCGTTAATCATTATATCTCCTCAGGTGTGACCGCTATGCCATCGAAAACTACACGTTGCAGCGCTTCTCCACCACCAAACCCTGATAATGAGAAGTTCACCCAACGTCTACGTAAAAATTCAGCACTTCTAGTTGTACGGCTTACCACTTGAGTTTGCGTGCTTTGTGTTGTGCGCCTGGCCCAGCCACCACCTCGCGTAAATCGCCTTGTTATCGGGCTTGTCCAGTTGCGCTGTGTCTGAGTCCAGTGGTCCAAGCTTGGTGTTAAAGTAATTGTTGCCGGAATGGGCTCAACCGCTTGATAAGGGTTGATCTTCATGCTGCCAGTTTGTTTCGGTTGCTCTAACACATCCTCTAGTTCAAAAGGCAAAGTGAGCAAACCTTCATTTGGTACTGGTAACTCAGCGATATCAGCACTCAGTGGCAGAACTAACTCCCCGTCCACAATAGCTGCGGTTTGCGCAATGCCTGCATCACGCATGTCGTCATCAATAAATGGGTCAACAAACACGCCATATTTGCTCGCCGGATCTTGGCTGTTTGCATCATTGCGGAGTCTCTCAATGGCAAGCAACTGGTACAAATCACCTATTTGGTTTTGCATCTGCTCAAGCTGTGACATAGACACAGCCCGTACAGCCAGGTTTTCAATGTCTGGGGCTTGGTTGCTGAGCCAAGACTGGGTAACTTGTGCCAAAGCCAAGTGATGAGCAGGTGCTTTAGGTGCGGTTGGAAACTGATGGGAAGCCTGTCCTTTTATACGCTTAATTTGGCCGAGCCTGTCAAGCACAATAAGGTCGATTCGTGGCCGATACCACTGATAATCTATCGTCACCAAGGTGTTATCTACTACGTTGCCGCCGTCAGCCAGCTGCTTATTAAGGTTAAAGCCATACTCGTCATAATCGACCGTTAACTGCTTTCGATATCGGTAAGTCACTTCATATTGGCTACCTCCAGCAGGTTCCTGACCACTGAGCTGCCAACTAATATGATTTCTTAGAAAGATAAAATCCGCGCCTTGAATATACGTTGTATCACCTTGCGTAATACTCAAAATTTCAAGTACTGACTCGTCAGGGAGTAAATCTTCACCACCAGAAAGCTGGCCGCGTGTAAGCTGCGTTGCTTTCTCTACTGTTACATTAACTTCTTCTATTTGCCTGACTGGGAAAAAGTCCGTGTCAATGCGCATTACACCTTGATCGTTGGCTTGGAATGTTTTTGGTTCTTCCTTGACTGAGCCTATATCTGGATCGTAGTCAAATTGGGCTGTTCTTGCCGTGGCAAATGCCACCTCATAACCCTCGATATGCGCCTTGCCTTCTTCAAGACTAAACCCTTGCTGTTCAAGTTCAGCACCTCGATAGCTCAGTGACATCCCCTCAACAACATAGCTCCCTCCATTGGCTTCTCGGTCATACCTAGCTAGCGCTTGTGTCACCGCATCGAGCTGTGGTGGAGGCTGTTTAATTATCAGCGTACCTTGCTCGATTTTATGTACCGGATAAAACGCATCATCAGGACCGATAGCATCGCTGAGTAGCCCCCATTGACAGATCTGTTGCAGTCTCGCTGCGCCTGGCTCGTCGTAATTAATTGCATCAACAGCGGGATCTCGTAAACTCGGATCTTGCTCCTCGGTGACCACATTGTGGGTAAGCCAAACGCCTACATCGACGCTGGCAGCCATATCAATTGGCACGACACTGCTCATAACGGGGCGAACCTGTCCCGCGATATACACTTCCCCTTCAGTGATCAAAGCAGTTGCAAGCTTTGCGTCAATCACCACTTCACCGCCTTTAACTAAGTCCCCATCTTTAAGCAGGACATCAGCGACGCCTTTTAGCTGATGGCTAACTTGTGACTGCAAGTCATTAAGCTCGCGGCTTTGCAAACCTTTACCAGCTCTAAACAGCAATCGTTCATAGCCGGAGTCTGCATGAAATTTTTCATAGTAATCTTCAAGCATAAACACCTCTAAAAACTGACAACAAATTCAAAGCTCTCTCTCACACCTTGCTCACGTATTAACGGAGCACGATGTTCAAGCAGCAATAAAGTACCTGATGAGGCTACTTGCTCTGGTGTTAAATACACCAAGCCATCAGGTAAGTCGGCGTTCGCCTGTGTGCCTGACATCAGGCCCAACTCCCGCACGGTTTCACCTGCACCATCGGTAAAATCAAACGAAAATTCGCAGTAAACGTGTTGAGTGGGTTGTGTTGAGAGAGAAAAGCGTCCACCTTGGATAAGGATGTCACCTTGATCGTCGGGATAACAATATCCAACCTTTTTGGCTTTTCGATAGCCTATTGGATCTGCTAATTCGGTAGCGTTGATGGGCTCTGCCGACGGTGTTTGCCATTGCGATGCACCGCGCCCCCAAGCTAAATATATCGGAGTTTGTGCAATAGTTTGGGCAAACAGAGTTCGCCCTGCACGAGTAAGAATAGCCAAAATATTTCCTTATTAGCCCTAATTCAGTTATTCATCGCTGCTAACTCATTCGCCTTATATATCCATATATCAACCGTGCAATACTGTCCTTACACACATTAAGTGGCTCAGAATCAGTTGCTGAGAACCGAGTTTAGGGTTAGTTTGAAGTGTTGAATAAAATTAGCGATGTCCTTGGTGCGCAATAACCACCTGAGGGGAGCTAGTCGCAGACCAAGTACTCGCTTGCCAATAACCAAACCATTGCGCTTGGCCGAGTGAATACGTACGGCTAGTTTTTCGACTGTGTGTCGACGCCGCACTGAATTGACACGCTACAGACTCACTAAGGCGCAAAATGCCAAGCACCTGAGAAGTACAGCTCTGCCAAAAACTATTATGCTTGCGATTTAAGCCACTCGCGGCTTCACCATCAAAACTAAATTGATGAGGATGAGTTCGCCGTGTACTAATGCGAAGCAACTTGCCATTTTTTAGTCGATGTCTAAAACCGGAATGATCGCTAAGTAAGGTTCCAAATGGCTTGGCTGAGAGTGTCAAGTCTCTTATATCGAGTTTATAGGTGATCCGAGTGAGCTCACTTCTCGCTGGCGCACTAAGCTCTGCCAGCTGAGCCATACGCTCGGCATCATTTAGAATGGGTAATTGTTCGAGATGGCATTGATAACGGTAAAAATGACGATAAGAGCGAGATTCTTCAACGTCAGCAATTGAAAAGCCAAGCCAACCATAGGCCATTTCGAGACTTTTTCGTGTACCGCGGATCCGTTGCCAGGCAAGTCCCTGCTGTAAAACTTGGTCAAGGTCATCGAGATAAGGAACCAAGGCTCCCAAGCCGTATTCCCATATTAACCAAGGTAGTAAGGATTGTTTGGGGTGGGATTTAAAGCCACGTAATAGCTGTATTCCCTCTCCCAGCACAGATTCAAGTTGCCCATGTTTGACAATTGCTTCTTGTAAGGTGCTGTGATTGTAGGGGAGCAAAACGTCACTATCTGTATCTAGGTGATGAGACATAATTGAATTTGCCCTAATTGAGCGTATTGATTTGATGCGATATCAATCAAGGTATCCGGTGTATGTATTTCAACATGCTTTACACCATCTACATGCAGCTGTGCACTCAGCCAGCTCGGTGTCATAGCAACACCAAGGGCCATCGTTTCTTGCCACGCATTGCGCAATTTATCTTCCAATTGGGTGAATACCCAATTCGGCACATTGTGCTGAAGGTAAATATCGGCTTTGACATCGATTGGCACTTCTTGTGCAAAATTGACTTCAACTTGGTCAGTTAAGACTTTGACTTGGTCACTAAGCACATAGTCTCGTACCTGCTGTAATAGTGCATCAGCTTGTTCACTGTCTTGAAATAAGATCGATACGCGGACACGTCCGGAGGTTGGGCTATCCACTTCGACATCACGAATAGCATTGGGAGCAGCGGTGAGCGCTGCATTGCGGTAATGATCTTTGCTACCAGCGGTGCTGGAGGCCAGAGTTTTTTGCCGAATGCGAAGACGGTAATTTCCGTCTTCCTCACTCTCGGCACGCCCTAGACCATAAAACACACCAAGCTGATCTAAATCGCCGCCTTGTGCGGTTGCCAACAAGTTAGCATACGCCGCCTCATTAATACGCTGGCGCAGCAATAGCTCTCGGTAACTTTCCACTTGTAAACATACCGTCAAGGGATCGCTTTCTAGCTCTAATGCATCTGCATACTGTGGCGCAATGGATTTAAATCTTTCTTTGCGGGCTTGGTAAATGCTTTCATAGTCCAGTGGCTCAATGATATCTGGCGCAGGTAGCGCAGAAAAATCAAAGTACTGGGAGTTCATAGATTTTCTCTAGGTGGGATGGTGCTGTTACGCTTTGATAATATCAGCCACGCCTTGCGCGCGCGCTTCGATTTCACCTAATACGTTATCTACACCTTTGTGTTGATAGGGAAAAGTCAGTTGGTTAGTCGCTTGTTTATCTAACAGTGGGGCAAACATAGTCGCAGACTGCTGAGCTGCTGATTTCACTTCATCAAGCGTTGCCGCTGCCGCTATCGCCTTTGTCAATTTAGCAAACTCAATGAGCAACACATGCGCAGTGTCTGAAGTTGTGCCAATTAAGGAGTCAGCATCTGCAACCGCGTAGTGAATACGTGTGCGCTGCTCAGCTTTGGTGTGGTTTACACTACTATCTTTGTAATCGAGTAAATTTATATCAGACATGTATCACCTATGCTGGAATATGAGGGTAGTTAACAACACGATCTATCGCAAAATTGCATACACCACCAAAGTCAACCACGTGTTGAGGTTGTTTTGAGCCTCTATCTGGCACCTGTGAAAAAACACTATTTACCAGTCTGACATACAAACTGCAATATGGATGCAAGCCATTTAACCTCATTGCTGGGATTTGCAAAACGCGTGAGCCGTCCCACCAACCACCAGTTCTAGATATAGCGACATCAATTCCTAATGAAGCAATATTGTCGTTGATTTGCTCACTGGTCGCCTCATCATTAGTCAAGATAAACTCCATATTCGTGATACTCCAGTCTTGCTGATACTTGGTTGATTCACTGTAACCAGGCGCATATGCATAGCCAGACACGGTATGAAGCATAGTCAATGTATTTGTTTCAGGGTAAGTATGAAAGCCTGACCAGCTTCCACCCGTAGGTACTTTAACCCAAACGGTCCTTGTTTCATCATTCGGATCAACAACTAAACCATTGTCAGCTATTAATGACGTTTTTGTATGCACTTTGCGGTCATAATAGTTAACTTTGGTCTCAGCGTGGCTTTTTGCGAAATCAAGTTTTGCTTTGTTTACGTCACTTTTTGCTTCAGCCACTGCTGTTTGAATATCTTGTCGTGCCTGAATAACAGCATTATCAAGTTCAGCGGTTTTGTTTAAAACCGTATCTGTTAGTTCCCTGTTTGCTGAAACTAGTTCACCATTTGTCGTATGCAGCTCTGTTATCAACTGCTCAAGCGTTTTAGCTTGTGTAGACATAAATATTGTCCTCAATATAGTTTTTTGAAAAAAGACGGAATTAGAAAAGTAAAGTGTTAGGCTTCAGCGCTTGCTGTTACAGGCGGTGCAATATGGTTTAGCCCCGCCGCCTTCGAGATTAGATAACTGCCAGCAGCGAGTTCAACACCTGGATTAGACAATTGCTCACAGTGCATATCAACGTTATTAAATACTGCAAGTACGGCACCGCCCACTGGAGGTGTATCCAAACGGATATGAGGCATGGGTTCATAAACAACTTCGCCAGCTATATTTACAACCCGAGATGCGAATGTAACATTGCTCATCGACAGCATGCCTATCTTGCTATATTTGGCATAGTTTGCCGCAACAAAATAAGGGAAAAACTGCCCTGTTGTATTGCGATAAAATACCACCACAGGAAAGCTCGCACTGTCACTAGATAATGAATAAGTTGCCTTACCCAAATTTTCGAACAAGCGATTGCCACTCATCAAGATAGTTTTTTGAAACTCACCAAATAGCTCTAGTGAAACAGAGGCATTATCACCACGAGTATTAAATGCAATCGAGCCGGTGAAATGCATTTTTAAACCGATGGACTGCCAATCATCTTGTGTATAAGTAGAAAAGATTACCGAACAATCAGGTACCTCCACAGTCGCCGATAGGTGCTCAACATTATTCGCAGCAAGTTTTATTCGAGCAAAGCTGCCCGGTACTAGTTTTGCAACCGCTGCTTTGACCGTCTTCAAAGGTGTTTGCGGGCTAGCCCCCTCATTGCTATCACTGCCTATGGATGGATCGGCATTGACATAAAAAGTCTGCTCAAGGGTGTTTTTTATTTCAGTATTTACTTTAGAAAACGCAGTGTCGACTTTGCTATCCACAGTAAGTAAAAGCTGGTTCACATCATCGGTTAGCTCACTGCACTTTAAGCCTAAATTGGCATTGCTATTGGCCAGTTCCGCAACGCTTTTTGATAAACTTGACATCAAACTACCCCTCTAACTTAAGCAGACGGTCATTGAAATGAATTTGTCTTAAATTTGATTGAATTTGCGCACTGATTGCTTTTGTCTGTGCGATAGTGAGCGCTGCAAATTCGTCGGCATAATATAAACTCAAATCACCCGCCACGTTGAAGTCCAAACTTTCAGGCGGTACGGCAGTCAAAAGCAGATCAAAGCCCTGCACAATCTTTGCAATGGGCGTCTGATAAAAAAGCACATTTTCAGGATGTGACCACACTGCAAATAAAGTACGCCGACTTTCATCTGCATGATCATTGAGATAAAAACCGACCTCTTTTACCGCATACTGTTTGTCATCAGTAAATGTTGCCGTAACATGAAACTGGCCATTGCCAACAACTTCGGCACCGGATACTGGCGCCGTATTTTTTTGACTCTTCAATGCAGTCTGATTTCTATCAGGTGTATAGCCTGAGTCCCCCACAGCAATATGACCAATTTGAATTTTGACCCCTTGCTCAAGGGCACTGACCGCAGCATTTATCCCCTGTTGAGTCACAACAGGTGTATATACATTCATATTTGTACCTTAGATTAAAAGTTAAGCGTGATATTTTGAATTGAAACGGTATGGGCACCGCTTGATACAGAATTGCTTGATGCGTAGCGAAACTTAGGCGCATCTCTCATTTGAGTGCAGGCCAGATTAGCAGTGTTCGCAGCAGACGATACCGTCGAGAATGTGGTAAAACTGGCCTTTGGATTATCTTGAAAACGCCCCGCCCCCAGTTGACTCGATACACTGGCTGAGAACATTTGAATACTAGCCAATTCAAAATCCAAGCTGGGATCGTCACCCAGTGTGATCGTCTGCATATTGCTTGAATGTGCTGAAGCCATCGTGTTTAAAGCCACAGTGGAAAAATTAAATATCGGGTCATCGCGGTGTAAAGCAACTTGCAGTGATGGGCTCTGAGCACCACCAAATACGTGCATGTCGTTTTTCAAGTTAACGCCAATTGTAAAGTCAATTTGCGTTCGCATCGGCTTAGTCGCAACCACAGACTGCCACATTTGTCCCTGTAATTTCGGGCTCAGGAAAGTATTGCCATTGCTATCAAGGTTTTCGCTTGCTATCGCCAATAGCTTTGCGCTATGTGGCACGCCACCATATTGCCACCACTCTTGCAGTTCCACCTTTGCACTGAGCACTTTCAGCGCATTGTTAACTGCACTTGATGTGCCTTTATACCTATGTCTCGGCACGCTGTCGGCAATGACTTTGCGCTGCACGTGCTCGGGCCAACCGCTGTCCCACACATCGACACTCAATGCATCAGCAAGCCATGGTAAAAACGTTGCGGGGCATTTCCACGGATCCCATAAATGATCGATTTTGACGGGGATCTGCAGCACTCGGTCACTGCAATGCTCCAAGGCCAACTCTAACTCTGTTGTATTCCCTTGCAGGGTAAAGTTAGACATACTCATCCCCTAGTTGAATCGAAGCCCGAGTACAGAATGCGGCTTGATGTGCCTGTACAACAATATCCCACTGTGGTGCACTAAGTTCTACGCGCTGAACCCCTTCACGATGAAGTACCGCAAACAGGCCAGAAAGCGATATATCATGACCAAGTTTATGGTGTTCATTGAGCCATGCGTTTAAGCTGTCTCTTGCTTCATCTACTAACGCAGCCCCATCCATACCTGGATAAATATGTATCACTGCATCAAGTTCAAACTCAATAATGTCTGCCGACTTAATATGTACTCTATCTGTCAACGGACGCACATTCTCTTTATTCAGTTGGGATTGCACTTGCTCAATGACCTGTGGCGTAGCATGGCCATTGCCTTGATCTGTAAGCAGGGTTACAACAACGTCACCAGGTACAGGTTCTGGAGGCTGGGCGCCAGATAGTACATCTGGTGTCAACCCAGCGTCATCTGTACAAACCAGAAGACGTGCGCTCGGTGGCAACAGGTTTTGTACTTGCGCAGGTAAATCCGCGTAGGCAAATTGCGGCGCATCAACATGTACATCTTTAACATGCTGCGACCCTTTAAGTGCATGAAAAGCGTAGGCACCGGCAGGCCCTGCTGTACTGAAACCTTCCAGAGCCAATGCAATACGCTCGCGATAACGCTCATCCTGCTCGTATACAGCTTCACGAGGAGGTACTTGGTCATTGTCAGCTGGTACCAACAACGCTCGCTCCACACCAAAACGATTGCCTAAATAGTCAAGTTCACTGCTGGTGGCATGTGCCAGTAGCACCGCACTTGCGCTGTCATTGATGCGCTGGCGCAGCAACAACTCGCGATAAGCAAATGACTCAATGAGTTTTACTACGGGATCGCTTACAAGGCTCTGTTCAGCTTCTGGAAAACGAGTTTGGAAATCAGCTAAAATCTCATCCCTAATCTTGTCAAAGCTTAGAGGTTCAATGAGGTTTGGCGCCGGCAAACGGCTGAGATCAATGGCGCTAAAGTTTGTCAATGACATAACTAAGCTCTTCAATAGATTTAAGAGAAGCACCTGCGCTGATCACAGCAGGTACAAGGAACAGGAAAAGAATTTAAGATTTTGGATAGTTGGCCTTAATTACAGCCCTTGCATCCAACCATGCTTGCTTAGCATCAATGGTTGCCTGTGCCGCGTCGCCAAGCTCCGTGAGGTTAGCCATATAATCGATAAATAAATGGTCACATGACTGCGCATACCCATCTCGGCGAAAAGCTAAAACCTCTTTTTCAGAAAAAATAAGCTGATAATCTCCTTCAGCCACTCCTGCACTCTTAGCTATTTTTTGCGCACTCTCTTGTGTGGTCAGGCCACCTGCTACAATGCGTCCTGTTGAAATTTGCTTTAAAATTGCCATGTTTATGCTCCTGTGGTTGCAGCGGTGTCAGTGTGAGTGTATGGGAAACCAACGCTGTCTGCCCAAACCATATTATCGCCGTGATTACCGGTACCAACATAAGGTAGGCACATTGCAACTTTCATTTTACCCAAGCCACTAAATAAAGGCTGGTGGCAACCGCCCCACCCAGACCTGATAGCATGTTTATATTGCCACCCTTTTCCTGAATCTGAGTGATTGCACTCAATGGTTGCCGAGCGGTTTGAAGAAGGATAAAAGCGAATTGTATCCGCACATTCGAGCACATTAACCCAACAGCTTGCTTGAGTTATAAACTCACCTCTCCCCCACCCAAAATGGGTATCACAGCCCTGAGATAAGACAAAAAAGCTGCCATTATTTACGTCACTATTGCGCCCTTTGGTAATTTCAATATCAAACAGTAAAACACGGTAATTAGAACCATAAAAAGCTTCTCCACCATGGTTTTTATAACCAATACCTCGGTTCTGAAAATCTTCGTTGGGTGTCAAACCATATTCGTCTAGTTTGTCTAAACTTACGCGAGTGACCGTACCCGTGCCTACCGTGCCATCATGCAAAAATGCCGTCCAAGGCGCTTTATGTGCAACCAAAACATCCGTTGGTGTGTTGTTAGCTTCACAAATAGAATTGAAATATTTAGAGTCAACCAATGTATTTGGCGCCAGTGGTAAGGATTTTTGAAAATCGCGGATTTTCGCATCAACCGCTTGTTCCTTAGCCGTTAAACGGCTTTCCACAGCCGCATTTTTTTGATCAATCTCCTGCGCTTTTTGCGCAACTCGATTGTCAATATCTTCAATTTTAGTATCAACCACATCGCTGAGCTTCTCTGCAGCTTCAACAACACGGGTAATGTCTTGCTCTAAAGACATAGTTCAACCTCCGTTTAGAAATAAAAAGCCCACCGAGTTGGTGGGCTGGGTTTGTTTGAAATTTTTAATGCTGGATTTCATCCTGCAGAATCTAGGGCATTACTTCAGAAGGCTGCTTACGCCATGGGCACGCATAAGCGCTTCATCCAAAGCCGCTGTTTGGCCTTTGACTTGATAAGGCAACTCTACCTCGCCACTAGCCACCTTTCCTTCAATTGCACCAATGGCGTTTTTCAATGATTCCGTAGAGGTGCGCATTTCTGCCAGAGAGTTAGCAGTTGATAACTTGTTTACAAAAACGCTCAGTTCATGAAGTAAAATATGGGAAATATCTGACGTAGAGCCTAACAAACTACCTTCGTCTGCTACTCGACTTGTAATTTTTTGCCTTCTCGCAATCCTTTCATTTCTCGTAATAATCTGTTTCTCGTTATCTATCGATATTTGGTCTGCTATCATATTGTCCATCATTATTTTCCTTATAGTTGTAATTCTGTACTCTCAATCATTGCGATATCGCCTGGTTTTAGTACCATGCCATTTCCTATATACATAGAATCAACACTGAGATTTAAATAATATTTATCTTCGATAGTCAGACGCAAATAGACATGGTTATCGCTGCCAACATATGAAAATGGCTCATGTGTCCCTAGCTCTTGCTTAAAGCCAAGTATGTTGCCGTTTTTGTAACAGTATCCAACAAACGTTGTGTCGACGAGCTTAGCTTTATGAAACTCATAACCACTCACCTTGATGTGGTACATTCGATTATCTCGATCTAATTTATAGGGCAGCTTTATATGAATATATGTAGCACCAACTGTAGCTGTAAAAAACCTTGCGATATCAATACTTCGGGTTCCTCGACCACCATCACCCAGTATTTGCTTATTCTCTAAGGCATTATCAACACGCTGCACTTGCTGAGAAATTGTCGTATCAATTTCATTTCTTTTTACAGCAACTTGCGAGTTCATCTCAGCTACTTTGTTATTAACCGTACTGTTAATATCTTCAATTTTTGTATCTACGATGCCAGTTAACTGCTCCGCTGCACTGACGACATTTGCAATGTCTTGCTCTAAAGACATAATTTACCTCCAAGTAAAAATAAAAAAGCCCACCTGTTGGTGGGCTTTGCGTTTAGTTTCAAAAATGAAAACTTAAAATCAATAAGGTGTGCTCAATACCCAATTGATACTGCGCTTATTGCGCCTTGATGACAGCATCGACGCCGTTTGCACGGGCGATAATGTCAGCCATTACGTCGTTTTGACCTTTGGTTTGATAAGGAAAACTTAGTTCGCCACTGGTTACTTTTGTTTCTACATCACCAATCGCTGTTTTTAGTGACTCAGTAGAAGCGCGCATATCTGCAAGTGTTTGCGCTGCACTTAATTTATTTACAAAGCCACTCAGCTCGTTGAGTAGCAAATGTACTGTGTCTGATGTTGTACCAAGCAGAGATTCGGAATCAGCAACTTGTTGCTCAAGCGCTGAGCGAACAATTTCACGGCTTTGTTGCAAAGCTTCATCCACTGTCAGCTCAACAGAAAATGTACTCTGTTCACCGAAGTTTTCCGCAACTAGCTGTGCAATCGCATGCTGTGGCATGTTCGCATCAAAAAACTGCTCTACTGCTTGTCCATTTACAATTAGTTTAGCCATTTATGTTATATCTCCTTTACTTTACGCAACCACATCAAAGGCTGCGTCACCAATGTAGGCAAACTGACTCCAAGCTTTGTCTAGTGGTACGTGACCCGATACAACAGCTGGAAGTGCAACTTGAATAACGCCAGTTTGATCCGCTGGTAAGTTTTTGCCTGGAACATAGGGGTGACAGTGCATATAATGATTTCGGCCACCAGCTCCATAATGGGCACCACATACCTTCGCAGGCTCGTTAGCCTGTAATCCAGTACACCAAAAACCTGTGGGAACAACCCCTCTGATATGCTTCACAATTGCCGCTACTGTCATTTGAGTTGGTCTACGACAGTATTGATACATCATATACGCATCTACGTGACTGTTTTCACCGCCACGGTTAGGCGCATATTCCAGCTCCCAAATATTGAAGTTTTGTGCAAACCACTTAGTATCTGATGTGATTGCCTGCAAGAACTCTCTAGCGAGTGGCGTACGTTGATTAGTTTCAACGCCCGTTTCTACTTTCTCAAGTAAAGTTGCTTTAGTGACAAAACCACTTGCCCATGCTTCGGGGAAAGTGCCCGCTGAATTAGCAACTAAAGCTTGGTTTTTACTCATTCTGAAATGCGACTGGCGCTCTTCATACGAATTTAGCAAAGCGTCTGCTCTTGCTAAATGCGCATCCACTTGCGTTTTGGTGCTGGCAACCGTTGAGCTCAGTGTTTGCTTTATTTCCGTGATTTGATTATCAACCGTTGCCGTTAAACCTTCAGTGGCTTCAACAACACGAGTGATATCTTGTTCTAAAGACATTGAATCTCTCCATAAATGCAAAAAGCCCGCATTGAGCGGGCTTTTAAAAAATCTGTTTCGAATTATTTTCCATGAAGTTTTGGATAACGAGCCTGAACAGACTTTCTGGCATGAAACCAAGCTTGCTTTGCGTCAAATGCTTGTTGACTGTGCTCGCCGTGCTCCGCTTGCGCGGCTAAATATTTAAATGCCAGCCCGTCACTTTGCTGTTGATAGCCTAAAATACGAGCCGCCTGACATTGTGCTTGCTGTTGTAAAACTTTTGCCTCTTGCATCAGCTTTAGCGCTTCCTCAGCTAAAGTTTGTGCACGCTGGTTATCTACTTTTTTCATGAAATTTCCTTACAAAATACCTTTGTCAATTAATGCAAACTTTTGTTTTAAATGACGATACATATTCATGATCTGTGAACGAGCCATTTTGGCAAGTTCGGGAGCGATTAAGATATTGAAATCTACGCCCTTATCAATGATGGTAATGGCGTCGCCTGGCACACCAGTTAAAGTCAAATCAAACGCCAGTAGTAAATCAATATCGTTAGACTTGTACGCTATCGGGTCCGCTGCTGAGTAAACAGCAAATAAAACATGGCGAATTTGGCCATTAACTTCTTCTTCCGTGTAAAAGCCCACTTCATTTACAAAGAAGCCTTCCCCCGCCACTTTAGAGTCATCTCGTACCGTCAGATGCAGCTGCTTTTGCGCTTCATCGTATTCTGCGCAGTCAATATCTAATCGATATTGCTCCGCTTTTAGGCTTGTCGTGCTTTCATCCACTTGATGCACACCTGAGCCTATACCTATTTTAGTGATTTTTGCCTTAAAGCCTTTTTGCTGTGCTCTGAACACAGCAGCCAGCCCCGCTGACGTGATCACCGGTTGTAAAATCGTGCTCACTATTGCACTCCTTGTTTGTCAATATTTAAGATGCAGACACTGCATTGAAATACAAACGACAAACTGTCGTTTGCTTTGCACTTTTTGTCATGGCTCCCGCAGCACGGCAGCTAAATTCAATAAAGCGCGAAGGCATGGTTTGGTCACTGCGAATATAAGTTCTAACAACTTGACCTGAGCCTGTCGAAAGCGATGCGCCAAAGCCAAGTTTTGAGCTCACTCTGAGTTTTCGCTCACTAGAGGTATTCACGCGCTGGCGACTGACTAGCGGTACCTGCTTTCTAATAACAAGGGCACATCCGGCTTGAGCAGTTGAGGTGATCTTACGCTCAGAAGAAGATGCAGCATAATAGCGAGAAGAGGCTGTGCGATGCCCAGAAATAGCACCAGCGAGTGAAAGTGTATTGCTACCAGCACGCGTTTTTGTGTGCGGCATAACTTTGCCATAAAGTCGACTCGACGCAAAGCCGTGGCTACTGCTCGCAGCAGCTACTTGCGACGACATTTTCATACCAACTAAAAAGTCAAAATGCGCCCTTTGGGGCTTAGTTTGATTCGTCACACGGTTAATCGCATCATATAACTTTTGGTCTAAAACCACCGTGCGACTGGTATAGGGCACGTCATTTGCCCATGCGATAAATATAAAGGTGTGTGGCTCTCCGCTGTGATGAGGAGCGAGATATACATCATCAACATCTTCGAACCACTCAAAGAATTCAATCTCTAGTCCAAGCGACTCTAGTGCGCGCTTTACCGCACCCACTGTGCCTTTGTGTTTGTGCACACTGACTGAATTAACAATCATCGCTCGCTTTGTTTCAACGGGCCAGTCTTCTTTCCATTCATCGACTGAAAGTGCCCAAGCCAACCAAGGTAAAAGCGCCTCAGGGCAGGTCATGGGATCCCATTGAGAGCCAATGTAATCAGGGATCACAGTACGTGTGTCGAACTGCTCTCTGGTATGTGATAAATGTTGTTCTAATTGATATTCTAAATCTGTGCTATTGCGAGGCAGTAGTGATTTATCGCTCATAATTAGGCCTCGTCAGGAAATTGCAAGTTAATGTCAAGGTTGTACGCTTGATTTACCGACGGCTGTAAGTCCTCTGTAGGCGTGAGCAACTTAACTTTTCTCACTCCGGGCTGATGAAGCGCATCAATGATCCCTGAGTGTGGAATTTCCGTGCCCAGTTTACAATTCATCGCCATAAATGCATCGAGTGATTGTAGTATTGTCAGTTCAACTTGCTGTTTGTTAGCACCGATATTTAGGTAAATTTGAGCACTGAGCGTCGCTTTTGTCGGCATTACCCACTGCGTCACCACTTTATCAGTAAGGGGTCGAATATCTTCATCATTTAAACGCGTATCAATATCTGCTTTTATGGCATTGGCTTGTGTTTCTGTCATCGTATTTATCAAAGCATAGATATTCACATACCCCGGTTGCTCTGAGTCGACATACACATCTTTCACCTGATCATTGGCTGATAAGGTATGATATTCGTATGCACCTCTGGTTCCAGCCATACTGTAGCTTTCTAATGACAAAGGAATGCGCTGGCGGTATCGCTCGTCGGCTTCGTCCGTATCTCTCCCTACTCCAAACAAAGCACCTAAATGATCCAAATCATCACCTTGAGAAAATGCCAACATCACGGACTTTGCAGCATCATTGATCCTTTGGCGAAGCAAAAGCTCTCGATAAGAGGCAACTTCAATTAATTTGATTGCTGGATCAGAGGCCAACAAAGCGTGATCCGGCAACTTTTCGAGCAACGCTTGCTCCATTTGCTTATAAATCTCATCATAACTAAGCGCTTCAATAACCTGAGGTGGTGGCAGTTTAGCTAATTCGATGGCTGTACTCACAATTCGTCTCCTGATAATACGTTTGCACACGAACGCACATGCAATCTCATAGCTTGTGCACATGATTTAAGTGATTAATTACAAAGAATGGATTTTTAAACAGTGGCCTGAATAGGCACTAGGGGTTATTGCGGTTTGCACTCAACAAGGCATCGAGCTTTTTGTCGATAGAGTCGAGGCGCTTTTCGATCCGTTTTTGATCTTCCTTTCGGATCTGTTTCAAGTGCGCGAGCTCTTGGGAATTAGAAGTAATTCTTTTATCTAAGTCACTTAGGTATAAGATACTTGATACAACCAAGGCAATCGTCGTAAGAATGTGGGCCAAACTCAATTCCTTTTTCATTTGCCAGTTTTCAGGTTGTCTCACTTTGTTACTCCTTTCAACTTTTCAATGGTTCTGAGCCCAGCCAGACCTAACATGCCCAAAGTAAGCTCAAGCATCACCTCAAGTGGTAACACAGGCACACCATGCTCTGGAAATAGCCATTGCAAAATTGGGTTGATCACAAAAGCAAATAGAAACCCAAGCCCACATACCCACATTAAAAAAGGCCTTGCACCTGCGACAAAACGACTGCGATGACTTGCCTGAACTGAGTTTATTTGCGCCTGTATTTCACTTTGCTTATTGAGCAACCTAGCTTTAATGACATGTTGCTCCAACAGTTCCTCTTCACTGGTATACAAGTCGTCTATTATCTCACCAACCACTTGCAATGGTTCCTTTACACTGCCTGAAAACAAATTGGTTAACCAGTTCATGATTGCCACTCCCCGCTCAACATCTGCTGTGCTAATTCCTGTGCACGACTAGGTACTTGACTCGCCCACCGGCTATCAAGCATTTCTACTGCTGCATCTTCAAACTCTCCTTGTTGTACATGAGCAAGCATTTTTTTGAATCCCATCAACCCCTGCAAGCCAATATTTAAGGCCATATTTGTCAGCACCGCGACCCTCGCTTCATTGCAGTGCGAAATGTCGATACGACGCTTTACACCTGCCAGTGCATTTTGAATATCTTGCGCGAGTAAATACTCCGCCTCATCTTTATCCACTCCTTTATTGTCTAAGTTTCTGCCATAACCTATCGTCAGTTTTCCTCCCGTACAGTAATACGGAAAGCGTCGATAGCCCTCATGTTTCTTGATTTGCTCAACCGTATTCATGATCGACATATGATTTCCTACTATTTAGTAGCTCAACTCCAGCATAAGCGTTCTTTCAGCCTTAGTTAGCCAAAACTCTGCCGAGCGTTTTGTATCAAAGCCAAGCATTTTTGCAGCCTGACTCAGTTCAACATCCAGCAAATACTTTGCTCGTATTGCACGGATACATTCTGGTCGCAGTTTACTGATCAACTGCCCCAGTAATTCAATTTCTTCGGGTACGTTCATCATGTCACTGGAGAAGTAATTGGTATGCCCGCCTCCAGTTTGCTCGGTGACGGCTTGACGGCTGAAGCCCTTGCCCAGTTCTCGCTGCCGCCAATATTTGCCCCAACGTCTTAAGGCTGTGCGAATTTGTTTAATGGTTATTTGTGTCGCAATCATTGAGCTTTCCTATTACTTCTAAAATATCGAGTGAATAAACATCTTCTACTAGACCAATCACATCATTCCATTTCGGACTGTACTCTTTATTTTCCCAGCGCCTGAGAGTGCGCTCTTCAATCCCATAATTGGCCGCAGACTCGGCTTGAGTGAAGCCGCGCATGCGTCTAGCAAAACGGAGGATCTCCGCGCCAAGCGGAGTTCGCTTATTTTTAAAAATTCTGTTTGATGAGTAACTTGACTGTGTCATTGCGATCCTTACCGATTGGTCAGTTAAGCTTCTTGGTGATGTGAAATGTGTTCAGCAAATGGTGAATTATCAGAGCCAAAAGCTGTGAGGTTTATCTAGACTGCTCGCTTTGCAGTGTATGCTAATCTGTCCGTATTCTTCGGCTTCCTAATAAGGAAGCATTTGTTCTCATATATAATTATGAACAATTATTGAGGTGCTCTGAGCAACATAGAAGTTAACGGCTTTTCTTCATAGCTTTGCTGAGCATAGGTAAATAATACCTTTTTTTAGGAGTTGAAACAGGTCAAAAATGCCCTAACAATAAAGACTTAAAAAAAACACTCTTATTTCCCACATATTAAACACCACACTTTGTTTCAATTTATTTTCAAATGTAAACAAATTAAATTAAGCTCTTTTGAGCAATAAAGATTGATGATTTGCAGTCGGTAGTTAGTGATCCCAGAGGTGCTACTGACCTTGTTTCGTATCAAAAAGTACTCAAGACAAGCTAACTTGCCACCTAATCTTCTGACTTGCATTGAATGCACCGTAAGTTGTAACTACAATAGCGGAAATAAAAAATAAGTCGGAACAGATTCATGGCTCAATATATTTATACAATGTCGCGGGTGAGCAAAGTTGTGCCACCTAAGCGCACTATCCTAAAAGATATTTCTTTGTGTTTTTTCCCTGGCGCGAAAATTGGTGTACTTGGTCTAAATGGCGCAGGTAAGTCTACCCTACTGCGCATCATGGCAGGTGTAGACACTGAGTTTGAAGGGGAAGCTCGTCCACAACCCGGTACGAAAATTGGTTACCTACCACAGGAACCAGTATTAGACGAAAGCAAAACCGTCCGCGAAACCATCGAAGAAGCCGTAAGTGAAGTTAAAAATGCACTTACGCGTCTAGATGAAGTTTATGCAGAGTATGCGATGGACGGAGCTGACTTCGACGCGCTAGCAAAAGAGCAAGGCGAACTGGAAGCGATCATTCAAGCTCATGACGGTCATAACTTAGACAATGCACTAGAGCGTGCGGCTGATGCATTGCGATTACCAGAATGGGATGCAAAAATTGAAAACTTGTCTGGTGGTGAAAGACGCCGTGTTGCAATTTGTCGCCTCCTACTTGAAAAGCCGGACATGCTGCTTCTGGACGAACCGACCAACCACCTTGATGCCGAATCGGTCGCATGGCTTGAACGCTTCCTGCACGACTATGAAGGTACTGTTGTCGCAATTACCCACGACCGTTACTTCTTAGACAACGTTGCAGGTTGGATCTTAGAATTAGACCGCGGCCATGGTATCCCTTGGGAAGGTAACTACACTTCTTGGCTTGAGCAAAAAGATGCACGTCTTAAACAAGAAGAAAAATCTGAGAAAGCACGCCAAAAATCAATTGAAAAAGAACTCGAGTGGGTTCGTTCAAATCCAAAAGGCCGTCAAGCGAAGTCAAAAGCACGTATGGCTCAGTTTACTGAACTTCAGCAGTCAGATTATCAAAAGCGTAACGAGACCAATGAACTCTTTATTCCACCTGGTCCACGCTTAGGTGATCAAGTTATTGAAGTGAATAACCTGAAAAAAGGCTTTGGCGACCGCGTTCTAATTGACGACCTAAGCTTCTCTATGCCAAAAGGGGCTATCGTCGGTATTATCGGTGCCAACGGTGCGGGTAAATCAACACTATTTAGAATGCTAAGCGGTGAAGAACAACCGGACAGTGGTGAGATCAAATTAGGTGACACTGTCGAACTTGCTACTGTTGAGCAGTTCCGTGATAACATGGACGACGGCAACACGGTTTTCCAAGAGATTTCTAATGGCCAAGATATTCTTAAAATTGGCAACTTTGAAATCCCAAGCCGTGCCTATGTTGGTCGTTTTAACTTTAAAGGAAACGACCAGCAAAAGTTCGTAAAAGAACTCTCTGGTGGTGAACGTAATCGTCTACACCTTGCTAAACTACTAAAAGCGGGTGGCAACGTGATCCTACTGGATGAACCAACCAACGACCTTGACGTTGAAACGCTACGCGCATTGGAAAACGCAATTTTGGAATTCCCAGGCTGTGTTATGTGTATTTCGCACGACCGTTGGTTCCTTGACCGTATCGCAACGCACATTCTCGATTACCGTGACGAGGGTCAAATTAACTTCTTTGATGGTAACTATACTGAATACGAAGAGTGGTTAAAGAAAACTTTTGGTGCTGAAGCGGCTGAGCCTAAGCGTATCAAATACAAAAAGATCGGTTAATTCGAACCGCTTTTGAATTACAAGCCCTGACCTTTTTCAGGGCTTTTTTATATCTGGTTAGTCCGCCAAAATATGACTAAACTTGAATTAACAGTATGACGAGATCAACTTATGACAGAACGCAGAAAATTTTCCCGGATTCTATTTTCTAACGCAGCCACGCTGATGACAACCACTGGTGATTATCAGTGCGAAATTATTGACTTGTCATTAAATGGGGCTCTTATCACGCTCCCTATTGGACTCACTCCACTAAAAGGACAACCGGCTAGTTTAAAATTTATGCTGCCAGGCAGTGAAATTGAAATAAACATGGAAGTCGAAATTCGCCATATCGAGGAAGCTCATTTAGGATTACACTGTGCACAGATAGACATAGATAGTGTTACCCACTTGAAACGTTTGATAGAATTAAACATCGGTGATGATGATATTCTTCACCGTGAATTGGAGCACTTACTACTTCACGAATAAGAACATAAAAGGTATATAACCCCATGATTTTGGAGTCTTTACAGGGATTCATTCCATTTATTTTGTATTTTTTGATCGGCTACCTGCTGATCCTGACTTTTTTATATGTTTATACCAAAGTAACACCACACTGCGAGTGGAAATTGGTAAAAGAAGATAATCCAGCAGCGGCAACAGCATTTGGCGGCACATTGATAGGTTTCACTCTGCCAATTGCCAGCGCAGCAGTCAACGCAGTTTCCTTGGTAGATTTTGCAATTTGGGGCATCATTGCGGGTGTAATGCAGCTAGTAACTTTCTTTCTAGTACGTCTATACATGCCTAAATTGTCCGAGAAAATTGAAAACAATCATATAAGCGCTGGATTGTTTCTAGGTGGAGCTTCACTGGCAACGGGTATTCTTAATGCTGCCTGTATGACCTATTAAGGAGTAAGTATGAAACGCAGCAAGCAAATCAAACTTACTCTAGTGATGGGCACCACAGCAGGTTTAGCTGGCTGTTCAGACTCTGAAGAATCTGCATTACTCTTTGAAGATGTGAATGAGTGCACTTCATTTGGTGTTGAGACAGAGTCTTGCTTATATCATTACGAACAAGCCAAAGATCAACATCTATCGGAAGCTCCGCGATATGCGACTGAGCAGCTGTGTGAAAGCGACTTTGGGTATGAGCGATGTGAGAATAATGGCGGTTTATGGCGTCCCGTTATGGCTGGCTTTATGGTTGCGTTACTTGCAGAAGCCGTAGACGAAGGTCTAGATGCGATGAAAAAACGCAAAAAAAGAAAAGCAGCCTTTTTAAGCGGAAAATATTACTCTGGTGCCAAACCTCTTTATCGCAGCAAAGATGATTTTTTTCAATATCGTAATGCACAAAATAACGTCGTTTCCAGCGTCAACTCCGCCGGCACAACAACAGTAAAAAGCACGTCGATCAACTATCAACCTAAACCGAGTAAAACCGTAACACGAACAAAAAGTCGTGGTGGATTTGGCCGCAGTGCCAGTTCGAGGAGCTGGGGGGGATAACCTCTCCCTCCTCACAGTAAACCAACTCCTACACATTATGCTAAGAATACCGATCCAGCCTAGAGCTGACTGGCAACAGCAAGCCAATGCATTGGGCTTTAAATTTCATACTATGCATGGTCAACCCTATTGGGATGAAAGTGCCTACTACCAATTTACCCTGACGCAAATAGAACAAGATATTGAAGCTCCAACGCAAGAGCTTCATGAGATGCTGCTCTTTTTAGTTGATAAAATATGTGATGACGATGAGTTATTGCACCGCTTTGCTATCCCAGAAAAGTTCTGGTCGACAGTCAGGCGCTCATGGCTGCGCAAAGATCCTCATCTCTACGGTCGCTTTGATTTCTGCTATGACGGCACCTCCCATGCTAAGCTGTTAGAAGCCAATTATGATACGCCGACATCATTGTTTGAAACAGCTTATTGGCAATGGATGTGGTTAGAGCAGCAAGTATCAGCCGGAAGCCTGCCGAGAAGCAGTGATCAATACAATAGTATTCAGGAGCAGCTGATCTCTCGATTTCGTCATATACACAAGTTCAATCGAACTCATGTCCTGCATTTTAGTTGCTGCAAAGATACAGAAGAAGACAAAGGTACGGTGGACTACCTCAGAAGTTGCGCTCTTGAAGCGGGCATCCCCTGTCGATTCACCTACATTGAAGATATTGGGCTCAGCACTGAAAATCGTTTTACAGATCTGGCAGACAATGCCATCGACTGGTGTTTTAAGTTATATCCATGGGAGTTTATGTTTAATGATGAGTATGCGGATCCGTTGCAAACTCTGTCCACTCAATGGTTAGAGCCAGCTTGGAAATCAATACTATCCAACAAAGCCATTTTACCTTTGCTATGGCAATACTTTCCAAACCACCCCAATTTACTACCAGCTTATTTTAGTGATCAAAAATACAAACTAGACACGCGAAAAGGCAGTGTTAAGAAGCCTATTTTCTCGCGTGAGGGAGCAAATATTGAAATTTTAAGAGAAGGGCAAGTGATAGCGCATTCTACTGGCACTTATGGTGATGAAGGTTTTATATATCAAGAGTTTAAAGCACTACCAAAATTTGCAGGTGAACATATTGTGGTCGGCAGTTGGATGATAGGCGACCAACCTGCAGGGATTGGGCTGAGAGCTGATACGAGTTTAATCACACAAGATATGAGTCGCTTCGTACCTCACATAATATTAGGTTGATAGCACTCTCACGGTGAAAAAAAGCAGTCTCTCGACTGCTTTTTAGATTAGGATTTCTTCTGGTAAATTATCCCTGGATTACAACGTAACATTTCAAAGTCATTGCTTAGTCCCGCCATCGACTCTGATGCTCCCAAAAACAAATAACCATTTGGATTCAATGCCTGAGCAAACTGAGAAATGATTTTCGCTTTGACTTCAGGAGAAAAATAAATCAATACGTTACGGCAGAAGATAACGTCAAATTTACCCAAAAGCGCGTAGGAATCCAGTAGGTTTAAATGACGGAAGTTGACCATTTTTCGAATTGGGTCAACAACTCGTGCCATCCCATTTCCACTGTCCATAAAAAACTTTTTACGTCTCTCAGGAGATAACCCTCGCGCCAGCGCTAATGCATCATATTCGGCATTTTTACACATATCCAGCATGGTGTTAGAAATATCTGTACCCACCACTTGTGCGCCCATCTTTAACGCACCAGGGTTTTGCGATTGATACTCACTGGTTGACATCGCAATCGAGTAAGGCTCTTGGCCTGAAGAACTCGCCGCTGACCAAATCTTTACGGGCCTGCGTAAATCCTTAAATTCAGGATAAATTTTCTTTTTAAGCAGTTCAAACGGGTATTGATCTCGAAACCACAAAGTCTCATTCGTCGTCATCGCATCGACCACAGCAGCTCTGAGCTGTCTTTCGTGTGGGCTGAGCGTTTTTGTTACCAAAGACGATAATGAATCGACATTAAATCGGGACATTAAAGGCGCAAGGCGGCTTTTGACCAAATAAAGCTTATTATCGCCAAGTACTATGCCACACTGCTGCTCTAAAAAGGTGCGAAACTGATCGTACTCGCTTTGCTCTAAATGTTTATTTTCCAAGGTTTACCACCACTTATTAATCACAATGAACCCATTTTTTCACAGCCGAAGCCAGCTCATCCGGGTTAAATTTGGCAATAAAGTCATCTGCACCCACTTTTTCAATCATTGCCTGATTGAATACCCCACTCAGTGAAGTATGTAGGATGACATGTAAAGGCGCTAGTTTAGGATCTGCCTTAATTTCAGCCGTTAAGGTATAGCCATCCATTTCTGGCATCTCTACATCAGAAATTAATAACCCAACACGCTCTGTGATGTCGTTTTGGCAATCTACTTCTGCAATTTCTTTGAGCCTGATTAGCGCTTCTTTACCATTTTTCGCTAGTTCAGTTTGCACACCCAAAGGTTCAAGTGCTCTTTTTACTTGGTTTCGTGCAACGGCAGAGTCGTCTGCAATGAATACAATACGTTCACCAAGGTCTTTTTGCATCTCGCCATCTGCGACAATATCTTGACTAACTTCAGTATTTATTGGGCAGATTTCGTTCAAGATTTTTTCAACGTCAAGGATCTCTACCAGTTCTTCTTCGATTTCTGTCACCGCTGTCACGTATGAATAGCGACCAGCTCCCGATGGCGGAGGCATGATTCGTTCCCAATTCATGTTCACGATACGCTCAACAGCACCAACTAAAAAGCCCTGCACAGAGCGGTTGTATTCGGCAATGATCACAAAACAGTTTTTAATATCTTCAATTGGGGGACCACCTACCGCAAGCGACATATCAATTACGGAAATAGTTTGGCCACGAATATGTGCAACACCACGCACATACGAATTAGATTTTGGCATGGCTGTAAGAGGTGGGCACTGCAATACTTCTCTTACTTTAAAAACATTGATACCGAAGCGTTGGCGCCCCTTCAAACGAAAGAGTAATAGTTCAAGTCGGTTTTGACCCACCAACTGTGTTCGTTGGTTAACTGAGTCTAAAATACCTGCCATTTCATTCTCCTACTCAAAATACAGCTTATCGGAACAATGTTTGCTTGTCATATAGCATTCAAAGTTGCCCTTGAAGCGGTGAAGCAATTCACGCAAAATCTTTATACCTTGTTTCACCCCATAAGCATAGTCGAAACATCATGAGTTTGTTAAAAAATACAATTGCAGTTCAATTCTTTCTCATTTTGGCATGTTTTTTAGCCAAGCAGCCTGTTTACGCTCACACCTATGAGCCAGAACAAATTCAGGAAGTCGCAATAAAGTATGTGGAAAAACATACCACTGCGGACCCAAAAGGGGAAGTTAATGTCTCTGCGTTACCACTGGATTCTCGGCTCCCCAATCGACAATGTAAGTTGCCACTAAAAGTTTCTAGCAAAGCCTCTCCTCCTTTTAACCGTCAAGTTACAGTGCAGGTCCGCTGTAACGACAAGAAGAACTGGGTACAATTTGTGCATATAAAAATAGAAACTTTATATCCGGTCATTGTCAGCACTCAGCAGCTGGACAAGGGGACTGTATTGCAAGTTGGCGATCTGAAAATGGCAATGCGTCCAAAACACTTTGTTCGCGCTTCAAACATTGATAGCATTGATATGTTGGTTGGTAGTAAAACGAAACGTCGCATCCAAGCTGACAAAGCCATCAATTTGCGTCATGTTTGTATGGTTTGTAAAGGAGACTCTGTCATAATAGTGGCAGGCAATGGGCACTTTGCTATCAAAACTCAGGGGATCGCCCTGCAAGATGGCAATCTCGGCGAGCAAATTCGTGTAAAAAATGTAAAATCAGGGAAAACCATCCGAGCACGCGTAAAAGATGTTGATTCAGTTGCGGTCAATATTTAAAATTTTTGCTAAAGTTAGTAGTGGAATGGTCGATAAAAAGACTGAAACAACTATTTATATGGGTCAATGTCATGGTTAATAACATTAACGGTCAAAATCAGCCAAACAATGTTGCTAATAATATTAAGCAACAACGTGCTGAATTGCAAAGAAATGATGCAAGTAATACGGCAACAAAGCCTGCTGCTCAACAAAAAGCGGCCTCAGATTCGGTTAGCTTGACGCCACAGGCACAGCAATTAAAAGGCTTGCAAGACAAAGCACAACAAACTCCAGCATTTGATAGTAAGAAAGTAGAAGAGCTTAAAAAAGCCATTTCAGAAGGCAAGTATCAGGTTGACGCTGAGAAACTTGCCAAAAATATAGCGGCATTTGAATTCGATTTATATGGATAAAGATATTGAGCTGTGTATACAGCAACTTACGGCACAAATTACATCACTAGAAGCTTTGACCCAGCTTCTAGACGATGAACTAACCGCGCTCAGTTCTAGAAACGGCGATGGCTTAAAAGATATCGCGCGGCAAAAAATTACCTTCTTAAATACAATACAGAAGACTGATAAAAGTTTATCAACTTACCCGAAAGAGTTGTTTCAAGATCCAGATGTGGCGCCCTTAACGGAGCAAATCAATTTATTGCTAATCAAATGCAAAAACCAAAATGAGGTGAATGCCAAAGCAGCTCATTTAGCACATATGACAGTGCGTGAATTAAAAGAGATATTGATTGGCAGGCCAATGTCGACCACTTACACAGAAGAAGGAAATGTGGTTGAAAACGTAGGCGAAATCGTCAAAAACCTCAAAGCTTAAGTTAATCTTAGCGACAAAAAAAGCACTGTGTCGACAGTGCTTTTTTTGTTAGAAATGGCTAGTAGTACGTGACTCTTTGAATCTTTTTCGGTTTTACTTGACCAATATAAAGGTCATATACGGTTTTCATATCGAGCTCCAACTCAGTGGTATAAATATCACCCACCGCATATGACTTAAGTACTCGGGCACCTCGGATCACCCCCTGAACTTGGCTGCGCAACCCATCATTTTGTGCAACGACGCCCCGCACGGTAGTCGTGGCATTAAGCTGGTGGCCGTAAACCTGCTCGGCTAGCTCTCGATACGCTTCCAGTTTAGATACTTTAATTGCCATAAGCATTTTTTCACTATCGCTCGCCCCTGGCTGTGCGTCCAAAGGCGCGTACCCTATCGCTTTTAAAACCGGGTAGCTATCTGGTTGAACGTAACTATATTCTACATGTTTGTCGATAATTGAGCTGCAGCCAGCAAGACCTACCACTACACCTATGGCTAAAATTTTGCTAATTTTAAATAACTTTCGCATATGTTACCGACTCCTAATCATGCCAAATTGCCTTTGTGTTAATATGGCATGCACAAATTGCGCCAATGCTATTGGCATAGGATTTGCTGAACTATGAAATAGAAGTCAAAATTTTGATATGGTATTGAACGATGAAAAAAGTAAGTAGTACAGCTCTTGTAGCCTGTTTACTAAGCTTTAGTGCTCAAGCAGAATGGTTTGAAGTAACAGGGTATGCAAATGCATACACAACTGACAGAGCAGCGGCAAGGCAAGAAGCTGTGCAAGATGCCATAACACAAGCGCTGATTTTTTCTGGTGCCACTGTATCAAGCATTCAAACGCTCGCAGATGGCGTGCTTGCACAAGATCATATAAAAATTAAAAGCCACGGTGAAATCCAAGAGATCAATCTAGTATCAGAAAACACTAAAGATGGTGTTATGAGTGTAACTCTTCACTTAGATATCTTCCCTAAACAACAGCAGTGCCCTGAAGAGTCGTTTAATAAACAGATCACGATAACCCAAAGCCAGCTGATGCAACCTCATCAAGCCAGACTTGGTCAAATTTTTGACATACATAAATCGACCAGTGAACGCATGTATCACACATTGATGCAACGCAATATGTCGGTCAAGCCTATCCCATTTATAGATAAGAGCATTAATGTACGTGCGTTCTTTTCACAAAATTTTGATTACGACGCTCAGCTTATTGAGAGCCTCACAGCCTCAAGCAATAGCCAATATGTATTGCTCAGCCAAATAACAGACCTCGCCAGTACACAACAATTAAACAGTGATTATGCTTTTTGGCAAGATGACGAATACGTGAGAAGTTTCAAAATAGATTTTGCCGCTTTCGACGCAATCAGCAAAGATAAAGTATGGCAACAACACTATAGCGTAACAGGTGTGTGGCCCTATGAAAAAACCAAGATCATCGACGTATATAGCGACACCTTTTGGCATACTGACTATGGCAAACGTATACAAGGTGTTTTTAATAGCCTTGCCCAAGATCTAAACCAAGCTTTTTCATGTCTGCCAACAAAAGGTAGGATCCTTCACAAAGATCAAGATCAGGTTGTAATTAACTTAGGCAGTGCTCATGGGCTAAAAGAAGGACAGATTTTGAGTATCGCACACCGCAGTGACGTTGCAGGTGAGAGAAACCAGTTTTTTACGCGCAGCATTCAAACAATTAATCGTGTCAAAGTAACACAAGTTAATGCCCAAAATGCCATCGCAAAAAATATAAACAGCAGACCAATGAACAATATCCAAATAAACGATATTGTCGAACTTATCATCGCCCCCAGTGAAGACTTTGCACTATAACCTGGCTTCTCTGGAGCCTTTTAAACTCAAATTATTCAGCTGGCGTCCCCGGTAGGAATCGAACCTACATCAAAGCCTTAGGAGGGCCCCGTTTTATCCATTAAACTACGGGGACACGCTATCACATCAGAGGGTAAACTCTTGTTTGTGCGGTTATATTTATAACAGCGCTAAACCCTAAATGACAAGTATATTTTGAAAATAGTACGCAAAAACAGAAACCTAAATACGCAATTAAGGTATAGAGTTAGAAATGAGCTAGTTTTGGAGCCATGGCTTGACTACTTACAGCTGCCAAGCCTAGCAGGTCAATAAGTGACTGTCGCACTGGGATGAAGGATAAAATAAGGAATAATCACATTGCTGCTTGCCACAACCAAACGGCTATCAAAATCCAATAGTCGAGAATTGACCTCTACTCCCCTGTCACGATAGATCATAGTTCCGGTTAAAACATGGCTTGGTACCGGGTTTTGTGGGAGTTTTTTTGCATCCCGAGACAAAATAAAGTCACCATTTCTAGTTACTGCAATACCGCGGTGAGATTTAAAGTCAAGCGCGGGGTAACCCAACTTTTGAAATTGGTGGATCATCGACTCAGCCAGCTGATTTCCCAGCTGGTTGCTGTTTCGCAAACTTTTATCAAAACTCACAAAACTCGTAATTGCAACTGCATTGGGAGAAACCCCCGACATGGAATCAGTTAACTCCAATGCAATTTGTCCAGCATAATTGGCCAGCTGCTTATTATGGGAGTAGCTGACAAAGCCCGGATCAGTGTATTCGACCTCTGAGGGTGTGTTTAAGTCATTGGCCAACTGAGCAAGCTGCAACGATTGCTGTGCTTGTTTCGACTGCTGCCCTTTAGGCACTATTTGCGAATGCTGACTGCTCTCACAGCCAAACAGCGCTACCAGGCAGCTAACTAATGCTATGCTGTGTTTCATTGCCATTACCTGCTTGCTCTTTCCAATCGAATGCCATCGTGGCCAATACCATCTCGTAACGCGTTAACAACAGACTGAGGCAAAAACCCCTGTGCAGTCCCCACGACAGCTTTGCTTTTTACGCCGACAATTCGCGCGTTGACTAGCACACCACCTTGATGGTTTGCCAAAGTTCCTGCCAGCACGTAGTTAAAGGTATGCTCATCTGATAACTCTAAAAAGTCACGGCTAAATATAAAGTCCCCTTGCTTGGTAACTCGCATAAAGTCGGTCGTTTTAAAGTCAACAACAGGTACACCAAAGTTATGCAGCTCATGAACAAAGCTCTCTGACAGCTGGTTACCTAGCAACGAGCCATAGTTGTAATCTTCATCTAAAAAGACAAAGGTCGCTACTGCGATTGGCGTTCGGTCGTTCACATAGCGCAAGTTACCAATCATGTCTTGCATCAAATTTTGTACATAGTGGGTCACATTTCGACTAGCCATTTGCTGAGACACGGTCATGCCATGCATTCCTCCAGGGTGTACCTGAAACTGGCTTTCAGAGCTAGCAAAAGCATTTTTATCCACCACCATTGCCTTGCTGTTATGACGATCACTGTCAGTACTCGAGCAGCCGAATAACACAGGCAATAAAAGTGATAATGCATACTTTTTCATATCTTTCTCCGTTAATATTGGCCGCGATGAAGTAACCCATCTCGCATTTGTACTTGCTCTGTTCCCCACAAGGTCTCTTTTGGCAAGCTAATTGAAGCGGCTGACATTGTCTTGCTATTGACCATATCTATTAACCTCGCGTGTATGGTGTAAGAATTAATACTCTCACTCACACTGCCCGTCAAAATAAGGTCAAATTTGTGACGATCTTTGAGCTTTTCTATATCTCGGCTCAAAACACTATCGGCACTGTCTGATAGATTGATTGCTTTTTGCATCCGAAATTCAACAACCTGTAAGCCCATTTGCGTTAAATACGTAATGAAACTCTCTTGCACTTGATTACTCAAACCAGCACCTTGATTATTTAACGTATCGGCACCGAGCCCATTATCTTTAAAAAAGCTGGTGACGGCGACTGAAACGCCAGGTTTTAGTGGCTTGCTATACTGACTTAGCTGTGTCGCTAACTCTCCAACATAGCTGTGAACGCTACGCATGGGAGGTGCTTGCTTTGGACTTTGTTTTGCACTTGAGCCAAGCCAAGCGCTTGTGCTACATCCTGCAAGCAAGCTTACAAGCACCAAGATTAGAAATCGCATAATGACATACCTCTGGTTTATTGACGTATTCAATGCAAAAATCGAACCAAATCAGATTCTATACAATATAAAAGTCGCACAAAGATTTATCACGTCGTATCTTGCATGGATTTGCTTAACGCTTATTGCGCAACGGAAATACGCTCAACCTCACACGTGATGTGATTTTGCTTAAGCTTAAGGCAAGCTCTTGCCGCCTGCTGTGACTGTTTAGCAAACTTGTAACCAAGTAAGTATTTTTTTCGCTTTTTGTCATGTACGTAAAAAGGCTTTGTCGAAAATAAATGCCTCGACCGTTTAAACACAATCGCCACGTAGGCCTGTAATATTGTCAAAGAGTCGAACTCCCCTCCTCTAGCAATATAGCCTTTGTAATGGGGCAATTGTTCTACTAACAAATCAACTTCAAGCAGTACATCACCGTGATTTGAAAGCGCCACTTCTACCGTATTGTGCTGCCTAAAGTTATCCGTTGAACGCTTTTTGACCCTCGCCTCATATTGACCGGGTCGAATATTACTGAAGACGTAGTAACCATCGTAGGCTGATTTAACCGTCGCAACCACCTTTTGATTGCGGCCAACTAACTCAATATCAGCGTACGCCAAAGGCTGCTCTTGTCCATTGAGATCTTTTTCATAGGCCACGCCTTCGAGCTCACCGGCATGCACCACGGGATATTCCAAATAAGCGAGAAATCCTTTACGAGGCGTGATCGAACGACCGTCATGTGCTGCAATATAAAATGGATCTGGCAGTGATTCTTCATCCATCACAATATCAGTTTGCCTATTGAGTGGCATGTTTCCCAGCAAAGCAACACCTTTCGTATCGGTAAACGCTTGGGAAAAACCTTGTACTGATCGTATTTTCACGCCCTCCAAAAGCCTATCATTGCCATCAAATATCGCATTGTTATTTTGATCTAAAAAGACTTTTACTAATACCGAGCCAGTACTGGCAAGACGCCTGTCGGTGATAAAAAACTCATTGCTGTAGCTTTGATAACCCAAGCTAAATTGTCCAGTCAGCCCCACTTGCCAGTCATCGTTTTGAAGATAGCTAAATCGCCCAGTTAGTCTAAATCTGTCGTGTTGCCAATTTACCCCTGCACCGATTTCATAATCTTCATTAATCAACGATTTAGTGTAGTCCAGCTCAACATCAAACTGGCTGTCTAGGATACGGCTCAGCTGTATTTGGTAATCAGATAGCTGTTTTTGTGGGTGTAGCTGATAACCCAGCCCAATCCGGCCATATGTACCTCGGACTCGTCCTTGCCAACGCGTGATCCCCTTCAGTGTGTGGTCTGACGCCGAATTAGTTTGGTGGTAATCCAACTGGTTACTAAAAGTGCCAAACTGCGTCGCCACAGAAAGTAAACTGGACCCTAATAAATCGCTTCCAGCTTGTTCACGACGCCAGTTAAGTGTGTTTTGGTAATTAAGCCGCACATGGTTATGTCTGTATAATGTACCTGCAGCCCGAACAGCAAACTCTTGTGTGTGTTGCAGCGATGCTTGTCCTAGCTCAGTACGCACTTTGTGATCAGTAAGTACAAAACTAAGTGCATGCTGATTTACCTGCGTACGACCTTGAAACTGATAATAACGTGCGCCCTGTTCATCACGGCTTAAATCCACGTTTAAAATCCCCTTATTCCAAACGTCATAACTTGCCCCTATATTGAGCTGATAAACATTTTCTTGTCCCTCTAAGCCATAGCGCATGCCACCATATACAGAAAGGTCATCACTGAAGCCATAGTCATACCTGCTGAGTAGATTCCAGCCCGAAATATCAGGCATACCTACATTGTCACCTAATAGCGTTTTTCCAGTGTCAACAATCGATGTATCAAAATACCCTTCACCCTCGGCAATATTATTCCCTGCAACAAAGTAAGAGCGGCTCTCTTGAAGCACTTGACCTTGTGGCCCGTACATCACCAGTTCAAATTCATTACTACCAAAATAGAGCTCTATTGATTCAAAATCATATAACCCAGATTGTACGTTTAGTCTTTGATCTATCATCAATCCATTTTGATACAGCTCCACATCCCAACCAACTTGGATCACACCACTGATCCTCACAGTTTGTGTATCAATTTGCCTGTAGAGAGGCCTGTCACTGACTCGGACCCCACGAGCATATGAGGTGCGATAGTTACCTCCAATGCGCGTACCCAGCACATCTCCAATTTCAACTTGCGTCGCTGTGATGGGACCAAAATCAACCCCACTTTCATTTTCCCTACTTGCACTGATACGGCTTTCACTTAAAAGATCGCCTGAGCGCCCACTTAAAAAATAAGCTGTGTTCCAAAATGCGATATCTTGACTGCCAAGCAAAGATAGAGAGGCGACATTGTCTTTCAAATTCATTGTGTTAAATGAACCTTGAATATCAAGTAAAGGCGGGCTCCACACTTGATACGGGGTCGCTTTCCAAGGCAGAACTGGTGACTGTTGAGCTGTTCCTGGGCTGAATTGACGATTTTGCCTCTCTATACGCCGCTCAATTGGTAGCTGTTGTTCACTGCTCATTTGCAACTTTAAGTCTTGATAATTAAACTTGAACTGCAACCCAAACCAGCTCGATACTCTGCGAGCATCAAAATAGACTTCACCGTCAATCTGAGCAAAATCGCTTGTGTCAAAACGCACTATTTGGTCCCCCACAACAGCTTCTCTGAGCTTTAAATCAAGTGAAAAACGCTGCGCTTGATCAATAAACCACCCATTGTATCGAGATCCATTTTCGTCATATGAAATCGCAAAATCTAAAGCAGAAAACAGGCTTTGCAACTCTAGCTGAACCCCTGTTTTACTCTTCCTAGCGAACACCTCAGAGAGATAATAACCCTCCATATAGAGTGAAAAAAACAGTACTTCACCGGTTTGAATGCGGTCTTCGCCATAGCTAAGTACGGAGTATGTTTTCCCTATAGTATTTTCTGTATTGGCATGACTAAAATAAGGGATCGCTGCACTGACACAAACGAGCGCAGCAATGAAACACTTGGAGATCACAGCTGGGTTTAATGCGCTATATCAAAAGTGCGTTGTGAAAATACCAGATTTCGATACTCTTCTTGACCCGTATAGGTAACACGTAATTGTCCTGCGCCCTTTAATGCCTTGCCAGCTAAAGTGTTTAATTCGACGCTTGCGTTAGTTACTTCAGGGTAAATTGCGTAATTGTTTGCTGTTGCCACAACTTGCCACTCCTTCGCACCTTTAGGCTGCCAATGGGCTTGCAATTTTCCAAGCGCACTGGCGTTACCGCTTCTTTGCAAGTCTATTGCAATCACGGTCTTGCCATTTAAATCGGTAGCTAGCTTTGTAGCAGCAATGCGCACTTCGGGCGCAGCAACATCTTTTCTATAAATGACAGGAATGCTGTAACTCAATATCATATTTAGGCTAATGCCGATTGCTTCAGAGTTATCGAGTTGCTCTGTCGGCAAGGCTTGAAATAACAAGTGAGAGCGATACTCACCAGCGCTCATCCCCTGCTTTCGACGCAGCGCTAACTTAATGGCCTGTCTTTCACCGGGTGCCAAATGTACTTGCCTTGGTGTCATTCTCATCAAGTGGCTCAATTTCCACGGTCCGACCTGTTCAGGTTGAAGATCTTGATATCCGCCAAAAGGCAAGGCTTGTTTTTCTTTCCACCCCAAGCGATAAGTTTTCGCTTCACTGCCATTGTTGATTAAGAATACTTTGGCCGTGCGTTGACGCTCATCAAACACCACACGCGTTGGCGAAATCATCAAAGAGGCATACACAGCCTGAGTAAAAAAAGAAAGGGCCACAAAGCCGATACTTACTAATTGCATTTTCATAAAACTAATAACTTACTTCTATATTTGCCCAAACACGATACGTCCCGTCTGGATACTGGGTAGATTGAGCTCCGATCTCAATGGTTCCCCCCACCTTTAATAAAGCGTTGCCCTGTGCGTCACTAAATAGCCTATCCACATGTTCTAGCTGCACCAAATTTATTCCCTGTACGTATAGGTTACTATGGGAAAGCATAGGCGTGATAATACTTGTTGAAACGGTGACACTATGTAAAGCTGGCAACGAAGAAAAAAGCAATTCTGCGGCTTGCCCTCCAGACACCAAATGCACAGGACCGCTTGTTACATTGTGCCCACTCGCACCGATTTGAACACGACCAACTTGAGTGTGATCTGAAATTACAATTGTGCCAAAATCCAATGGTGTGATCACCTCAGTTCGGCTGCTGGCAGAGTAACTTATTAGCAATAATAACCCGGCCCATACAGCGTGTTGGACACCTTTCGCATGCGGTCTTTTACAGACTGAGATCAAGGACACAGCTCTTAGCCTTTAGTAACTCACTTCCAATGTGAAAGTACCAATATAATCACCATCTAGATAATTGGCAGAATTACCCGTTGTTGTTGATAGCGTTGCGCCAATATTAAAAACAGCTTCGCCATTTTCATTTACTTGGATTTGCTTACCAACAACAGGAGTTGAGTTCGAAGCACCCGTTTCGATGTAATATGTAAATGAGCCAAGTTTAAATCCTGCAGCACCACTGCCACTACCAGCGGCCAATGAGACATCAGTCTCAACAGGATCGGTAATAGATAAAGTCGCAAATGGCACAACACCGGAAATTTGGAATTGCGCCGGGCTGCCAGCAGAAATAATAGCAATCTCAGCATTATTCACATTGGTAGAAGCAACAGTCGGCGTTTGTGTCGTATCAGCAGGGATCGTCAATGAGGCCGTATCTGTACCAGTATTATCAGCCACAGCTCGAATTGTACCAAAATCTAAGTCATTGTTTTTGACCAGTTGAAACGCGTTTTTAACTTTCACTTTGGCATCAAATGTCGCTTTTTGAGCACTGAAAGAAGAAAAGGGTAGTACAGCTATCGCTGTCATCAAACCTAACTGTTTTAAGTTCTTTTTCATACTTTTATCCTATACAAATCACAACATAAATAAAGCGTGATTAAAATTAGTTGTCTCGCGACGGCTTATTCTGAGTGATAGCTCTAAAATAAGATTACACTTACCGCCCGATAGGCATAAAATCAGTCCCTATATTTATACACTTATATATAATTTTTAAGTTCAGAGCAATGTCTAGTGACCCTAGATATCGCTTTGCAAAATACGGTTGCTTCTTGTCGAGAGCTAAAGCCATATGCAGTAACAAAAAATAATTTCCTGTCTCGGTCAGGCTCAACAATATGAGCGTTGACCCCATTAAATACGAGTGGATAGCTTTGCCTGATTGTATTAATTTGTGCTTGGATCTGCTGTGCTTGTGACAAAGCTGCGTCTCGCTTTAAATGAATACCCACCACTAAATCTGGGGTCTGAAATGTTTTCTCTGCTTCAACTGTATTGCTCACCGAAGATACATCATGCGTTTCAACAAACGAGCCCCTTTTCGAGTCAGGTTTAACGGCATGTTTAATCACCGGTTGAGTGGGTTGCAAGTAATCATGCAAATCAGGAACTTCAGCCTGTGTAGAGAGCAATTTAAGTAACTGGGTCAAATCCCCTTCCATTTTTGCCAAACGCTCAATACTGGCCTTATTTTCTTCATATGAGGAAACCAAGGCTTTATGGGCGTGTATCGCTTCTTGCTGCGCCACTTTTTCTTCAAGTGTCTGAGTTGTATTTGCACAGCTGGCTAAGCACAGTGAGATGCACACTGCTAATGAAGTTGGTAACCAAAACTTGGTAGGCATACAGCACATTCCACCTTAACAAATTTACAGACGCGATTTACTACATAGCTAAGGCGTTAGACTGACTAAAAAAGACTGATTTGTCCAATAAATCGGATAAAAACCTTAGTTTTTGAGCAAAAAAAGAACAAAAACCCTGAATTCAATTAAAATAGGAACAATACAAAAGAGGGATATACAAAAAAGGGACAGATAGGGCCAGATAAAATTTATCTAACCCTAATTTGCTCTGAGCTTAAACTGAAAATGGATATTGAATGGCATCATGATGCTGATAGTTAGTCACTTCGAAGTCATCCAAAGTTACCCAAGTCTCTAAATCTTCAAAGCTCTTGATATCAGGGTTAATATGTAATTGTGGTGAAGCAAATGGCGTTCGTTTTAATTGTACATCACGCATTAACTCAAGTTGATCTTCATAAATATGCGCATTCACAATCTTATGAAATGCCTTACCAGCTTCAAGACCTGTTATCTGAGCAACCAGTTTAAGTAAGGTAAACACTTGAATCGCATTAAAATTTCCACCTAACGGTACATCTTGACTGCGCTGATAACTATTTAAATACAATACACCATCTAATATGGAAAATTGATGCTGAAACATACAAGGGCGTAAACAGCCTAAATGGAATGAGCCAGGATGATAAAAAGTGATAATTTCTCCTCTGTTATCTATTCCTTTAGACAAATCGTCTATCACTTGTTTGATTAAATCGACACTCCCTCCATCTGGCTTTGGGAAGTTTCTGGCAACAGCACCATAAACAAACCCCATGTCATCTTCCCCTTTGCGGTTCGGATTATTGAGCCAGTCTTGGTTTTCGTTTGCGTTGGCATTCCATGTGTTGCAGCCAATTTCTCGAAATTGTGCTGCACTGTCATAACCTCGCAGGTAACCCAGTAACTCTGCAATTGCGGCCTTCCAAAAACTTTTCCTCGTCGTATCTAGTGGAAACTCATTTTTATCGACGTGATAGGTCAAATCAGCATTAATCACCGTCAGGCATCTTTTACCTGTTCTTTTATTTTCAACCCACTTGCCCTCATCGACAATGCGCTGACATAAATCTAAATATTGCTTCATTAACGTAACCCTATCACTCTACTAAAATCAACTGTGCCATATCATACACTGCCAGTTGACGCTAAACCATCATTGCTGGCTTGATAAATATAACGAGTACCTGAAGACCTTCACACATACACTGAGAATAATGGCAGTGCAATTGTGTATTTTTTCTTGCTAGCTTAGGTTTGCTTTAATCAAAATATATAAGGAAAATTATGAAGCTTACAATCAAGAAAACCCCACTTAAAAAACTGTCTAGTGATAAAGCTCTACAACCAAACGCCACAAACTTTGTTGCTGGTGGCGAGCCAGACTTGTGCCCTACAGTAGGTCAGGGAACATGTATCAATGCGATACACAACAGTGGTTGCTTCACGGCAAGAGAGCAAGACTGCCCTGTGGCGTCGTAACGACGTCAATAAAAGAAGCAAGGTTCACTTGAACATTGCTTCTTCAAGTTCAGCCCCCAATTAGCTGTTATTAACAGCAATACTTTGATTAAATTTTGCAATATCTCGGCGCTTCAAAAGGCTATAAAAGGCGGGTAGTACAATAAGCGTAAGTACAACAGCGCTTGTCATACCGCCGACTAAAGGCGCTGCAATACGACTCATCACTTCAGAACCCGTTCCAGTTCCATACAATATTGGCAGTAACCCAACGATAATGGTTGTAACCGTCATCATAACAGGCCTAACTCTCAATCCTGCACCATAAATAAGCGCATTCATATAGTCTGTATCTGAAATAACGGTGGCTGTATTTTGTGCTTTTTCTTTGAGCTCTTTGAGTGCTTGGTTGAGATAGACCAACATGATCACGCCTATTTCCACTGCAACGCCTGCCAGCGCAATGAATCCAACCCCAACAGCCACCGAGAAATTGAACCCTTCCCAATACATTAACCATACTCCACCAATCATGGCCATAGGCAGGGTTATCAGAATCAATATCACCTCACTTAGCGCTTTAAAATTCAAATAAAGTAAAATCACAATGATTGCGAGCGTGAGAGGCAATACGTATGAGAGCTTGGCTTTTGCTCTTTCCATATACTCATATTGACCAGCCCAAATAATCGAATAACCAGCTGGTAGCTCAAGCTCCGTCGATAAATGGGCCTTTGCATTTCGTACATACGTGCCGACATCAATTCCTTCAATATCAATATATGTCCACCCATTCAAACGCGCATTTTCACTTTTTATACTCGCAGGTCCGGTATCAATATAAACCTCAGCAACGTCACCTAATGTAATGTGTTTACCTGATGGCGTGATCACCGGTAACTTGGCGAGCTTTTCCGGTGAATCACGGAAATGTTGCGGATAGCGAATATTAATAGGATAACGCTCCTGCCCCTCGATAGTTTGTGTCACAACAGCGCCGCCAATCGCAGTCGATACCACTTGCTGAACATCAGCAATATTTAATCCAAAACGGCTAGCCTGCACTCGGGAAATATCTACTTTAATATATCGGCCACCAGCAACCCGCTCAGAGTACACAGACGCGGTTCCGACAACCACGGGTAAAATGCGTTCAATTTGCTGACCAATATCTTGAATGACCTCAAGATCTGGACCTGCGACTTTGATACCAACAGGGGTTTTAATTCCTGTTGCCAACATATCTATCCGCGTTTTTATCGGCATTACCCATGCATTCGTCAGCCCCGGAAATTTAACGAGGCTATCCAGTTCAGCTTGCAAGCTCTCAGTAGTCACGCCTTCACGCCATTGCGATTTAGGCTTCAATTGAATAAAGGTTTCAATCATAGTGAGCGGTGCCGGATCTGTTGCGGTTTCTGCACGTCCTACTTTGCCAAAGACATTCTCTACCTCAGGTACTGTGCGGATCAATTTGTCAGTTTGCTGCAATAACTCGCGCGCTTTACCAATCGATATTCCCGGGTAGGTCGTGGGCATGTACATTAAGTCGCCTTCATCAAGTGGTGGCATAAACTCGCTGCCGATTTTACTCACAGGATAAAAGCCCACAACAGACACCACAACCGCCAATAGAATGGTGCTTTTAGGAAATCGCATCACCTGCTTTAGTACGGGCATATACAGGGCAATTAACATGCGATTTAAAGGGTTCTTCTTTTCTGAAAGTACCTTACCGCGAATGAAGTACCCCATGAGCACAGGCACCAAGGTAATAGCCAACCCTGCCGATGCTGCCATAGCATACGTTTTAGTATAGGCAAGCGGTTCAAACATTCGCCCTTCCTGAGCTTCTAATATAAATACTGGCAAAAATGAAACGGTAATGATCAACAAACTAAAAAACAGTGCAGGGCCTACTTCTGACGCCGATTTGGTAACTATTTCCCAGCGGTTTTCATCGGTCAATGGCGTTCTTTCCATATGTTTATGCATATTTTCAATCATTACAATCGCGCCATCTGTCATAGCACCGATCGCAATTGCAATGCCGCCCAATGACATGATGTTGGCGTTTATCCCTTGAAAATGCATGATGATAAAAGACACCAGTATGCCAAGCGGCAATGAGATCACCGCCACAATAGACGACCTTAGATGGAATAAAAAAACCACGCAGATCACAGCCACGACGATTAACTCTTCTGTCAATTTTTGCCATAAGTTATCCACTGCCGCCTCAATTAGCTGAGAGCGATCGTAAACAGGCACTACTTTTACCCCCTCTGGTAAAGACCGCTTCAACGACTGTAGTTTTTCCTTAACACCCTCTATGGTCGCTTGTGCATTTTCTCCTGAGCGCATCACCACAATCCCGCCAACGACTTCGCCTTCACCGTTGAGCTCGGCAACACCTCGACGCATCTGCGGCCCCAAACGCACTTGTGCGACTTGCCCAATTGTCAGCGGAGTCCCTTTAATACTGACACCCAATGGGATTTGTTCAATATCTCTGAGAGAACCTATATACCCAGTAGCAGTCACCATATACTCGGCTTCCGCCATTTCAATTACTGAAGCTCCCGTTTCTTGGTTACCCTGTTTGAGTGCTATTTCAATTAAACTCAGTGGGATGTCATATGCTCTTAGTTTGTTTGGGTCAATTTCTACTTGATACTGCCTCACCATCCCACCTACTGTGGCGACTTCAGATACCCCGGAAACCGTCTGCAATTCATATTTTAAAAACCAATCTTGAATACTACGTAGCTGACTAAGATCGTGCTTTCCAGAACTATCGGTGAGTGCATACATATATATCCACCCAACCCCAGTGGCATCGGGACCAAGCTGTGGTTTTGCTGACTCAGGTAAACTTGCAGCTGCTTGGTTTAAGTACTCAAGAACTCGGCTTCGCGCCCAATAGAGGTCGGTGTCATCGTCAAAAATAATATAGACATAAGAATCGCCAAAAAAGGAAAATCCACGCACAGTTTTAGCGCCAGGAACCGACAGCATCGCAGTACTGAGCGGAAAAGTTACCTGATCTTGCACCACCTTCGGTGCCTGACCTGGATAACTGGTTTTGATAATCACTTGTACATCAGACAGATCAGGGATCGCATCAACAGGTGTATGTTTTAGCGAATAGATCCCACCAAATGTCAACACCAGTGTCATCAGCACCACCAACAAGCGATTGTTTACAGACCATTTAATAATTGATTCAATCACGCTCGGCTCCTATCAATGATGTGCATGGCTATCGTGCGCTTGCTCATCGTCAGCTGCCTGCATAGCAACAATGATTAAGTCATCTCGAACTTCAAAGGTGAATGAGATCTCATCACCTACTTTGAACTCTTTGAACTCCAATTCACCAGCCACCACAAAATCCATTGTCGCCGCAGGCCTTTTCCATTTATCAATGGCTTCTCGACTGATATTCAAAATGCGTCCTTTCTGATCTATATGATTAATCACCCCTTTAACTGTTGCTGTCGGAATCTTAGCTTGTGCCACTATATGAATACCTGTTACCTCGTATCCGCCAGCATCTTGTTCTGTAACTTCGAAATGCAATCGCTGACCAGACTTCAAAGTTTCTATCTCCACAGCTTTTGCAACATTAAAATTCATCGTCATGGTGGGCCAGTCCCATGCTTCAACTGGTTCATGGGTAATATTAACTTCACGATGCTGCACCATCACGCTATTTACTTCGCCCTGCATCCAAACAGATTTGGGGCGTTCCACAAATTGCATTCTTTTGAAATCAGACGTTTTACTAGATTCTGAGTCAATTAAAAATTGTGCAGAGGTAACCACCTCTTCGCCTTCTGTCAGCCCTGAGACTACCTCAATGGCAGTGTCATTAATTCTGCCAATCTCTACTTCAATGGATTTAAACTGACCGCCGCCTAGCGCCAATACAACTCGATTTTGGGCTCCTGTTCGGATCACTGCACTTGCCGGAACCGTTAAAACCTCGAGTATTGGATCAGCTTCAATGTCAACACGCGCAAACATATTTGGCTTGAGTATTAAACCTGGATTATCAAATTTGAGCCTAACCCTCAGTGTACGGTTTTGAGCGTCTAAGCTGGGATACACATAATCTACTTTGCCAAGCCAAGATTTGCCTGGTAAGTAATCTAACTCCATTGTAACTGGTAGCCCAGGTTTTATAACCGCAGCTTGGCGCTCAAATACTTCCGCTTCAACCCACACCTGATCCAACTTACCTATGCTCATCATGGTCGTGCCAGGCTGCACATAGTAACCTTCACGGATCTTAAGATTTTCAACTACGCCTGATTGCGGCGTATAAAATGTGACTGTTTGACGAACTTGTTTGGTCTTTATCAGCTGTTCGATGAAGTCCACGGACATTTTAAGTGCTCTAAGTCGCTTACGCGCTGCATCTATCAGCTGCTTATCTGATTGCTTCAACGCGACGAGCATCTCTTTTTGTGCATTCACTAATTCAGGAGAATATAAATCGTACAAAGCCTGTCCTTGCTCGACTTCATCACCTATCGCTTTAACGTATAAGTTATCTACCCAACCATCTACGCGCGGATGGATGTGCACCAACTTGTGTTCATCATACTGAACATAGCCCACTGTACTTATTGAGGCTTGCAGTGAGCCCCGTTTCACAGTCGCCGTTCTCACCCCTAAGTTATTAACCATATGGGAAGCTATTTTTACTACGCCAGGACCAAACTCATCTTGTCCTTGAGGTTCGTCATAAACCGGCACAAGGTCCATGCCCATGGGTGATTTTCCAGGTTGGTCACGACGATAATTTGCGTCCATCGGTGCCACCCAATAAAGCGGCTTTTTCTCGCCTTCCGGTGTTGCTTCTTTATCACTGAGCGGTTGTCCCTCCATAAATAACAAGGCCGATAGGCCGCCTATTGCAATCCCAATTAAAGCCGTACAAAGGGTTTTTATTGCAGAAGACATCATCGTACTCCCCCTAAACCTTTGTTATTTAAACTCGGTTGCTGATTGAGAATTGGCATGTATTGCTCATAGATAACGGCCATTAGAACTGCTCCTCATATTCAGTCACGGTGGCAAATACCTTACTGCTGCCATCTTTCATTAGTATCAACACTTGATATGGGTTAAAACGCTTCCCTACTTCCATGCCCGGAGAACCAAGCGGCATAGCCGGAACAGACAACCCAATGGCATTTTCTATCGGATTAGATAAGAATTGTTTAATAAACTTTGCAGGGATATGCCCTTCAAAAACATAACCATTATCGCTCACCCCTGTATGGCAAGATTGATAACGGGCTTGGATCCCCAACTTGCGCTTAACCTCGCTTAAATTAGGTAAATCATATATTTGGTGAGAGATGTTAAATTGAGTTAAATGTGCTAACCACTTCGTACAACAGCCACATGTCGGGGTTTTGTATACTTTTAACATCGGATGCTCGACGCTTTGTGTTGCGCTTACTGGACTTTGAAAGCCAAAAATAACTGAAAGGCATAGCACAAGTGCTACAAATTTAAATTTATACATGCTGGAACTCATTTTTAGTTGTGATCTATAGCCGCCGACACATATTGCCAAAACTTAAACCCAATGCTGTCACAGCACAGGCTAATAAGCAGACATGAAGACGGCCAATTTTTATACAGAATATTTAGGGCGCAATAACCCTAGGATCACACCAAAATGGGTGGTTTATATACGGAGTTGATAAATTGGTTAGGTGAACCGACATAGCCAGAAACAGGTTTGTCTGTTGCTAAATTGATTGTAGAAAAGATATTCGCTTCACTGATAAAAAGAGAAAACGGCGCACACAAACTGGTAGGGCAAGTACAATCGGTCTTGCAACAATCCATATCACTGTGTGTTGCCATAGAAGTATCATGGTGCATACCGCTACTGTGGTCATGTGACTGCGATATACTCTGGTGAACATCATGCATGGCCACTGTTATAGAAGCCATCGGCATATCGTGATCACATATCATCTTTGCCTGCACCAATGGCTGAAACACAAACATCAAAAACACTGCCACAACTAATACCAGTTGCACAGGGTTATATACTGTTTTTGATAATTTGCGATCACTCACAAGTCTGATACCTTTGATTTTTGTAGTACTACTATAACGCTAAATCGACAAAGAATAAAACACTGTCTAGCTAAGTGAGTAATTTACTCACTTAGCTAGACCATAAGCATGTAATTAAGCAGCTTTAACTGCTTCTCGGCGATGCGCCCAAATCATCAGGCCTAGGCCGCCAATTATCATTGGCAACGACAATATTTGCCCTTGTGAGATAATACCAGCGTGTAACCCAATATGGGCATCTGGTTGACGGAAGTATTCAATTGCAAACCTAAATACGCCGTAGCCCAATAAGAATAGTCCTGCAATACTACCTGCTGGACGCGGCTGTTTGCGATACCAAACAAGAATCAAGAATAAGACCAACCCTTCAAAAAACGCTTCGTACAATTGGGAGGGGTGCCTTGGAACATTACCGCCCGAAGGGAAAATTACCGCCCAAGGTACATCCGTTTGCCGTCCCCACAATTCACCGTTAATAAAATTACCGATCCTGCCAGCTAGTAACCCCACAGGAACCATAGGCACCACAAAATCTCCCACAGCCAAAGGGGACTTATTAGTTCGCCATGCAAAAATAAAAATCGCGGTGATGACACCAAGTGCACCGCCGTGGAATGACATTCCTCCTTCCCATACTTTAAATAGCATCAGCGGATCTGATAAAAAGGAAGAGAAGTTGTAAAATAGCACGTAGCCAATACGGCCACCTAAAATGACCCCTAACATGCCATAAAATAGCAAGTCACTGACCTGCTCTCTCGTCCAGCCCGAGTTGGGTTTATCAGCTTCTTTATTTGCCCACCACATCGCAAATGCAAAACCAATTAAGTACATAAGGCCGTACCAACGGACACTTAGTGGACCGACTGAAAATATAATCGGATCAATTTCCGGAAACTGCAAAGCCATCGCTTTCCCTCAATAAAATAACATTTTGCCTGCAATCACGATGAGTATGAATGCAAACACCTTTTTAATTGTTGCTACTGGTAAATAATGTGTGGCTTTAGCACCCAATGGTGCAGTAAACCAAGAAGTCAGTACAATACCAAATAAAGCCGGTAAGTAAATATATCCCAAAAAGCCTTGTTGCAAAGTTAACTTTTCGCTACCCGCAACGATATAACCAATACTGCCAAACAAAGCAATCACAATACCACTCACCGCAGCACACCCTATGGCTTTTCTCATATCTATAGAAAAATAGTTAAGCAATGGTACTACAAGCACCCCACCCCCAATGCCAATCATGGCTGAGAGCGCGCCCATAATACTGGTTATGCCAGTAATCGTCGCACCGCTGGGTAAATTTCGAGTGACGTTTTGTTCAACATTACGGCTTGAAATCACCATTTTTGCAGCGATTAAAATCACACACAGTAAAAATACCCATTTGATGATCAAAGCAGGGATTAAGGTGGTAAAAAAGCCACTTAAAAGCGCACCTATCGCGACACCACTCACTACCCAAGGTGCTATAGCCCAAGGCACATTGCCATTTCGGTGATGTGCAATTGCGGAAGACGTTGAAGTAAATAATATTGAAGCTAATGAGGTCGCAATTGCCACTACGATGACTTGCTCAGTGGGTAATATTGAAAAACTGATCAATATTGCCGATAGGACCGGAACAATAATGAGGCCACCACCAATACCAAGCAACCCAGCTAAAAAACCGACCACACAACCGAGTAACGCACAGCTTAAAACCAACGGTGCGTTAATAGACATAATGATGTTCATTATGATGCTCTTTGTTATTGTTGTGCCCTATGTTAACGCATCTGCGGTGAGCCTGCACACCTATTCGCTTGATTCAAAAATAGCGCTCTTTAACTATACACTAAACGCGACTCACTCAGCTCACGACCCATTCCATGAAAAAGCCGATTTTAGAATCTAAGCGTTTTTTGTTCCTGATTGCGTATAGATGATTTCGCTTAAGCCCTGAGCAATAATAAACTCTCGTAAATAACGGTGCACTTGAATCGCACTTGATGCGCTCAAGCATTGCTCAAGTAAGGATTCCATGTCCGTCACCTTGAGTCTTCTAAGCACCCATTTTACTTTATTCAACGCCGAAATATTCATACTCAACCTGCGATAGCCCATAGCCACGAGTAAAATCGCGCCTTCAGGCTCCGAGCCCAACTCTCCGCATAAACTAAAAGGTAGCTCCAGAGCTTGGCAATCTGTGGCAATGCGATTTAGCGCCCTTAATACGCTAGGGTGATAAGGCTCAAACAGCTTGGCAACACGTGAATTGGCTCTATCTACAGCCAACAAATACTGCGTTAGGTCATTGCTACCCACAGAGCAAAAATCGACTTTTTCCGCCCACTCTGGTAGCAAAAAGATACTTGAAGGCACTTCTATCATAACCCCAATTTCAGGTTTATCTATCTGATAAAACTGATCTGCCCACTCCTCTTGCAGTTCAAAATAAGCTTGTTCAAGCAGAGCCAGTGCCTCATCCACTTCTTCCGTATGACCTATCATGGGCAGCATAATTCGCAAGTTACCGAGCCCTGCATTCGCCTTGATCATCGCTTTTAGCTGGTCGAGAAAAAGTTCTGGGTGATCCAGTGTGACTCTTATGCCGCGCCAGCCCAAAAATGGGTTTTCTTCTTCAATGTCAAAATAATCTAAGACTTTGTCTCCGCCGATATCCAAAGTACGCATAACAACGGGCTCAGGGTGATACAGAGACAACACTTCTCGGTAACACTGCTCCTGCTCTGCTTGAGATGGGAATTGTCCCCGTTGCATAAACCAAGACTCGGTACGATATAAACCGACACCGTCACTGTATTTTGCGCTCATATGCTCTGAAGAAAGGTCTAGCCCCGCATTTAATAATAAACTGATGCGCTCTCCATCTAGGGTAATGGGCGGCAAATCATGTTCCGCATCAAACTTATCATGCAGTTGGCTTTCTTTTTGCCGAAGTGCCTCATATTCTTGAGTCAGTACTTTAGATGGAGAAACATATATTCTCCCTGCATAAGCATCAAGAATGATGGGTTTATCTTCAAACTGGAGGAGTGGGATATTTTCAATCCCCCAAATTGCGGGGATCCCCATTGCACGAGTTAATATTGAAGCATGAGAATTCGCTGAGCCATGAACACTGATCACCCCTACCAACTTGTCTTTAGGCACATGCGCTAACATGGCTGGTGTGAGTGTCTCCGCGACTAAAATGGTCTGCTCATGATATGATTTTGTTATCGACTCAGTACTAACCAAATGATGTAATACCCTTAAACCCAAATCCTTTACATCCACAGCTCGTTCTTTGATATAAGGATCTTGCATGGCCTCAAATTGAGTTACCAGATCTTCAATTACATGTTTAAGCGCAGATTTCGCATCCCAGCCTAACTCAAGCTCTTTGCTTACTTGCTGACCTAGACTACGTGCATCTAAAAGCTGTTGATATACCTCAAAGACAGCTAGTGCCTCTTTGGGTAGAGATAACGATAGGCGATTAGCAAGCACGTGAAATTCATGTCTAGTCGCATCCACAGCTTGTTTAAATAACTTTTTTTGTTCACTCAGATTGGTATTTTTTGTTGACTCGATACTGGAAAAATCCAGTTTAGGTAACACTACATACGCTTTACCAAGTGCAATTCCTGGGGTGCTGGCTACACCTTTTAGCACTGATGTTTTGTGATTGGTCGCATCTTGTTTTAATAGTGTTTGCAGTTCAACATGGGCCAGTTGAGACGCCAACTGGGCAGACAATGTGATTAAAAATGATTCCTCGTCGTTACTGAATTCACGTGTGTTTCTTTGCTGTACGACAATCACACCGAGTACTTTTCGCTGGTGGACCACTGGCACAGATAAGAAGGCGTTAAAGCCTTCTTCTTGAACTTCTGGAGAGTGTTTGAATCGAGGATGCACCTGCGCCTGAGCGATGTTAATTGTTTCTTCGCGCTGTGCGACTAGGCCAACTAAACCTTCAGTAAATCCAATCCTGAATTGACCAACAGCTTCGGGGTTTAAGCCATCACTGGCCATAAGAACAAAATTGTCTTGGCTATAATCAGCAAAGTAAATTGAGCAGCAATCCGTCTGCATGGCCTGCTTTACCATCACAACGAAAAGGTTTAGAGCGTCACCTAAGTTATCTTGTTGAGAAACTGACTGCGCAATTGACCTTAACGTTGCTAGCACTTTGACATCCTACCTATCGTCTTCGCCAATGATCTTTATGGCTATGTTCTTTGCGATTGAACGGCATCGCAAATGGAGCAAATTCTTTCATAACCCTACGATACACATCCCTTTTGAATGAAACGACTTGCCTTACCGGGTACCAGTAACTTACCCACCGCCAATCATCGAATTCGGGATGGTGAGTTCTCAGTAGGTCAACTTCTTCGTCTTTACACCTAAGTTTGAGTAAAAACCATTTTTGCTTTTGCCCTATGCATACGGGGCTTGAATCCTTACGAATTAACCTTTTTGGTAGCTTGTATCTGAGCCAGTGTTTAGAGCTGGCTACAATTTCGACATCTTCAGGCCTTAACCCCACTTCCTCGTGAAGCTCACGATACATAGTTTGCTCAGGGGTTTCACCTTCATCAACCCCCCCTTGGGGAAACTGCCAAGAGTGCTGACCATAGCGCCTTGCCCAAAATACTTGCCCTTGGTTATTACATATTACAATTCCCACATTGGCACGAAATCCTTCGGCATCAATCACCTTAGCGCCTCATTCTTATGTCTATTTTATTTGATTGTTCCATATATAGCTGGCATCAGCAAATATTATTCCCGCTTTTACTCAAGTTACTCACAGCTTGTGCATAACTCAGAACTAACAAGCGCATTTTACAAACAAATCCACAGTTCCATAGCCAAAAAGCTAACTTCTCCACAGAAACTGTGGATAATGTTGTTCATATATCTGTATTTATCCAAATTATCATAGATTCGCAGTCATCCAAACCTTATAGAAAACCAATAAAGAGCATAAATATCATAAACTTAAACTATTCACACCCCATTTAAAACTGTTCAAAATAACACCAAACAAATTCAGTTCAAAAAACAACCAACCCAACTTAATCCACAACCCCCTTATATTTTGATAAAATTTCCTCACATCTATATAAGGTAAGTAAAGCAATGCTAAAACCCGCTCCACCAACTAGTATTTCTGAATTATTGCAGCGTGTTGAGACGATCGCCGGGTTAACTCTGGGTGAGCTAGCCGCTCAGTATCACTTTAAAAGTCCGGATGATTTGCTACGAGAAAAAGGCTGGCCTGGGCAGCTATTAGAATATGTATTGGGCGCCAGTGCAGGCTCCAAGCCTGTACCTGACTTTGAGCATATCGGCATAGAGCTCAAAACCTTACCGCTAAGTTATACCGGCAAACCCCTTGAAACGACCTATGTGTCTGTTGTACCACTGACCAACCTGACGGGATTGACATGGCAAAGCTCTAGCGTTAAGAAAAAGCTCAACCATGTACTTTGGCTTCCAATCTTAGCTGAACGTGATATTCCGCCGATTAATAGAACTATTGGAACTGGATTTTTATGGCAGCCGGACTCGCTCCAAGAAGCACAATTGAGACGAGACTGGGAAGAACAGATTGAATTAATTGCCGTAGGTCGAGTAAATGAAATTTCTGGGCACCTTGGGGAAGTCATGCAGATCAGACCTAAGGCAGCTAACAGCAAAGTATTAACCGATGCTATAGGGCCTGAAGGCGGGTTGATAAAAACCTTGCCCCGAGGATTTTATTTGAAGACGCAATTTACCCAAAACATACTGAAGAATCACTTCTCGTGCTAATAGTGGCCATCATCAATTCGCATTAGCTGATCACGGCCACTGCTGTGTAAAGGTTTTTATCCTTTGATTATTCTAAAGTGGTACAAGCCTTTACTTTCTAAGTTGGTCCAACTACCACTTGGACATTCGCCATTGTTATTGTTAAACCAAAAAGTAACTGTCTGTTGAGTGGTCAACGCAACTAACATTTGACTATGCAATGCCTGACAAAAAGTATTCTCGCCCTGAGAAGTTTTTAAAGAACACAGAGAGCCATTTGACACTTTCAAAGGAGTGCTGCCTGTTCCTGCAAAGCTCGCATATAAGCGAGTATTCTTATCTAATTGCAAGTCTGTCACTTTACCGCTACACCAAGATTTGCTTGCTGAGGCACCAAAGCTGGCTGCAACGCCCAACACACCGACTAAAACTGAGAGAGCTTTTTTATTCATGGGTTTAAATTCCTTGTATTAATTATAATTTATAGTCTTCATGCGAATTGTACCTATAAGGGCAATTAATTTTAACCCTTTAAATACAATTATTTATGAAACTTTAAATAAAATATAAATCTAATTGACTGATGTTTTTTACTTGGAAGCTTACGTGGAGAGCGTTTAAGTTTAGATATGACGGAAATATTGATCGTTATAGCGCTTTCGATGGATATAAAAAAGCCACGAACACAGCTCAGTCGTGGCTTATCTTTTTAAAAGCAATTAGTAAGTCTACTGACCTTTGATCTCTGAACGACCATTGTAAACAGCTTTGTCGCCTAAAGCCTCTTCAATACGTAGAAGCTGGTTGTATTTAGCAACACGGTCTGAACGACATAGAGAACCAGTTTTGATTTGGCCTGCCGCTGTACCAACTGCTAAATCAGCAATTGTCGCGTCTTCGGTCTCGCCTGAGCGGTGAGAGATAACCGCAGTGAAACCTGCATCTTGCGCCATCTTAATTGCATCAAGAGTCTCAGAAAGAGAACCAATTTGGTTAAATTTAATCAAGATTGAGTTACCGATCTTCTCATCGATACCACGCTTTAAGATTTTCGTGTTAGTTACGAATAAGTCGTCACCAACAAGCTGTACTTTTTCACCAATTTTGTCTGTTAGGATTTTCCAACCATCCCAGTCGCTCTCGTCTAGGCCGTCTTCAATAGACACAATTGGGTAACGTGCTGCAAGATCAGCTAAGAAATCAGCAAAACCTTCTGAGTCGAACGCCTTACCTTCACCACTTAGGTCATACTTGCCATCTTTGTAGAACTCAGAAGATGCACAATCAAGAGCCAGCGTCACGTCTTTGTTCATTTCATAACCAGCTGCTGCGACTGCTTCAACGATTACTTCTAACGCTTCTTCGTTTGACTTAAGATCAGGAGCAAAGCCGCCTTCATCACCAACAGCTGTATTCAAACCACGAGCACTCAATACTTTTTTCAGGCTATGGAAGATTTCAGCCCCCATACGTAATGCTTCACGGAAGCTTGAAGCACCAACAGGCTGAACCATAAACTCTTGAATATCAACATTGTTGTCAGCATGCTCACCACCGTTGATGATGTTCATCATAGGTACTGGCATTGAGAACTGACCTGCTGTGCCATTAATGTCTGCAATGTGCTCATACAATGCAACACCTTTCTCTTGTGCAGCAGCTTTAGCTGTTGCTAGAGATACAGCTAAGATTGCGTTTGCACCTAGCTTTTCTTTGTTTTCAGTACCATCTAGGTCAAGCATGATTTGGTCAACAGCACGTTGCTCTAGCGCATTTTGGCCTTCTAGCGCTTGTGCAATTTCTTTATTTACAAAGTTTACTGCTGTAAGTACACCTTTACCCAAGTAACGAGACTTATCACCATCACGTAATTCAAGTGCTTCGCGAGTTCCTGTTGATGCACCTGATGGTGCACACGCGCGGCCCCAAGCACCCGAGTCTAAATGAACATCGGCTTCAACGGTTGGGTTACCACGTGAGTCCATAACTTCACGGCCAATCACTTTTACGATTTTTGACATCTTGATTCCTCTTTTCCCAAAGTGGTGAGTGTTTTTATTTCTGCTTAATTCGCATTGCTATGCAACCGTATTTGTGTGTTTCAGTCGCATAGCAATACCTAAGGTATTTAAACAAAAAAGCCGTGCACTCGTGCACGGCTTTTTCTCTTAAGAGTTTTCTTTTTGGTAGCTGAATGCTGCACCAACAAACCCTTCAAACAATGGGTGTCCATCGCGAGGAGTCGAGGTAAACTCAGGGTGGAACTGAGCAGCAATAAACCAAGGGTGATCTTTATTTTCAATGATCTCCACCAGCTTTTTATCTTCAGATAAACCAGTGAATGCCAACCCTGCTTGCTCTAGTTTCTCAACAAAGTTGTTGTTCACTTCGTAGCGATGGCGGTGGCGCTCTGTGATTTCTGCACTACCATATACTTCACGTACTTTGGACCCTTCAGCTAAATGACATAGTTGAGCACCCAAACGCATTGTCCCGCCAAGATCTGAATCTTCAGTGCGAGTTTCAACATTGCCATCTGCATCTAGCCATTCAGTGATCAAACCAACGACTGGGCTTGGCGTGTTCACATCAAACTCAGTAGAGTTTGCATTTTCAAGGCCAGCAACATTACGCGCATATTCAATCAACGCTACTTGCATACCAAGACAAATGCCTAAATAAGGGACCTTATTTTCACGGGCATATTTAGCAGCAAGGATCTTGCCTTCAACGCCACGATTACCAAATCCGCCAGGAACTAGTATTGCATCAAGGTGATCTAGTCTCTCAGTACCTTTGCTTTCGATATCTTGAGAGTCAACATATTCGATATTCACTGTTACACGGTTTTTCAAACCTGCGTGCTTAAGGGCTTCGTTAACTGATTTGTATGCATCAGGAAGCTCAATATACTTACCAACCATACCGATTGTTACTTCACCAGTCGGATTAGACTCTTGATAAAGCACTTGTTCCCACTCAGATAAATCAGCTTCAGGGCACTCAAGGTAGAAACGACGACAAACTAGGTTATCTAGTTCCTGAGACTTTAACAACGCAGGGATCTTGTAGATGCTATCAACATCTTGAAGCGAGATTACTGCTTTTTCTTCTACGTTAGTGAAGAGTGCAATTTTCGCTCTTTCGTTTGCAGGCAACTTACAGTTAGAACGACAGACAAGAATATCTGGCTGAATACCAATTGAGCGTAACTCTTTAACTGAGTGCTGAGTTGGTTTAGTTTTTACTTCACCAGCAGCACCAAGGAAAGGCACTAATGTTAGGTGCATAAATAATGCGTGCTCACGACCAAGCTCAGTACCAAGTTGACGGATCGCTTCAAGGAATGGCTGTGACTCAATATCACCAACCGTACCACCGATCTCTACGATCGCGATATCATGCCCTTCTGCACCTTCAATTACTCGGCGCTTAATGTCATTGGTAATATGTGGGATAACTTGGATCGTTGCGCCCAAGTACTCGCCTTTACGCTCACGACGTAAAACGTCTTCAAATACACGACCTTGCGTAAAGTTGTTACGGCTAGTCATTTTGGTGCGAATAAAGCGCTCATAGTGACCAAGGTCTAGGTCAGTTTCCGCCCCGTCTTCGGTTACGAAAACTTCACCATGCTGAATAGGGCTCATTGTGCCCGGGTCAACATTGATATAAGGATCCAGCTTAAGAATAGTCACGTTAAGGCCACGTGCCTCTAAAATCGCAGCTAATGAAGCAGCTGCAATACCTTTACCCAAGGAGGAAACAACTCCGCCCGTTACGAAGATAAATTTTGTACTCATGCGAACCCTAGAATATCAAGGAAAATGGAATTTAAATAAGAATCAAGACGGGGCAATAGTATAGCAAAAGCGTGATTAGCAATCCAGCAAAAATTGTCTACTCAAACACCGAGATTACTTTGCGCGCTTTTTTATGCGCTCCCAAGCATCGTCCATTTGCTCTAAGCTAGCTTCTTCCAAGGTGAGGTTTTGTTTAGCTAAAACCCCTTCTATTTGGATGAATCGATTACTAAATTTTCTTGTGGCCTGACGCAATAGCTGCTCTGGGTCTCGTTTCGCATGGCGAATGACATTCACTGTTGCAAAGAGCAAATCGCCAAGTTCTTCCGCGCTATGCTCTGAGTACGGATCCTTTGCCATGGCCTCCTTTACTTCATCCACTTCTTCTTCAACTTTATCCAGTGCACCATGATAATCTGGCCAGTCAAACCTCAAAGAAGCTGCGCGCTTTTGAATTTTTTTAGCTCTTGTCAATGCTGGAAGCCCTTGGATCACATCATCACCGAATGCTGCTTTTTCTTTGCGTTCGGATTGTTTAATTGCCTCCCACTGAGCATCCAACTCTTGCTCTGTCAAAGATGTTTTTTTGTCGAACACATGGGGGTGACGGCGCACAAGCTTTTCATTAAGTCCTGCAACAATGGACTCGAAGTCAAACAGGCCAGCCTCTTTGCCTAGCTGTGCATAAAAAATGACTTGAAACAACAGATCTCCAAGTTCATCTTTGAGTGCAGTATAATCTCGCTGCTCTATGGCATCAGCCACTTCATGCGCTTCTTCTAGGGTGTGAGGAACAATCGAGTTAAAATCTTGTTGTTTATCCCAATCGCAACCTCTTTCGGGGTCGCGTAAAGTTGCCATGATCTCTACAAGACGCTGTACATTCTCACTCATTCATTGTCCTTAGTGCTGGCGCTTAGCTTCAAACACGCCTTCGGTTTGAAGTAGTTTAGTCAGTAAACGGTTGGTTGCGGATAAGTCGCCGACTTCAATTTTCATTGTAAAAACTGCAACCCCTTTTTCATGTTGAGTTTGCACATTCATATTGAGCACATTGACTTTTTCGTTCGCTAAAACCGCACTAATATCTCGGATAAGCCCCTGCCTATCATTGGCCTCTATTCGAATGGTGATTTCATAGAATGATTGCACATCTTCAGACCAACTGACTGCAATTTCGCGCTCCGGATGCAGCTCCGTTATGTGCGCAAAAGAGTCACAATCGGCGCGATGTACCGCAATACCTCGACCCTGCGTGATATAACCAACAATGGCGTCACCCGGTACAGGCTGACAACACTTTGCAACGTGACTGAGCAAGCTGCCCACACCTTCGACTACAATGCCGTTTTTATCGCCTTTGTGCTTTTTACGGGTACTTAGCTTTAATTTAGGCTCAGATTCTGGCTTATCTTGAATAAAGTTTAAAAACTGATTGATACGTACGTCACCCGCACCAATCGCCACCATCAAGTCGTCCAACTCTTTAAAGTTAAAACGTTCAATGGCAGGCTCTAATTCTTTGTAACTGATATCCAGCTTTTGTAGGTGACTATCAAGAATTTCCTTACCTGCTTGTAGGTTTTTATCTCTGTCTTGCTGTTTAAACCAGTGATGAATTTTACTGCGTGCACGAGAAGAATATATATACCCCAAAGAAGGATTAAGCCAATCACGACTCGGTGATGGGTTTTTCTGGGTTAATATCTCAATTTGATCCCCAGTGGAAAGCTTGTAAGTAAAAGGCACTATTTTACCAAATACTTTCGCCCCGATGCAGCGATGCCCTACATTAGAGTGTATGTAATAGGCGAAATCTAGCGGAGTGGACCCCAGCGGTAGATCAAAAATATCGCCACGCGGCGTGAAAACATAAACCCGGTCTTCAACAACTTGGTTCTTTAACTCTTCAGCAAATTCACTGCCATCAACAACTTCCTCTTGCCACTGCAATAATTTTCTTAGCCAACTTATCTTTTGCTCATAGCCGGAGCCACGACCTGGCAACGCACCTTCTTTATACATCCAGTGTGCAGCCACCCCCATTTCAGCATCTTTGTGCATATCGTGGGTACGGATCTGAATTTCGACTGTTTTACCTTCAGGGCCAAAAACAACGGTGTGAATTGACTGATAACCGTTTGGTTTCGGGGTCGCAACATAGTCGTCAAACTCTTTATTGAGATGACGCCAGTTAGTATGTACGATGCCTAATGCAGCATAACAATCCTGCAATTGCTCTACCACTATACGCATAGCGCGTATATCGAATAGCTGTTCAAACTCGTAATTTTTTTGCGACATCTTTTTGTAAATACTGTAGATGTGCTTAGGACGACCATAAACTTCTGCCGTGACATTCGCATCTGCTAACTTTTGTTGCACCGCAGCAACCATGTCACTCATATATGCTTCACGAGCAAGGCGTTTGTCGGCCAATTTTTTGGCAATTTTTTTATAACTTTCTGGGTGTAGATAACGAAAGGAAAGATCCTCAAGTTCCCACTTAAGTTGACCAATGCCTAAACGGTTTGCAAGCGGCGCGAAAATATTCGCTGTGGTCTTAGCCGCCACGACGCGCTCTTCTTCTGAAGCATCTTTTACGCTACGTAAATAGCAGATCTGCTCTGCCAACTTGATCACAACAGCACGCACATCTTCTACCATTGCAAGCAACATGCGGCGAATTTTGTCTATTTGGACATTGCCTTTGCTTTGATGCGCCAAGGTGCTTATTGAAGCCATTTGCTCCACACCTTTTAATAGCAGCGCGATATTCTCGCCCAATGACTTTTCGATCGCTTCAATATCTAATTGCTGCGCAAGAAAATAGGGAGTTAGAAACGCGCCAGCAAGGGATTCTGAGTCAAAATTCAGCTCAGCCAAAATCTCAACCATTTCAATGGCTTTTTCCAGCAGTTCCCCATCGGCTTCCGCGGGGCATAAAGCATATGCTTCATTGAGTCGATCAGTTTTTTCTTCAGACAAATTTAACAGCGCCAAACGCGCGTCAAAATCAGCCGGAAGTGTTGCGTGGTGAGATTGGCGAGTCGCTACCATTATTGACTACCTCCTTTGGAACAACGCCATTGTTTCAATATGCCCAGTATGAGGGAACATATCCATCAGTGCGACTTTGCTAACAGTAAACCCAGCGGCCAAAATCAGCGCACTGTCTCTTGCTAAGGTAACCGGATCACATGACACGTATAAAATCTTGTTGAATTGCTTCAGTGGCATTTGTTTGAGGACATCATAAGCCCCCGTTCGTGACGGGTCTAACACTAAAGTATCTAACTCCTTGCTAAACCACTCTGCTGTTGCCATATCTTGGGTCAAATCAAACTGGAAAAACTGCGCATTGTCGATATCGTTAGTGTGCGCATTTTGCGTAGCCATTGCAACAGAAGAAGCAACCCCTTCGACACCAATAACTTTCTTTGCTTGTTTTGCAAACAATAAGGAAAAATTACCTATGCCACAAAACAGATCAAGCACCTGCTCATTTCCCGATAACGCAAGCCAAGTCAATGCCTGATGTAACATCGCTTCGTTAACTGCTGAATTTACTTGGATAAAGTTATCCAACTTAAATTCAAATTGAGTGCCACCAACTGTATATTGAGGTAATAATGCATAAGACACTTCAGCATTTCCGTCATCCCATAAGACTTGCCAACCTTTTTTATCAAACTCGTCGGTGACGATGTGCTTGACAGTACAATCAATAGCTTTTGTGTGACGGAACAACACAAAAGGCGCGTTATCAGCCTCGCATAATTGAATATGGCTAATGCTACGAAGCTGAGGGTGACGATTAAGTATGTCTCTTAAGCCGATAAAAATAGATTGATACACCGTCGTCAGAACACCACATTCGGCGATATCGACGAGTTTTTTTGATTTTGATGCTCGAAATCCAAGCTTGAGCACTTTCTCTTTTTTGTCAAAGTACGTCGCTATTCGCGCTGCACGTCGATAGTGCGAGCCATCACTGGATATAGGTAAGCACCATGGTAACTCACTCGTACCTGAAAATTTGGCAAACAGTTTGCCAACCGCAAGCTGCTTGTGTACTAACTGCGCAGACTTCTCCAAATGTTGCAGTGAACAGCCGCCACATGCTTGATAGTGTGGACAGAATGGAATTACACGCTGATCACTTGGTTTAACAACTTTTGCAACACTGCCCTCAAATAGTTTGGCTTTTTGCTGGTTAATACGCACTTTAACTTGCTCACTGGGTAAAGCCCCTTCAATAAATCCCACTTTGCCATTATGCTTTGCTACGCCTCGCCCTTGATGATCAAGTGATTCAATTGACACTTCAATGACCTGACCTTTCACTGATGCTTTTTTAGCACGAAAAATTTGTGCCATGTACCGCCCCTTATACATTGCTAAACACCAATGAACTCGCTAATCTAGAGTTCATAATTATCAAAGTTTTATATCGCTCAATATGTCTAAATTAAGCTTACGCGATAGCGTTTTATTGCTTACCCTGATCCCGACGGTGTTAATCGGCTTAATACTTGGTGGATATTTTACTATAAATCGCTACGTAGAGCTTGAACAAATCTTGAAACAGCAAGGCACCAGCATCGCTAACTCGCTGGCAATGACAGTAGAGCACCCGCTCAACACAAAAGATAAAGCCAAATTGCACAGCATCATTACTAAAGCGCACAATCAACATGCATCTTTGGTCAACAGTATTGCGGTCTTTGATTTACACAACCAGCTCATTATGACCAGCAATTACCATAGTGAATTTAACGATTTGCACTATCGCGGTAATGTCGCTGCCCTGCATGCAACCGAAGCACAAAAACTGCGCAATAATTTTGTTATCTTTTCGCCTGTAAAGGATTATGGCACTGGCGCTACATGGCAAGATGCCCATGCCCAAACCATCGCCGTTTTAATGGTTGAAATAAGCCAAGACCAAGCCATTATTGGCCAGCAAAAAGCATTGCTTTTAAGCGGCACCATTATTCTTGCCGCACTTTTATTGAGTGTCTTTTTGTCCACTCGCTTAAGTCGTATGTTCTCTACTCCACTCTCCCAGCTGCAGTTAGCAACAGACAAACTTATTGAAGGAAAAACGGATATTGGCGTCAATCAGCAAATGCAAGGGGAGTTTGACATGATGCGTCAAGGCCTTATCACCATCAGTGAAAAGATGGTCGGCCAAAGAGATGAAATGCAAAAGCACATAGATCAGGCCACCAGTGACTATAGAGAAACCCTTGAGCAATATGAAACACAAAATATCCAATTGAATATTGCGAAAAAAGAAGCGCAGGTCGCGAACCGAGTAAAGTCAGACTTCTTAGCCAAAATGAGTCACGAGTTGCGCACCCCGCTCAACGGGGTAATAGGCTTTACTCGTCAATTGTATAAAACACCTTTAAATAAACACCAAAAAGATTATTTAGACACTATTGAGCTATCAGCAAACAGCCTACTTACCATCATTAGCGATATATTAGACTTCTCAAAACTCGAAGCGGGCGCTATGGAACTTGAAAATATTCAGTTCCAACTTAGAGACGCAGTCAACGAAGTAATGACACTGCTCGCACCCAGTGCATATGAAAAACAATTAGAGCTGTCAATTGCCGTTAATCGACAAGTACCTGACAATTTGGTCGGCGATCCGACGCGCTTTAAACAGGTACTTATCAACTTGATCAGCAATGCAATTAAATTCACGGAGAAGGGATCGGTCAAAGTAGACATTAGCCATCGTCTAAAGGGTGACTCACAGACATCTCTATTGGTTTCAGTCAGTGATACCGGCCTCGGTATTGCACAAGAAAAACAAGACACGCTATTTACGCCATTTGCTCAAGCTGACACAAGCATAACCCGAAAATTTGGTGGTACCGGACTTGGATTAATTATTACCAAGCATATCGTGGAGGTTATGCAAGGTAGGATCACATTAAACTCGGCACTTGGCAGTGGTTCCTGTTTTACTTTTAACGCTATCTTTAACTTGCCGAGCCGCTTATTCAATGACGACCTCCCCTGCAAGCCTCTTGAGAATAAGCGAGTTTTATACTTTGAACCACAAGAACACACGCGCAACGCTGTGATCGCCCAAATTGAAAGTTGGCATATGCAAGTCACTGTGTGTGACAGTGACGAAGCCTTTTTCAATGCACTTTCACAAGAGTTCAGTTACGACATTTGTCTGGTTGGCAATATGGCAACCGTCGACGATATGCAAACGGTAAAAAGCTACATAAATCATGCCAGAGAAAAAGCCGACTACTTGTATCTTATGGTCAATACAATCTCTCACAACATGCGAGAGTCGCTTATTGGTAGTGGTGCTGATGCATGTATCAGCAAACCGCTTCACCACCGAAAACTCTGCGAGATGTTGGCTGCACCGTACCGGTTAGACCACCCTGATTTATCGATTGAAACCAACAACGCGACACATTTACCACTCAAAGTGCTTATTGCGGATGACAACGATGCTAATTTAAAACTGCTCTATACGCTGCTTGAAGAGCAAGTTGAAACCATTGAAACTGCTCACAATGGTGCGCAAGCAGTCGGGCTGTGTAAAACCCATAAATACGATTTAATATTTATGGATATTCAGATGCCAATCATGGATGGGATCACGGCGTGTATAAGCATTAAAGAATCTTCTATGAATGATGATACGCCCATCATCGCCGTCACTGCGCATGCCCTTGCAGGCGAAAAAGAGCAACTGGTAAAGGATGGATTTAGTGGTTACATGACTAAACCCATTGATGAGGATATGCTGAAACAAATCATATGTGACCACAGTGCAGCATCTCCTGTCGAACGAGAACAAAAAGAGGAACAACTGGTAAGCAGCGTTGCACCTTTTGAAAGCCACTTACTGGATTGGAACCTTGCGTTGCAACGCTCTGGTAATAAGCCGCACCTCGCGCTGGAAATGTTAAATATGCTACTGCAAAGTGTTCCTGAAACCATTGAACACCTCAATGAAGCCAGTGAACAGGCGGATCCAGAGTTGCTCTTAAAAGTCATCCACAAGTTCCACGGCGCATGCTGCTATACCGGAGTACCCAAACTAAAAGCGTTAGCTGAAACCATCGAAACGGCACTTAAACAAGATAAAGGCTTCGATTACGTAGAGCCTGAGGTTTTAGATCTGATAGATGAGCTGACCAACTTGAATGATGACGCTGAAATCACGGCAACTTCCAGTTTGTAATATAAGGTGCATTTTCACCGAAACGGGCTCAGATCTCGCTTGAAACTGACAATAAAAAAGGCGCCCTAGGCGCCCTTAACATTCCGAAATAAAACAATTACAGTGCAGCAAATACTTCGTCAGTTTTTGCAGCACAGATAAAGTCATTTTTGTGAAGACCCTTGATAGAATGGCTCCACCAAGTCACTGTCACTTTACCCCACTCGGTTAACAAACCAGGGTGATGACCTTCTTCTTCGGCCATATCACCCACTTTATTTGTAAACTCAAGCGCAAGCTTAAAGTTTTTAAACTTATACACTCTTTCTAACTGCATGATCCCATCACGTACTTCAGGTACCCAATCAGGGATCTGCTTGATCAATACTGCTAACTCTTCATCTGACACTTTAGGCGCATCCGCACGACACGCTTCACAATTTTGTGCACTTAAATCAGACATGGGTGGTTCCTTAACTTGCTAATTTATTTTTAGGTGGAAATTTTGGCTCAAACAGCCCAAGCTCTTTTGCTCTTTGTACTAAAGACATAATGTCCATTTGAGAAATATCAAATAGATCATCTATCGAACTAATTGTGTAGTACAAGGGCTGCATGATATCAATGCGATATGGCGTTCGAAGTACATCTTGTACTTCAAGTTTGTTAATTTCAGGCTTATCTGAATACACGTACTGGGTTTCACCAGGACTAGATAGGATCCCGCCGCCGTAGATACGCAAACCATTGTCAGTTTGCATTAGACCAAACTCAACGGTAAACCAGTATAAGCGAGCTAGGTAGACACGATCTTTCTTCTCTGCGGCATAACCTAACTGACCATACTTGTGTGTAAACTCTGCAAATGCAGGGTTCGTTAACATTGCACAGTGGCCGAATATTTCATGGAAAATATCAGGCTCTTGAAGGTAATCAAACTCCTCACGTGAACGAATAAACGTGGCTACAGGAAATTGTTTGTTGGCAAGCAATCTGAAGAACTCGTCAAAATCGATCAGCGCGGGAACAGGAGCTACTTGCCAACCAGTCTCCCTTTCAAGCACAGCATTGATCTCGTGCAACTGAGGAATGCGATCATGGGGTAGATTGATTTTCTCCAATCCTTCCATATATTCATCACATGCTTTACCTTCAATACACTTTAGCTGTCTTGCAACTAACTCAGACCAGATTTTATTTTCTTCGTCACTCCACTCAATAACGCCTTGCTCATTAGGCTGCTTGGAAGTGTATTTACTAGATTTAGCCATAGTAACCTTCTTTATTTTGATCCCCATTTCTCATGATGGAGCGTTCAAACCTGTTATTTCGATACTATGTAAAAGTGAGCAAAATATTAATAGGCAGGCCTGAAATGGCCTACCTCAAGAACCTCAATTTCGTAAACTATAAACTACAAAATTGAACACAAAATAATACACCCTTTAATTGCGGCGCATACAGAGCAATCTAATGTAAATATTTATATACATAAAAATGCATTATCTAGATCCGCGATGATATCATCTGCGGATTCCAGACCTACCGAAATGCGGATCAGCCCATCTGAAATGCCCGCAGCTAAGCGCTCTTCTTGTGTATAAGGTGAGTGTGTCATCGAAGCAGGGTGTTGAATTAACGTCTCAGGATCACCTAGGCTCACAGCTAAAGTACACAGAGCCGTAGCATTGATAAATGCTTCACCATCAGCGAGCGTACCTTTTATCTCAAATGCAATCACCCCTCCTGCACCTTGCATTTGTTCGCCAAGATAGTGATGACCAGGGTGCGATGCCAATCCTGGGTAATAAACCTTTTCAACTTTAGGGTGGCGCTCTAAAAATTCAGCAACTCTTTGAGCACTCTCACAATGCCGAGCCATTCGAATATGCAGCGTTTTTAGGCCACGGTTTATCAACCAAGCATCATGCGGACTGATCGTCGCTCCAATGTCTTTCAAAACAGTTAATTTTACTGTCTCAATATGCTCTTTGCTGCCACACACAATACCAGCAACAACATCGCCATGACCATTTAGATACTTGGTCGCGCTGTGAATAACAATATCAATACCAAAACGCTTGGGTTTTTGTAGCAATGGGGTCATAAAGGTATTGTCAATCACACTCAATAGATTGTGCTTATTGGCAAACTCCCCGAGCATTGCCAAATCCAATACCGTCATATTTGGGTTTATAGGTGTTTCCGCAAATAACATTTTACTGTTTGGTTGTACTGCTCGCTCTAGGGCTTCTCTGTCCGTCATATCAACAAAACTTACTTCGATGCCAAACTTCGGCAGCATATGTGCAAATAAAGCAAAACTACACCCATATAGTGCACTTGAAGCAATCAAATGATCGCCTTGTTGAAGAAAGCTCAATACTGAAGCAGAAACCGCTCCCATGCCTGTTGCTGTTGCAGCCGCATCTTCCATTTCCTCTAACTGCGCCAGCTTTTCTTCCAATTCTCGGGTCGTTGGATTACCAAGCCGCGTATATATAAAGCCAGCTTCTTCACCAGCGAACCGAGCAGCGCCCTGTGCAGCATTCTCAAATTTAAAAGTGGAACTTTGATATAACGGTGCCGTTAGTGCACCATGCGGGTCATCAAAGTGGTTTGGACCGTGAATACAATTAGTGTGATCGTGTAACTTCTTCATTGCTTGCCTGTTGTTATTATTCAAACTGTTTATATCTTATGTAATTAGATATTCCATGATGGATAAATGTACAAGCATGCTGGAAGTTCAGAAGGCTATGTGAGAAGAATTAATATAGTGACTCTGTACACATAAGTTGTCACCTAAGAAGCAACAACTTATCTGAAACCCAGTTATTAGTTTTGCTTAATCAATTGATTGGTGAGCTTTTTTGCAAAATCAGCAAGAAAGTTGGCTTTATTTTCCATACGTGGAATTGGTCGACACAACGCCATGGCTTTATAGCCCAGCCTAGCAGTAAATACACCTGCGCTCAGCCCTTGAGCGGACCTAGCTGATAGCTTACCCAGTAATTCCGCACCCAAACTCGTCGCCGCAAGGTCGCTCAGCAATTCTGATGCTCCCACAAAGACGATTTGTTTAGCCAATAGCTTGTACAGCTTTATTCGGCTGCGATAGCCTAAAGTAATACCGTAATGCGCACTGAGCTTTTCGACTAAGCTCACACCTCGCCATAACACTGCAAGCATGTCAGTGACCGCCATCGGACTCAACGCCACCATCAATGCAGAAGTCGTCGCATACTCTGCAATGATTTTCTTGGCTTGCAAATCTTGATCCCGCAACAAGGTGACTTCATACAACTGCAGAACCTCCTGATCTGTGTAGTGGCTTTTTAAGCTTTTTTGAAATGTAGAAACGGTATCTGTAGGTAAGTTTGCCAATAAAGGGCTAAGCCAATGTTGTGCTTCTCCAATCTGGTTGCTGTTGAGCAAGCGTTCTGCCTGATCTCGGCGCGCTTCTAAATTCTTTAACGTTCGCAGCGCTTTTACTTCACGAAATAAAAACTTGGCTCCCCAGCCTAGTGCAGAAATAAAAAGAAGTAAGTACAAACTTGCTAAGATAATACTTTGTTGAAAGGCATTGTAAATCGTAAAAACAAGCTCAACTGGGATCAATATCAATAAACTCGCCAACAGCCCATGTCGCCATCCCAGCTTTGATTTTTGAGGCTGCAAGCTGTTATCTACAGATTCATCAACTGAGAAAGGTTTAAACACTTGCTCAGAGTCGAACGGTGCAACCTCATCATCGATACGCTCTCCAAACCGGTGGGTAGGTCGAGTGGCTTCACGAGCACTTTGATTTGGTTCTTCAGTCTCTATTCGCCGACCTGAGTATCTATGTTTCGAATTTGTCACGTTAGCTTATCTCCAATCAAAAACTGCAGTGTATGATCTAACCGGATATGGTCTAATTGTCCTTGATAAGCGGGGAAAGGGTAAAAAGACAAAAAGTTAAAGCCTTCTTGTGGCCACTGAGACGCAGATAAAACATGCTCTGGCGGTTCAGGCGGCAAATACGTAATGTACTGTGACTCTGTCAGAGGTCGACCGTATACACAGTGTAGTATACCCTCCCCCTCTTTGACTTGTTTGGACTGACAGCTCTTCACAGAAGAAATGGTCATCGTATCTACTTCAACTCCTGAGAATTTTAGTTCATTCTCTTGCTCACATAACAGCTCATGTAATAAACGGGTAAGGCTATCTTGCTCAGTAATAGCCACTGCATCGCACTTGTTCGCAGCAAACAGCACTTTATCTATTTTCGGCTTAAATAAACGCTGAAATAGACCACTTTTACCGTGCTGAAACATACTCACTGTGTCTTTCAATGCCTGTTTAGTTTGGGCCAGTGTTGCAGGTCCATCATTCAGTGCACCAAGCACATCCACTAAGACAAGCTGCCTATCGAATGCGCAAAAATAATCCTTGTAAAACGGAGAAATAACCTGTTTTTTATAGGCTTCAAAGCGACTTTCTAATTGCGTATATTGGCTACCTTCACCATGCTCTCCATGCATGGCAATAGGGAAAAACTGCACTATTGGCGCACCAGCCAAATCTCCGGGGATCAACATGCGCCCAGGCTGCAACTGGGACAGCTTGGTATTTTGTTTCAGCTTAATTAAGGTATCTGAGTAGATATCGGCTAACTCATTGAGCACAGACATATCTACAGGTTGTGTTGCATCAAATGTTTTCAATGCCGCCAAGAAAGAGTCACTAAACGTACTAAATGCGGGATTCGATAAAACATCGAGTTGTGCTTTACTCCATTGTTCATAAGTCATATTTAAGAGCGGCAAATCCATTAGCCATTCACCTGGATAATCGATTAGCTCTAAATACAGTGTATGATCATTTGCCACATGTTGACGCAACCCACTGGCGCTGCGAAACTTTAAGGCCAATGTCAGGGTATTTATGCGTTCAGTCGATGGCGGCCAATTGGGAGGTTCGCCCAATAAATAGGTCGATGCATGAGTATAATCAAAAGTGGGAATATCGAGTGCTGTTTGCGGTACCTGTTTGCAGGCTATTAAACGTTGCTCCCTTACCACATCAAAAAACGGCAAGTTTTGACTGTTTGCTTGAGTCGTTAAATGTTTAACCAAGGCCGTTATAAACGCTGTTTTTCCACTTCCACTAAACCCTGTAACAGCTAATTTAACATGCTGGTCTAACGAACGTTGCAATGTTTTTTGTGCTGTATTTTGCAGCTTTTCAAGTGCTTTGTGGGTAACACGTCTTACGCTCATTCTTATCGCTAGTCCCTATAAATAAAGAGGCGTGGCGAATAGTCGCCACGAGCCATTATAATTTGTTAATTTCCCTTTTCACCGTAAACTCCGGCGATGTCACATAACGCTCCATTGATTGAATGCGATCATCTAATTTGCCCAATCTGTCTTTTAAGTCAAACAGCGCTTGGCGCGGTGGCTCGCCTTTCTGCCATACTTTAAACTTAACAGAAACAGGATCTGCATCTTGGCTATGAGTAGCACTCTCTGGTTCACTGACTTTACGGTCTAAAATAAACCAACAGGCGATATAGATAACTACAAATAATGGCCCTCCAGACAATAATACGGCTGTCACAAACAATATGCGTACAAGCCATAGCTCCATGTTGAAGTAATCACTCAGTCCTGCACAAACCCCAGCTAATTTCCCACGCTTTGGGTCACGATATAATTCTCTGCGTCGATGACTCATACTTTACGCCTCCAATCTGGTGACTCTTGATCTAACAGTGCCTCCAATGTTTCGACACGCTCAGCCATTTTCTCTGCTTTATTTGCCAGCTCTATCAGCTGACGGTGTTCATGCTCGCTTAAACCCTGGCTCACCTGTTTTTTACTCTTGTAATGAAGAATGAGCCACAGCGGGGCTACCACGATCATAAAAATAATAATTGGGGCAACCAGTATCTCTGCGTCTAACATAACCTTCTCCTGTTTATTTGGTCTTGGCAGCGTATTTTTATTTTATTGCACCTACTTTAACAGTAGGTGCGCTTAGGTTCATTTATTTGCGAGTTTTTTCTTTAAAGCTTCAAGTTCATCATCTACTTTTTCATTTTTTTGCAGATCAGCAATCTCATCAGCCAGTGACTTTTTGCCTAAGTCATAAGACTCGACTTGCGCTTCTAAACCGTCAATTTTATTTTCATAACGCTCAAAGCGATTCAATGCATCTTCAACTTTTGTGCTATCAAGTGCCTTTTTAACATCTAGACGTGATTCTGCAGAGCGTTGGCGCAACACAATAGCCTGTTGACGTGCTTTGGCATCTGCCAGCTTTTCTTGTAACGTGGTCACTTCCTGTTGCAGTTTTTCGATGTGCGACTCAACATGGCTTAGCTCTTCGGCAACACTTTGCGCAGCATCAGAGGCCTTTTGCTTTTCAAGCAAAGCCGCTCTCGCTAAATCTTCACGCTCTTTTGTCAGTGCCAACTCAGCTTTTTCTTGCCAATCATTTGCCTGGCCGTTAAGTTGCTCAACACGTCTTTCTAACTCTTTTTTCTCAGCAAGTGTTTTTGCCGAAGTGGAGCGAACTTCTACAAGTGTGTCTTCCATTTCTTGGATGATCAATTTGACCATTTTTTCTGGATCTTCCGCTTTATCCAATATTGCATTAATATTAGAATTAACGATGTCAGCAAAACGTGAAAAAATTCCCATAATCTTGTACCTCATTGGTTGTGAATTATATTGCTGATAAATATGTATCAATAAGCTTGCCAACTTTGAAAATAAAAATAAATACTATTTTTCAATAAGCTACAATTAAAACAAAAAGCTTTCTATCCACACTCTTTTCAAATAAACTATATATTAGTCAAAAAAACTAAGAGTTAGTCAATTATGAGTCAGTTCCGTCAACAGGATAATTTGCTCGGCCAATCCGACAGTTTCTTAGCTGTTCTCGATCAGGTATCTCAGCTTGCTCCACTAGACAAACCCGTACTTATTATCGGTGAACGTGGTACAGGTAAAGAGCTCATAGCTGCCCGACTGCACTTCCTATCAGAGCGTTGGGACCAGAATTACGTCAAACTCAATTGCGCCGCTCTAAACGAAAACCTACTAGAAAGTGAATTGTTTGGTCATGAATCGGGCGCTTTTACCGGAGCCAGTAAACGTCATGAAGGCCGCTTTGAGCGCGCAAATAGCGGTACTTTATTTTTAGACGAATTGGCGAATACATCTGCCATGGTGCAAGAAAAGCTGCTACGTGTTATTGAATATGGTGAGTTCGAGCGTGTCGGTGGCAAGCAAACCGTTAAAGTGGACACCCGACTAGTCTGTGCGACCAATGAAGATTTGCCCAGCCTAGCCGATCAAGGAGAGTTCCGACATGACTTGCTCGATAGGCTTGCTTTTGACGTTATTACTCTGCCGCCACTGAGAGCGCGTCAGGAAGATATTTTATTGTTAGCTGAGCAGTTTGCCATCAATATGGCCAGAGATCTGGGTTGGTCTTTGTTTAGCGGCTTCACTCGTAAAGCAACCGAAACTTTACTCGACTATGATTGGCCAGGAAATATTCGAGAACTGAAAAATGTAATAGAGCGCAGTCTTTACCGCCATGGCAATGAACACCTCGCTGTTCACCAAATTACATTTGACCCATTCGAAAGTCCATTTCGACCAAAACAAAGAATAAAAGCGCCAGTTACCGACCTAACAAGCCATGTTTCACCCACTCAGGAAGCAGTGGTAGAGGCCGCAGAGACCCCCATGGTGAGCTCAATTACAAACACACAACATTCCTTTCCATGTGATTTAAAAACACTCTCCAGTGATTACGAAATAGAATTGCTGAAAAAAGCACTTGAATTTAGCCAATTTAATCAAAAGAAAACTGCACAAAACCTCGGATTGACGTATCATCAGCTAAGGGGATATTTGAAAAAATACAATTTGTTAGACTCACAACAAGAGGCTTAGCTGTGGTCACCAGAATGACTCGCCTGTTAAACATTAGCCAAAGATACAAAGCAACCACAATAGGCGCTGCAGCGGCCTTGATTCTATCTGCTTGTGGAGAAGTGCCACAAACAAAGCCCACCAGTAAAACACAAGGTATTGTTTACTGTGCAGAGGCGAATCCAGTATCTTTTAACCCACAGGTTACAACCACTGGTTCCACCATAGATATAATTGCAAACCAATTATATAACTCTTTGATAAGTATTGATCCAATCACGGCTGAATTTAAGCCTGAGCTGGCGACAAGCTGGCAGATCAGTGACGACGGTAAAAAAATTACCTTTAAACTGAGAAAAGACGTCGCTTTTCATACAACTGATTACTTTACCCCTAGCCGCACAATGAATGCAGACGATGTCATCTTCTCTTTTAGTCGCCTGTTTGACGTCTATAACCCCTATCACTTTGTACACGACGCCAATTATCCGTACTTTCAAAGTGTCGGTATGGACCAACTGATCCGAAAAATAATCAAAGTCGATGAATATACGGTTCGCTTTGAGCTGTTTAGCGCCGAAAGTAGCCTGTTGTCTAATATCGCCACGGACTTTGCGGTCATACTCTCTGAAGAATATGCCATGTTTAGAGCAAGCCAAGACAAAAAACATCTCTTCGATACTTTGCCCATTGGCACAGGTCCATACAAATACAAACACTTCTTAAGAGACAATTTAGTACGCTTTCACAAACATCACGCATACTGGAAACACAACCACGCTGTCGACCAATTGGTTTATGACATTACCACCAACAATACAACGCGCATTGCTAAAATGCTGACAAAAGAATGCGACATTACCTCTCATCCAAGTGCAACGCAGTTAGAAGCTCTGTCACAGCGTAAAGATATCGTGGTCGACAAAGCTGTTAACTTAAATGTTGGATATTGGGCATTCAATACTGAAAAGCCCCCTTTTGATAATGCGTTAGTTAGAAAGGCCCTCGCTCATAGTATCGATTTTGATAAAATTATGCAGGCTGTATTTTATGGTAATGGCATCGCTGCACAATCTATTCTACCTCCATCTTCTTGGGCATATACGCCACAGGCCATGCCTTATTATGATCCTGTAAAAGCAAAACAATATTTAACGGAAGCAGGGTTTCCAAATGGTTTTGAAATGACTTTATGGGCCATGCCTGTTTCTCGGATCTATAACCCCAACGCACGAAAAATGGCTGAGCTTATCCAAAGTGATTTACGCCAAATAGGGATCCGTACCAGAATAGTTGAGTATGAATGGAATACTTTTATCGAGCGAATTGGCCGCCATGAACACGATAGTGTTTTGTTGGGCTGGGCCGCAGATACCCCGGACCCTGATAACTTCTTTAGTCCTCTTTTGAGTTGCACGGCGACATTTACTGGTAAAAACCCTGCTAATTGGTGTAACCCTGAATTTGATCTTCTTTTGACTCAAGCACTCGATACAAATGACTTGAAAATGCGCAAATTCTACTATCAACAAGCGCAAGAGATGCTGATCCGTGAATTGCCATTAGTGCCAATAGCCCACGGAGTTCGATTTCAAGCTCGCAGCGCAGAAATTTCAGGTGCAGAATTGAGACCTTTTGGTGGCGTCTCGCTGGCAAATGTAAGGAAGGGTACACAATAATGCTGGACTATCTTTTGCGACGTCTAAGCTTACTGCTGTTCATGCTATTTGCACTAACTGCATTCACTTTTAGCTTAAATTACCTATTTCCCGGGGATTTGCTGACTAACTTTAGTGGACAGATCAATACCAGCTTTAGTCAGTCTCAATTGCTCGAAGAAAAGTATCGCATCGAAGATAACGTTATTGTGCAATACAGCGCCTTTATCGGACGATTAATTGAAGGTGACTGGGGTGTATCTTTATCATCTGGTCAAACCGTTTCCTCACATGTTGCACTGCTGCTCCCTGCAACACTTGAGCTTTGTTTTTACGCTTTGGTTGTCGCCATTCTATTAGGGATCCCTGCGGGGATCATTACCAGTGCCTACCATAAAAAATGGCCTGACAAAGTCATTAGTACACTCACCCTACTTGGCTTCTCTATTCCAGTTTTTTGGCTCGCATTGTTGCTTATTATGGTTTTTTGCCTCGGCTTTGGCTGGTTTCCCATGTCTGGCCGAATTGGCCTTTTATACGAAATTCCCGCCGTTACTAATTTTATTCTGTTAGACATTTGGCTGCTTGACTTTCCTTATGGTGGACAAGCATTTCTTGACGCACTGCATCATTTAGCACTGCCAACAATTGTTCTAGCAATGTATCCAACAACCGTACTTACCAGGTTTACTAGAGATTCTATGCTCAATGTGTTGGAACAAAATTACATTAAGACCGCAAGAGCAAAAGGCCTAAACCGCAGACAAATTATTTTGGACCATGCACTGCGCAATGCTCTGTTACCTGTCATAAAGCAAATTGGCCTACAATTTAGCACACTGATCACATTGGCTATGGTCACCGAAGTCATTTTCTCTTGGCCCGGCATAGGTCGATGGTTAATAGACAGTATTTATCAACGGGACTATCCAGCCATTCAGGGCGGACTGCTCGCTGTGTCAATGTTCGTTATCTTTGCAAATATGCTGGCGGATTTGACTCACTCTTTACTTGACCCCGTGTCTAGGAACCAGTCTCATGGCAAAGTTTAGTTTATATAGCGAAGAGTCGAACCGCTCACCACTATCTCGCCTATGGCGAAATTTCAAAGCGAATCACCTCGCTCTTGTTGGGCTGTGGATGTTCATCGGACTAACCCTATTAGCAATGACTGCCCCGCTATTGGCCCCATATGGCATTGACCAACAACACAGTGACGCACTGCTTATACCTCCGTCTTGGCATGATGATGGTGATGTACACTTTATTCTCGGCACAGATGATCTTGGCAGAGATGTGCTTTCTCGCCTGATGAATGGTGCTACCTATACCTTTGGTTTGTCTATCGTTGCCGCGCTTGTAACAACTGTTTTAGGGGTGATTCTTGGTACTCTTGCAGGGATCAACCGAGGGTTTAAATCTAGTATTTTAAATCACTTACTTGATATTACGCTGGCGATACCATCACTGCTTTTGGCAATCATTATTATCGCTATTTTAGGCCCCGGACTACTGAACACGGTTTGGGCAATTATTCTAGCTTTGTTACCGCAACATATTCACTCCATCCGCAACCTAGTCGTAGACGAGTTGAATAAAGATTATATTGGCGCCTATAGATTGGACGGTGCAAGTCGAACTCACATCCTATTTCGTGGCGTATTTCCAAATATTTATGAACATGTTGTGGTCATATTTACCCTAGCGCTTTCTACGGCTATCCTTGATATCGCAGCACTTGGCTTTCTAAAATTGGGAGCTCAGCCTCCAACTACAGAATGGGGTGCCATGCTGGCCGAAAACTTGGGGCTTATATATCTCGCACCTTGGACTGTAGGTTTACCTGGTGCCCTATTGTTTTTGTCTGTGTTAGCCACTAACCTTGTTGGAGATGGGCTGAGAAAAGCACTCCAAGCTAGAAAGGCAACCTAATGCAACTACTTGACATTAAAAATCTCACCATTGAACTGCCGACCGAAGATGGCGTGATCCGTGCAGTTGATAAAGTAAACTTGAGCCTTAAGGAAGGCGAAGTACATGCACTTGTTGGTGAGTCAGGTTCCGGAAAAAGTTTAATTGCAAAAGCCATTGTTGGTGTACTCAATGCCCGCTGGCGTATCACGGCTGACCGAATGCATTGGCGTGGTGTCGATTTAATGCGCCTAAGCCCGGAAAAACGCCGAAAAGTGGTTGGCCGGGATATGGCGATGATATATCAAGAACCCCGCAGAAGCTTAGATCCAACGGCGAAGATTTTCGAGCAGGTAGCTGAATCGCTGCCTGATGATTGCTTCAAGGCAGGCTTCTTTGGCCGAAAAAAAGAGCGGAAGACGAAAGTAAAAGCACTTCTTCACAAAGTAGGAATACGTGAAGATGAAAAAGTATCGAGCAGTTATCCGCATGAATTGTCCGAAGGAGTATGCCAAAAAGTAATGATTGCTATGGCAATCGCGAGAAATCCGCAATTACTGATTGCTGATGAGCCCACAACCGCGTTAGAAAGCACTACACGCGCTCAAGTTTTTAGGCTGCTCAAGAGTTTAAACCAACTAAAAAACATGTCGATATTAATGATTTCCCATGAGTTAGAAGAAATAACTCAATGGTCTCATGCAATCCATGTTTTATATTGCGGACAGATGGTTGAAGCGGGCCCGACCAAAAAAGTGTTCACTGATCCATATCACCCTTACACGCAAGCACTGGTCAAGTCATTACCAGACTATGCCCACGGCTTAGGCCACAAAGCCCCTTTTTACGCCCTAAAAGGCACAATTCCGCCTTTGCAGCACTTACCCATTGGCTGCCGATTAGGACCTCGCTGTCCACAGGCGCAAAAAGAATGTGTTGCAACCCCTTTGTTGGTCAAGTCTCATGGTCATTCTTATGCATGTCATTTCCCACTCAATAGAGAGAAGAAAAAATGCAACCCGTGTTAAAAGTTCAGGCGCTGAGTAAAACGTTTAAAACACGCTCTGGGCTATTTAGACGCAATAAAGTCAAAGTATTGAATGATATTTCGTTTGCGGTAGCGCCAGGACAAACACTGGCTGTGATAGGTGAAACAGGTTCAGGAAAAAGTACACTTGCTAAAGTGCTTGCCGGAGCCGAAGACGCTGATTCAGGGCAGATATTATTAAATGGTGACATGATTGTCGACGATGGCACAACTAGACGAGAATGCCATCATATTCGCCTTATATTCCAAGACCCCACACGCTCTCTCAACCCTGGCCTTACTATAGGTGAAATGTTAGATGATTGTCTGCGCTTCAATACCAAATTAACGGAAGTGCAGCGTAATAAAAAAATTGAGCTGACATTATCTCGTGTTGGGTTGTTATCTGAACACTATGAATATTACCCTCATATGTTTAGTGGAGGGCAATTACAACGTGTAGCACTTGCCAGAGCGCTGATTTTAGATCCTAAAGTAGTAGTTTTGGATGAAGCACTATCTTCATTGGATCCGTCTGTCAGAGCGCAAATAGTTAACTTATTACTTAAGCTGCAGCAAGAGACTGATTTAACCTATGTGCTTATCACTCATCACCTTAGCCTAGTAAAACATATGAGTGATAAACTGTTGGTATTGAACAATGGTGAAGCTGTCGAATATGGCTGTTGTGACACGATATTCAATCGCCCTCAATCCAAAGTGATGAAAAAGCTATTGGCGGTGTAAATCTGACAATAAAAGACCTCTGTTAAAATAAAAAAACCACCTTGCGGTGGTTTTTTTATTCATCATTAGAAGTGTCTTAGTTTTCTTCTGCTACTTCAAACGTGCTCGGCTTCACGATATCCGCCGTGCCTTCTAATGCGCTTAACAGTGCAAGATAGTTCTTGTTCACTTGAGTTCTAGTAATGCTTTGCTTCTGTTGAGGTTCAAGCTCACCTGCAACATCAGCAATGTTCACAGCTTTAACAACTAACAATGCTGAATCGCCGTTATTTAATTCAACCATTGCTTTAGATGTGCTTCCTTCAGCAGGGTGAGGCAATTTGAACGCCTTAGTCACCAAAGCAGGTGAAACAGCAAAGCTCTGACGCGCTAACGAAGCTTCAGTCTTCATTTCAAGCGATTCAGCAGTAGCGATATCTGCAAGCGCTTTGCCTTCTTCAAGTTGTGCAAATAACGTCTCTGCTTTTTCTTTTGCCAGCTCAGATGCTTTGTCATTCTCTAAACGTGATTTGATTTGCGCAGACACCTCTTCAAGCGGTTTAACAGAAGCTGGTTTATGCTCAACGACTCTCACTACAACTACATGCTCAGGTGCAACTTCAATTACTTCAGAGTTCACGCCGTCTTCCAGTAATTCTGGTGTGAAAATAGCACGAGTTACCGTAGGCTGATTTAGTGGTGCAGGTAATAAGTTGCGCGCAACAAGTTCAGTGCTTTTCACTTCTACTTCAGCTGCTGCCGCTGCGTCTTCTAGTGTATCTGCAACTTCAAACGCTAACTCACGTACTTCTTCTTGCTTGCCGTAAAACGCATCAATTTTCGCATTTTGTTCTAACTCAGCACGTAATTCCGCTTCTAGCTCCGCAAAAGGTTTTACTTCTTGCGCTTGAAGATCTGTCAATTGGATAATGTGAAAACCAAATTCTGATTCTACAACATCTGAAAATTCACCTACGTTTGCCAAAGCAAAAGCGGCTTCTTCAAATGCTGGATCCATCATATCACGCTCAATCCAATCAAGATCACCGCCTAGCTCGCCACTTGCAACATCGTCTGAATGCTCTTGTGCAAGCTTCGCAAAATCTGCTCCAGCTTGAAGCTGAGCATATAGGTCTTGTACTTTTGTTTTAGCAGCTTCCGCATCTTCCAAGTTCTCAACTAGGATATGTGAAACACGACGCCTTTCATCTTCAGAGTACTGAGCTTGGTTTTCATCGTAATAAGCTCTTACCTGCTCATCTGTGACAGGCTCTAGTAGTTCCATATCATCAGCTTTAAGTTCAATGTAGTTCAGCGCAACTTGCTCTGGCGACATAAACTGGTCTTGATTCAATTCGTAATGGTCTTGAATTTCAGATTCTGTTACCGAAACCTGATCTTTTAAGGTCTCTTTGTCTAGTACTAGATAATCCACATCACGAGTCTGTTGTTGTAAAACAAGCGTCTGTTTTACTTCACTCTCCAACGCAAAATCAGAACCAGCAATCGCAGAAACCAATTGGTTACGCGTCATCTCTTCGCGCAGATATTCACGGAAGTCATCTGGTTGAAAGTTCATTTGTCTGATCAGCTGTAAATAGCGCTCATTGCTGAATTGACCACCAATCTGAAAATACGGCATTTCAAAAATGGCTTGCTTGATCTGCTCATCGCTCACACGTAGCCCAAGCTCAATAGCAAGTTGGTTTTGTAGCTCTTGTTGTACCAAGCGATCTACAACACCTTGACGAATTTGTGCCATATAAGTTGGATCAGAAGCGATTTGCTCGAAGTACTCGCCAAATTGCTGTTCTAATCTACCACGTTCATTTTCGAACGCCCTTGCAAATTCCAACTGGGTAATTTTAACACCATTGACTTCTGCAACTGGTTGCTCTGTGGTTTGACCTAGGTAACCACCGATCCCTGCCAGCGCAAAAGACAAGATAACTGCACCAAGAACGATCTTGGCAGCAAGGCCCTGAGAGCCCTCTCTAATCTTTTCAAGCATTTGTTCTATCTCTTATCTAAGTCAAAGCACCAAGGTACTTTGCATCAGTTAGCTCATGTAAAAAAAGCGTATCTTACCAGATACGCTTTTTATCTTGAAGCTTATGCGTCCAATTACATCTATTTAACAATAGTGTGATTGTAAAAATATAAGCTTTTCTTAGTTAACCGCGTCTTTTAAAGCTTTACCAGCTTTAAAAGCAGGGATGTTAGCAGCAGCAATATCAATTGCAGCACCCGTTTGAGGGTTACGACCTGTGCGTGCAGCGCGCTCACGAACAGAAAAAGTACCAAAGCCTACAAGGGCAACTGAGTCGCCATCTTTTAGCGCAGCGGTTACTGACTCAATGAATGAATCCAGTGCACGACCAGCAGCGGCCTTAGAAATATCAGCATCAGCTGCGATTTGATCGATTAATTGAGATTTATTCACAATATCATCCTCTTACATTGTTATTATCAAGAGCGATGGTGGTTTAAAACTAACATCACTTTTGTTGTTAACTACGAGAAATCTTTCGATTCTCTATTGCTTAAATGTATTACAGCCTAGAATCTACGGGGCTTCCCGTGCCCTAGGCCTAAATCCAGTGCTTAACTTAGCACACCATTAGGATTTGAAAACCCTTTTTCTCGACTTTTTTAAGCTTTCGCAGCAGTTTTTTGCGTTTCAACAGTAAAACTGTCCACAGGTTGAGCAAGGGCGATTGATAAAACGTCTTCAATCCAAGTAACTGGGTGGATCTCTAAGCCCTCTAAGACATTTTCAGGGATTTCTTTTAAGTCCCTTTCATTCTTTTTAGGAATGACCACAGTCTTGATCCCACCTCTATGTGCTGCCAAAAGCTTTTCTTTCAAGCCACCAATAGGCAGTACTTCACCTCGGAGTGTGATCTCACCAGTCATAGCCACATCGCTTTTCACAGGATTACCTGTCAAGCTCGATACTAAGCCTGTGACCATCGCAATACCCGCACTTGGACCATCTTTAGGTGTAGCGCCCTCTGGCACATGAACATGGATGTCACGCTTTTCGTAAAAGTCAGCATTAATTCGTAACTTTTCAGCACGGTTTCTGACCACAGTCATTGCAGCCTGAATAGACTCTTGCATAACATCACCCAAAGAACCTGTATAGGATAGTTTACCCTTACCAGGAACCGCAGCGCTTTCTATCGTCAGTAAATCACCACCCACTTCAGTCCATGCCAAACCAGTCACTTGACCAACGCGGTCACCATCTTCTGCTTTACCATAGTCAAAACGCTGCACACCTAAAAAGCTCTCTAGGTTGTCTGCGTTAATTACGACTTTCTTTTGATCTTTATCCAATAAAATTGCTTTCACAGCTTTACGGCACAGTTTAGACATCTCACGCTCTAGATTACGCACACCCGCTTCACGCGTGTAGTATCTGATTGTGTTAATAATCGCGCTGTCTTCAATCTCGATTTCACCAGCCTTCAAGCCATTGCGCTTAATTTGCTTAGGGATCAAGTGCTGCTTTGAAATATTTAACTTTTCGTCTTCTGTATACCCAGAGAGGCGAATAACTTCCATACGATCAAGTAACGGACCCGGAATGTTGAAACTATTTGATGTCGCAACAAACATCACGTCAGATAGGTCATATTCAACTTCTAAATAATGGTCCGCAAAACTGCTATTTTGCTCAGGATCTAATACCTCAAGCAACGCAGAAGCAGGATCGCCACGCATATCTGATGACATTTTGTCGATTTCATCGAGTAAAAACAGCGGGTTTTTAACCCCAACCTTACTCATGCTTTGAATCAGCTTGCCAGGCATTGAGCCGATATACGTACGACGGTGTCCACGGATCTCGGCTTCATCACGTACGCCACCGAGCGCCATGCGAACATATTTACGCCCAGTTGATCGCGCAATAGATTGACCCAAGCTCGTTTTACCAACACCCGGTGGACCAACGAGACATAAAATGGGGCCTTTAAGCTTGTTAATGCGCTGCTGAACCGCTAGATACTCAATAATACGCTCTTTAACTTTATCTAGCCCGTAATGGTCGGCATCTAAAATCTTTTGCGCATTCGCCAAATCTTTTTTCACCTTGGAGCGTTTTTTCCAAGGAACGTTGATCAGTGTATCAATATAGGAGCGAACAACTGTCGCTTCTGCAGACATCGGCGACATCATTTTCAGCTTATTCAGTTCAGACGCCGCTTTTTCTTCTGCCTCTTTAGGCATTTGAGCTTCACTGATGCGCTTTTTCAGGGTTTCAAATTCATCAGGGACGTCGTCTAACTCACCGAGCTCTTTTTGAATGGCCTTCATTTGCTCATTGAGATAGTACTCTCGCTGTGACTTTTCCATCTGCTTTTTCACGCGAGAACGGATCTTTTTCTCAACTTGAAGTAAGTCTATTTCACCTTCCATCAAAGCCATTAAATACTCGAGTCGCTCCGTCACATTATACAATTCAAGTACTTTTTGCTTTTCAGGTACCTTAATTGGCATGTGTGCAGCCATCGTGTCTGCTAAACGCGCAGTTTCATCAATACCAGACACGGAAGTCAGTACTTCAGGTGGGATTTTTTTATTGAGTTTTACATACCCTTCAAACTGACTTACTGCGCTACGGATAAAAATATCTTGCTCTTGCTCGGCAATATTTTCAGAGGCAATAAATTGAGCTTGCGCTAAGAAATACTCATCCGTTACTAAAAACTCATCAATTCTTGCTCTTTGTGTCCCTTCTACCAGCACCTTAACGGTACCATCAGGTAACTTCAATAACTGCAAAACCGTAGCAACCGTACCGACTTCATAGATATCGTCAGTGCTAGGATCATCGATGGAGGCTTCTTTTTGAGCCACTAAAAAAATTTGCTTGTCATTTTCCATTGCAGCTTCGAGACATCTAATAGATTTCTCTCTACCAACGAATAGCGGGATCACCATATGAGGGTAAACCACGACATCGCGCAGTGCTAACACTGGAATTTCAACTCGATCCGTTCTCTCAAGCGTCATTATGTTCTCTTTGCACTTCATTTATTTTTAAGATTACAGAGGTATATGGGGATGACCTCTATAAAGTTCAACTCTTGGACAAAAAAAGGAGCACTAGGCTCCTTTTCTAACTTATCTGATAATTCATTCAGATGCAGCTTTATCTTGACCACTATTTTCGTAAATTAAAATGGGATCTGACTCCCCTTTAATTACAGTCTCGTCAATCACAACCTTGCTAACATCTTCAATCGAAGGAAGCTCATACATGGTTTCAAGGAGCACAGCTTCAACGATAGAGCGAAGTCCACGAGCACCTGTTTTACGTTCCATTGCTTTATGCGCAATCGCTTTTAAAGCATCTTCACGGAATTCAAGCTCAACGCCTTCCATCTTAAATAGCGCACCATACTGTTTTGTTAGCGCATTTTTTGGCTCATTCAGAATTTGTATTAATGCGTCTTCATCTAGCTCAGTTAGCGTAGCAACAACAGGTAGACGACCAATAAACTCAGGAATTAAGCCATATTTAACTAAATCTTCTGGCTCAACGTCTTTAAATGTTTCGCTTAATGAACGTTCACTGTCCGACGCTTTTACTTCTGCACCGAAACCAATACCGGTATTGGTATGACTGCGCTGTTCAATAACCTTATCAAGGCCCGCAAATGCGCCACCACAAATGAATAGAATTTTTGACGTATCTACTTGCAAAAACTCTTGCTGAGGGTGCTTGCGTCCACCTTGCGGAGGAACAGATGCAACTGTACCTTCAATCAATTTCAATAACGCCTGCTGAACACCTTCACCAGATACATCTCGCGTAATTGATGGATTATCAGACTTACGTGAAATTTTATCAATTTCATCGATATAAACGATACCACGCTGCGCTTTTTCAACGTCATAATCACACTTTTGTAAAAGCTTTTGAATGATATTTTCAACGTCTTCGCCAACGTAACCAGCTTCGGTCAAGGTAGTCGCATCAGCCATAGTAAATGGCACGTCCAATAATCTTGCCAAAGTTTCTGCCAGTAATGTTTTACCACTACCTGTTGGGCCAATTAACAGAATGTTACTTTTACCTAGTTCTACGTCTGTTTTGATACCCTGATTCTTGAGTCGCTTGTAATGGTTATAAACCGCTACTGACAACACTTTCTTGGCATGTTCTTGACCGATAACATAGTCATCTAAGTGATTGCGGATCTCTTTAGGCACCGGAAGTTTATCAGACGCATCATGCTGCGGCGCGATATCCTTGATCTCTTCTCTAATGATGTCGTTACACAGTTCGACGCATTCATCACAAATATATACTGATGGACCAGCAATCAATTTGCGTACTTCGTGCTGACTCTTACCACAAAATGAGCAGTACAAGAGCTTGCTATTCTTGTCGCCGTCTGTAGGAGTGTCTGACATTCAACTACCTCTTAAATTTGGTGAGTTATCTCTAATTCGATAACACAATACATGCTTTAACTATACCAAATAAACTTTCAGTTGGCATAACTAAGCTAAAGCAAAGTGGTGCTACTCGGTCAAAAGTAGCTTTTTTTACACCGAAAGTAAGTCAACTTGGACATCCTTAAGATATAGATCCAAGTTTTATTATTTCAAGGTGTAATGTACCACCTTTCTTTAGTTTTTAATCTTTAGCGGCTTGTATGTACCGCGTCAACTAACCCATACTCTACCGCTTCTTGAGCGTTCATAAAGTTATCACGGTCAGTATCATTGGCAACGACATCATACGGTTGACCCGTGTGCTCAGCCATCAACCTATTTAATTTTTCTTTGATTGTTAAGATTTCTTTGGCATGAATCTCGAAGTCAGATGCCTGACCTTGGAAGCCACCTAATGGTTGATGAATCATAACACGAGAGTTTGGTAGACAGTAACGTTTGCCTTTGGCACCACCAGATAACAAAAACGCTCCCATGCTCGCAGCTTGCCCTACGCATACCGTGCTCACGTCTGGCTTGATAAAGTTCATGGTATCGTAGATCGACATGCCCGCGGTTACAGAACCACCTGGGGAGTTGATATACAGGAAAATATCTTTGTCAGGGCTTTCTGACTCTAAAAACAGCATCTGCGCAACAATTAAGTTGGCCATATGATCTTCAACTTGGCCTGTTAAAAAGATAATTCTTTCTTTTAGAAGGCGCGAGTAAATATCGTAAGAACGCTCACCTTTTGCTGTTTGTTCAACAACCATAGGCACTAAGGCGTTTAGCGGGTCTATCATACCGTCATTCATATTATTGGTTCCTTTATATGCGAGGCAGGTTTGCTGCGTCATTCAAGACTCTCTCTTGAACAGACCTTAAATTATTAACTCTAATAACGAAAAAGGCTCGCAGCACTGCATTTAACAGAGCATTACGAGCCATTTAAGCGTTAGCTTAGCTGTAAGTCAATGCTTTCCTCTAAGACGAGGTAAGAAACTTACTCTGCAGCTTGCTGAGGGTTCATGATGTCGTCGAAAGATTGCTCAACATCAGTTACCGTTGCACTTGAAAGTACAGCTTCTACAGCTTGCTCTTCCATTGCAACATTACGCATTTGCTGCATTAATTGATCATTTTCTTTGTAGTAGTTAACTACTTCTGAAGGATCTTCATATGCAGAAGCAACAGTTTCAATTAGTGACTCAACTTTAGCATCGTCAACTTTGATGTCGTTTGCCTTGATCACTTCACCAAGAAGAAGGCCAGTCTTAACACGTGTTACAGCTTGCTCATGGAAAAGCTCAGCTGGTAGCTCTGGCATGTTTTTAGCGTCGCCGCCAAAACGCTGTGCAGCCTGTTGACGAAGTGCATCGATTTCTTGATCGATAAGCGCTTTAGGTACGTCAACTTCGTTTGTGTCTAGTAGACCTTTGATTGCTTGCTCTTTAACCTTTGCTTTTACAGCTTGGTCAAGTTCACGCGTCATGTTTTTCTTAACTTCTTCTTTAAGCGCATCAACACCGCCTTCAGCAACGCCGAATTTAGTTGCGAACTCATCGCTTAGTTCAGGAAGTTCTTGAACTTCTACTTTTTTCACTGTGATAGTGAATTGAGCAGGCTTACCTTTTAGGTTTTCAGCGTGGTACTCTTCAGGGAAAGTTACGTCTGCAACAACTTCTTCGCCTGCTTTTTTACCAACGATACCATCTTCAAAACCTGGGATCATTCGACCTTGGCCAAGCTCTAGAGGGAAGTCTTCAGCTTTGCCGCCTTCAAACTCTTCACCGTCAACTGTACCAAGGAAGTCAACTGTTACACGGTCGCTTTCGCCTGCAGCAGCATCTACTTCAGTCCAAGATGCATGTTGCTTACGAAGTGTTTCTAGCATGTTTGCTAAATCATCTTCAGTCACTGTAACAACTGGCTTTTCAACAGTTACTTTATCTAGATCTTTAAGCTCAACTTCTGGGTAAACTTCAAAAGTTGCTTCAAACTCTAGATCTTTACCAGCTTCTAAAGTTTTTGGCGCGAAGCTTGGAGCACCCGCAGGGTTGATTTTCTCAGAAACAATTGCTTCGATGTAGTTACGCTGCATAAGGTCGCCAGCAACTTCTTGACGAACTGCTGCACCGTAGCGCTTGTTGATCACAGAAACTGGTACTTTACCAGGACGGAAACCGTCAATACGCTGTGTTTTAGACAGTTGTTGTAAGCGTTTTTTTACTTCAGTCTCAACGTTCTCTGCAGGAACGGTGATAGTCAGACGGCGCTCAAGGCCTTGAGTCGTCTCAACAGAAACTTGCATGATATACCTCAATTTTCATTTTTGGCGGCAACGCGCCTTCCTTCACAAACAAGTCGACATTAAAGTGTAATCGGAAACAACGCATTTAATCGCATTCATTCAAAACCAATTACATGTCAGGCTTGCTGCCTGCCCCATCAGGGCACTATGTTAAACATTAGACGCGGCATTATAACCTATAAAACGGGAGAGTCGAGCAATCAGAACAAATAATTGATAGATAAAATAGGAGTAAATTAAAGAGATAAAAAAAATGATGAAATTTATGAGAGGAAGTGGTCGGCGATGCAGGATTTGAACCTGCGACCCCTTGGACCCAAACCAAGTGCGCTACCAAGCTGCGCTAATCGCCGATAATATATATTTTTCAGAAAAGTGGTCGGCGATGCAGGATTTGAACCTGCGACCCCTTGGACCCAAACCAAGTGCGCTACCAAGCTGCGCTAATCGCCGATATATTTTTGAGTGTGTAGATGGGGCGACTGATGGGGCTCGAACCCACGACAACCGGAATCACAATCCAGGGCTCTACCAACTGAGCTACAGCCGCCACTACATACTTGTGGACTTTGTTTAAATGGCGCACCCGGAAGGATTCGAACCTTCGACCCACGGCTTAGAAGGCCGTTGCTCTATCCAGCTGAGCTACGGGCGCAACACAAACAACACTTGTGTGCTATCCACCCACTAACTTTAGAAGAAAGTGGTCGGCGATGCAGGATTTGAACCTGCGACCCCTTGGACCCAAACCAAGTGCGCTACCAAGCTGCGCTAATCGCCGATTTTGTTACTTACTAAGAATGTTTTTGTTTAACACCCCTCGTTGGCAACGGGGTGCATAATAGAGATTTGAGTTGTTGAGGTCAAACATTTTTTTTATAAATTCGTTCAACTGCCTATTTTTGACACAAAAGGGTCAAAAAGCAGCTGAAAAAGCCAAAATTCGCCCAACTTCCGCCGTGACTTATACTAATACACATGCTTAATCTCGGAATCTAACTTGGCTAATTAGCTTAAGTTTGCGAAAATATAGGCAACACCGTTGGTTTATCTATTAATGCAACTCTGTAATTGCTAGATATATCAGCTGTAGTAAAAATTATTACTAGAGTCCCTCTATATAGACTCTATAATCGTTCAAGTAACTAACCCCCATATATAAAGGTCACCCATGACGGCAAACATCATAGATGGCAAAGCAATTGCGAAACAGGTTCGCAATACAGTCGCAACTCGTGTTGAACAGCGCGTAACTCAAGGGCTTAGAGCTCCAGGATTAGCAGTAGTACTTGTCGGACAAGACCCGGCGAGTCAAGTATACGTTGGCTCAAAGCGTAAAGCATGTGAAGAAGTTGGCTTTGTATCAAAATCCTACGACCTACCAAGCGATACAAGCGAAGCACAGTTACTCGAGCTAGTTGATAGCCTAAATACAGATCCAGAAGTAGATGGAATCTTAGTACAGCTACCTTTACCTGAAGGGCTAGATGCAGAGAAAATTCTTGAACGTATTCAACCTCATAAAGATGTTGATGGGTTTCACCCGTACAACGTTGGAAGGTTGGCACAGAGAATGCCTGCGCTGAGACCGTGTACACCGAAAGGTATTATTACATTATTAGAGTCAACAGGCGTCCGTTATAAAGGCATGCATGCCGTTGTTGTTGGTGCATCAAATATCGTTGGTAGACCTATGTCACTAGAGCTATTGCTCGCAGGCTGTACTACAACCGTGTGCCATAAGTTTACACAAGACCTTGAGTCGCATGTTCGCCGTGCCGATTTACTTGTCGTTGCAGTAGGCAAACCGGAATTCATTCCGGGCGAGTGGGTAAAAGAAGGTGCGATTGTTATTGATGTTGGAATTAACCGTTTAGAGTCAGGTAAACTCGTTGGTGATGTGCAGTATGATATCGCAGAACAAAAAGCCAGCTTCATCACTCCTGTTCCTGGAGGTGTCGGTCCAATGACAGTCGCTAGCCTTATAGAAAATACATTAGAAGCTTGCGATAAATATCACAGCTAGTTAACCAATTGGAGCATTCACCTGCTATGGGTGCTCCAGTTGTTCCTCAGTTTCGCCATCCCTGCCCCCTCTATACTCTTTAGCAAGCATTGACTGTAACATGGACATTTGTTTTTCAAATTCCTTTTGTTCTATCGCGCCTGATTCTAATCTATCAACCAGCTCTCTCATTTGGGATTCTATCTCTTTGATTTTTTCTTCATTGACGCCAAGGCGGTTAAACATCATCGTTTGCTGTGCCTTAGCTAAAAAGCTGTCATTCAATCGCGATGTCGAAAGATCTTTTTGCTTCAGTGCTAAAGAAAGCTCCGACTCAACAACTTGGCTACTCATCTCTTTTGCAAACATATGTGTCTGAGTATCTCGCTCTTGGGTCTTTTTTGCGGTGGCAGGCTTATCCGAAAGGCTTTCTGTGTGGTTCATTGCGGATGTTCTGTGTAGCAGCATCATTATCTCCTTTAAACGTCGGCCAGCAATTGCCTACTGCGGCCTTTTCGCCTTGTTTAAAGCAAGTGTCACGCCAATATATAGTCGCTTATCCCTTATTGAATATTTGCTCCTTGTCATAGACAACACTCATGTACGCAACAGGTACATACTGGCTAAGCGTGTACTACTTCAACTGAAAATAAGCAGGCTAACTGAGTCAATCGGCGTCACTGCAAAGACAAAATATGTCATGCTATAGAATAGCAACACCGCACGACACATTTTCGTTTTATTTCGCTTGCACAGCCATGCATTCAATTTCCACCCGAGCACCTAGCGCAAGCCCATTTGTAGCGAAAGCACTGCGAGCTGGATAGGGTTTTGAGAAATACTTCGTATATACCTCATTGAACTTGGGCCACTCTTTGATATCCGCAAGCATAATTGTGCATTTCACAATATCTTTCATCGACAAACCATGTGCTTCTAAGCTTGCTTGGATATTCTCCATAGTCTGTTTGCTTTCACCTTGAATACCGCCTTTCACCAGCTGAGTTGTACCAGGTTGAATACCTATTTGGCCAGATAAGTACACGATATCATTCACCCGGACAGCTTCCGAAAAAGGTAAATTGTGTCCCGCAGGCAGCACGGCATAGGAGTTTAAAAACTCAACCTGACTACCTTTTCCAGATTTGGCATACGACAGCCCCGACAATGCCAATAAAGTTAAAACAAGTATCTTTTCCTTCATCTTCTTTTTCCATAAATTAATGTGATATATATCCAAAATACCACTGTTCATCATAAAACCAAATTGAGTCAGTCACGTTCCCCAAATAACCATACTTGATAATTTTTCATTGGCAATTAAATCGTGCAAATATTAGCCTAAACATGCACCTACAGTACTCTTTTGGAAAAATTACTCTAGAGTGCATATGAAAAGGCGATAACAGCCATAAAAATTGATAAAGGATTAGTTATGAAACTGAATTTAAATAAAAAGAAAGTTAAAACCCTAAGTAACGACAGCCGCGCTCTACCATATGCCCAAACACCTAATATTGCAGGTGGTTATCGCACTAAAACGGGTTGTAATGGCACCACTTACGCATGTCACTCTAATGGCCCCTGCCATACGTATTTTTGCTAATAAAAAAGGAGCACTTAGTGCTCCTTTTTTAAAATGCTTATCGCGCTATTAAGCTTTGCGCCAAGTTGTTTTACCTGCACTGTCTTCAAGTACTACGCCCAGAGCAGTTAATGCATCTCTCGCTTCATCAGCAGCAGCCCAATCTTTATTAGCTCGTGCCGTTTTGCGTTGCTCAATCAAAGCTTCAATTTTAGCGACTTCATCATCGTCTTGTTCGCCTTGTAAGAAACTCTCCGGCATCTGTTGAGCGATACCTAATACTTCAGCTAATTTCACCAAAATATACGCGTGCTCTCCTGCGGCTTTTGCATCTGAATCTTTTAACAAGTTCACTTCTTTCGCCAGCTCAAAAATGACAGGTAAAGCTTCAGGCGTATTAAAGTCATCATTCATAGCGGCTTCAAAACGCTCGGCGTATGCGTTGCCTGTCAGCTCAACTTCCACCAACTCTACACCGCGCAGAGCCGTGTAGATTCGCTCTAAAGAAGAGCGTGCTTGGTCTAAGTTTTCTTGTGAATAATTTAACTGGCTACGATAGTGACCGTTAATAAGGAAATAACGAACAGTCTCTCGGTCATACGCTTTTAATACTTCACGCACAGTAAAGAAATTGCCTAGAGATTTAGACATTTTTTCTTTGTTGACCTGCACCATGCCCGTGTGGATCCATGTATTCACGTAGCAGCCATTATTTGCACAGCAAGACTGCGCAATTTCATTTTCGTGGTGCGGGAACTGTAGATCTGAACCACCACCATGAATATCAAATAAATCGCCTAAGTGCTTCGAGCTCATGGCACTACATTCAATGTGCCAACCAGGTCTGCCTTCTCCCCATGGTGATGTCCAAGATGGTTCGCCCGCCTTAGCTTTTTTCCACAATACAAAATCAAGTGGGTCATCTTTGCCTTCAGCAACTTCAACACGTGCACCTGCTTGCAACATATCTAGGTCTTGTTGCGATAGTTGGCCGTAATCTTTAAACGTTGAAACATCAAATAACACATCGCCGCTTTTTCCAACATAGGCATGCTTTTTAGCAATTAAGCGCTCAATCATTTCAATGATTTCATCCATATGGCCCGTTACTGTCGGCTCAATGTCAGCAGGTAGGATATTTAATGCTTCAAAATCATCGTGCATTGCTTTAGTCATACGCACGGTCAAATCGTTGATCTCTTCATTATTCTCTGCAGCACGCTTGATAATTTTATCGTCTACATCTGTGATGTTACGTACATAAGTAACATCATAACCAAGGTAGCGAAAATAACGGTTGATAACATCAAAAGATACATATGTGCGTGCATGTCCTACATGACAGAAATCATAGATTGTAATACCACACACATACATGCCGACTTTGCCTTCAACAAGCGGTTTAAATTGTGACTTTTGACGTGTCAGTGTGTCGTATATCTGCAACATGTAGTGATTTTCCTAAATTCGAGTTTGAAACCTTTGCATCATATCACTTGAAAAAGCTCGCCACCACTGTAAAAAGGCGAATTTTACCCTATCTAGGTAACAAAAATTAAACAGTAAAACTGTCAAAGTTATTTCAACACTTTGTAGTTCAGCAGATGTACTATAAAATAGCGTTTTAATCTAATTATTGTAATTCAAGGACCCATTATGGTTGTTTTACAAACAAACTTCGGCGAAATCAAAATCGCACTATTTGAAAAAGAAGCACCAGCAACCGTTGCAAACTTCAAAAAATACGTTGAAAGTGGTTTCTACAACGGCACCATCTTTCACCGCGTAATTGATGGTTTCATGATCCAAGGTGGTGGTTTTGAGTCTGGCATGAGCCAAAAAGAAGTTGAGGCGCCAATTCAAAATGAAGCAAACAATGGACTTGCAAACAAAGTTGGTACTCTGGCTATGGCACGTACGCCAGATCCACACTCGGCGACAGCGCAGTTTTTCATTAACGTAAATGACAATGACTTCCTAAACTTCTCTAGCGAGACATCGCAAGGGTGGGGCTATTGCGTTTTTGCCGAAGTCGTTGAAGGTATGGACGTTGTCAACAAGATTAAAGGTGTTGCAACAGGTTCATCGGGTTTTCACCAAGACGTACCACTGGAAGATGTCATCATCGAAAGTGCGTCTATCACTGAATAATCCCGACTTTGCAATTTGAGCGCTGCGGCGCTCTTATTCACACAAGAGACACCATGCGCAAGACCTATTTTATTTCTGATCTCCATCTAACCGAACACCGGCCTGATATCACCAATGCTTTTTATGCTTTCTTGGATACTCACATAGACAGTGATGTGGACGCTTTATATATTTTGGGGGACTTCTTCGAAGTATGGATCGGGGATGATGAAGGCGATCCGCTCGCGTTAGCAATTGCTAAAAAGCTCAAGGCAATCAGTGATAGTAATGTAAGTATTTACTTCATCCACGGTAATCGCGACTTTTTAGTTGGTGAACACTATGCGAAATTATGCGGTATGACGTTGCTGCCAGAACAAGCTGTTATTGATTTGTATGGTACCCCAACGCTTATTCTTCACGGTGACGAAATGTGCACCCAAGACACTGAGTACCAAAAGTTTCGTAAAAAGAGCCGAGGGTGGTGGTGGCCAAGACTCATGCTTTCTATGCCACTTTGGTATCGTCGCAGAGTTGCAAAAAATGCCCGAGCTAAAAGTAAACTCAATCAACAAGGTAAAGCTCCAAGTATTCTTGACGTAACCGATGATGCTGTCACCAATATGTTCGAGAAGTACCATGTTCAACATATGATCCATGGCCATACACATCGACCGAAAGTACACAGAAGTCAAACTAAAACGAGAACGGTTCTGGGAGATTGGTATAGCCAAAGCTCGTATTTACTTGTGACTGAACAGTCTCAGTCCTTGGAGCAACATGAATTTAGCAAGTAAAGTACTGAAGTACTCTACTCACTAACCTTGGTTACCTATGCCGCTTTTGAGAATATTGCCATTGGCGCTGAAATCAATTTATATAAGCTCCAATGAATTGGTTTAGTACGTGATACCGGGTGCGAAAGTAATTGCGCCGCATAATCGTAAGAACCATGTTTGATATGGCGTTTAGCCAAATCACAAATATGCGCACCAACATACTTCAACACCATAGGTTTTAACCGTGCTGTAATCCGCCCTTCAGCCACATCGCACAGTAAACGCTCAGCGAATGGGCACAGCTCTTTTGGCGGTGCTTTATCACATGCACTGTTTTGCGTACCTTGAAAATAAAAGCTCTCTATCAACGGGGAATATGCAATACGAGCGTATAGCGCAAAATTAACATAAAAACTCTGGTCCTCACCCATCCATTCACCGCGAGGAAATCCACCTAAATCTCTAAACGTTGATTTCCTTACGACGATGCTAGACATCGTAAATGGCAAGTCTCCACTTGCTGCTACCTCAAAATAATTATCCATTTCGTAACCATTTGCATCCCATTTGGTTAAGGCTATTTTCGCATCTTGATAATCACTATCACCGTAAACTTTTTGATAGCGCGTTGCATATAGTCCCATTTCAGGGTATTGCTCGATGAGTGCAGCAATACGACTTAAGAAAAAGGGAGACCAAGTATCATCCGCATCTAAAAATGCAATAAACTCATTACTCGCAAGGTTGGCACCGGCATTTCGCGCTTCAGATACACCTTGGTTAACTTGTGTAACCAATTTGATATTCGCGATTTTTAAGCCATTGACAATATCCGCGCTACCATCAGTTGAACCATCATCGATAATGATAATTTCGTCAGCTTGATGGCTTTGAGCAACGACACTGTTTATTGCGCGCTCTATGCAATCACGCTTATTGTACAGAGGGATGACAACTGAGAATTTGATGCTGTTCATATTCATTGCTCCAATTATTCATTGATAAAGCGACCGCTTGCTCTACGGGTAATGTTGGTGAAATACACTGCCCTGAAACGACTTGATTGGTGATATTGATAACGTCTAGAGGTTCATAGCTGTTGGCATCAAATTGATATAAATCTGCCATACCTATTTGATTCGACCACTGCTTACATTTGCTATGGTATTGCAAACTGATAAAGGGGGTATTAACCATGTAAGCATACACAGCAGCGTGCAACCTCATTCCTATCACAGCTTTAAACATCGCCATACTTTGCAATAGACGCAACGGGTTCACCGTGTAACGAATGCGTTTTACCGGCACATAGCTAGGTATCTTGCGTAAGATTTGTTCGTGAACATTGTTATCACCCAAGGTGCCATGGTCATTAAAATCGACCAAGTAAACATCTTCACGTGTCATCTCCCATATGGCTGTGACCAACTTGACTGCCTTTCGTATCCTAGCCCGCTCGCTGACAACATCAGCTTCACCAAATGCATTGATAGCCTGCTGGCAAAAATTAAAAGCAACTCCCCGACGCTCGATAGATTGAATCGCATTGCCGAAGTAATGTAGAAGTGAAGGCGCTAAATCAAATGTCTGAGCGATATTCGCAGTAGGTGCAATCGACTTAGCAATATCTAAGCTTTGTGCATCGCGGACTCCGATAAAATGACATTTGTTTAAAAACTTCGCGCACTGTTTTTCATCTGCCGTCGTCTTAAATGCCTCAATCCCAACGCCCACGGCATAACTCGACTCTTTACCGCAGAGCGAAATCATATGACATTTTTGTGCGATATCTCGACTTGAGTGCAGTACTGAGCCACCTCCAAATACAATTTTCTTCGCGCCATAAGCTCTTTGATAATGGGTCAATCTTTGATGACCTCGAAATAACATAGGGGCTTGGCCTTGCACATCAAGTTGCCTAACCAGACCATATTGATTACTCGCATTAACCGCAATATTGCTGCTGCCAAATGCTCTTTTGGCCCCCTCAATGCTTGCTAACATCAGCGCATCGTCTCCGCTGTTGCGCATGCCGTAGTAACCAACAACATAGGTGTCGTGTTTGCTCTGCATGTGTTACTCCCAACTCTGTGTATATAACTAGATATTGCAGGTGCTATGCCAAAACAAAATAAAAAATATAAACATTAATAATCAATAAGTTAAAACAAAGAGGTATTAAATTTTAGGGGTTTTCAATATGAAAATTTGCAGAACGAAATTGCAATATGCAGGGATTTTTAAAATAAAAAAGCCAGTAAACGTCTTACTGGCTGGGTAAAGTGAAGGGATTGAAATTTAATATGCACCTTTTGCACCTACTACGCATGGTACCGTTTTTAGTAAAATCTTAACGTCGCTCATGATGCTCTGTTCAACAATATACTGTTCGTCTAATTGCACTTGCTGCTCAAACGTCGTATCCGCACGACCTGTTACTTGCCAAAGACCTGTTAAACCTTGCTCTGAGTTTAAGCGCGACAGTTGTGCTGGTTTGTATTGTGCCACTTCCATTTCTAGAGCAGGTCTTGGGCCGATCAACATCATGTCGCCTCTTACTACATTCAGTAACTGTGGTAGCTCATCAATCGAATATTTACGAATGAAGCGGCCGATGCAAGTAATACGAGGGTCATGAATGTACTTTTGACATACCCCCTCTCTAGCACTGTCTTTTTGATCAGGCGCTTGGAAACGCGGGTCGTCTTGCATATACATTGAACGGAACTTGTACATAGTGAAACGACGACCAAATTTACCCACTCTAGTTTGACGAAATACTACAGGGCCTTTGCTTTCTAGTTTGATTGCTAACATCAGTAGCAATAGCAGAGGGCTAATAGCCAATAAACCGAGTGCAGCAACCGTTCTTTGGAACCACACTGGAATGCCATGGTGAACACCGTCAATATGGTGCTTAGTTACTTTGTTCGCAGCTTGAGCTGATGCAGTTGTCACGTTTGTCGCAATTTTAGTTGTGATATCCATGATTAAAGCCCTCTGATAGATTGTTTTAAAATGAAAACTCGGAATAAGAACACTGGGTTGCCAATGACATAGCGATTGAACTTGGTTTTAGGTTCTTGCATTAAGCGCCAAACCCACTCTAAGCCCAATTCACGCATCCAGAGCGGCGCTCTTGGTATTGCCCCAGAAAAGAAGTCAAATAAGCCACCTACTGCCAATGCACACTGGCAATTTAAACGATGTTTGTTTTTAGCAAGCCATAGCTCCTGGCGAGGTGAGCCAAGAGCCACCAGCAAAATAGTCGCTCCGCTTTGATTTATTTGCTCGATAATGTCGTCATCACTGTTAAAATACCCGTGATGCGCGCCGCGAATGTCTAAGCCTACATATTGTTTTTGCAATGACTCACCTGCTTTTTGGGCAACACCTTCTTTTGCGCCTAGCAAAAAGAAAGACTGTTTTGTCTGTACAGCTTGCTCGCATAGTAGGGGCAGCATATCTGTGCCGTTGATGTTGTCCGCCAAATCGATGCCTGAATGCTGCGCTGCGATCCGCATGCCTGATCCGTCTACGAAGTTCTTGTCACTGCCGCAAAGTGTACTGTGTAGTTCGATGTTGTTAGCCGCTAAATTGATTGAGTTAACGTTGAGGAAGTATCCAACACGACATTTTGTCTGTGACTGTTCATTTTGACATACCCAATCAATTGCATCGTGCATCTTGGTGTTGGCGAACGGTATACCAAACATGTGGCTTTCCGCCTGTTTGCTACCGCCTTTTTTGTAGAGCGTTTTGCACATAACTAGCTTCATAACCATCAATGCATCTTGAATACAATTTTGCTGCGTTTGGGCCTCAAGCAGCGTTAGCTCATCACTCACAACTAGACCTGTGGCATTATGTAGCTGCAAACAATCATATAACCCGGCTTTCTCGCACGGCGATTTAAACCGTTTCACGTTTGGAATTGATGTTGTGCCGCGAATAATGGGCGTGCCCACAAAATGAACTTGGCCCAACGCAACATTAATTAAATTAGCGCTTGATTTGAAAAGGCCAACTTGCCAGCGATAAAGCGCTACTACATCTCCGCCGACATCTATCCAGTTTTCACTTTTGAGTGGTGCTTTAAAAAAAAGCACTGCAAGTAGTGTGTTCAGTAAATACAGTGGTAATAAAGCGACCATCAAAACCAATGCAAACGTAGATCTAATTGCAGTACGTGTTGCACTTGTTTTGCCTGTCGATGCAGTTGTATATTTTTTGGTCTGAGCAGCCATGTTACTACCTCCATAATCTTTGATGTAGAGGTAATTGCGAGGACTGTGCCAAATGAAATGAAAAATTTAAAGTGTTGAATTAAATAAATTTAATCTCATTTTACAATTTTCTATTGAATAGAGTTTTTTAATTTGCAAAGCACAACGAGAAGTCATTTTTAATATAAAAAACACGAACCGGCTTACAGCTACACTTCTTAGTTACTTACTAAATTGCGGATAAATACGACGTACTCTGTTAAATAGCGCCGGCAATTTACGATTAACGACTGAGAGTTTTTTGCCTTGTTGCAGGGTATCATTGAGATCGCACTTAAGAAGCATCTTACTCACTTTAAAAATGATTTTATGGACCATTTTATCAAAAAAGCTATTTTTCAAAGGGCCATAATTAAAGTGACGGATATAATCCTTCATGTCTTTCGAGTGCGTATTATTCCATTTATCAGAAATCAACTGAAACCCAGAGGAGCTTTTCGCAAAGTGCGCCACATGGCCATTTTCTCCCCAGCCAATCCCTTGCGACTCTGCTACTGGGGTTTCAATCGCACCAAGTACTTGTTCAAACCATTTTATCGCTGCCGGTGTATTACGTACTAACATCACACCGGAATTAATTTCTCCACTAAAACCATGAGCCATATAAATGAACTTACCTGCCACGAAAAGCGATCCTAATTGTGGGCAATCGTCTTGTATGAATGCATCAGCATCAACAAACAGCACATTATTATAACCAGCTTGCAACGCTGCTTTTAATAGTAAAAGCTTAAGCCAGCAGCACTCTACCCCTAACGAGGTAAATAGTGGGCGAGTGATGACCACATAGTCATAGCCCATTTTTTTTGCGTATTGCTTTTGGCTTTTTATACAGTGGCTATAACGCCATTGGTAGCCATTTAATGCAACGCTAAATACCAGAGTCTCACTTTTATTCTTTATCACTTACTACTCCTTAATATGATTTCGCGCTTTTTTAAAATAAAGCAAACTCAGCCTTAGTTTGCATAAAAAATATTTTTTTCATTTTAAAAAATCTAAAAAATATGCATATGAATTTGCAAAAAACAGGCTCTAAAACGCACACTAAAAACCATATGTCATTGTAATATAATGAATTAATATTTTGGCATGGTTGCTGCTCACGTGTAATTAACTTATTCGAAAACAAGGTCTACACGTTATGAGCTATTTAACAAAGATGTGCTTTTCTGCTGCACTGTGCACTTTGGCATCCAACGCGGTCGCTGTGCAACAAGTCGATGGCAACTACGTATGGCAGTTTCAGTCAGGTCAGGTGTGGCCTGGTGGCTATAATCAAAATACAGGTAAACCCAGTGATCTCATCTATGCACGAGATCAGTATGGAAGCGACTTCTTTCAGAGAATTAGCAACGCACTACCTGAAGCGAAAGTAAACGAAGCGTTCATTACTGGTGATAGTGGGTCTACAATTCATTTGACCGAGGAAGCAGAAGTATTTATCACTTTTATTCACGAAGGTGCTGGTTACAAAAACTCTTTTGGCTACTTTACATTTGATCCAGAAAATCCCCCCACATCCGCGGATCAAATCCAAGAAACCATTGTGTTTCCAAACTTAAGTTATCCGCACTTAACCAATGGTCACAGAGTCAGTATTGGTACACACCCAGCAGGCACCAGTATTGGCTTTTTTGTAGCTGCAAATGGCTTTTGGTATTATACCGGCGTAAAACCTTGGCAGATCCCATACTATTATTCTCTTTCATCCCTCAACCCAGAACCAACTGAAGATTTAAGACAGCACTGCGTGTTGCTATATGATGAGCAAGAGCAAGAAGTGGTCATTGGTTTCGAGGACTTACCACGTACTTGGGGTGATAACGACTTTAACGATGCTGTTTTCAGTGTTCAAAGTAGTCCAGGCACTGCTATCCAATCGAGCAACCTCGTTGTTATGCCTGAGGCCAATGATAGCGATGCTGACGGAATTCCAGACGACCAAGATGAATTCCCGAACAACTTTAGACGTTCACACAGCCAATACTTCCCTTCGCAGACAGGTGTCTCAACACTTGCTTATGAAGATAATTGGCCACAGCGTGGTGACTACGACTTAAACGACTTAGTTGTTAAGCAGCGCATTCAAACAACCTTTGATGCTAACAACGAAGTCAGTGGGTTTATTTTGCACGGTTGGATAACGGCACGCGGCGCAGCATATGAAAACGGGTATGCGCTAAGATTAATGAACACAGTACCGAGCTTAATCGAAAGTGCAACCATCACCATAGATGGTCAAGCTTTTGAAAAGTCGGTAGAAGAGTACCAAAGTAATGCTGTTTTACAACTTTGGAGTAATACACAATTATTTACCCAAACTGGTGAGTCAGGCAAATGCACGCATTTCAATACAGTGAAAGAGTGTAGTTACTTTGAACCGATACCGTTTACATTAGATGTGACCTTTGAAGCATCACAACCAAGCTTGAGTATCGCCGATTTAGATTTCTTTATCTTTAGAACAGCAGATCGCACAATCGAAGTCCACATGGCTGATTATCCGCCGACAGATTTATTTGACCAGACCCGCTTTGGTAAGGTTGATGACTCATCAGATCCAAGCCTAAACCGCTACTTCAGAACCGCAGATAACCTGCCTTGGGCGTTGACAGTGAGTGAAGAATTCAACTACCCGCGTGAATATATTGATGTGCTATGGGCATACCCTAATTATGAAACCTGGGTTGAGTCAAGCGGTACACAGGCACAGGACTGGTATAAAACCAGTGACAGAGACACCCACTACTACATGCCAGAATCAGAGTAATTAGGAGCGTACCATGAAAACATTAACTAATTTAACTGCGATGTTCAGTATCACCCTACTTGCAACTCTGATGACTGGATGTGGTGGCGGAGGTGGCGGCTCAGAATCAAGCTCGCCAGCACCTGCGGCAACACAAACAAATACGCAACCAGCTGTATCGACAAATACCAATGCAGCGGCCAGTGAACCGCAGCAAACCGAACCAACACAAACACCAGCTCAAGAGACAGCTGCTTCTATGGAGGATTTTATGCCACAAGCAGAGCTTAAAGAATCCGCTGCCACTGACTCGACTGATCTTTACGTCATGCCTGATTTTAAATTTAGAACCAGCGACGAAGTAACCATGGAGTTCAGCGGTGAAAATGTGTTTGGTGAATCTCTAGCAGGAAGAACAATTAAAATTTATTCGTTCGATGTAGAAGTACCTTCTGTGGAAGACGAACTGATGGGTAATAAAGAGTTGGTTGCTACTTTAAGATTTAATCCTTCAGGACAGCTACAACATACGCTTACGCTACCACAGACAGCAAAAACCATGCTAGTGCGCGTTGATAGTATGTTAGAGACAAACCAAGTACTGTTTCTGCTCGATTCAGACGAAACCATAGTCCATACATTTAAGTAAGCTCTCCAAACCAAAGTGCGCTCTGTTAGCGTGGGGCGCACTTTATTCTCTGCTCATATCTTAGTCGTGCATTACACTTTATCTATACAATAAAAATTGCCGGATCTTTATACTTAAACAAGAACTTTGTCTATGCTTGTTGCGGTCGCGTTTGTCGCATCGTGATAAATATTAATTGTTCAGTACTTTCTGCCAAAAGTCTTTGGAACTCTGAGAGTTAGACTGCTATATCTTAATAGAGAATAAAAATTAATAAAGGAGCGCTTAGATGGATAACATAACAGGACTTAATATTTTGCTTGTTGACGATGAGCCGCACATTTTGCGCTCCCTCAGCCGAGCACTGCGCTCCGAGCAATATCATATTCATACCGCAGAAAGTGGGCCTGCAGCACTTGAGATATTAGCGAACGAATCTATTGATGTGGTTGTCACAGATAAGAATATGCCCGAGATGACTGGCAATGAACTACTCGCTATTATCGCTGATCAATATCCTGATACCATTCGCATTATGCTCACCGCTTTTACCGAGCAAGCAGCGCTGATTGACGCCATAAACCAAGGTAAAGTTTGGGGTTATATGCAAAAGCCTTGGGACAATGACAACTTAAGGATCACCATAGAACAAGCGCTACAAACCAAAATGCTCATTGCCGAGCGCAACATGCTACGCGCGAGCTTAAAACGCTATAAACGTGAACATAGATCGCAGTTTCAACGCTTCATAGGTAGCTCTTTGGCCATGCAAGTCGTGTATAAATGTATTGATAAAGCCGCCCCAAGCCGAGCAAATGTGTTTATCACCGGACCAAGTGGTACAGGTAAAGAACTCGCGGCTGAAGCTATTCATAATTTAAGCCCACGCCATAACAAAGACCTTATTTGTATCAATTGCGCTGCAATTCCTTCGGAGTTAATGGAGTCTGAAATTTTTGGTCATGTTAAAGGCGCGTTCTCTGGAGCCACAAACAACCGAGATGGCGCTGCAACCCTCGCAGATGGTGGTACCCTATTTCTAGATGAAATTGGCGAAATGGACATGGCATTGCAAGCCAAGATTTTACGCTTTATTCAAACCGGAACATTCCAGCGAGTGGGCAGTGGGAAGGTGGAAACCGTTGATGTGAGGTTTGTCTGTGCAACAAACCGCAATCCTCTCGAAGCCATTGAGCAGCAGCTATTGCGAGAAGACTTATTTTATCGTCTCAATGTCATTGCCATAGATATGCCTGCCCTGTCCGATCGCGATCAAGATCCTTTGCAAATTGCCCTGTTTTATCTCAACAAATTTAGCGAGATAGAAAACAAACTATTTGTCGGCTTTTCGAAACGGGCAGAACAGCTCATATTGAATTATGCTTGGCCGGGCAACGTCAGGCAGCTTGAGAACTTGATCCACAGCGCCGTTGTAATGTCTGACGGACCTATGGTGAGTGAAGAGACGCTCATGCAGCAATTGCACTTAAAACCGAATGAAGACCTCTTTAGAGCAAAAAACGTCGCTTCTGCAAAAAACACCTTGCCTACTACGACAGCCGATACCACTTTAAATGGCAACGCATCACCTATGATAAACAGCATAGTCCCTCTTTCTGAAGTAGAGCGGATTGCCATTGAACAAGCACTGCTGGTTTGTGAAGACAACGTCGTCAAGGCCGCTGGATTACTCGAAGTCAGTCCTTCCACTTTATATCGCAAGATACAAAAATGGGAGCCATCACCTTAAAAGCCACTTTGCAAATTAAAAAATATATGCGTCGCAATTTGCAATAACACACTAGAGAAACTGCGGCGATAAATTTTAATTACTATATCTAACAGAGAGTTAAATTATAAATTTGAGTTGGCGCAATTATTGATTGGTTTAGGTATGACCGATTATTGAGAAGCGCCAATGCAATCAAGTAAACACTCCCTTTCACAACTGCTACGCAACACATCTTGGCTGGTAGGTGCTGAGGTCGTTGCTAAAGCAACCCGCTTACTCAGCATTATGGCGATGGCAGCGTTCCTAATCCCTGTGGAGTATGGCGCTGCAATGCTGGCTCTGAGTATTCACGAAGTTATTCGGTTGCTTTTACGCTCGGGCACTGGCGCTCAGATTATCCGCGCCAAAGAAAGCGATTTATCAGACTTTTTATCAAATGGCTTATGTATCCAGTGGGCACTGTGCATCTTGCTTTGCATTGTACAATTGGGTGTTGCGTACGCAACGCAGTGGCTATTTCCTGAGCATGATATAACGACGTTAGTCGCACTAATGGCCTTTACTTATTTATTGTTTCCAATCGTCAGTACACGCGCATTCTTAGTACAGCGTGATAATCGTATGGCGCTGTTTAGCATGATAAGTAGCTGCTGCATCATCTTAGAAAATGCCACCATCGCTGTCGCTCTGTACTTTGACGCGGGCTTGTTATCGATTGTTTATGCAAAATGGGCCTTCGCTATTCTGTGGCTGTGTGCTTTTACAGTGGTTGATACATTGCCACATAAAATTGGCTTCAAACGCGATACCTTCTTTTATTTACTTGGTTCATCAACACAGCTCGCTGCTGCTGAAGGCCTGCGTTCACTGCGCATGAACATGGACATCTTTATTGGTGCAAGATTACTATCACCAGAGTTATTTGGTCTCTATAGTTTTGCAAAAAGTGCAGGGATTGGATTGGCAATGTCCATTAGCCAAGCGTACATCACGGCACTATACCCTTATGTATGCCAACAACAAAAAAATGCGCAAACAAATCAGTTGAACCAAAAAGTTATGTTGGTAACCACTGCTGTATCTGCCATTTTTGTTTGCCAATCCGTGTTAGTGCCAGTCTATGTGCCGTTTTTATTCTCAACTGAGTGGCAAGCGAGTTTTACCACTACCAGCTTATTGTGCCTGATTGCTATCACCACTGTATGGTCAGATACCTACAGTGCCATGCTGCGTAGCAAAGGCTTATTCAAGTTAGAAACGCAGCAATGTGCGTTTTGCTTGACTGTATCGCTAATCGGTGTGCTGGCTATAGCCCCCCAGCAGCCAGACACATTTGCACTTGTTTTACTTTTAAGCAGCACCTTGTGGCTTATATTTCCAGCTATCAACGTGCTTCTTGTCAAATTCAGCGCCATCAAAGCCGCCTAAGGAGCTTGTTATGAATACTTTAATCAATCCAACAGTTAGCGTCGTTATTCCAATGTACAACGTTGGTAAATACATAGAGCAAAGCATTAACTCGGTACTGAAACAAACTTATCAAGACTTTGAAATCCTATGTGTTGATGACGGCTGTAGTGATGACACACTGGCTAAAGTTGCACAATTCAATGACCCACGCATCCAAGTGATTCAGCAACTTAATCGCGGCTTATCTGGTGCAAGAAACACGGGGATCCGCGCTGCAAAAGGTGAATACATCGCACTGCTGGACGCCGATGATTTTTGGTCTGCAAAAAAATTAGAGTTACACGTTGCGCACTTAGATAACAACCCCAAAGTAGGTGTAAGCTATTGTCCATCTTTATTTGTCGATGAAGATGGTGCGCCATTGGGTATTGGCCAATTTCCAGCGTTAAAAGAGATCACTACCAAGCAGATTTTCTGTCGCAACCCTGTTGGCAATGGCTCAGCACCCGTTATCAGAAAAGCGGTATTCGAAGCGGTCGCCTTTCAAGATGGTATGCGTGCGTGGACACAATATTTTGATGAGGAGCTACGTCAGTCAGAAGACATTGAAATGTGGTTGAGAATGGCACTTGATACTGACTTTGAATTTGAGGGTATTTCACAGCCGCTGACTTACTACCGAGTTAACGCATCAGGCCTGTCGTCAAACTTGCACAAACAATTTACCAGCTGGCAATATGCCGTCGATCAAAACAGAATCGGCCATGAAGCGTTTTTTAACAGGTATGCACCACTAGCTAAAGCATACCAGCTCCGCTATTTATGTCGCCGTGCAATTCAATCGAGAAATAGCACACAAGCTATAAAACTTATGCACCAAGCGCTTACTACAAATTGGCGTATTCTAAAAGAAGAGCCAAAGCGAACTTTAGTTACTTGGGCCTGCGCTTACTTGAGTGCTTTACCAGCCTGTATTTATAACGCCATCGAAAACACCGCCATGCGTGGAGTCTCTTACATTCAAAAGTCACACTGAACGACGTAAAACGGCTTCGATGCCGCTACTTATAGAAAAACCAGCATTCGCTGGTTTTTCTATTTTGCAAACACCCCACACTGCAAATTGCAAAACACCTCTTTTTAAATGCAAAACAAAACCATAAACAACTGATCTAAAAGGATTTAGACAACTGGCCTAATTAATGCTTTATTTAAGTTAGTATCGTTTCATTAAGGAATAGACTATGACAGTCACCAGCCTCAAAAATAAGCTCAGTATATTGGCACTTTTGTGCCATATCGCGCTGATTGCTGGCTGTGCACATATTGACGGAACAACTGAGTTAGAAGATAACGACAACCGTTTCTATGGCCACCCTGATGCGCAAGGCACCGTAATTAACCCAGCACAACCAGGTACCGTATTTGCAGCTGGATTAGACTGTTCTGGTGCCAATGAGTTTGCCATTTCAAAACAGTATCGGGTAGACAGAGCCATCACCACACACCCAAACAACCAAGCGCCAGTTCCTGTACTAGGTGGGAAAGATGCAAGTTCTCTGCCGTTGAGCCCAGGCGATCTGATCGAAATATCGATGGAATATGGTGAAGGGTTTAATGGTCGTTACATACTAGATACATCAGGGTTGCTTGAAATGCCTGTAATCGAACCTATTTTCGCTGCTGGTTTGACAACAAAACACCTGAGCGAGCGAATCGAACTCGCCCTTATTAGAGCAAACATATTCAAAGCACATACCCTAGATGTCAATATTAGAGTGCTAAATTTAGCTGCTATCGAAGTGCCTGTGTCGGGCGCTGTTTTTGAGCCGGGCCGTGTAACGATAAATGCCTCTATTCCTTCTCAGGTCCAGCAAGAGCGTCTCGCAGCATCAGGCGATCAAAGCAAAAAACGTTTGTTGTCGGAAGCAGTCAGAACAGCTTCAGGTATTCGTCCTGACGCAAAACTGGATCAAGTCATTTTAATTCGTTCTGGTTGGCAAGTTGAAGTAGACCTCACCGGTATTCTGACAGGCGAACCAGTTACCGATTATGCATTGATTGCTGGTGATCAAGTGATTGTGCCTAGTACTGGTTGCTTTCAACCTCACTTAGTTCGACCGTCGCAAATAACACCTAAAGGTTTCCGTGTCTTTATGTCTAATTTGATCGATTCAGCAGAAAGCAATTCAAACGCAGCCATCGGGCGCTTTTCAAGTAGCTTGCCATACGGCACAAGATTGTTACAAGCGGCAGTGTCTGCAAACTGTGTGGGTGGTAAATCATATACAAATGCACCGCGCCGGGTAGTGTTAGTAAGCACCCACCCCATTACCAAGCAAACACAGGTTATCGAGCGTTCAATTGAGCAATTAATGCGTATGCCTTACAGAGATAGAATAAATCCATACGTAATGCCAAACGACGCTATTGCGTGTTACGACTCTGACATTACAAATCTTAGAGATGTAGCACAAACAGTTTTAGATTTAGTCGCACCATTCAAGGTGTTTTAGGAGGTGTATCATGGGTACAGCACTTCAAGTCACAACGCCATACAGTCGCTTTAGAGCAACCATTTATCGTTGGCTGCACAGACCATATCTAGCTGCATGTGCGATTAGCTATGTTGTTATCACACTGTTGGTAATTGCCTATTTGCAAAAAGCACCGACCTATAAAAGCGATTTTGATATTGTTTTGCCTGGCACCGGAGCCAACAGCCAAGTAAACATTGACGAAGTTGGTCAGGTTGTATCGTCAACCAGTGCACCGTTTGGCAAAGGCTACAATCCGCGTGTCAATTATAAAGAAATGATCAAAAGCCGTAATCTGCTAGACAATGCAGCAAAGACGCTTAACTTGACAGCACACGAATTTGGCAGCCCAAAAGTACGTTTAACAGAGCAAACATCTATCCTGAATATTGAAACAACAGGTAAGTCCGCGATGCTTGCCCAAAACAAAGCATGGGCAATTTATGATGCACTGCAAGCACAACTAGACCACCTTCGTGCCGATGAAGTAAAACGTCGCGACGAGAGTATCAAAGCAGTACTCGATCAGTATCGTGAAAGACTCAATGCCACCCGTAATAACATCATTGACTTTCAACAGCGCTCATTAATTGTATCTGCTGAGCAATTGCAAAGAGAGACTGCAACCCTGTCTTCAATCAAAGAGAAGATGGTGATGATCCAAGCTGAAATCGGCCAAGGTGAAGACTACGTGAGTCAATTGAGTGTTGATTTAGGTGTATCACCGGCAATGGCAGGTCAAGCATTTGTATTACAGTCAGATAGTGAGTTTCGCGGCTATCTGTCTGAGCTAACCTCCAGTGCCTCTCAATTAAGCGAATACCGCTCACGTTGGGGCGATGGACATCCTAAAGTGAAAGCTGAATTTGCACGTTTTGAGCATTCAAAACAGTCACTTAGAAATCGTTCGCAAGGCTTGGTCGGCCCAAATGCTGCGCACATTTTTACCACGCTGGATTTAAAAAACAATCCAAAACGCGCGCAACTTTTTGCAGATTTAATCAATGCATATGCGGTCAAAAAAGGCAAAGAAGCAAAATTTGTTGAACTAGACCAAGCGCAAACACTGTTGAACGAGAAAATTAAGATTTATGCGCGAGAAGCAGCTGAGCTTGAACGCCTACAGCGTGAATTTGATTTGGCCGAAGCGGTATTTACTTCTGCAGCCGCGCGCCTAGAAGCAAGCAAAGCCGACGTATTCGCTTCCTACCCGATTGTTCAGCTAATGACACCGCCTTCGCTGGCATTTAAAGCTGTCAGCCCGAAAAAAGGCCTTGCTGTTGCAGCAGCCCTTTTTGCAATGATTTTCACATCTCTTGCTATATTTATGGTCAACAAGCGCAGAGAGATCGTGGCGCTGGTCGTTGATAAACCAAAGGCAGAAGGATAATGCATGCTGCTACTATCGGCATTGCCCGGTGAAAAAAAAGAGTTTGTCAGCTCAGAGGAATTTGTCGTCTGGGCTGGCCTTGTACTGACCTACCCTTCTTTTTTAACTGGCACTTTGTATGTGCTTGGTTCCGTGATCGGTTGGCTGTTATTCGCTATGGTGATCACCCGCCTCTATGTAGAAGTTGATAAAAAGCACGCCACAATTAACCCGATGGTATGGCTTTGGATAGCCGCTATGCTGGTGATGCTGGTGGCACTCATTATCGCCCACTTCAACTGGTCTTTAGGCATCGGAAAAACCATCAAGTCCTCCATTGGGTGGATGAAAGGTTGGGCTCTGCTTGCGCTCTTTCCATTGATTGGCAACCTTATTCAAATTCGAAAAGAAGTGATTGTTCGCGCCGTATGCATTATTGGAATACAAACCTTCATCTTCGCTGTCGTCTCTTTCATTTTTTATTTAGGCCGACTTCCTGGCGATATTTTTCTCTCGCCATTAAAAGTCATTGGGGGTCCTGGGGAAAGCTTTTTTATGGTCAGCTTTTACGGGATAAACCCAGAAACCGGAGCTGGTAGATGGCGCTTCTTCACGCCTTGGGCACCCGCTGCTGGGTTTATGGCTTGTATCTATCTGGTGTTCTGCCTTCAAGAGCAAAATGCGCGCATTCGCCGCTGGGCAATCGCAGGCTGCTGGGCCATGCTGCTTCTCTCTCAATCTCGTGCTGGTATCGCAATATTTATCATGCTTTTTCCCATGGTAATGTTTAGCGACAAATTTAAAGAGCCTTGGTTTTTATTTTTACTTGGTTTTTTTATCCCCGCTATTTTGTTACTCGGAGAACCGGTTTATCAATGGATCATGGATTCCTATGAAGCGGTAAAACAGCAGCGACCGGGCTCAACGCGGGTTCGCCAAGCATTAGCTAATATTGCTATTCAGCGCTGGGAAGCTGAAGCACCAATTTGGGGGCATGGCATTGTTGAACGCGGGCCTAAACTGGTTGAGAGAATGCCCATTGGTTCCCATCACAGCTGGTATGGCCTATTATTTGTTAAAGGGATCGTAGGCGCGATAGCACTTGCAGTCCCTATGGCCATTACCTTTGTATATTTTTTATGGAAGTCACAAGACTCTAAAACCGCACAAACTGCATTGTGTTTAATGACCGTATTTATCTGCTACAGTTTTTTTGAGAATCTAGAGATCCTATCTTTTTTATACTGGCCAGCCCTACTATGGTTTGGCCTAGTTTTTAAAGGAGAAAAAGCGTATCGCGCATCTAGGCGTAAAAAAAGGCAGATAGAGTATTTTCCAAATAGACGCGCAGGCCGCAAATAACCTAATTTATGTGGCTACTGAACCATTAACCGGTGTGCCACTGTGAAACTTAAAGTCTTCATCCGGTGAGTCTATCAATGCATTTTCAATGATTTTTAATTCAGCGATGCGTGCAGCAACATCGAAACGCTTAGGATCAGTTGCCTGTGCAACTTGCTCAGCCAATTCAATATAATCTTGGTAATGGCGTGCTTCAGAACGCAACAATGAGACATAAAAGCGCGCCAATTCATCGTCTAAAAATGGTGCTAATTTAGCAAACCGTTCGCAAGAACGCGCTTCAATAAAAGCACCTATGATCAGTTTGTCGATTAAAGCAGCTGGCTCAAATGTGCGCACATGTTTTATCATGCCCGCTGCATATCGAGATGCGTTTAAACTTTGTACACGCAGACCCCTTTGCTGAATAATTTCTAGAACTTGCTCAAAGTGATGAAGCTCTTCTTTGATTAAACGCACCATTTTTTCAAGGATATCTTGGTTATAGGCAAATTCAGGTTTTGCTGTCAGGCTGCCAATTAACTCGTTTTTACTGGCTGAAAATTTACCATCCCCCACCTTACGATATACAAAATCCTCGTAGGGCTTCACCCAACCAAGCAAGGTTTTTGCCGATTCATTATCAACCGCATATTTTCGGATCAAAAAAGCTGCACTTTGTGCTGCTTTTAATTCGCAATGCATATGATCAACAAGTAATCGCTGCAAGTTTTCTGGTTTTTTAGCCTCGTCTATCCAGCTATCCGGCGTACAGGTGCCCAAAAAATCGTATATAGGAGCAAGCAGCTCAGCGTATTTGTCTAACATCATCATCAAAGTTTATCGAACTAATGCCCTATTCTACCACACACCCCGCATAGCGCTCTATCTTGACGCTCTGCAATTGTTCAATCTTGATTAATTGGGATCAAACAAACACGTCATTTAACTCGAGTTTCTTGACAAAATTTAACCAATATTTCATATGTTAATTGAAGTAGTGTAAAAAACACCCAAAAATTAAAGAGAGGCTTTGTATGATTTTAAACCATTTGTGGGGGCTCTATGCGCACCCAATCGAGGAATGGCAAACGATTGACAATCATCATGAAAATGCCACGTTTAGTCTATCCCATATGGTATTGATAGCGCTTATTCCAAGTATCATGGGGTATATTTCTTCGGTTCATTTAGGCTGGAAAATAGGCACGGGTGACGCAGTTTATCTCACACACGACAGTGCCTTGTTGATTGCCATAGCCATGTATTTTGCCCTGATCATTGGCGTATTTGCACTTGCTTACTTAGCTCACTGGATGGCGGTGACTTTTGGTGCTGCGCCAACCTTTACACAAACATTAGAATTAGCAGCATATACTTCAACACCACTCTTTATGTCTGCAATTGCAGCCTTTTATCCCGAACTGTGGTTTGTAGTCAGTGTTGGCATAGCCTCTGTCGCTTATTCTGTCTACTTGCTTTATACAGGCGTGCCTATTCTAATGCATATACCTGAGGAACGCGGTTTTATCTATGCAAGCTCGATGGTGACGTGTGGGCTTATTTTATTAGTTATCATTTTGGCTGCCACAGCGATTTTATGGACGAATGGCATAATTAGCCCTACATTTACTTAAGGGAGCGTTGTGATTGACGCTTCCTTTGCTTTTATCCTAAAAACGAAATCAAACTAAAAGGGCGATGGTATCAACCATCGCCCTTTTTTACATACTCAATGTGAAGCAAAGGTTACTCGCCTTCACCTGTCTCTTGATTATGTAATTCAAGACTTGCAGACATTGCCTTTTCTCGCGTCGACTTGGCTGAGTCATTTCTCAACGCATCAACACGATTTAAGTATTCTTGGTCCACGTCACCAGTAATATATTGGCCATCAAAAACTGATGTCTCGAATTGACTGATCTCTGGGTTTTCAATGCGAACCGCAGCGATCAAATCTTCGATTGATTGATAAATTAAGCCGTCAGAACCAATGCTCGCATTGATGTCTTCTAACTCTCGACCATGAGCAATTAGCTCAGATGCCGATGGCATATCGATGCCATATACATTCGGGAAACGCACTTCCGGCGCCGCAGATGCAAAGTACACATTCTTTGCTCCTGCTTCTCTAGCCATTTCTACGATTTGCGCAGAAGTTGTACCGCGTACAATCGAATCATCAACAAGCAGTACATTCTTGCCAACAAACTCTCGATCGATTGCATTTAGCTTTCGACGTACAGACTTTTTACGCTGCTCTTGCCCTGGCATGATGAAGGTACGGCCGATATAGCGGTTTTTCACGAAACCTTGGCGATATGGCAGCTCTAACACGGATGCAATTTCCAGCGCAATATCACATGACGTTTCAGGAATTGGGATAACTACATCGATGTCTTTATCCGCCCACTCACGCTGGATCTTTTCACCCAGCTTAGTACCCATGTTTACACGTGACGCGTATACCGACATATTATCGATGGTAGAATCAGGACGTGCAAAATATACAAACTCAAATATACATGGTGCCAACATTGTTTTATCAGCGCACATTTTTGAGAAGAACTGTCCATCTTCTGTCACGTAAATTGCTTCGCCTGGCGCCACATCACGTACAAAGTCGAAACCATCTATCGCGAGTGCAACACTTTCTGAGGCGAACATGTACTCTGTGCCATTATCAGTATCACGTTTGCCAAATACCAACGGACGTATACCGTGCGGGTCACGAAATGCCAACATTCCATGGCCAATGATCATCGCGATGCTTGCATAACCACCTGAGCTCTGCTCGTTTACAGCTGCAATAGCGGTGAACATATCGTCTGCATCAAGCTTCATTTTATCGCTGCGACCCAGCTCATAGGCAAGGATATTTAACAGGATCTCTGAATCCGATGTCGTATTTACATGTCGTCTAGCCTTGGTAAATAAACGCTCTTTCAACTCGGCAGCATTGGTTAGGTTACCATTGTGTGCTAAAGAAATACCAAAAGGAGAGTTTACGTAGAAAGGCTGCGCTTCTGCTGAGCTAGAAGAACCAGCCGTTGGATAGCGCACATGACCAATGCCAATATTGCCCTGTAGTCGTTTCATGTGACGCGTATGGAACACGTCCTTAACCAAGCCGTTCGCTTTGCGAAGGCTAAACGTATTGTTGTCAATGGTAATGATGCCTGCTGCATCTTGACCGCGGTGTTGCAAAACAGTTAAGCCGTCATACAATGCCTGATTAACAGGTGATGTTCCGACTATCCCAACGATACCACACATTAAAAAATTCCTCGCCGATTAACGGTTTGCTGAATTTAAAAAGCTCGAATTATTTTCCAAATATGAAAAAAACCATTCAATAACAAATCCAAATTCAGGGATTACTACCGATGACTTCCACCAATCTGTATCTGGGGCTTTAGTGAAAGCATCGAGAAAAAACAACAGGGCGCTGACTACTAGCACGCCACGCATCGCACCAAATAAGATGCCAACAATACGATCTGTGCCAGACAATCCGGTACGCTGTACCAGCTCGCCCAATATAAAATTAACCAATCCACCTAATACCAGCGTTGCGACAAATAGTATGGCTATTGCTGCTGCGTTTCTCAAAAGGGGTTCTGAAACAAAGGTAAGGAAAGTGGATAGATATTGATAAAATAGACTGGATATAAAGAATGCGCCAACCCAAACTACAAGGGACATAGCTTCTTTTACAAAGCCGCGTATCAGGCCAAAAAAGGTAGAAATACCGACAACTGTAAATATGGCGTAATCAACCCAAATCATAATAACCAACAAGTCGTTAATTTTGGGCGCATTTTATAAGACACGCCCTAGAATTGCCAGATCAATTTGCAACCTTGAACTGGGTAAGCCTACCATTAAGCTTGGTTAACTTCTTTAGTTCTGGTAACTTAGCTTCAAGTTTTTGCTTATTTAAATCTGGTCCGACAAACACCTTGGTCAGGGTACCATTCGGCGTTTTGACGGGACGCGTAAAAGTTTTAAAGCCATTTAGTTTCAGCTTAGCGATCAGTGCGTCCACATTGGCTTTATGTGAAAAACTACCTAATTGAATCACATAGGCCATTTTTGAAAAGTTAGAATCTTCCGACCGTGCCAATTTTGGCTCTTTTGTTTCCACCGTGACTGCTTGCTTTGGCTTATTAACCTGCTCTGTCATTGGCTGCTCAGCTTTTGGTGCAGGTGATTGCTCGCTACGATTGTCACTCGGTTTAGTAACTGCATTTGTATCGGTATCTTTAGATTTCGCAATAGTCTGACTTTCCAATGCGCTATCTACTGATGCTGAATCCGCAGTGCTATCGACAGGTATCTGAGTATCTATATCATCTGCGATAACCTCTTCAACAACCTCTGTTTTTGGCTCAGGAGCGAGCTGAGCTCGTGCATCAATGGGCTTTTGCAGGTCAATAGATTTGAATTCTGGGCGCTCAGGAATTTGTTGAAACCCTTCTTTATAGTGCACTTTTTCGCCGTCCAAAATATTTGGAATAAAAACGATCGCAGCAATTACTATGATGCTGGTGCCTACAAGGCGGTTTACAAATCCTGAGTTCACGTTTTACTCTCTATTTTTCCAATACTGTATCGCGTCTGCAACGGTAAAGAACGAACCAAAAATAATCAGCGCTGAGTTGTCATCTTGCTCTGGAAGCATTGCATCTAGTGCCGCAAAAACACTTTGAAACGCTAGGATCTCTTCTTGTTGCGTATTACTCAATGCTTGGCGCATATTTTCTGCGCTTTCAGCGCGTGGTCCATTGAGGGCTGCACATGTCCAACTATCGACTGCATCACCTAGCTCATCGATCACCGCAGCTTTATCTTTATCAGCAAGCATAGCGACTAAGGCGTTAATTTTAAAGCCCTGATTTTTTAGGTTAAGCAACTTTGTACGTAAATAGCGTGCAGATTCAGGGTTGTGCGCTACATCAGTGTACACCAAAGGTTTGGTACTTAATTTCTGAAAGCGACCTTCCACTTGCAAGCTATCCAGCACCTCACGTACCTTTTGCTCAGCAGGTAATAAATTCAAGTGTGCTAAGGCAGTCAGGGCAGTGGCAACATTTTGTGCAGGGATTGCAGGTTGAGAAAGCGTAAGATCATAATCTAGATACTGCCAACGCAGGCCACTTTCAAGAGGGGTAAAATAGAAATCGCGCTTGGATAAAACCATTTCAGCCTCAATTTCTAAACCGTAATCCGTCACAGTATGGGGAATATTCAAATCGCCTACAATTGCAGGTGTGTTGGTTCTGAAAATACCGGCTTTATCATAACCAACCAGTTCGCGTGTATCGCCCAAATACTCTTTATGATCAAGATCTATCGTCGTGATAATACTGGCATATGGTGTGACAATATTGGTTGCGTCGTATCGACCACCTAGGCCCACTTCAAGTAACACATAGTCCACTTCGTAGCGCTTAAAAAGTGCAAGCGCACCTAATGTACCATATTCAAAGTACGTCAACTGCGTCTCGCCTCTACCCTGTTCTAACTGATAAAAAGCATCTACGTGATCTTGATCCGCTAATTCTTGGCCATTGATACGAACTCGTTCGTTATAACGAATAAGATGAGGGGATGCGTATGTACCAACTGAATAGCCTTGAGCTAACAGCATCGCTTCCAAACAGCGCGCGGTTGTGCCCTTGCCATTGGTTCCACCAATTAAGATGATTTTACTGGGTGTGTCTAGTAAGTGAATATTATTGGCGACTTGAGCAACACGTTCTAACCCCATCTCAATGTTGGCCGGGTGTAGTTGCTCTAAATAACAAAGCCAATCATCTAAACTCGATGATTGGCTAGGTTTGATGTGTGACATAGCTAGCTCAATTTCGAAAAATTTACGCTACTCTATGCTCTTGTTCTGTAGAAGGCAAGTCCATAAACTTAGAAATCATACGTGCTAGAGAGTCACGCATTTCACGACGGTCAATAATCACATCAATAGCACCGTGCTCTAGTAAAAATTCACTGCGCTGGAACCCTTCAGGTAAGGTTTCACGTACTGTTTGCTCGATAACACGAGGGCCAGCAAAACCGATCAATGCTTTTGGTTCACCCACGTTGATGTCACCTAGCATTGCTAATGAAGCTGATACACCACCCATAGTTGGGTTGGTTAACACAGAGATAAACGGTAGGCCCTGCTCGCTCATTTTTGCAAGTGCAGCACTGGTTTTAGCCATTTGCATTAGTGAGAATAACGCTTCTTGCATTCGTGCACCGCCTGATGCAGAGAAACAAATTAAAGGCATATTATGCTCAAGACACTCATTGACGGCTGCTACAAAACGCGCACCTACAACAGATGCCATAGAGCCGCCCATGAATGAGAATTCAAATGCAACAGCAGCAACTGGCATGCCTTTCAAGCGACCTTTCATCGCGATCAAAGCATCTTTTTCACCGCTGACTTTTTGTGCTGCGGTGATACGGTCTGAGTACTTTTTAGAATCTTTAAATTTGAGCACATCTTGAGGCTCAAATTGTGTACCTAATTCAACTAGCTCACCATCATCTAGGAAACGTGTTAGACGTTCACGAGCTGAAATACGCATATGATGATCACATTTAGGGCATACATATAGCGACTTTTCTAGTTCAGCTTTATATAAGATGGAATCACAGGCCGTACACTTTGCCCAGACACCTTCCGGTACCTCTTTCTTACCTGCCGATTTAGCAGCTTTAGGCAAGATTTTTTCTAACCAACTCATTGGCAACTCTCTTGTCTTTATTCTGTATATTAGTCTGTGCACACAGACAGATTTTCCCAATTAAAACATGTTTAAGGCAACAGCGGTATAAAAAACTGGTCTTAGTAGTCTTAACAAGTAATAGACGTATGAGGAACTGATATTTTAATGTACACAACACAGACAGCTACTTGCTAAATTTAAATAGCTTATGCAGGACTACCAGCTTCTCAGTAATTTTTATTTTTTAATCTCGACTTCTGGCAAAAATAGCGGGCCCACAGACATTTTCGGGATCCCCCACTTTTCTGGGTAATCAACATCAACTAGGTATAGACCATTAGGTTTTGCTGTCGCACTGGCCTGTGTTCTATCTTTTACCGCCAACAATTCAGCCATCCACTCTGGCGACTGCTCACCAATTCCAATATCTAGCAAGCACCCTGTGATATTTCTAACCATATGGTGTAAAAATGCATTCGCTTTGATGTCTATGACGACATAGTCACCAAACCTGTTGACCTGAAGGTGGTGAATATTTCTAAACGGTGTATTTGACTGGCAATGTACTGCTCTGAAAGAGGTAAAATCTTGTTCACCCAGCATATGTGGACATGCAGCCTGCATTCTTTCAACATCTAGGGGATAGTGAAAGTGCGTTACCCCATTCCTTAAAATACCAGGGCGATAAGTATGGTTGTATATCACATAACGATATCGCCTTGCTGTGGCACTAAAGCGTGCATGGAATTCGTCATCAACCTGTTGGGCAAATCGTACCGCAATGTCGTCCGGTAATTGCGAGTTCATACCAAGTGTAAATGCACTCATTTCGCGCTCGGCATCGGTATCAAAATGTACTAATTGCCCAGTGGCATGTACACCAGCATCCGTTCGACCTGCGCAAACAATTTCGACGGGATGGTTACAGATCCGCGAAAGCGCTGTTTCAATTTCTTCTTGGACACTACTTACATGACTTTGACGCTGCCAACCTGAGTAGTTGCCACCGTTATACTCGATACCTAGTACTACACGCATACACTTGCAAACTCTTCACTAAATTATAGCCGGGCATTTTATGCTATTGGCAAGGGGAAGAAAAGCAAAGGGGGCGATATCGCCCCCTTTGTTAATTATCCAACACTATTTTATTTGCTCTTTTAGCAATCGGGCTTCCGCTTGTACCGACTCAGGACCATTCTCCATGACTTCCTCCAAGGCTGAAACTGCCGAGTCAAAGTCTTCTATTTCAAGATATGCCCGTGCTAAGTCTAGCTTTGCTGAGAAGCCATCTTCTTCTAGATCAACATCTTTAGGGTTATCTCCCGCTAGTAAATCTTCAAAGTCATCTAGACCGACATCCATATTTGGTTCTTGATAAGGCTCCTCTGTGGTAAGAACATCATCGCTTTGTGCAATCAAGTCTTCAATTTCCACAAAGTCTTCCGGCATTGATTGTTCGTGGTTTTGCTCTAAATCTTCTTCAATCTCGAACTGTTCATCTAAGTCTTCACTTAACAATGCATCAAAGTCGACTTCCAATTCTGGCTCTTGTTCATTTCCAGCCAGATCTTCTGGCTCGGCATATTCATCCAATAAAGCATCAAAATCCGTACCTTCTAAATCTGCCATAAATTCATCTTCGATGGCACTTTCATCAATATCTATCGAACTTTCTTGCTCATCGTTGCCCGCTTCTGCAACTTCTTCTAATTCCGCTAAAAATGCATCTGGGTTAATGCTGGTTTCTTGAGCGGTTGCTGATTCTAACGTCGCTATTTCATCATTTTCATTCGATGAATACGTTTCTGAGCTTTCAGCTTCTAAAGAGGCCAATGCAGCAGACTCATCAAAAGGCGTCTCTAGATCGATTTCCAACTCTTGTTCAGCCATTGGAAGATCTGTACTTTGAGGAGCTTCACTACTCGGTAATTCCTCATCCATTGCAGCTAGCGCCGCATCTTCATCAAAAGGCGTATCTAGATCTATGCCCAAGTCACCCAATTCATCTTCAGCTACGGGAGATAGCTCACTCTCACCACTCTCTGTAACAGGAGTCTGCGTCGCATCATCACTAATATTACTTTCAGAGATAGCACTTGGAGCTTCATCAAAGTCATCGAATAAATCATCTAGTTCATCACCAAAAGACTCTTCTAAATCGCCTTCAATGTTTGCATTTAAGTCACGTTGGCTATCTAAGCTCTGTGCTAATTGGCGCTCAGTTTCACTCATTCCCTCTGGTAGAGGCCCATCATCTAATGAAATTTCCGGCTCACCAACTTCTTCTAATTCAAGCTCAGGGTAACTTTCTAACTGCGCACTTGGTGTTACAAAATCTTCCTCTGGAAGAGATTCCTCCGCAAGTAAATCTACTTCATCACCAAGAGGATCATCACCTAAGTCGATCTCAACATCTTCAGCCATCAGCTCTTCATCGAGAGAAGCAAGCTCTGCTTCAGCCTCCAACGCATCTAACATGTCGTCGACATTTTGTGGTTCGGTACTTTCGATGTCTTGTAAAAGTTCGCTCGGCTCGATTTCCAGGTCTAGCTCTGCTTCGAGTTCTGACTCAGCTTCTAGTTCTGGCTCATCTTCGAGTTCTGGCTCATCTTCGAGTTCTGGCTCAGCTTCTAGTTCTGGCTCAGCTTCGAGTTCTGGTTCAGCTTCGAGCTCTGGCTCAGCTTCGAATTCTGGCTCAGCTTCGAGTTCTGGCTCTGCTGCTAGTTCTGGCTCAGCTTCTAGTTCTGGCTCAGCTGCTAGTTCCGGCTCAGCTGCTAGTTCCGGCTCAGCTGCTAGTTCCGGCTCTGTTTCGAGTTCTGGCTCAGCTTCGAGTTCTGGTTCAGCTTCTAGTTCAAGCTCATCTTCTAGTTCCGGCTCTGCTTCTAGTTCAAGCTCAGCTTCGAGTTCTGGCTCAGCTTCGAGTTCTGGCTCAGCTTCGAGTTCTGGCTCTGCTGCTAGTTCTGGCTCTGCTTCGAGTTCTGGCTCTGCTGCTAGTTCTGGCTCTGCTTCGAGTTCTGGCTCTGCTTCGAGTTCTGGCTCTGCTTCGAGTTCTGGCTCTGGTTCTAGTTCTGGCTCTGCTGCTAGTTCTGGCTCATCTGCTAGTTCTGGCTCAGCTTCGAGTTCTGGCTCAGCTTCGAGTTCTGGCTCAGCTTCGAGTTCTGGCTCAGCTTCGAGTTCTGGCTCAGCTTCGAGTTCTGGCTCAGCTTCGAGTTCTGGCTCAGCTTCGAGTTCCGGCTCTGCTTCGAGTTCTGGCTCAGCTTCGAGTTCTGGCTCAGCTTCGAGTTCTGGCTCTGCTGCTAGTTCTGGCTCTGCTGCTAGTTCTGGCTCAGCTTCGAGTTCTGGCTCAGCTTCGAGTTCTGGCTCAGCTTCGAGTTCTGGCTCAGCTTCGAGTTCTGGCTCTGCTTCGAGTTCTGGCTCTGCTTCGAGTTCTGGCTCTGCTTCGAGTTCTGGCTCTGCTTCGAGTTCTGGCTCTGCTGCTAGTTCAAGCTCATCTTCTAGTTCTGGCTCTGCTTCTAGTTCAAGCTCATCTTCTAGTTCTGGCTCAGCTGCTAGTTCTGGCTCAGCTTCTAGTTCTGGCTCAGCTTCTAGTTCTGGCTCAGCTTCTAGTTCTGGCTCAGCTTCGAGTTCTGGCTCAGCTTCTAGTTCTGGCTCAGCTGCTAGTTCTGGCTCTGCTTCTAGCTCTGGCTCTGGCTCTGCTTCTAGTTCTGGCTCAGCTTCTAGTTCTGGCTCAGCTTCTAGTTCTGGCTCTGCTGCTAGTTCTGGCTCTGCTGCTAGTTCTGGCTCATCTGCTAGTTCTGGCTCATCTGCTAGTTCTGGCTCAGCTGCTAGTTCTGGCTCAGCTTCTAGTTCTGGCTCTGCTTCTAGTTCTGGCTCTGCTTCGAGTTCTGGCTCTGCTTCGAGTTCTGGCTCTGCTTCGAGTTCTGGCTCTGCTTCGAGTTCTGGCTCTGCTTCGAGTTCTGGCTCTGCTGCTAGTTCAAGCTCATCTTCTAGTTCTGGCTCTGCTTCTAGTTCAAGCTCATCTTCTAGTTCTGGCTCAGCTGCTAGTTCTGGCTCAGCTGCTAGTTCTGGCTCAGCTTCTAGTTCTGGCTCAGCTGCTAGTTCTGGCTCTGCTTCTAGCTCTGGCTCTGCTTCTAGCTCTGGCTCTGCTTCTAGTTCTGACTCTGCTTCTAGTTCTGGCTCAGCTTCAGCAAGTGGAGCGCCTTTCGCCTCAGGGACATTTTCATCTTCACCTAGCATGCCATCCAAATGGCCTACTTCAACATTTGAGGTGATAATTGACCCTTCCTGATCAAGGTCATCTTCACCTTCTAGCTCTGCAAACTCTGTGTCAGTATCTAAGCTTGGTGCTTCTTCGCCAATGTCTGCTAACAGGTCCTCAACATCACCAAGGTCATCTTCACCTTCTGGCTCTGAAAACTCTGTGTCGGCCTCTAAGCTCGGCGCTTCTTCGCCAATGTCTGCTAAAAGGTCGTCAACATCACCAAGGTCATCTTCACCTTCTGGCTCTGCAAACTCTGTGTCGGCCTCTAAGCTCGGCGCTTCTTCGCCAATGTCTGCTAACAGGTCGTCAACATCACCAAGGTCATCTTCACCTTCTGGCTCTGCAAACTCTGTGTCGGCCTCTAAGCTCGGCGCTTCTTCGCCAATATCTGCTAAAAGGTCCTCAACATCACCAAGGTCATCTTCACCTTCTGGCTCTGAAAACTCTGTGTCGGCCTCTAAGCTCGGTGCTTCTTCGTCAATATCTGCTAAAAGGTCGTCAACATCACCAAGGTCATCTTCACCTTCTAGCTCTGCAAACTCTGTGTCAGTATCTAAGCTTGGTACTTCTTCGCCAATGTCTGCTAACAGGTCGTCAACGTCACCAAGATCATCTTCACCTTCTGGCTCTGCAAACTCTGTGTCAGTATCTAAGCTTGGTGCTTCTTCGTCAATATCTGCTAACAGGTCGTCAACGTCACCAAGATCGCCTTCGGTCGCTAATTCTGTCAGCTCACTGTCAGCTTCTAGGCTCGGTGTTTCTTCGCCAATGTCTGCTAAAAGGTCGTCAACATCACCAAGGTCATCTTCACCTTCTGGCTCTGCAAACTCTGTGTCGGCCTCTAAGCTTGGTGTTTCTTCGCCAATGTCTGCTAAAAGGTCATCAACATCACCAAGATCATCTTCACCTTCTGGTTCTGCAAACTCTGTGTCAGTATCTAAGCTTGGTGCTTCTTCGCCAATGTCTGCTAACAGGTCGTCAACGTCACCAAGATCGCCTTCGGTCGCTAATTCTGTCAGCTCACTGTCAGCTTCTAGGCTCGGTGTTTCTTCGCCAATGTCAGCTAAAAGGTCGTCAACATCTCCAAGGTCATCTTCACCTTCTAGCTCTGCAAACTCTGTGTCGGCCTCTAAACTCGGTGTTTCTTCGCCAATGTCTGCTAAAAGGTCATCAACATTACCAAAGTCATCTTCACCTTCTGGCTCTGAAAACTCTGTGTCGGCCTCTAAGCTCGGCGCTTCTTCACCAATATCTGCCAACAGATCGTCAACGTCCCCTAGATCGTCTTCATCTGCAGGCTCTGAAAATTCAGTTTCGCTGCTCGCCTGAGCTAAAAGCGCATCAATATCTTCTTCACCTGCAAGCTCACTTTCTTGTTCAGCTTGAGATATTAAATCATCAATATCTTGCTGCTCTTCACTTACTTGCTGCTGCGCATCTTCAAGCAAACCATCAACATCATCTATTTCCAAACCATCTTCTTCGATACCTAGATCATCTTCATCTAACGCACCATCCAGTAGGTCGTCAATATCATCAGCACTTAAGATGCTATCATTATCAACTGTTTCTTCAGTAGCCGGAGTTTCTGTTTCCGTCTCTTCAATTAAGCTATCAATGTCATCTAAATCTAGCTCATCATCACCCGCAGGCTCTGATTCTGGCTCTTCAGCCAGCTCTTCACTTAGTGCAGCTAGTGCATCGTCACTTACATCCAGCGTATCATCTTGCTCGTCACCAACTTCATTGAATAGGTCATCTATATCATCGGCACTAAGAATGTCATCACTGTCTGAGGCTGCATCTTCTACGTCTAGTGTGACTTCATCACCCAGTGCATCATCAGTTGAATCAAAGCTCTGCTGTAAGAAATCATCTATATCGTCTGACGATTCTTCCGAAGACGACTCGTCATCGAACACAATGTCATCATTTAACAAACTGTCCAGCTCGTCCTGATCGAGCGTACTGCTTCCCGTCTCAAACCCGTCATCGTCATCATCTAAAGAATCAAAAACGATATCATCGTCTTCAGGTAAAATATCATCATCAAGCTGGATACTTTCATCTAGCGGTGCAACATCATCTGTGACTGGCATGTCAAGATCAAGAGGGTCTGCCGCCGCGGCAGCAGCTCCCGTAGCTGCTGCAGCTGCAACTGGCGCTTGAGGTAAGAATTCATCGTCTTCAGCACTCGATTCAGCTGCCTGTTTGCGTTTACGCATAAAGAACACCAACCCGCCAATAACTAACAACGCAGGAATTGTTGCGAGTAAGGCAATTACGATGGGGTTTGATAACGTTTTGCTTAAGCTCGACTCTTGCTCAGCCATTTTGTCAGCTTCTTGCTGTGCGATCATTTCGCTTTGCATATCAATTACAACTTTCAACTGCTGTTGAATTTCGCTGTCTTTGCCAAGTTGATCACGGACATTTTGCAATTCGTCTGAAATATCACTGAGCTGCTTTCTAAGTTGGTTATTCTCTTCCAATATGTCTTCTACATTTTTGACTGAAGACTTAAATTGGTTCTGCAAGTCCAATAGCTTGGAATCCTGCTCCATTCGCAGGTTTCTTAACTGATTAGTAAGTGCTTTTTGAGCCTGTTCTACATCGACTTTACGCGCCTGAGTCACCCGCTTTTGGGCATCATTGATATCAGACTGGCTCAAGGTGCCATTTTTCTTGCGCTCCCATAACGCATCATCTTGATCTGACTTTTGTTTTGCTATGCTAGGGTTGACTCGTCTAATTTCTGCAAGAGTTGGAATACGCAGATACGCCCCATCTCGCATATGGTTGAGGTTTTGGTCTAAAAATGCGCTTGGATTTTTGTCATAGAGGGCTTTCATTACCTGATAAATAGTCACAGAGTCATCAGGTCTAATCTTTTGCGCTAGGCGCCACAAAGTATCTGAAGGTCTAATAGGACCAACTGAACGTCCCTCTAACCCATAATCAACACCCTTGGGACCCTTCAACACTGTGCCATCTTGAGTGTGTGCAGGAGATGTTATGAAAGCCAATGCTAGGATACAAAATAAGGCTAAACCGCGCATGCTGTTCCTTTGTTTAAGGTGACCACTTACTCAACCAGTAAGTGAATAATAAATTTGCTCATCTTTGCTTTTTGCAAGCTCTATTCCAATTGCAAACTATAAACCAGTTATAAGGGAATATCCATTGTCTGTGTATTGATTCTTAACATCGTACTAATACTTTATAATTAGAATGAAATTGTTTTATAAATCAGGGAGGTGGTAAAAGAAGGATTTGTGTAACCAGTGAGGCAAAACGCTGCCATCGCATTTTGCCTCTGAGTATTACTAAAGATAGTTTGCAACGAGTTCTTCTGCTATTTGCACACTGTTTGTTGCCGCACCTTTACGAGTGTTGTCAGATACAACCCACAAATTTAGTCCCATTGGATGTGAGATATCCGCGCGTAATCGACCCACGTAAACCGTATCATTACCACTCGCATCACTCACAGGCGTTGGATAATCTTCTTCACCTTCAATCAGCTCAATACCCGGTGCATCAGTAAGTAATTGTTTAATATGCTCTAAATCGTACGGCATACGAGTTTCTAAGTGGATCGCTTCGGCATGACCAAAAAACACAGGAACTCGCACAGCGGTTGGATTAACCATCACGCTGCTATCACCCAATATTTTTTGCGTTTCCCAAACCATTTTCATTTCTTCTTTGGTGTAGCCATTTTCCTGAAAAGCATCAATTTGTGGGATCACATTGAATGCAATTTGTTTCGGAAAAACTTCGTTTTCCATTGGTCTTGCATTCATAAGGTTCGCTGTTTGTTTTGCCAATTCATCTACCGCTTCTTTTCCTGCGCCCGAAACAGCTTGGTATGTTGAAACATTTATACGGTCAATGCCATACGCATCATAAATCGGCTTTAATGCCACCAGCATTTGAATTGTTGAACAATTTGGATTGGCGATAATATTGCGATTCCTGAAATCAGCAAGGCTAGCTGCATTTACTTCAGGCACCACAAGTGGCACGTCATAGTCATATCTAAAATGCGACGTATTATCTATCACTACACAGCCTGCTTCGGCTGCTATCGGCGCGTATTTTTCGGAAACGCTCCCACCAGCTGAGAACAAACCTATATGTGCTTGCGCAAAGTCAAACTCTTCCACATCTAAAACTGTGACTTTTTCGCCCATAAAATCGATTTCTTCACCTGCACTGCGACTACTAGCAAGGGGATAGAGCTTATCGACTGGAAACTTTCTTTCCGCCAATGTTTCAATGATTTGCTTACCAACTAGGCCTGTTGCACCCAGTACCGCCACGTTAAATTTCTGCGACATTTTTATTCCTCATTCATTTCTACTTGAAAGCCGAGTTGTTGCAATCTCTGCGTATGTGCCAATGGCGTCGATACCTTCAATGTTGAGAACTCTCTTCTCGGAGGGTATTGTTTGCGTAACACGTCAAACCCCTGACTTTCTAAATTGGCTCGCATTAAACCATTATCACGGCGAATATCATAGATCATATGGACAATACGGCCATAATCTCTTTGGCTAAATGTACTGTTGAGATGGCATTGACTTAGAGCTGGTATTGGTAAAAATGCTTCCAGCCGTTTTGTCGCGCTAACACCCAATGTTTTACACAATGCCTGATAAAGCATTTGCGTACCACGCGCTTTGCCTTCTAGGGTATGCCCAGCAATATGAACCGACGTATACAAGCAGTAAGGTATCAGTTCGGTCAGAATATTTGGCTCGTTTTCCCATACATCGAGTACCAACTCCAGTGCTTGACCTGACGTCTTTGCATTTAGCAGGGCCTGATTATCAATAACATCTCCGCGACTCGCATTAATAATTAGCATGCCGGGTTTAAGCTTTTTAATTCTGTCAACGTTTAGTAAATGTTTGGTTTGATGTGCGCCCGTTTTTATTAGTGGCACATGAAATGTAACAAAATCCGCTGATTCAAGCGCGGAATCAATATTAACATGCTCTGGCAGGGTTCCCTGTTCTGCGCGAATAGGGTCGCACAAAATTAACTCGATACCACTGTGTGCTAATTTTTCTCGCAAACAGTTCCCAATATTACCCACCCCGACAATCGCTAACTTTTTGCCACGTAACTCAACATCACGATCTTGGCTATATGCATATAAAGCGCTTATAACGTATTCGGCAACAGCGACAGCATTGCACCCTGGTGCACTCGAAAAAGCAATTTCCCGCTCAGCTAGGTATGCCTGATCGATGTGATCAACGCCTATCGTAGCTGTACCAACAAACTTAAGCTTGTTCGCTTTGCTTAGTAATTGCTGGTCAACTTGCGTAATTGAACGAGTTAACAACACATCTGCTTCTTGCACTTGCTCTGCAGCAATATTACGCCCATCAAAGCGCACTACTTCACCAAAGCTTGAGAAAAACTCTTCCACCAAAGGCATATTTTGATCAGCCAAGATCTTCATTTAAATTATTCCTAAACATCGCACGGAGCTATATTGTAACCCACCTGTCGCACAGACCCTAGTTCCGCCTTGCGCCTATGCCTAGCGCGACAAACATCAAGCAGAGTAAAAACAACACCAATAGTTTTACACTTGGTTGTTCTGCGACATTCACCAAAGGGCTAAACACAAAAGCTTGAACATTACACCAAGCCAAGAAAAATGCCGTGTACAGCGCACCGCCATAGGCGTAACACGCGCAAACTACACTACTAAGACAGTTAATAAAAATAGCGTACTCAAAAGCTTCCACACTCAATAACATCGAAGTAAAAGTAATGACAATGATACATATATTCCCCAATTGCATAAGTAACCTCTCCTTAGGTCTTTTTTGTAATATAGATAAGTTTACAAAATTGGCAATTGAACAATTTTTAAGTCCAACATTGCACTGGTATGGTCAAAACTTGGCTTCTAAAATGTTAAATGGAAGGCTTTTTTGCTTGAAATAGCTGGTCAGACAAGCTAGCCTAATCATGTGGTCAGACCTCTAATAAGGAAGAACAACATGACACTTTTATTCACTATCGCTTTGATAGCACTGGTCAGCGCGGCCTGTTATCATCGCGCCAGCTGGAATACCTGCCTAGGTGTTGCAGCAACAACGCTGCTCGTTGGTACTTTTGCCGACGCTTTTGGGGCTTTGTCTTGGCTTATCTTCTTGGCCATTGCAATTCCATTTTCAGTCACCAACATCCGTCAACAATATATAGTTACCCCCCTGTTCAAGGCGTTTAAAAAAGTGACGCCAACCATGTCTGAAACTGAGAAATCAGCAATCGATGCGGGGACAACTTGGTGGGAAGCAGATTTATTTTGCGGCAATCCAAATTGGAATAAATTACATCAATTTGCAAAACCAAGACTCACAGCAGAGGAGCAAGCTTTCTTAAACGGCCCTGTTGAGGAAGTATGTGCCATGCTAGATGACTGGGAAGCTACGCACGAGTTAACCGATTTACCGCAAGAGGTATGGCAGTATTTAAAAGACAATAAGTTCTTTGCCATGATTATCAAAAAGCAGTATGGCGGCCTCGAATTTTCAGCTTATGCACAATCCTGTGTGTTACAAAAGTTAACCAGTAAATCATTATTGCTTTCATCGATTGTGGGCGTGCCTAATTCACTCGGCCCTGGCGAACTATTACAACACTATGGAACACAAGAGCAAAAAGACCACTATTTGCCACGTCTAGCTGCGGGAGACGAGATCCCTTGCTTTGCATTAACATCGCCAGAAGCTGGTTCGGACGCTTCATCTATTCCGGATTTCGGTGTGGTATGTAAAGGCGAATGGGAAGGTAAAGAGACACTGGGTATCCGTTTAACGTGGAACAAGCGTTATATTACGCTCGCACCAGTATCAACCGTACTTGGTCTCGCTTTTAAAATGCAAGATCCAGATGGTTTGCTTGGTGATAAGGAAGACATAGGTATCACCTGTGCACTTATTCCAACCTCTATGCCTGGCGTTGAAATTGGCCGTCGTCATTTTCCATTAAACGTGCCTTTCCAAAATGGACCGACACGCGGAAAAGACGTATTTGTGCCACTCGATTTTATAATTGGCGGACCTAAAATGGCAGGACAAGGCTGGCGTATGCTGGTCGAATGTTTATCCGTTGGCCGTGTTATTACACTTCCTTCTAACTCCACTGGTGGCATTAAAACACTAGCGCTCGCCAGCGGTGCGTACAGCCGTATCCGTCGCCAATTTAAGTTACCAATTGGAAAAATGGAAGGCATCGAAGAAGCTCTATCTAAGCTTGGAGGCTATGCCTACAGTAGTGATGCTGCACTAAGTATGTCGACAGGGGCTGTTGATTCAGGTGAAAAGCCGTCTGTTATTTCTGCCATTCTTAAATACCATTTAACAGAGCAAATGCGTGCTTCCACAATTCATGCTATGGATATTCATGGTGGCAAGGGCATTTGCTTAGGGCCAAATAACTACCTTGGCAGAGGCTATCAGGGTGCGCCTATCGCGATTACCGTAGAAGGGGCTAATATTCTTACGCGTAACATGATCATCTATGGTCAAGGTGCGATACGCTGCCACCCGTTTGTACTTGCTGAACTAAACGCCTGTAATATCAAAGATAAGCAAGAAGCACTAGACAGCTTTGACAAAGCCTTGATGGGCCATATTGGGTTTACTATTTCTAATTTAGTACGCACCAAATGGTTAGCATTAACTGGTGGGCGCTTTACAAGCGTACCGTTTAATGACGAAACAGCTGATTACTATCGAAACGCCGCTCGTTACAGTGCATCATTGGCATTGATGTCAGATATCTGTATGGCTGTATTTGGCGGTTCTCTGAAACGCAAAGAGCGTATTTCTGCGCGACTTGGAGATTTGTTGAGTTATTTATACCTTGTATCTGCCACACTGAAACGATACAACGATGAAGGTCGTAAAAAAGAAGATCTGCCTCTGGTTAAGTGGGCGTGTCAGGAACACTTATACCTCTGTCAGCGTGCCTTAGCTGATCTTATCAACAATATGCCGTCAATGGCATTGCGCGCTGCGCTCAAGCTGGTTTTATTTCCATTCGGCCGTCCGGTGCGTAAGCCAACCGACGAAATGGAACATGACATCGCAAAACTATTGCAAACACCAAATGAGACACGTGATCGCCTTGCCAATTACATCTACACCACTGATGAACCGCTAAATCTAATTGGCAAACAAGAGCAGACACTTAAAGACATCTTAGCTGTAGAGCCTATTTTCGACAAAGTATGTCGTGCCAAAGGACAAAAGCTGCCATTTATGCAGCTAGATAAAATCGCCCAAATGGGATTGGAAAGTGGCATATTAACGCAGCAAGAAGCAGACAGCCTCGCCGCTGTTGAAGCTAAGCGATTGGCTGTGATTAATGTCGATGATTTCGACCCGGCCGAGTTACTGGCTGGCAAAGCGCGTATATTGGATAAAAACGCCGATGCAGCCTAGCCATTAAGTTACAATCTAATAAAAGGCCGGTATCGCCGGCCTTTTTTATATTTAGCTCACCAGCACTTTCGCAAGCATAATGGCAACCACAGAAACGGCCCAAACTAACGCGAGGTATCGGGAAAAGCGCAGAATGACCCATATCAGCAGTGGCGTAACCAAAATCGTTAGTAGCTCGAAAAGCCCTGCGCCAAAGATACCGACTCCACTGAGCCAAATTGTGAACGTAACACTAAACACAACAACACATTGGCTGCGTTGCATGCTGTCTAATTTCGATATGCTAGACCAAAACCGACTAAACTGAAGCACCTGTTTATTGGTATCAATCAATAACGTCCCCCACCAGAGTACCGCAAATAGTTGTGCCATAATCACATAGTAGCTCTTTAAGTCTGGGCGCTCAGTGACGATTACCCATGTGCACCAATAAGTGAGTATCGTCAGTCCAAATCGCCAGATCAGAACCCATGGCTGCTCCATAGCCCACTGTAACCAGTATGTGTAGGTTGATATTCGCTTAAGCTTAACTCCTTGATAATTGCTTGGTAGAAACAAAGAAAGCAAGAGCATTGTAAACAATCCAGCGTAATACACTGTGATCTGCTCGATAAACAACGCCATTCCAAATGCGCTAACTAACACCGCAAACAGAGATATTGGCCGATACAAGAGCGTCATTGCAAGAGCAAGTTGTGCCGCCAAAAAAAGTAGTAAATGAGGAACTTGCATCACATTTTGCCAACCCATCGCTAGCGCCATTGCAAGTGCAGCTAAAAATAGCACATGACACATTAACAGTAGCCCTTGATCAGCAATCCACTTATGAAGCCGTGAGGTTAATATCGAACTATGATAGTTTCGGTGTGCGGTATCCAATACTGCGCTTTTTAAAGTTTGCAGTAGTAAACTCTGTAGCAACAAAAAACCAAAAGTGACCCGTATCACCTCTGAATCCGTTTCGTATTGAACAATTTTCCCCAACGCGAAAAACACACCCATTGCCAAACTCGGCACATATATGAAAAACAGCGTGCCAAGCAAGAGTGAAAATTCTGCCAACTGCTGGCGAAGTGCTTTTAGTTCAACCCGAAATGCATTTAAACGATATCGATAATAGTGAATCAAGTTTCCCCCTAACTAGCAAACAAGGGTTGAGACACAAAGCCAATATCCCAAAATGGCGCCGGTTCGTGGCAGCTGATCAACAGTTGCCCTTGATAACTGTGTAAATAGGTCAATAGTTTTTTAAGGCTTTGATGATCGAGAGCCGCGCTGGGTTCATCTAAAATCATATAAGGAGTTTGGCGCATCAGCGCATTGATCAACTGCAACTTTTTTTGATTACCTGAAGACAGAGCTGCATAGGATGTATCTAGGAATGGTGTAAATTGCAACATTTCTATTAGCGCTTCAGGAAAAGTGCATTGCCAACTCTTTTGTGTCATGGACAACAGCTGTCTAGCGGTTAAAAATTCTGGGTATGCGATAGCATCAGATGCCAATGCAACTTTAGTTTGGGGCGACTCGATGAGGCTACCATCATAAAGAATTGTCCCTTTATAAGCTCGGTCGATGCCTGCAATCAATGTAAATAGCGTGCTTTTCCCCAACCCATTGGGTGCTTCTAGACAAACTTTTTGAGCTTCAAATTGAGCCTGATAGTTTTCAAAAATGGGTTTATGAATAAAAACTTTGGTTAAATTTTCTATCTGAATCATATGTGAGCTACTTGTTCTTTTTAGCAAATACTAACAAGCACCTCACCAATGTAGGAACAAAAAAGTGTTGCAAAACATATCAGGCTGGTAAAGTTACAATGTGTTCATCGCTCTGCCCACGTGCTCACTATAAAACGTCTCTATCGCGCCACGTTTTTGCATTGTGACGAAGACCTGACGCCCAGACTCCCCCCCAAATGCGATATTAGTCGGAAACTGGCCTTTTAGTTTTACGGTGTTAACCATTTTGCCTTGCGGTGATAGGATCACCACTTCACCTGCGCCATAACGTGCGATATAGAGATTTCCGCGCTCATCCGTGCGCATACCGTCGAGACCATGGTCATCAAATTGATAGAACAGCTTAGCCTCTCCCAATTGCCCGTTTTGCAAGATGGCAAATGCCCAAATGCGCCTTTGCACACTTTCATTTACATAGAGCACCGCGTTGTCAGGACTCACCTCTATGCCATTAGTGGTACCCATATTCGCTTTTAATCGCTCGACTTGACCATTAGTGCGAATGCGCCAGACCTGGCCATTACCCTCTTGCCAATTGGGGTCGCTCGCATACAAGGTGCCATCATCTGTGATTGCGATGTCATTTGGCTGGTTCATCTCTGGCTCATGGGCAAACACAGACACTTTTTTGTCTGGTGTTATTTGCAAAATATTATGCTGCTTGTAATCCGCAACATACATGTTGCCACGTCTGTCAAAACGGATCCCATTGCCGACGCTGCCATTAGGCAGGTTGACGTACAAGGACGCTTGGTTTTGCGCAACAACTTGTCCTATGGTGCCTTGCTCGGCATAGTTAACGGCATAAAGCCCCCCCTGTTTATCGACAGCTGGCCCCTCAATCCCAGTAGTAAAGACGCCATCATCAACCCAATCTTGCGCTTGATATAATGGTAATTTCGCTTGTTCGGTACTTTGGCAACCAACCAAAGCCAGCATCAACATTGCACAGCTTACTATCGCCTTCATCTCTCGTTCCTTGTCCAAAAAATTCAGTATGCAACCTGTGCCTAGCATTGTGAATTGAGATTTCTTCACGCAGTTCGCTTGCTATTTAGAATAAATATCGCACTTTAAATATCACGCTGTCTTCATCGGGCTTGGTCCAATTTTGTTTAACGCCCTCAAGCCAAGCTTGTTGACCGATTTGCGTGCGATCTAATGATGTTATATCACGCCCACCTCGGCGATAAACCAAATAAATATCAGAATAGGCCCCTAATCGGTAGCGTAACTTAAACTGAGACATCAATCGTTTATCCTCAAAACTGGTGTCTACTTGATCACGCTTATGCAACATGCCCTCTTGTATCATAAAGACATCTTTGCTCATTGCCTCTAATACTGACCACTGCAAATTCGTTGATAATTCCAAGTTATTTGCCAGCAATGCACTCACCTCTATAGAGTTAACAAAATATGTACGATCGTATTGTGTGATTTGATTGCGCTCATTTGCGACTAACCACCCATCGCCGCGACGGAAAAAGTTATTAAATTTTAAATTCCAGTTTTCATGGGGCATCCATGTCATATCAAGTGCATACTGCTGTGCGTGCCCAGATAACCCCTCTTGGTCGTATTCAATACTCGCTGCCCAACTAAAATCTCCAATGTACGGGCTTTGGTACAAAACTCGACCTTCAACCGCATCAGGTTGCATAAAAGCCTCACTTTGCGCGCCAATATTGTCTTGCCAACCAGTATCAAGATAGTCAAGATGCACAGTCCATTGCGCCCCATTCGCCATCATGAACTCTGTTCTATACCCTTGTTTGGCAGGTAGTTTTAAACCATTCGCATTGGCTTCATAAGACACCTCAAGGGTGTGCTTAACTCGAGTTAACCAATCATTGCCAATATTCTTTGCATGACTCAATTGCAGCCTGGCATACTGCCAATCATTACGTTTCATATAACCCATATCTCGGTTATTAAACTGCTGATTTAAGCGTAGATATTGCCCGGACATACTGGTGTTTGGCGAAAACTGGTAGCCAATATTGAGAGAGCCGCCATGTCCTGTCTGTCGCGCTTGTTCATCGGTTTGACTGAGCAACAATGCACTTTGAATCGACCACCGCTGGCTTTGATATTGACTATCCCATGCCATGCTTTGTGCCTGCCTGTTGAGCCAAGGCCGCTCTACATGCGTCGCTAAAATACCAGTACGCCAATTTGCAGTGCGATAACTATACCTCCCTGCATAAAAGTGCTTACCTACTGCGTTATCTAAACTATTTTCTCTTACTGCAAAAGCTCCCCACTGATTGTGTGTACCTTGATGAACAAACCGGACTGCGCCATCAATTGGCGTGATCAGCTCTGTACCATCGTCACTGCCAGCACCAATTCTTCTGGTATGGATCAACTTAGTGTCTTGCAAAACATCGACATTAAATACGCTAATATCTTGAGTGAAAAAAGGCCTTTTATCTGTTCTTAAAGTCTCTACCGCCGAGTAATTCACATCCACATCATCACTGTCTACTTGTGCAAAATCTGGGTTAACAGCCACTGATAGAGTTTGGTTGTGGGACGGTTTATAAAATAAATCAAACCCAGCATCTGACTCACGCTGTTTATTTTGACGCTCAGTAAAGTGATGTTGATGTGTCACATAGGGAACAAAGCTCAGTTGTGTTTGTGCGGGTATGTGTACCTTAAACTTGGGCATATTTAGAAAAAAGTCACTGTTACCGAGCGTCTGTTTTTGATTTGCATATATCTGGTTAGACTTTAATTCATACAGTTGGATCCCAACACCAATTGACGCAAGGCCTGAGTGCTCCCTATTGGGAGAAAAGGAGACACTGTGCCAAGGAATAAACACTTCGTTACTCCAATAAGTTTCATATTCATAATAGGCACTTTCCCAGTCGCCATCCCAGTCATGATCCGTCGTTCGCTGTGCGGTCACCACAGCATCCTGTCTGCCACCTCCAAGCGTAGTTGCAAATAAGTATGCACTGCTACCATCACCAGAAAAATCTAGGTAAATTCGGTTGAACTCAGCCTGCATAAAACCATCTTGTAAATTGAACTGTTTTTTGCGACTTTGTTGATCTTGGTAGTTGACAATGCCAATGTAAATTCCGGCTTGATCCACAGTTATTTTTGCACTGACTTTATTCTGATATGCCTCGTGAGTTGCCGGCACCACCTGAAAAAAAGTTTCAATGTGCTGCGCTGTTTGCCAAACCGGCTCATCAAGTTTGCCATCTATAATCAGTGAGCTTGCATTGCTTACAGAAATATTTGCACCAATAAGCAAAGCCCCTAAACCCCAGTTAAACGCCCTCATGCAATTTCCCCTTTTGTATAGAAGGCTGTTATATAAGCAAATATTTTGCGTTTAAAAGCTTATGGTTTTCTGAAAAATAGTTTTAATTGGCTGAACAAGATTGACTTTAACCTGAACATGGTTACCTTTGGGTTGAGCCGAATATGACAACAAGGTTGAAAGATGGATCGTGAAAACACTGCTGTTGATGACAGCCCAATACATGCTAGTACACAAACAACCACCCGCTTTCAATTTGCCCATTGGCAATTTTTTAATGACAAAGATGAACTGCATGATATGCAAGCACAGTCTGTGACTAAATTAGAGCCACAAGTTGCCCGCCTGTTGACTCTCTTGATCGCACAGCAGGGCCAAGTCCTTACCAAGGAAACACTGAACAAGTTGTTATGGCCAGATACCATTGTAGAAGCCAATAGCCTTTATCAATTGTTAACCAAACTCAGAAAAGAGTTGCAGGACAATGCCAAGAACCCAAAGTACATTAAAACCGTACCTAAAAAAGGTTACTTGTTTTTACCTTCTGTGTCACCGATAGAGACATTGGAGCAAGCGACACTGGTTGCCACTCAAAATTTGGTTACCACGAGTCAGATACCTAGCTCAAAAACAAACCTATACAAATCTATGCAGTTACTGATGGCAAAAAAGCGCAACTGGGCACTGACACTGTGTGCAGGTGCCTGCTTTAGCACCATTGCATTTTTATCTTCCGCACCGGATACAATAGAACCAACACAATATGAGCGTGAAGATATTACCTATGAATTAGGTGTCGAGTTTAATGTCGCCGCACATATGCAACATGATTTGCTAGCTTATATTGAGCAATTTAATACCTTAAAAATCACGACCAAAGCAGGCCAAAATCAATATTCTCAAACTTTTGATACCCGTATTGCACACCCAACTTGGCACCCGGATAAAACAAAGTTGGCATTTTGGCAGTATCAAAATGATATGTGCGTTTTGCATATCAATGATGAACAAGCACGCAGTATACACAGCAGCTCGCCCATCCCATGTCACTTGATTCGCCCACCTGTTTGGCAATCTGATAACGAATTGATCTTAACCGTTAGTGACAAAACAGGTAACAGCGCTTACTTATATCGTATTGAACAACAACAGCTAGTCAAAATCCCCTTACCCCAAAAGTCAGATGAGAGCTATATTGGCGCAATCCGCGCCTGGGAAGATCAAGTTTACTATGTCATTGTCGATGCCGACCATCATTCTCGGCTGGTCAGCTTGGATGGCAACATTCATATGACTTGGCCTTACCCTCTTTGGTTATTTAACTTCGATCCAGCCAAACAAAGTATTGTCAGTAACGATGGTAGCGCTCACCATAATTTAGTCGCGAAATTGAGAAGCGGCCAAACTTACCCTGTTTTTGCTACATCGCAAGGGATGTTTACAAATTTGTCTATTGATAAAAATGGAGACATATATACAGCAGCGGAAACCTGGCAAGTGAATATTCGAGATCAAGATAACCTGCCCATTTTTTCTAGCTCCAGTCATGACTTTCTCCCAGTGACGAATCCATTAGGTGAAACCGTCTTTATGTCACGTCGAACAGGTCAATGTGAGATTTACTTGCATGCGAACAACCAAGTAAAGCAACTTTCTTTCCATAAGGGATACAAATACGTTAACTTTTTAGCCTGGGATCCGCTATTTAGTAAGATCCTTTCAAATCGAGACAACGAATTAGTACTTTATAATCGAGAAGATGTCCTAGTTAGCTTTGACAGTCAGCATACCAGCGCTCCCCATCAATTTGGCTGGCTTGACGCGCAAAATATTTGGTCCAGTGATACAGAGTTTGTACACACCTTTAACTTGGATGGAGATCTGCTGAGAAAAACCAAGTTTGCTTCTGATTTTTTAATTTTTGATACCAAACAACAGCTCTGGATAGTGCTACAGGGCAACACACTATTTCAATCACAATCGCTGACCAACTTCAACGCGCATAAACGACTTGTATCAGAGCTACCCAGTGATGCCGTGCACATGATTAAAAACCCACGGTTGATTAATGATACGCTTTATTGGCAATCTACTTGGTCAAAAACAGACATCATCTGGAAATTGCCGTTAACGGCACCACACCAAGTCACAAAATTAAAGCAGGAGCCTCTAATTTGGCACTATGATATTGCTCCGGATGGCGCACTAAGAGTTGCTAAAATGGAGTCTGTTGAAGCGGATATAAAACGCATTAAACCTCAACCGAAAAAAACCTGACAAAAAAACCTTTAAGCCAGCTGCAATCAGCTGGCTTGATAAACTTACAAATCAGTATAATCCAATCCCATTCTCCACAATCATTCCACTTTTTCATGATAAAAATATCGCGATATAATTAAAAATAGTGAAATATACATGATGCGCTCTAAGTATTTGGTATTATCCATGCCATTTTTGCTCACTGCCTGTTTAGATAGCAGTGACAACCGACTCGATATCATAACGCCCGAAGAAACCGTGCAAGTCGACACAGTGCCTAATGTCGCGTTAACTGAGATCAAAACACCCCAACATACTCTTTACCAACCAGGCCAACCTATCTCACTGGACTATTCAATTAGCTCAGAGTTGTTAGAGACTCAAAACATTGGTGTTACCTTTATGGCAATTCCAAAAGACAAAGTCGCGCAGCTTGAAACAGAAGATAAACCCGAAGGTTTTAACCTTGGAGTTCATCACATTGCTCAACTAGAGTCAGGTGCACAAAGCTTCACTGCATCTTTAATGTTTCCAAACCAGCAAATGCCAAGTGGAGAATACTTAATCGGTGCGTATGTCGACAGTGCAAAGATAATTGTCGATGAAGCAAACCTAGACGACAACCGCTCACGCGGCCATGCAGACAATGATTTAGTCACCTATGCTCAAATCACCATGGATGCCGCTCATTATCATGACTTCGTCCTCGATAAAGCCACTGTTGGTGACGGCTTTGCGATGTTTCCAGATATAGGGCAGCGCGAAACTGAGTCTGAAGGTAACCCTAGCCAAAAACACTCTGATATCATCGGTCATATCGACGCCAGCAAATTTGGTAACACTGCAAATGCAGCCGATGTGAGCGCTGAAATCATCATTGAAGACCAAGCGTACACCGCGCACTTTTGGCAAGAAGGCAAAGAGCATTACGCTGAAAAAATGCGTATTACATTTGCCCAATTTGAGCAAAGCCATTACTTCCCATATGACATTGCCATCAATGGTGCTCTTTTACATAAAATCCAGCAGGCATTTGATCCAAATTCGAGCGAGAATACCTTGGATATTCGCTTTACACTCCACGATACCTCAGAATTTGATGAAGCTGATACCAGCAATAACTCCTTCACACTTGAAGTCCCATATAGCCTGTACCAAGATACAACGCCAAGTGATGAGCTGCTCAAAAAGCATAATTTACCAACCAACACCACAGCATCAAATCGCGCCGCTCGTAGCGCTCCTACAGATGAAATGGGGCTGACCATCAGTCAACAAACCTCAGATCAGTTTGTGCTTCTAGACCTGTTTGGCAACACCTATGGTGATAAGTCCAAAGTTGCCGTTGTGCCTAGTTTCTTGTCACTTATCATTCTAAAAGCTACTGACGGAGGGTATGCATGGGCATCATCTGGTGGTGGTTTCGATTTGTACATGTTTGATGACAGCGTCAGTCTATTTTCCGCTGGAGCCAGTGGTATTGCCGACGGGGCAAATGGCACTCTTAGCTACTCAATGGGTGTATCTCTATTAGGCAAGTCTTTAATTGCTGAATCAGACTCTGTTACAGCTTTGGATGAAAGCTTTAAACATGACTGGAGCGAGGAACAGAAACTATTTTCGACCACCTTTACCATAGCCATTGTTCCTGTCAGCGTGTCCGCTGGTATCAAGGGAGAAGTTGGTGTTGGTACGGAGCTAAAATATGCAGATCAACGCTTTAGCATAGGCGGCGATATACTTACTGCAAGCTTAGACGCCTATGCTACAGCTGGCATAGATTTGTTGATTGCCAGTGGTGGCATCGGCATCGACTTTTTAATTATTTCAGAGACTCTGTCTGCCACTGCCTACACAGACATCAGCAAAGCTATCAGCGATTCAGAGATAACCTACGGCATTGATGTCAGCAATCACATGAAAGCCATCGAAGGTGAACTCTACCTGTGGGTTAAATATCCAGGCTATGAATTCTGTTGTTCATTCCCAACCAAAACAGCAACAAAAACCCTCTATGACACAGGAGCTTTGTATAATAAAACATGGCAAATGCTGGACTATAGCGACAGTTTTAAATTTTAACCGAGTAAAGTATGAAACGGGCAACCCCTTTATTACTTTGCACATTAACACTGCCATTTGGCAGTGTTAATGCCAGCCAAGAGTGCGCGCGCTGGGGCGAATTTTCTACGCATGCAAGTACAAATATGACCACTCTCAATGCACCAAGTCAAAATAAGCTCTCTGTTACCGGCGATCTGGTCTTCAGACCACTGCTCAAAGACGAAAAATTTTATTGGCTAGGCTTGCAGCTGTCGTCTGCTGAATTACAGTTGGACAACACCCCAATTCAAGCTCAATACTATCGCGTTCCTTTTGCAGTCAAAATTGCTGCAACATCCGGTGATATTTTAGATTACCACTTTGGTGCCAAGCTTAAACCAGAAGATGAACAAAAACTGGTGGCAATTTACCAACAGTTTCATATTGAACATCTCCAGAAATATGACTTGCAGTCACCAAAAATTATTCAAGAAAGTGACAATTTAGGTCGCTATCGAGTTCGATATCAGACGCTTGCTAACAGCGCCGTGCAAAAACAAAAACTCGATTACACTCTAACTACCCAAGGCACCCAGCTATTTGCATTTAAGAAGCCGAAAATAAAACAAGATTTATTCACCTTCAAGACCTCAAAGTGCTGGATAAGTGAACTGCAAGGGTATAATAATACCGTCGTTGAAAGTGATAAGGGCGATATCAATATCAATGTTTCTCAAACCATTCGCTATATGCAGAAACAAGCTCCTATCCCCACCAACATTGCTTTAATGTCTTTGCCACTTTCACCAGCTAAATGGCCGATATTGCCACTAAATAGTGTTTATCCAAAACCACGTCCAGTGCCACTAGATAATGCTAAGATATTTACCCAGTTATTGTTACAAAAAGATCTGCAAGCTCTATCAAGCGACGCCCTCTTACAGTTGCTATATGACAATCAAATTTACTTGAGCACGCTGCACAATTTGATCAAACAAGGGGCATTTGCAGACAAACAGCTGAGTCGTTTATTGCTAATGATAGGAAAGAGCGACTTTGACTATGCCCATCAATTACTGACGGATCTATATCTCGACACAGAACTGGATGCCAACCAGCGCTTTCGCAGTTTAATGGCGCTCAAATACAGTGAACAACCTCTGTCGGCTGAGCTGGTAGATAAGCTTTACAGCCACATCGATAGTTCCGAGTTAACCGCAATCGATGAAAAACTCGCGCGCACAGCGCTGATGGTGCTCGGCGTAATAGCGAGCAATCAAACGGGCAGTGAGTTTGCGCAATCACTGACTGAATCATTGGCTGATAGACTCATCACCACACGAGATAATAAAAAGCAGGCAACCTTGTTAACTGCACTGGGGAACAGTGCCGATCCAACACACCAAGAAAGCATCTCAAAGTTTTTGCGCAGCGATGATGCTAAGCTCCGTGCAACGGCAGCACAAGCCCTGGGCAATATGCCCAATGAGATCAGTTTGGGTTACTTAGAAAAGTCACTGCAAAGAGAATCTGATCAGCAGACACAGCAAGCATTGCTATCTGCAATGGGTAATAATCAGCTAAATGAAACTCAAGTTAACAAAGTGATTCTGTTTGCGCAAAAACAGCAAGACAACACTGTCCGCGTCGCTGCAATCAATGCTGCTGCGAAACAAATTGGCCACAATCAAGACGTAGTCGACAAACTCAAGCCACTACTTAAGCAGGAGCGTGACCAACAAGTGCTCAGAGCGCTTATGAGCGCGATTCACGGTAATAACTAATACAACAAAGGGCATGGATGCTCTTTTTCTCTTAGCCCTCACCAATCACCCTTTAAGGCCAACGAAAACCAATCTACTGGTAAATAGTAAAAATAAAATCAAAAATCAAAAATCAAAAATCAAAAATCAAATATATAGATTAGGAAAAAGTGATCTGGAAAAATAAAAAAGGGAGCAAGAAATTCAGATATTTATAAGAAGAAATAGAGAATGCATTGAGACATAAATGGCGGAGTGGACGGGACTCGAACCCGCGACCCCCGGCGTGACAGGCCGGTATTCTAACCAACTGAACTACCACTCCGCAGTGGTATGTATATGTTCTTTAAGATATCAAATGGCGGAGTGGACGGGACTCGAACCCGCGACCCCCGGCGTGACAGGCCGGTATTCTAACCAACTGAACTACCACTCCGCAGAGATATCTTTTTACGCTAAATGGCGGAGTGGACGGGACTCGAACCCGCGACCCCCGGCGTGACAGGCCGGTATTCTAACCAACTGAACTACCACTCCGCAGTAAGCGTATTGTCATATTTTTTTGCTAAAACACTATAAAGCCAAATGGCGGAGTGGACGGGACTCGAACCCGCGACCCCCGGCGTGACAGGCCGGTATTCTAACCAACTGAACTACCACTCCAAGTGATTTAGCTTGCTTCTTTAATTAAATGGCGGAGTGGACGGGACTCGAACCCGCGACCCCCGGCGTGACAGGCCGGTATTCTAACCAACTGAACTACCACTCCAAAGAAGCAATGCACATAGTGTGTAAGCGGTTGGCGGAGTGGACGGGACTCGAACCCGCGACCCCCGGCGTGACAGGCCGGTATTCTAACCAACTGAACTACCACTCCAGCTTACATCGCAATACAAAATTAAATGGCGGAGTGGACGGGACTCGAACCCGCGACCCCCGGCGTGACAGGCCGGTATTCTAACCAACTGAACTACCACTCCGCGATAACTTTGTATCTCACTGACAAGGTGTGCTCCCTGACAGCGGCGTGAATAATACGAATGACCCCTTTCAGAGTCAACTATTTTTTTGAAAAAAACTGTATTTTTAACGAGAAATGCCGTTACTCGATGAAAATTACGTCACCTTGTATAGAACTCAATCAAAAATGTAACCTTGCGATATATGCTCACATAGCATTGCCGCAATAATTTGTATCTATTTATCGTTTGTCTTCAGACATAGATAAATTTAACACATCGCCTGAATCAGAATCTTTATCCGCAGCCTTTTGCTCTTCTTCATCTAACTCATCAATATCCATTTGTGGCTTCTTCTTTAAAAACGGAATTGAAGTAGGTAATGGAATCGAGAATTTGATCGGTTTCTTTTGCACTAATACTCGAATTGCCAACCAACCAAGCAATAACACCAACAAATTGCCAACCAATACAATTGAGACGATTAAGCCCGTATTGGTTTCTGGCTCTTTCGGCTCTGGTTCACCCAAAAGCTCAGCAGGTGAAATGGGCTTCGTCAGCTCAGGTACCTTTTCGATGGGGCGTTCAATCTCAAAGTTATAATCAGGGATCGCCGCCATAAACTCACGACCATTGATATTTTCCCCAAACGCAGACAATTGAATGCTGTAACGACCCCAATCATAGTTTTTTATTTGCAACTGACGATAAAAGCGTTCAGCTTCATTGAGGGTAAACAATTGCTCTTCACCATTTGGGTATAAAATTTTTCCCTGCAAAATAACGGTTTCTGGCTTAACAATTTCTCGGTCTAATTTGATAAGCAGTTCATGCTCGAACTCTTCGTCATCGGCCAATTGCAGCTCAAAGCTAAATGGTGGCTCTGCAATGACAATTGGGTCTTTAACAACTCGCCTTTTTAAAATGGGAGTTTCAATAAAAAACTCGGGTTGCCATTCCCCAGCTGGAAAAACCAGCTTAAATTCGCCAGTAAATACCCCATCAAGAGGGCGTTCGTCGAAATCGCGGCCATCATCTTTAAATTCAGTGACACTTTGAGTACCCGCGCCAAAATTAGCATACTGCTCGTTATTGGTACTTACAAATTCAACGTATAGAGTGACAACATCGCGAAAATATCCGACATCAATTGGCTTACCATCATTGGTTACCCGCCCGTTCACCTTTAGCATTTCACCGCGAAACAACATAGGTGGTAAAGGTTCTACAGCCAGCTCAATCTCTCCAAGCACCATGATCCGGCTATCTTTTAGGATCTGCCCTAGTACCTGCCAAGGGCCAGGCATAGGTTTATCTATAATGATGAGGTCATAGCTGATTTCGTCGTACCACTCCAATGCCTCATCCTTAACGGCATGAATAGAATAAATCTTGCTGCCATCAGGCCGAACCAGCACAACAGCGGGGGCGCCAGGAGCGCGAAAGAAAAGTAATGTAATTTTGTCGACATTGTGGTCAATTCGAAATCGATTGTCTAGCAGTGGAATTTCATTTGATACACCATCGCGTTTAAGTACGGTTATATCTGGTGTTTCAGCGTAAGCTTGCCAACCTACAATTATTAACAACACTGCTAAGCAAATTCGCATTTATGTTACCTCGTTATTGTTGCCATAGGCTTTGTCCACATGCCTTGTTGACGATTTCCATCCTATCTCGATGTGCCAGCTCTTCTTCTTCACTTGCATGGATCACGCGCAACTTAGGCCTATCTGCGGCCAGTCGCCGGATCCCACCTGAATTTTCCTGTTGCCCGCCTTCAAGTTGCTGAGCAAGATTGAGCTTTTTCTGCCCACCAGTCATTGCTAAATAAACATCTGATAAAATCTCAGAATCCAGCAATGCGCCGTGAAGAGTACGCTTTGAGTTATCTATATCATAACGTCGACATAAGGCATCAAGACTGTTCTTTTGACCAGGATGCAACTTACGCGCCATTACTAATGTATCAAGCACTTCACATACATCATTTGTGGTAGGAAACCCTTGATTCAACATCGCAAATTCGTGATCCATAAAACCGACGTCGAACGGAGCATTGTGAATGACTAACTCAGCCCCTTCAATATAGTCTAGAAACTCTTGAGCAACTTGGTGAAAGTATGGTTTACCACGCAAAAATTCATTTGTAATACCGTGAACATCAATGGCTTCTTCTTCGATGTCTCTTTGCGGATTGATATAGACATGAAAATTATTGCCCGTAAGACGCCTGTTAACCAATTCAACACATCCAATTTCGATGATCCTATGTCCGGCCTTGGGATCGATGCCGGTGGTTTCTGTATCCAGAACTATCTGACGGTTTACCATGGTTTATGATCTCTGTAATTCATTTCTCAGTTCAAGTGCCCATATTAACCCACTTTTAGGTTTATTACATAGCCCTCAAGGTATAACTATATACAGGGAAAACGTAGCGAGTTAGGCATAAAACACTTGGCCAAGTAATCTCAAGCGATGAGTAACGGTCACTTTTACAGACTGTGCGCTCAAAGCACATTCTACTAATTGTCTCGACAACCCAAGTAGTTTTCTATCAATTGATGTATCACATCAACATACCTACACCCGCAAGCGCCCTCAATTCTCTTCAATGATCAACTCTAGATTGAAGCTCAAATCGCTACTGGTGGTCGATACTTGCCTTACCTCCACAGCTAAAATATTTTCACGTTTCAACTCAATTTGACCTTTGAGTGCCACTTCATACCAGCTGTGCTCAATAAGAGAGCCTAATGCGAGCTGAGTTTCTGGGTGTGACGCTTTTGGCAAAAACTGCCGGTGCACTTCTTGGTTGTTAAGATAAACGCGTGCGCCATCATCCACTAACAAACGTAATGCGACGCTAGTTAAAGCTCGCTGTGTATCCCAGCTAAATTTATGTCGAAAGTAATGCACAAGAATAGGCTGACCATTATGTTCTTTGGCAATAAGCGTATGCTCATCCCCTTCACCAAAGCCAATTTGCGCTTTTCCTAACGCCCAACTTGAGTCATCAAATTCAATGCTCGCCCAATTACTGGCAAGTGCTTGGGGGCGATCGTAATATTTCCAAACTGAATTGACCGGTATGACAACACTTTGAGCGTTGGCTGTCGAAAAAAACAAGCCAAACCAAAGCATCACGAGGAATTTACAAGTATTTTTCATACGCATATTACTTTGCAGTTTGGTACCTACACTCTACCCAATTGATATTAATAAATAAAAAAGCTCATTAGTTTATATCATGTTATATCTACCTTTATCACCAGCAATGTTTCAACTTTTCGAACAAAGTAGTGATGGGCTCGTTATTCGCCCATTGCATAACAAACAACATTACAGGTTCAATTAAGATGAAAACAACATTGAAGAATATCATTTTTACTGCGAGTTTATTGTGTATACCAATAACTACTGTCGCGAAAAATTTAACCCGAGGGCCATACTTGCAAATGACGGGGGAGGACCACGTCACCATTCGTTGGAACACGGATCAAAATTCATCAACAACACTTCGCTATGGCAAATCATTAGATACACTGAATGTCGTCACCAGTGAAAACCTAGCAACTAAAAATCATGAAATTACACTGCAAAACTTAGAGCCTGACCAAAAGTACTTCTATGCAATTTATGACGGCGAAAAGCTGTTAAGTGGCGCAGATGAGCATACCTATTTTCATACGGCTCCGGTAAAAAATACTAAAAAGAAAACCCGGATATGGGTGCTAGGTGATCCTGGACGAGCGGGAACTGACCCCGACACCAATGCTCAGAAAATTGTTCGAGATGGCTTTTTAACCTTCTCTGCGAACCAAGCGCCGGACTTTTGGTTGATGCTTGGAGATAACGCATACAATGACGGTACCATTGTCGAATATGATCACGCAGTCTTTGCTCAGTACCCTACCCTATTAAAACAATCTCCACTGTGGCCAATTATGGGAAACCATGACAACCGCTCTGCCGATGTAGACACCCAAAATGGTGGATTTTACGACTTATTTACGTTGCCAACACAAGGACAATCTGGCGGTATTGCATCTTCACATGAAGCGTATTACTCATTTGACTATGGCAATATTCACGTGGTTGTTTTGAACTCATCAGACCGAGAGCATTATAAAGAATCAGATGCCATGCTGGAGTGGCTAAAGCAGGACTTAGCAGCTAACAACAGCGAGTGGCTCATCGCCACTTTTCACCACCCTGTCTATGGAAAAAGCGGTCATGACTCCGATGAAGCAGAAAACATGATATACATGCGAGAGCGATTTTTACCCATACTTGAAGAGTACGGCGTTGACTTAATAATGGCTGGCCACAATCACTTTTACACGCGCTCTGTGCTAATGGCCGATCACTATGGCATGTCAAATAGCTACGACCCGTCAAAGCACGTCATCCAAGGTGGCAGCGGCCAACTAGATAAAGAAGGGGCCTATACCAAAAAACGCGGCCAAAAAGGGGCGATATTCATTACCCATGGGGCTGGTGCAGGAAGTGGCCGAGGATATGCAAGACTAGTTCGAACAGATGAAATTACTGAAGGGAAACGCCATCCTACTGACTACATCTATGGTGGCCGAGGTTCAATTGTATTGGATATTGAAGACACAATGCTCACCGCAAACGTGATCGGTCCACAGGGCGATATTGTCGATTATTTCACACTGAGACATAATAATGGTGAAGACCCAATCAATAACCCTCCACAAGTGAAGATGCAGATACCCACCCAGCTGTCTGTTTTTGAGTCAGGTCATTTCTCCAGTGAAGGTTCCTTCGATAGTGATGGCAGAATTGCCGATTACTTGTGGCAATTTGGAGATGGAAATAGTAGCTCTTTGGCCAATACCAACCATCAATATAGTCGCGCAGGAGATTATGCAGTCAGCCTGACTATAACTGATAACCAAGGCATTAGCTCAAGTACAAATAGTCGTATTTCTGTACTCCCATCATCAGATACAGAACTCAAACTTAACCAGCCAATAAAAGTTTCAGGTGACGCAAAGGAGGCTATATACTTTTTCTATGAGGTTAAAAATACTGAAAAGTCACTGACAATCTCTATTTCTGGCGGACAAGGTGATGCGGATCTGTATGTCAGAAGGGCTGTGCACCCTACCAATACTGAGTTTGACTGTCGCCCCTACAAAAACGGCAACGCCGAGTCATGTGAAATAACAGACATACGCACAGGCCTTTACTATGTGATGCTCTACGGCCATAAATCATTTACAGATGTAGCTCTAACGGCAACTCAAGATCAAACTTCAGCTCCTACCCCTAGTGCGGATGCCAATGGGCCTTACCAGACGGCACTTGGCACACCAGTCCACTTTAGCAGTGCCGGCAGCACAGATCCCAATCAAAGTGAATTGACTTACAGCTGGGATTTTGGAGATGGAAATAGCAGCACATTGGCATCACCGACCCACACTTATGATCAAATTGGAGAGTATGCAGTGTCACTTACCGTGTCGAACACTCAGGGGATCAGCAACTCAGATACCACATCAGCACACGTTTTAGCCCACACTGACCTAGTTGATAGCTGTGCACAAGGCACGACTCCCCAAGCCGAAGGCAGACTTTTGCTCAATCAAACTTACTGTTTAGAAGAGCAAAACCGTACAGGACAATTGCAATATCAATTCTATGTCAATGACCAAGATGTAGGTAAAGATCTACTTATTAAAATGGGACATGGTAGTGGCAATGCAGATCCACTCTACAGATATGCAAAGCGTCCCGATCAACAACAATGGGATGCCCGTGACACAAATCCCGGCAATGCCACTGAGTTGAAAATTAAAGCTATTCAAAAAGGCTGGCACTACATTCACATCACCACTGAGGAAAGCTTTCAAGGAGTGTCATTGAATCTGTCTATACACTAAATGAGATAAGCAAAGAGTCTAGTGATTACACTAGACTCATCGCACTCAGGCTTATCAAACAAGTGCTGCACACAGCTGCCATGATGGACTGGCGAGGCCTTGGCTTGTTACTTAGCAAACAATGGTGTTCTTTTTCCCTGCATATCTGCACGCCAATACCCATCTTCTTCAATAAATAATAATTCACCTTTATGACCCAGCTTGATGCTGCTATCTACCCCAATCACTTTGCCATTGTAGCGACTAATCACCGTTTTATGCGAAGTGTGTCCAACAATAAAGCGACTAGCAGAAAAACGCGCCAACAGCGGTGCTAATTGTGCTTTCTGTTCTTCTGAGAAAAAACCTCTGTGCCAGATCGGACCTTTTCTGCCATGTAAAAACTGCCCTAACTCCGAGCGTTTTTTTGAGCTGAGCTCTTGCTCTACCAGCTCTTCTCTAAAAATTTTATTGATGTCTTTCAAGCCAATATCATATTTTAAAGTTTCGTGATGGAAGCCACCGTGTAAAAATACATTGTTATTGATTTTTATCACTACATTTTTGGAGCGCAACCACTGCCCCAGCACACTATCCTTTGAAAATAGTTGATTAAATGGCTTATTCATTAACGATGCCGTCTGTTCATATTTTTTATGTAAATACCTTAAATCGCCATTGAGCACCATAACTTCATGGTTACCCAGCAAAAAGTGCACTGCCCCACCAAACTTTGCCGCTTCATTTTCTAACCATTTGATATACCACAAAGATTCTGTTACTTGACTTCCCCGGTCAAAAATATCTCCGGTAATAACCAAATGGCCTTTGCCAAATATCCAGTTGCCATTTTGGTCTATTATTTTATTTGCTTTTAATAGCTGCATCATCAGCGCATGCTGACCGTGAATATCGCTCAATGCAACAACAGGAAACGCACCTGAATACACAGTTTCTGTTGGCGCGTTAGACACTAGGTTTAATTTCATACTTCGGCCACAGAAGTCGATTGCTTTGTGCTCTTTTATGACAAACGTTCGTTTTTTTCCTTGGCAAATTAAATCCGCGCGATAACCGTTTTTATCAGGGTAGATATACGGGCCATCATTAAATCCAGCGAACGCCGTAAAGGACATTAACACGCTTAAAATAACCAAAAGTGGATTGCTTTTGTGATACATATTTCTCTCGTCATTGATATGGGTATTGAACTTACTGAGTTATTTGCTTTTTAAAACTCATACAAAAGGCACACTTAAAGTACCAGCTAACGAATTGAATCACTAGAATATCGGCTTCTCGATCTGAAAAATATAACCATAAAAATCAATAAATTAAAAGGGCATTAGGTTCTATCATGTAATATCATGGAGTAATTCACAGCATAGGGAAACAAATTAACTGAAAAACAATAATCTATAAAAAATTGTAGGTTACATAAAGACTATAAAAAATTAGCCTAGACCAAGTTCGGCTGCCAAAGCATATTTTCAATGGCAATCAATTACCGTCTAATTATGATAAGCTCAATATTCGATTAAAATAATTATTTCAGCTGGTTATGGCACATCATAGACACACTATTCTCGATCACTTTAAAGTCAATGATTGGGCTATAGATTGCAAAAGACTAACCGCAACACGTGCACAAAAAAAGGTAAGGCTAGAGCCAAAAGCTGCGCTGATCTTGCAATACATGGCAGCTCGTCCAGGTGAGATAATTAGCAGGGAAGAGCTATTCAATACATTTTGGCCCAACCAAGTCGTAACCGAAGATGCTCTAAATCGCGTCATTTCTACATTAAGAAAAACACTCAACGATAACTCTACAGAGCCGCACTATATAGCAACAATACGCAAGTCCGGATACCGTCTAGTCGCTGATGTAAAACATATTGCCCCGCCTTTGCAGCACAACAGGACAAAAAAAATAGCAGGGGTATCGATTGTGCTATGTAGTTTGCTGCTGATTGCTATACTCACATCGAGTTACTCTTTTCGGCCCAAGCAGCCGATTAAGCCCCTCTTAAATGGGGAGTTCAAACGACTAACTTACAGTACCAGAGTAAAATTGACGCCGCACCTTAGCGAAGATGCCACACAATTAACCTACATAGAATCGAATAAAAAGGCCACGAATACACTGGTTTTGATGTCAGTGAAAAGCAATACCAGAGCCTATTATAACAGCGCAGATACCGAGTTTTCATTTCCGGTCGTCGCGCCCCAAGCAAACTCAGTGTTAGCAGTTATAAAACATACAAACGAAGCTAAACCCTATGCGATCGCATTAATTGACTTTGACAAAAAAGCGATGAAGCGACTTGTTGAATTGAGCAGTGAAAGTTTAGGGCTAAGTCACCATATTCAAAGCAAATCAATCGTGTTTACTCAAAGACAAATTCCTTTTTCCACACATCGAATAACCCTATTTGACCCTTTATACTCCTCGAATAAACCACTGTCTTCACCACCTAATGGCTTTTCAGATAGACAACCTATATTTTCGCCTTCGGGTCAAAAGGTGGCCTTTATTCGAACTAAAGCCCCTACCGAACATGCGATTTTTACTGTCAATTTAGATGGACAAGAAACACAGATTACTGAATATCAAAGCAATATCACCTCTTTCGATTGGTTCAATAATGACAGCTTGCTGTACAGCAATGAACAAGGACTATATTCTGTTACCGCATCTGGCGATACTCATAAGTTACTAACCCCTATACCCAATCAGCAAGTTGCATTCGCACAAGTGGCAACAGACGTAAGTAAGTTATTACTTTCTTTTCAAAGTAGCAGTTCTATTGGGCAAGTTATTGACAGCACTGTCGGAGATAAAGCGCTACCTGTTACTTTATCTAATGGTTCGGACAGTGAGTTTGCAATCAGCCCAGACGCCACCAGAATGGCTTTTGCCTCAACCCGCAAGGGCAACAAAGCCTTGTGGCTGAGATACAATAATCAACTACATAGCGTCAAAGACTCCAATTTTAATGATATTTACGACTTAACATGGTCAAAAAACAGCCAGCAATTAGCAGCATCTGTAAAGCGCAATAATCAATATGGGGTGATGTTTTATGACATCAGTACACAAAAGCTAATTGTATACTGGCGCAATACTTCCCCTTTACATGTGGTAGGTTGGGATAGTAATAATCACATTTGGTACTCAAAACTACAAGGCAGCAATTGGGCTTTAACCAAATTTGACCCTATTAAAAAAACAATTATCGAACACCCAACCAAACAGGTTTACCAGGCGAGATTTACCCCCAACAAACAGTATCTGATTTACATAGATGCACACAAGCAAACTCTCTGGAAATGGGACTTCAAAAATAACCTCAAAGCAATTTCAGTCCCTTACAATATGAAATTAGATAGAAACTGGGATATTGACTCATATGGCGTCTATTATATTGGTTCAAATGGACAGTTAAATTACTACAATATAAGCAACGAGATAGACAAAAAAATTGTAAGTCGCATAGGCGCATTTTCTCCTAAATATAGACCACAATCGCGTCTCTATGGTTTTGTCGGAACACATGAAGTGATCACTCAGAGCGATTTTTGGCTGTCAGACTTAGCTTCCAATGACCAATAAAGACAGAGTCAGTATTTTTGCATCCTCAGTTTTAAGTCAATGCCCTACACGATACGCATCTCGATGAGTTGAAGAAGCTGATTTTTATTTTTAATCATATCGCTTACAGCCTAACTTTGTTAAGGTTAGCGCCTATCAGCCCAAGCGACACTATACAGGCAAATTCGTGCAAAAAATCGTAGAAATTTATACTGATGGCTCTTGCCTTGGTAACCCCGGACCTGGGGGATATGGCATCTATATGAGTTACCAAGGCCATGAAAAGCAATTGAGCCAAGGTTACCAATTGACCACCAACAACCGTATGGAAATGCTGGCCGCGATAGTTGCGTTAGAAACACTCAAGCGTCCCTGCCAAGTTACCCTTTATACCGACAGCCAGTATGTTAAACAAGGTATTGAGTCTTGGCTTGCAAACTGGAAAAAACGCAATTGGCAAACCGCCGCTAAACAGCCTGTCAAAAACGTCGACCTATGGCAACGCTTAGACGAAGCAAGTCAAAGGCACACCATTGACTGGCGCTGGGTTAAAGGTCATGCGGGCAACAAGTACAATGAACTGGTTGACGACTTAGCGCGAGATGCTGCATCACAAGACAAATTACTTGAAGATATGGGCTATAAGCCACTGGATTAAGACATTAATCTTGCTGACTTCGGGAGTGTTTTAACCTCGCGCCTTTGACTGCTGGCGTCCACTTTGGCCTTGCATGCCACTTTGGCTTGATCGGTGTTAAGGGGGCGACACGCTTACGCGCAACCAACATATAAACGCTCCCCATTGGCTTTAAATAGTGACGACAAAACCTCCGCCATGGCGCAAATCGAGATAACCTTGATCCCCTCGCTAAAGAAGCGTGGATAAAGCGCTCATCAGCAATTATTTCAAATCCCAATAAATTCAACCAATCTTTGACCCTTGAGGGTGTAAAGAAGCGCCCAGACCAAGGTAGTTTTTCACCACTAAATGGTAGCATGTGTGCCAATCCGCATAAGCTAAAGGGATTGAATCCCGTTATCACGATGTAGCCACCTGGAATTAAAGTTCGATGCGCCTCTCGCAATATATGATGTGGATCCGAGTGATACTCTAAGCCATGAGATAAAATACACGCATCAACACTGTGCTCATAAAAAGGCAATTCATCAATCTCGGCTATTACGCCAGCGTGCGGACCACTGGGCGAAATGCAGACTTGGTGATCTATCATGCTATCCGATGTATCAAGCTGACCACTTAAACAACCTAGCTTAAGCATATGGTAGCCAAACATGCGAGGCAACCAGCGCGCCATGCGACGTTCAATACCTGCTTTGAGATATTCTCCATGTGGAAAATCTTGCCAAGATTGGGGTTTAGGCCCTTGCTGAAAACTTAATGCTGGTTTCATCCCGTACGCTCGTTATACTTGTTGACACCTTCACTTTATAGAGCAATGAGTTATGGCGCAAGTTGAACCTATCAAGGCCTTCAACGACAATTATATCTGGGCGATATGCAATACACATAGTCCAGAAACTTGGGTCGTTGATCCTGGGCAAAGTCAGCCCGTTATCGAGTTTTTAACCACCCAAAACCGTCCTCTTTCAGGTATCTTGATCACTCATCACCATTGGGATCATACTGATGGCGTTGCAGAGTTACTATTACAATTTCCTGATATTCCTGTTTATGGTCCAAAAGACTCAAAATTTACCGGGATAACTCACGCCCTGTCGCCTGACGATACGCTAACTATAGCAGATATCACTTTTAAAATAGTACACACCCCAGGTCATACACTGGATCACATCTGTTATGTCAACGAGCAGCTGGCCTTCACTGGGGATACGCTCTTCAGCGGTGGGTGTGGTCGTCTGTTTGAAGGGACTGCTGAGCAAATGTGGCACTCTTTACAGTCACTACTAAAATTACCTGATTCATGCCAGATTTATTGCACCCATGAATATACGCTAGCTAATTTGGCGTTTGCTCACGCCGTAGAGCCAAACAACAAGTTTCTTGAAAAACATATTTCATGGTGTCAACAACAGCGGGGCCAAGATTTACCAACATTACCAACAAACATGGGGATCGAACGCCAAATAAATCCATTTTTAAGGGCTGAGCACGAGACGATCTTGGACCATTTACCTAAAAACTTCCAAGGTCCCACCGATACTACCTGGCAAAAATTTGCAAATCTGAGACTGTGGAAAGACAATTTTTAAAGCTCATCACTGTCACAGTAAAAAGGCGCTCAATACCTCAACTGTGACAGATACTGAAGCGGTTTACTCCCTATAAAATAATAACCGCGTACGGCCCAACTATTGCAAATAGCATAACATTACTATGGACAAAAATACGTTCGCTTTGCAATTGCCTCAGATAAGGTTAAAATTGACGGGTTTTTGCCCGACAAAAAGAGATTTATGAAAAAGCCACTGCTGATAATTGCGATTTTGAGCTTAATAACAGGCTGTGAAATAACGCAAACTCAAACGCAACCCCCACAAACTGAAATACGAGATCACGCCAGCCCTTCACAGATCAGTGATGTGTTATCTCATGCAATTCAAATTCCTATTGAAGCTGATGAACCTCCGCCAGTATTCGACGATGTGTGGGAGCGGATCCGCTATCAGTTGTCGATCCCAGTGCCTCAAAACCGACCTGTTGTGGCAGAGAGAAACTATTACCAACGCCATCAAGCCTATTTAGACCGCATATCGAAGCGTGCAGAGCCCTATTTATACTTTATTGTCGAAGAGGTAGAAAAGCGCCAAATGCCTATCGAAATTGCATTACTACCTATTGTAGAGAGTGCTTTTGATCCTTTTGGTTACTCCCACCGAAGCGCATCTGGAATTTGGCAGTTTATGCCGCAAACTGGAGAGCGATTCGACCTCAAGCAAAATTGGTGGTATGACGGAAGACGTGACATCGTACAATCAACCCGCGCAGCCTTAGAGTACTTAACTTACCTTCATAAAACACTAGATGGTGACTGGCTCAATGCCATTGCTGCTTACAACTCTGGCGAAGGTCGTGTTATGCGCGCAATTAGGAAAAACCGTAAAAAGCACTTACCAACTGACTTTTGGTCTTTAGATCTACCACGTGAAACCACTGCATATGTGCCGAAGCTACTCGCACTGTCTGATCTATTGATGCGCCAAGAGGAGTTTAAGGTGACATGGAATAAAATTATCAATGCGCAGGTTGTCGATACAGTGGAAGTCGGGACACAAATTGACTTGGCACTAGCGGCTGATATGGCAGGAATTTCGTTGACCGAACTATATCGTCTCAACCCTGGTTTCAATCGTTGGGCTACGGATCCAAAAGGTCCTCACAGCTTATTGCTGCCTACCGATAAAATCGCCCAGTTCAAAACAAAACTTGCCAGTACTCCGATGCAAGAGAGATTGCGCTGGCAATACTATACCGTGAATCGCGGTGATAGCCTCTCTGTAATTGCGAGTAAATTCGATACAAGTCCATCTGCAATTCAAACGCTTAATAAACTAAACAGCCATATCATTCGAGTTGGACAAAAGCTGCTTGTACCGCTGAGCGAAGGTGAGCTGAAAAGTGAGCACCTACCAGCATCAGTTAGGAAAGTAGCCAACAAATCACAGCAAAGTAAGTACACACATACTGTAAAAAGTGGTGATACTCTTTGGGATATTAGTCGCGAACATGATGTGACAATCAAGCAGTTGGCCGCATGGAACAAGCTAAAAACGAGTTCTGTACTGAAACTAGGCCAACAGCTGAACATTTATAAGTCTCAGCCAAAACAAAAAAACTCAGGGCTGCAAAGCACTGAGCGCACGATTACTTATAAAGTCCGCAAAGGCGACTCTTTGGCGCGTATCGCAAACAAGTTTAATGTCTCGATTAAAAATATTATTAAGTGGAATGATATTGCGGGCCAAAAATACCTTCATCCCGGTCAGAAGCTCAAGTTAAAAGTTGACGTCAAACGTAGCTAGAATAGTTAAAAAGGGCCTAATGCAGGGCCCTTTTTAATTTAAATTACAATGCTGCAACCCACTTTGTCAGCCAAGGCTCTACGGCTTCCCAAGGTTCAAAGTACTCACCGGCATCCACATCAAGACGAGGTTGCACAATGCGCGCATTTAGCTCTTGGATCAAGGCATCAATTTGACGCCCGGCACCGCAATAAGTATCTCCATAGCTGCTGTCTCCCAAAGCAACAACACCTACATTTTTATTCGTTAACATTGGCATTTGTGCTTGCATTTGAATAAACAGAGGATAAAGGTTATCAGGTATATCACCTTGTCCGGTAGTAGACGAAACGAATAACGCGTGCTCCGCAGATTTAACCTCATCAATGGTGGCTGGATCTGCTATGTTAACTCGATGACCCTGCGCAGTTAAATGTGTCTCGATTTGCGTAGCCAAGTTTTCTGCATTGCCATATACACTGCCTACGAATAAGGTGATTGATGCCATTACTGATAATCCTTCTCGGTTGATGGCCAGCCTAGTTGATGGCAGATATCCAACATCTCCTCACCTAGATTGGCTCGAATTAAAATAGGTTGTTCAGTATAAGGATGAAGAAACTTTAGCTCAGTTGCAAATAACATCAGTCTCTGTAGTTTAAAATGATCACGAAAAAAGTGATTGTGTTTATTATCACCGTGATTAACGTCGCCAATAATGGGTGTCGATAAGTGGTTTAAATGGCGACGGATCTGATGTTTTCGCCCAGTTTTAGGGTAGCACTCCACCAGCGAGTAACGAATACTCGGATACTTACCAAACGGAATATCTAAACTTGCTTGGTGCAAACACCGTACTAAAGTTTGTGCTTCTTGAGGTGCTTTATCTTGATCTGCAAACTTGTCAGCAATTTTGTCCAATTGCTCTTTAAGTGGCTTATCAACAAAAACCTCATCTCGACTAAAACCACGGACTAACGCGAGGTAGCGCTTTTGGATAGCGCCATCTATGAAAACCTGGTTCATATCTCTTGCAGCTTCAGAACTCAGAGCAAACAGTAACACGCCACTGGTGGGTCTATCTAAGCGATGTACAGGAAATACATGTTGCCCTAATTGATCTCTGAGCATTTGCATTGCAAACTGTGTTTCTCGTTTATCCAAGAATGAACGGTGAACCAGTAAACCAGAAGGCTTATTAATAGCAACATAATTTTCGTCTTGATAGATGATCTCCAACATACGTTACTGCGCTCCATTTGCTATCAAAACATCTAGCTTATTGAGGCAATTAAATAGAGCCTGTTGTCGTGGGTGACCCGTAAAAGCAATATCACACATAGGTGATATGGCGATATTTGTAGGCAGCGGCTGGCGATTGACGACCATCTCGTGGATCTTTGGAATAAATACAAATTGTAGCCACTGCTCAAAGCGCAATGTATCACAACAAAATGGCTGCACCGAAGCCAATGCTTGACTGTCAACAGGCTCAGTTTGCCAAAGGTGAGATTGTTTTAGCTGTTGTTCTAATTCAGCAAGGTGTTGTAAAACCGCTTGGCTCACTTTTAAGCTCCCACTTTTATTATCTAAACCCGGAGTATATCATTGCTCAAGGTTAAGCACATTTATCATTGTGACGATTGCACGTCTATCTGCAGCTATCCCCCTTACTCCTTGCTCTAAATACCGTTATAATTGCGCCACTGTAATCTTTCGTGAGCAAACAATGACGACACATATCTCTACCCTAGGTGAACTTTTAACTTCAGCAGGCACGCAATGGCGTGTATATGACATTGGTCGTCGTATTACGAAAATAGACAAAAAGCAATTTGACCAAATCGAAAATACTCAGGTGCCATATCCCTACCCGTTAGGAGGTCATGCTTTGCTTGCAATCCAATTTTGGGACAACCAAGCCACACTCGATCCCTATGTGTGGTTTTTAAAATTCCCACTTGATGAGCAAAGCAAACTCAACATTGCCAGCCGAGATCACTTTGCATCTATGGTACTTGAAGCGTTAGGCACGCAGCTGACAGGTGAGGCGGCTCAGGGTAAGCTTGATAACAATCCGTATGTGTATACACCTAATGCCAACAAACTTGCTGCATTTAACGCTCTGATGAAGTGTGAGCTAAAACGCCCCGCTTCTAAATACTATGAATCAGTGGAGCACTACTTCACAACACAAGGAAAAACAGATTGGCAAGGTCTTGCATTACAAGGGCTTGCTGATTTTGCAATGCGATTGCCTCATAGTCAAAACCAAGCTAATTTAATCGCCTTGTGGCCAAATTTACCTGAGCAAGTCCAGAGCCCACTTGCCGCAATGATTGAACATGTCAGTATCTCTACGGAACTGACTGAAAACCTACTGCGAGATCTAGACAAAAGCGTATCAAACAAACAACTTTACGGGGCTGTTAATAACTTCAGAGCTATGTCGGGAAGCCACGGTTTAGGCCTGATCGCACAAGCTGTAGATAGCTTGCTGCAATCTGAGCTAAGCACTGAAGCAGACATATTATTGACGATAGCGGGGCGCGGTTGGGAAACGTTAACCGATCCAGATAGGCTGTATATGTTTATGGACAAAGCAGCCCAAAACAATCAGGTTGAAGGAATTTTTGAAAGTATTTTCACAGACTTGGTTGCAATTCCAATGCTTCGTCCTCATGTATTAGGTTTACTTCGTGCGCAAAATCGCAGCGAAACACTGTCACGGGCAATTGGTAGGTTATTTTCATAAATGATAACACTCTGGCTATTTATACTTATTATTTCTACATGTGGCTTTTTTTGGTTCAGTCGGCAAATAGCCGAGGCTGCCCGTGAGCACGCAGCTCAACAAAGTGAAAAGCTAAATGTGCAATTACTCAGCGTCGCTTGCCAAAAGCGTCGCTTGGGCGTACTTAAGAATGGTCAACTAGGTATAAAAAGTGAATTCCTATTTGAGTTCAGCTCAGATAGGGACAATGCATACAAAGGTACACTGTACTTAGAAAATCAAATGCTGGTTAAGGTAGATGTGCCACCGCACAGAATCGTAGATTAATGAAAAGATAATACTGATATACTGAGATAAAATAAGGAAACTAAGGCGCAACCCTTTTTGTCACGCCCCAATCCGACGATATCCATTTGAGGTATCCGCTACCTCTGCCTACAACATACAAGCAAGCCGCCAACATTCATCATCCCCTGAACGGGTATACATCCAATCACACCCGATCTTCTTCCCTGCCTTCATCCAACGTGTATCCTACACTCATTCCTCTTACGCAGTATCCTTGTGCGCTCCAATTAATTCCCTTGGCACATCCTATGCCCGTACATCCTATGTCCAAGTATTAACTTGTTCCTTAATTACCTTTTCCTTAGGCTGTCCTATCCCTTTTGACATGTCCTATGTCGGCACATCCTGTGCTGTCTCCTTTGCCACCTTGGCTCCGCTTCGCCTAATCCATCGGCGCTCCTATCCTTTTCGACATGTCCTATGTCTGCACATCCTGTGCTGTCTCCTTTGCCACCTTGGCTCCTCTTCACCTAATCCATCGGCGCTCCTATCCTTTTCGACATGTCCTATGTCTGCACATCCTGTGCTGTCTCCTTTGCCACCTTGGCTCCTCTTCACCTAATCCATCGGCGCTCCTATCCTTTTCGACATGTCCTATGTCTGCACATCCTGTGCTGTCTCCTTTGCCACCTTGGCTCCTCTTCACCTAATCCATCGGCGCTCCTATCCTTTTTGACATTTCCTATGTCTGCACATCCTGTGCTTTATCCTAGCCTCTTGGCTCCTCTTCACTTAGTTCCTTAAGCGCTCCGAACTTCCCGTGTATAACTTTTCCGATACCTTCCTGGTAGCAATCTTTGCTTTCGCATCCCTTCGTCCTTCAACACCAATAAGTCTACGCACATTAGCGCTAATAAATAGGATATATTCTCAATTAAATAACTTAAAAACTATTGAAACATTAGATTAATCACATTCAAAACAACAACTTAAGAGTATATTAAAGATACTAACACGCAATACTTCCCACGAATACGCACAAGCTTGTAGGAAAAGTCTTACAGTGTTTTTTCCAAAACGTCTGTTCGTGCTTTAAACAGTAACTCGCCAGAAACCGATCGAAAGACAACTTCTTTGACCAAATGGTAGCCATGCTCTTCAAAAAAGTTCACTTGATTACCCTGTGTGACAAACACAGCCATACCAGACATAAAGTCATTTTCACGTACTAAGGTATCCAGTGCGCTAAGCAGATAATGACCGAAACCTTGCCCTTGATAATGAGGATCTACAGCAATAAAAGATAGGAAATAGTATTCCCCCATTTCGCTTAAATGTGCTTTTATTGTGCGCTCTTTTTCCATGATTTGTTTGGCTTGCAACACGCCCGCCCCCATCATCAATGTCAACCTCCAATGCCAACCAAAGCTCTTCTCTATTTCACAATGTGATGCAAATGCACATGCTACCGCCACTAAGTTATCTTCAATATAGATACCTAATATCGGTTGACCCGACTTGCTAAAACGAGACAACTCCTGGCGTATGAGCGCTCTAAGTTTCGCATCATATTTACTTTGGTTTAGCTCATTTAAAATTTGAATCAATAATGGATCTTGTCTGTAAGCTTGAAATAGCAGGCTAGCTGCAACATGAATATCTTCTGGCTCAATAAACTTCGCACCAATTGCGGGGAGTTGCGCCTGTTGTTCTGTATTAGACATAATATTCCCTTGTATATTATTTATTCTAAAATAGAGAGTCGTATATAAATGGCTTGGCTGTACTGAATTAAATCTGATGTATAAAACAGCCGTAAATTTACTATAGTTGTAGAGTATTTCTTGTTCAATGGAGAACATATGGATAACAGCTACCACTCACTAAAATCACTATTTGCCCAACTAGGCTTAGAAAATAGTGATGAGAAAATATCGCAATTTATCAACAACAATAAGCTACCTAGCCAAACACTGTTGGTCGATGCGCCATTTTGGAATCAGGGCCAAAAACATTTTATTGAAGAGTCTTTAAGAGAAGATGCTGACTGGAGTGAAATCATAGATACGTTAGATACTTTGTTAAGATGAGCGTCCAATGCACCTCAAAGCTTAGATCTCTCTTTGGGCAAATAAGATAAAAATGATAAACTAAGCTTTATTTTTTGGTCTTTTCTTATGCACCCAGCAGCTCAACAAGCCATCAGTATATTACTTGCCGAAGGTAAAACACCCACAGTGGCCACCGTCAAAGCTAAGTTGACAGAGCCACTGCCTATGCCAGTTATTATTGCCGCATTAGCAGCATATAAAAATAACCCAGATGCTATAACTCAATCTGCAACAATCAGTGCACCTGAACCTACCGAGCCACAAAACCAATTAGACAGAATAGAAGCTAAATTGGACAGACTCCTAGCACTACTAGAAGAGAAAAAGTAATATGTTCGTTGTAGATTTAACATTTGACTGTTACCAAGACACGACCCTTGAAAAGGCTGAGCAGGCCATAAACCAGCTTGTGAATGCATTACGTTTTAATGGTCAGATCATAGGTGATGAATTTCCAACGGTACTCAAAGATGGTTTTTTCGTCACTCGAGTCATGTGCCCGCTCGAAGACTCACTACACCCTTTACATCATAGCCCCTTCGTCAAGCATGCAATTGAGCAGCTGCAACAAGCTGGTTTACTAGCCCCAAAAGTCAAAGTGATTGGTCAAGATATTCACGCTAATGGCGCTGACCTGTGCCAAGCGCCATCTAGCTATATCCTTTATACAACCTATGTCCATACTTGTAGCCCGTTATACTGTGGTGATGACTTTCAACCAGTGCCGCTTTACAACATCCCTGCAATTGCAAATGGTGACTATAAAGCACTCATAAAATGGCAAGAAGATTGGCAAGCTTGTGACCAAATCCAAATCAATGGAGCCACGCGCTGTGAATTTGCCGCTTTAGAAGAGATAACTAGTTTATCCAGTGACTTATCACGCAGAGGCTTAGATCTCTCAAAACGTATTCGCTACCTCACCAAAAAGCCAGTTTACTATTATCTATACCGCGTTGGCGGTGAAAGCCTTGAAAAGGAGAGGCAAAGAAAGTGCCCAGGTTGCGATGGAGACTGGGCACTCAGTGAGCCATGGTTTGGGCTATTCGATTTTAAATGCGATGAGTGTCACTTAGTATCGAATATTTCATGGGATTTTCAGTGATTAAAGCTTAGAGCTGCTAGAAACGATTCGATGTTCTCAGCCAACACATGATGTGTTGGCTTACCGACATACTCTAAGCATACTTCACCACTATTGAGTTTCACCGAGATCAGTAAGTCATCTCTGTCTGTCAAACCAATAAATACAGTGTCATCTTGCTTTAATCGTCGCTTCATTAAAACATGACCAGTAATATTCTGCTGTAAATTTACAAAGTCCTCTTCATTCCATACTTGCAATAACTCAATATAATTACCATCAAATTGGGCGCGGATATTACCCGCAAATACAGCGCCATAATAGGCATGCAATGCAGCTGGAAACTCTACTTCTAATGCTTGAGCAAGATCTTCCAACCCTTGCTGCGGTTGGCGAGTAACCGCTTGCCACTGGATATTGCCAGAAGTATCCGCTTCACCAACCTCACATGCGCTAGGATAGTCTGGATCGTGTGAGATTTGAGGCAGGTGCCCGAGTTGTTGTTTCGTTGTCGTCGCATATTGCTGATGTAACGTTTCCATCATGGTCGTTAAAGATGCCATACTGCCATTCTCATTTTAATTCGCTATAATTCCGGCCATTGTAACCACTATTGGTGAAACATGACAGATTACAACAACGCACCTGAACTCAAAGCATCAGTGCTTGGTAAAACAACCGAATATGCATCTCAGTATGATGCTACCTTGCTGCACCCTATTGCGCGAAAGCTCAACCGTGACCAAATTGCCGTCGATGAGCAAGCATTGCCCTTTAAGGGTGAGGATACCTGGACTGGCTATGAACTTTCTTGGTTAAATAGTAAAGGAAAACCACAAGTTGCAGTCGCGACTTTTGTCTTTCCATGCCAAAGTTCGCATATTATTGAGTCAAAGTCTTTTAAGTTATATTTGAATAGCTTCAATCAGACTCGATTTGCCTCTAAGGAAGAAGTACATAAATACTTAACCAACGATCTCTCCGAAGCAGCAAATTGTAATGTCACTGTGACACTTTACGGCCCTGATGAGTACAACTGTCTACCATTTACGCAGTTGCCAGGAGAGTGCATTGATGAATTAGATATTGAAGTTGATGCCTATAGCCCTGAAGAGGGGATATTAGCGCACGGCGAGCAAAGCGAGGTTTCCGAAACCTTGTATAGTCATCTTTTGAAATCTAACTGCTTGATCACTTCCCAGCCAGATTGGGCAAGTATCGTGATCCGCTACCAAGGCCAACAGATCTGCAAAGAGTCACTTCTGAAATACTTGATTTCATTTCGCGACCACAATGAATTTCATGAACAGTGTGTTGAACGTATTTACTGTGATATTCAACGCGCACTCAAACCGAAACAGTTGGAAGTCTATGCCCGTTATACTCGTCGCGGAGGGCTAGATATAAACCCTTACCGCTCAAGTGAGCAAGATGCAACCCGCTTTAATATTCGTGTCAACAGACAATAATCACACGCTTCAAAGTGCCGTTACTACGGCACTTTCTTTAACCTTTTCTTCTTGTTGGTACAGCGATAGAACACACATCCACAAAATTGGGGGTAAATTTAAACCATGGCTCTGGTCGATTGGTTCTTGCCACTATTAGCTCCTCAAAATGTGTCGAACTAGTATCAAAAAACTCAAACACACTGTTGTCTTGTGAGGCTATGTCACCCAGAACTTCAACTCCCTTGATGGGGTTAAATGGACGTCCATTTTCAGGCTCTCTTTGCAACTGCTGAACATGTTGCATCCCCTCCAATACGCGACCGAAGACGGTGATGTTACGATCTAAGTACCGCTGTGGTGCCAGTGTGATATAAAACTCAGTGCCACCACTATTAATCTCATTTCCCCTCGCCATAGCAAAAGTACCAGCACAATGGGTCATCCAAGTTTTTGTACCACCACTATTTTGTCCAACTGCAAAACCATCCAAAAAGCCAGTGCGTATCGCATAACCATCAGAGCCGTCTAACGCCATAATATTCAAAGCTCTGTCTGTTTTGTAAGATAACTCCGCTGCGAGTCGCTTCTGTCCTTTTACGGGGGTCTTAGTACCAGTTTGGTCTCCACCTTGCGCAACAAAACCTTCAACAAATCGATATACACTCAAGCCCTCATAAAACCCTTCGCGTGCCAAAAGCTTTATATTATTGGTATGGTTTGGGGCCAATTTGGCATTGAGTTCAACGTAGACATGACCTGTTTCAAGTTCAATTCGAATTACATTGTCATTGTTAATACTGCGCCAAGCACTACTCGGTGCCGTATTCACAATTTCGGAAGGTGCACGCACAACTTTACGGGACTTGTCTGGTTGCTGCATGCAACCGCTCAACATAACCACTGCACATAGCAACGCGGATTTAGCTTTTATCATTTTGTTTTTTATACCATAACTGGGAGTTATTAAGCGGCGCACTCGGTGGGAGACTGCGGTTTCTCAGCTCAATCAATGTACGCTGCTCAAGTGAAAGCTCTTCGACAAGCTTGGCAAAGTGACGAGAAAACAATTGTTCAAAACTGCCATCTTTGAGTGCTTTATTTAAGCCTTCTTTTAGCACTGAATACAGTGCATTATCTTGTTTATCAACGAAAAAATAAACCGCCGATGGATAGTAAAGTAGCAGCTGCTGCTCGGCAAAAGCATTATAGGTTTTTAAAATGTCAGGCAGCTCCAAAATACTGATGGGAATAGCATCAAAACGCTTTGAGGTCAGCATATTTAAAGCGCCGGGTAAAGCGTGAAACGCGTTAACAGACAGCTTGTTGTCAACAAAAATATCATGGTCTGGCCAATCATGCCTCAGCCCATAATGAAAAGACTGTAACTGAGAGATATGGCTCAAATTTGAAAAGCGGTGCTGTTGAGACTGGTCAATCAGTAAAATGCGGTAACCAAGTAACCCTTTTACAATTGGCACCCTGATCGCACGCGCAATGTTTTCTCGCTCAAAGCTGGTTACAGACCAAAAAATATCGATGCCATTGTCTTTGCCCAGTAGGCGGATCGCACGACTCTGAGTTGGGATATTTTTTATATACTGTAATTTATACGGTGTACTTTGATACGATAGTGCAAGCTCGATCAATTCAATAACGTAAGGATGCGCCCCATCTGTGACTCTTACATATTTTGCTTCTTTAGCAAGGGTCGAACAACAAAACAAGGCAACGAGCAAACAGCTCAAATAGCGCATTAATCACCCCAATCAAACTTGTACAACAGATCAATACTATCGTAGAGACCACTCGTCGCTTCTAAGTAAAGCTTTGAAAATATTCGATAACGTACTGCTATTTCACTCAATGAGGCAAATACACCAACTCTATAGCTGACTTGTACGCTCGGTGTAATGTAACCTGAAAGTTCAACTTGTGTATCATCACCACTTCCCTTTGCCGCTAAATTTATATCTCTTAATCCTAACTTTTTTCCAGCTTTTGTAAATAATCTTTTACTTTTATCAATGCTTTTCGCAAGCAGGAACTGAGCTAATAAGGTATTATTCGAACTTTCTCCAGCACCCAGCCGCGCGCCATTTAACAAATACTCTAATGCTTTAGCCTGATCCATTGCAGGTTCTGCAAAAATAGTTAATTGCGGAGAAGCTATGCTGCCTGTAACAGATACGCCTGCGATGACATCGTCAGCTGTGGTCTCGGGGTTGCGAATCGCTCGAATATTTAGATAAGGCTTGTCTAATGGTCCATTAAACCCGAGTTGTCCAGTTTCAATTAATAAGTCTTGTCCAAACGCCGTATACTTTCCTTCTAGCAAGGATACTTCTCCACCAGCCAAAGGAGCATTGCCAACTTGACGTTCTATATCTAGTGCCCCAGTCAAATACGCATCAAGTCCAAGTGCAACCACCCTAACATCGTCCAGTAACTTGATATCAATATCAGCACGATAGTCTATAAGCGCCCGGCCCTTTTCGGACTCAGTGTCATCTATAATGATCTGGTCATCGCTTACCACAATGGCCTCTTCCGGCAGTGTATCTAAGGTGAATCGAGCAAATGGCACTGACACCACTCCGCGAATATCTATTAACTTCTTAGCGTAACCGACTGTCAGATCGGGTGACACAGCCACTTTTACCCCAGGCATAGGTGTGACATGAAGGTTTGTCCCCTTAATGCTTGCATCTAGTGTCAATTCAGATTGCCAATCAACATGCCCAGACACCTGTGCTAATCCATCTTGCGATGTTTTAAAGCCTCCTTGCAAAGACAGCTGACGCTCATCAAACTCAGTCGATAACGTCAACTCAGTTACTTGCATCGGTAAATAACTCGACTCAACACTCAGGTTTTCAGCATGTAATTGGCCGAAAAGTGATGGGTTACTCAGATCTCCTGAAAAATTGATCGTGCCGTTTAGCGCACCATCCAAGCTTATATCAGGCCAAGAATAGGCACGTGCGTATGGCGTAAATTGATGTAGCTTGATCTCATTAATATGGATATATCCCGTTGCTTGCTGGCTTAATTGCATATCAGCAAAAGACAAACCACCTTTAATTAACCCCAGTTTCTCAAACTCTACATGCCACTGAGCCTCTATATCTTTCTCGCTTGTGGCTAATGACACTTCAAACTCTTGCACATTCAACACATTAATAGGTAAACCCTCGGTGACTTCGACCTCTGCAGGCAAATCAATCGCCACCTGTGCATCTTTAACCCAAAGCTTAGTATCGAGTGCTGCAACATTTCCATGCTTGATGGAAACCTTGCCTGCGCCATTCAGCTTGCCTTGAACAGATACGCCATTATCTATCCATCTCTTTACACTGTTTAGTGGAATATGCTCTAAATTCACACTCATCTCGCCCTGTTGTTCCGCCAACATAGCCGAGGCACACGCCCTACCACCATTGATCAACCAACAAGTGTTTGCCAAACTGAAACTATCTTGGCCTACTTGCAGGTCGACTGGTGCTGCAAGCTTTCCTTTTAAATCGTCAATTGTGAATGCACCTTTTGAGATCTGTCCTCGCCAGATATTTTTATCAAATAGCCCATGCAGGCTTGTCATCAACGCAAACTGCGCACTCCGCAATGACAAGTGAGCAGCATGAGACTGGCGGTTTCCATCTAAAACAAATTGTAATTGTCCGTGATTGAGCTGTGCTGCATTGATATCAGAAATATCAAGCTCGATCCGTCCCTGATAGTCTTTTTGTGTATCGAGCTGCGCTGACAATGTACCCTGAGCGATTGATATTTTATCTTCTAAGTCAATTTTAGAGAGCTGCGCATTTAGCATTAATTGTGGCTTTGTAACGCTACCTTTTACGTGTAGCTGCGCGTCCATCACCGCATCCAAAGGTAACACTTTATTCGCGCTGTGATTTATATTCGCATCGAAACGTAAGTCCGCACTGTCGCCAATCACTCCGGCTGCAATCACTGTGCTGCGACCATATTTAATCTGGGCTTGTTCTAGCTTGCCTATATAATCGTCAGCCATTTCTCCGCTAAGCGCAATTTCCAAAGGCAAGTCTGCCACCTTCCCCTTCAAGTCTAGTTTGGGAATAGTAACTGACCACTGATCATGCACAGACAAAAACCGTACCTCATACTCACCAGATAACGTTGCCGCCTCCTCAATCCCCAAATGTGGTAAAGGAAGCGCATGTAGCCGACCCTGCAATTGTGTTTTCAATCCACTTTGCCATGAAGCCTGAGCTGACAACTCTGAGTATGCATCGCCAACTGTGATACGACTTTTCTCGAAATTAATCTTCGACAAACGCCCTGTCAGAGACATATCTAACAAGATATCTTCGCCAACATCATAATGCCCGGAACTGTCAAATACCGCGTCAATATTGGCTTGATAGTTATCTAAGTCTCCACTACCTGATAGGTTTAAGTGATTCACTCTGCCCACTCGGTCAATGTCTAAACTTGACAGGCGAGCATCAAGGTTAAAGGGCCAATTAACCACTGTAGGTGAAACTTGTAAGGAAATAAGGCCGCTGGCTTTTCCTGATACGCGGCCTCGTAAAATTAGATTATCCATGTCTCCATCAACTAGCAATACTGCTGTCGAGTACACATTGCCATAACTCAAAGCGCCTTTTATAACGCTGGTCGACACATCATACCGCAAGTCCATTCGAGCAATTGCGTCTTTATAGGTAAACTGAAACTGATTGACCTCTGCTACTTGTTGCTCAACACTAATATCAGCACGAATATCACCCAGTATCGTTGGTGCATCGCTCGGCGTCCGGTATACCATCTCTTCTAGATGTAATCGTTGTATGTCAACATCTAGAGGAATGAATACCGAGGGAAGCTGCAAAGGCGCAATTTTATCGGGCACCACAAAAGCACTTTTTTCTGCCACTGCCCGATTGTCGACTATCAATTTTTGTGCGCTGAGGTAGCCCACTTGAATATGAGCATCGCTAGCTTTAGCGGCAAGTCCGAGGTTCTCTGCTGATACCTGTTGCTGCCCAGTATTCAGCGTCATTGATTTGACCGTAAGACTTTCAATGCCAATTGAAAATGGGAGTTTAATATATTCATCACTGGCCTCAGTAGCACTCGTGGGCGCTAAAGATGACGTATTTTTCACCTCTGAGGAATTTGCTAAGTGTACATTTATCTCGCCACTACTTACACTTAGACATAGAGTTGCGCAATCAAACCAATTTAGATTCAAATGCAAGTTTTTAGCAGTAACAGTAGCGCCTTGTGCTGTATATTCTAATTGAATCAAACCGCCTGAAAATAACCGCCCAGATAGTAATTCAACTTTGAGTCCCGATACCCAATAATTTGCTGCTAAGAGCAATATTCGGTTTCCTGTGTGCGTTTTACATAGCACTGTGAGCATTATCATTCCAGCGAGTAACAGCATAAGCCACTTGCTTTTCAACAGAAGTAATATGCGCTGTTTCATCATATTTCTGGCCCTATCACAATGCTCAAGCGCGTACTGCGGCTTGGTTTACTCAGTCCCCACGCATGATCTACACGCACAGGCCCTATTGGAGTAATATAGCGCACGCCGAATCCAGCTCCCACAGCCCACTTCTCTTCAAAGTCATTGGTTGCAGTACCCAGATCAACAAACACAGCCGCCCGCCAATTTGGCAAAAATTGATAGTTATACTCTGAGCTGGCCGTAACTAAGTATTTGGCTCCCAGTAATTCCCCCTGCTCACCTTTGGGTGAAATCGATTGAAATGCAAAGCCACGAATACTTTGATCGCCTCCGGCAAAAAAACGTAAATTGAGTGGAGTTTTATCAAAGTCTTTTGCAATAACGGCACCCAGTTCAGCTTTGAGTATCATTAAGTGTCGCTCCTGAAAACTTCTCAGCCAAGCTTGTTTCCAATGCACTTTTGTTAACGATGTTGAAGAGATCAGGCTTTCATGGGCTACTTCAATAGTAAATAGCTGTTCACTTCCCCAATACGGCGTCATTCCCCCTTGGCTCTGTTTTTTGGCATAGCTCACTCCCGGCAGTAGCATCTCGGTATCAAGTATAAGTCCAGTTTGCTCACTTCTTTCATGCTCACGTTTTATAAAAGCCGTTCTGACCCAATGGCTTTTCAAAACCCACTGTCTTTGTAATTGTACATTCCATGCTGTCACTTTAACCCCGTCAGTTAAATCATCTTGCAGTTGATAACCCCCCAACACACGCAGTACATCAGTGTTAGGGTCTTCAACTGGGATGGTATAGGTTGCGCTTACATCTTGTTTGCGCTGAGAGATATTCAAATCAGTATTAAAGGAGTGACCAAAATCATTCACCCATGGTTTATTCCATTTACCGCGAAACTTTGCGCCAAGATCCGTGCTGTAACCGCCTCCTACTTCAAAGCTGTTGGCAGGCTTATCAGTCACCTCCACTCGGATCGGTACTTGACCCGCAGTACGTGATTTAAGTAAAGGGTATACTTTTACACTGGCAAAATAGGGAGTTTCATTTAAAGCGAGACTAAAATCGCTCAATAACTTTGCGTCATATTTTGTGTGTGGCCTAAAAGGCGCCAGTTCTGTAATAAAATGTGCAGCTTTTGAAGTACCTGATAGTTTCATTTCACCAAATTGATAACGTGCTCCGGAGTCTACGATAAGCTTTGCAGTCCCCTGCTTTACAGTACGACGGATCTCCAGTGTGCTTTGCACCCACACAAAATCAAAATAACCCCGCTCCAATAATGCACTCTCAATTTGATTTTTCGCTACGCTGTATAAATCATGACGGATCTGCTCGCCTTTTTTGATCGGTAAGGAATCGAGCAACAAACTCAATTCCGGATCTTTGCCGCCTTCGCCCATAATTTGCACTTCGACAGATTGCCAACGCAATGCAGGTGCCAATGACAAGGTTATATTGAGACTCTGCGCTTGGCTGGAATAAGTAAGTTCACTTTCAAAGTTATAATAACCCACAGCCTGTAGCGCCAACTGCAAATCGGCCGAAATAGCCTGCTCTTGACGGTGTGTGAAAACAGTATTTTGGTACTTTTTTAAATACAGCTGAGCATTTTCTTCAGCAAGCTCACTGGTGGAGTGCACTTTGATCTCAGAAATTCGTTTTTGCTCATTAGCAAAAACAGGTTGAATATACATACAGAGAGTGATCAAAAAACAAATTAGACGTGACACACAAACCCTTTTAGCAAAGTTATCAACGCTTTGATTCTTTTTAAGCGCTACATACGGGTAAAGCTATCACAAGCTACCGCATATTCTCGACAAATATTTTACTGCGATGCTTTTTATTTCAGCTAGGATAACGGACAATATGCATAATTTTACTAATTGAGTGATGATATGCAATTTCCAAACGATGACAATGGTCAACTGTTATCTGAGATAGCAGCTGCTGGCGTCGATCTTACGCAAATGCAAAAAATTGATTTCTACATATTATTTGAGCAAAAGGATAATGCAGAGCGCTTTATTGAAACCATCAGTAAAGACGATTTAGCACCGCAAACTAAGTTAGGGAAATGTCCAGACACTGGTGTTTGGGAAGTTTTAACTACCGTGACTATGGTTCCAATGCATGAGTTGCTCGCTCAAACAGAGCAATATCTTGAATCCATCGCAAATGGCCATGAAGGATACGGTGATGGTTGGGGCTTAATGGCACAAGAGTAAGCCCCTGATGAAGCCGCAGACTTATACATACTGCGGCTTGCAATTGTATTAACTTTTGTCTGCAACTCTAAAATTACCCTTATAGTCAAAAATCTTCTCTACTATTTGCCAGCCATACTTCTTATGTTGCTTTGCAATGACAAAATCAGGGGCCGTCAAGGTTGTTATATCAACGTCATTTGCACTTCCCCATTTACCCAACGCATTACCTGATTTAACTCGCTTAGCAAAGTTCTTATGAAAGTAAAACTTGCTGCCTTTGACATTGAAGTCATACACTTCACTTGCTTCAGCGCCATCTTCATCAAAGTAGGTGACTTTAAGTACCTCAGACTTGATAACTTCAGCAGTCATGCCACAACACCGTATGACTAACGCATTTTTCAGATTTAGTGCGTCACGCAACTTGTCGTCTGGATCAGCCATGACTTCGCCACAATTGAGGCATTGGCGTGCGGCGATGTCATTTTCAGCACCACAGTGATCACACTCTTTAAACCGAAAGCGATAATCGCATTGTACCGACTCACCTTCGGCCTCATTCTCTAAAACGCCTTTGCAACGGCGGCCAAAATGTTCAATAACTTTACCTTGCTCATCCAGTTTGCCCCAGAATGTATTGGCAAACCCACAGCCTGGACAAAGAACTTGAACAGGTTCACTGTCTGGGTTGGGTTTAACACTGCCGACTTCTGGGTGAAAAAGGTCAAAGTCGTTACCTGCGTAATCAATGACAAGACAATCTCGTTTACCCTCATCCAAACGAAGACCTCTACCCACAATTTGTTGATATAAACTAACAGATTCAGTGGGTCTCAGGATCGCGATAAAATCCACATGGGGCGCGTCAAACCCGGTCGTTAATACGGACACATTTACTAAAAACTTTATCTGTTTATTCTTAAATCGAACGATAATATTATCGCGTTGTTTGTTTTCAGTATCACCGATAACGAGTTCAGTCTCTGAACTCGGCAAATAACTGGCAATTTCTTTTGCATGTAGCACAGTTGCAGCAAATATCATCACGCCCTGCCGAGACTCTGACTCCTTTAATACATGCTCAATAATACTTTTAGTGGCGCGGGTATGGTTACTTAGCAAGTTATTCATATCACTTTCACTAAACTTGCCAAAACTATCTGGCTTTAATGCTGAAAAATCGTAATTTTCAGTCGCTGGATCAACTTTCTTTGGCGGTGTCAAATACTGATTATTGATCATATAGCGCAATGGCAATTCATAAATACACTTTGAAAAAGGGCTCTCTTTTTCACCTCTTATAAAGCCATGGTAATGCTCGTGATATATCCACCCAAGCCCTAGACGATAAGGCGTTGCAGTTAAGCCCAGTAGCTTTAGTTGCGCATTAAATTCTTTCAGACGGTTTATTACTTGCATATATTGACTGTCTTCGTCGCCACTGACACGGTGACACTCATCGATAATGACTAAAGAATAAAATGTATTTAGTTGCTCTAGATTACGAGCCAATGATTGAACAGATGCAAAAGTGACCTGCTGATCGAGCTCTTTTTTATTTAAACCGGCAGAGAATATGCTCGCTTTTAATCCATAACTCTCATATTTTTGAGCGTTTTGCTCTACCAACTCTTTGACATGTGTCAGTACTAATATTTTCCGCTTTGCAACCCTCGCTAACTCAGCAATAACCAAACTTTTTCCAGCCCCTGTGGGTAATACAATGACAGCAGGATAGTTGCTTTTTCTAAAGTGTGTGATGGTGTTTTCCACCGCTTCTTTTTGGTAGGGTCTTAGCGTATAAATAATGCACCTCAAGTAATCAATCTACGCAAAAGAAAAGTATACCACTGAATCTTCCCGAGGAGCTACGCCAAGGTATAGCCATACATAAAAGTACACAATTATGTAATCGCCCAAAACCCCATATAAGGTACAACAATATATTTTGTAATTATTATAGGTAATTAATTCAATAGTAAAAAAGAAATAGCTTTAGAATAAAAGAGAAGTAAGGTTCTATCGAAGTATATAAATGGAAGCAGGTAAGCCGTGGTTTTGTATTGAAAATAAAAACAGGTGAAGCAATTTAGTGCTCCACCTGCTAAAACGAATAGTTCCTTTCAATTTAGAAAGTGATTAAAAATATTTTATACTTATATCTTATAATCATCTAAATTTACGTTTGCGAACGCTTTTGGTGTTTTACCGCGCCCGGTCCACTCATGGACTTTACCATCGATTTCAATTCGATATTTTGGACTGACTTTGCTGCGCTTGTCCATAGCACCAGAACCAACTAAGTCATCTAGCGTTAATCCCTTTTCTTTTAGCAGAGCTAGTACTTCTTCTTTAGCTTGTGCTTGCTCTTGTTGTTGAGCAATTGCATCTTGAAGTAGTTCATGTGCTTTAGTTAGCTCACTGAAGCTAGCATTTTTAATAAAAGATTTTATTTCACGCATTAGATTTCTCTCACAAAGTGTTGATTACAATTTTCATTGAAGTATTAAAAAGCTCTAATACTGAGAGTATATTATATTTATATAATTTCAAATTAATAGACATTATTTTAATCAAATTGTGATTTATTAAAAATAGGTACACCTTAACAATTAACATAACCTGCATTAACTTTTTTCATTTTGCATGTATCAGAATTTTATTAAGCCCATGTTTAATAAAGAATTAGCATATCTTGTTCTGACGAGGATTCACTATTTTTCTAATAAAAATTTCAACATTCTTTTCTCTTTAACTTTTAAACTATCTAAGTTATCAGACCTCTTTTTAATAGATTTATCTGTCAACTCAAGGTTAGGCTTCCTGAAACTACGTGGAAAACCAATGCAACTCAATCAGAATTAACTGCACATTTGTAAGATCACACAACTAAAATTTGAAAATAAGAGAACCAGAATCCAGTCATAATCGTATTACAAACAACTCAAACCAATATAGTCGAATAATACTAGTTACTGCGCGAACATGACTAATTTAGAGGGATACAGATACATAGCACACGTGGATAACCAAAGCTTTCACATCGCATAGTTTGGTCAAAAAAAAGAGTTAGACAAAATGAAAGTGATTATAAATAGTCACTCACCTTTATTATCGAGAGCTACCTAACTGTGGGTTATTCGTGCTTGAGTTAGCCAATTTATAGCGTCTAACTTTGGTAAGCTACCAATTTGGTTTAGATTCAAAAAAGGCTGCAAAAGCAGCCTTATTATTACATCCAATAAATGGTGTTACATAATGGTTATTCTACAACCTGCCAATCTATTGTAGCACCTGCTTTAATTGGCACAACATTAGTGTCACCAAGTGGATATGACTCTGGTACTTGCCAAGCACTCTTCTCCAACGTAATGGTATCCCGATTGCGCTCCAAGCCATAAAAGTCTGGGCCAAAGAAGCTCGCAAAACCTTCTAGCTTATCCAGTGCACCCGCTTCTTCAAAAGCTTCAGCGTATAACTCTATTGCCGCATGTGCGGTATATGCTCCCGCACAGCCACACGCAGCTTCTTTTTTATCTTTTGCGTGCGGAGCAGAATCCGTACCTAAGAAAAACTTTTTGCTTCCACTGGTCGCAGCATCAATTAAAGCCTGCTGGTGAATATTGCGCTTAAGGATAGGAAGACAGTAATAGTGAGGTCTTATCCCACCAGCTAACATATGATTGCGATTGTATAGCAGGTGATGTGCTGTAATAGTCGCCGCCACATTGTCCGGTGCAGAGCGAACAAACTCTACCGCATCTTTTGTCGTGATATGCTCAAGTACAATTTTTAACTTTGGAAATGCATCAACAATTTTTGCCAACTTAGTCTCAATAAACACTTTTTCTCTGTCAAAAATGTCGATAGACGAGTCAGTTACTTCACCGTGGATCAATAACAGCATACCCACTTCCTGCATTGCCTCTAATGCTGGATATACTTTTTCTATATCGGTTACACCTGAATCAGAGTTAGTCGTCGCCCCCGCTGGGTACAACTTGGCAGCAAAAATATGACCGCTTGCTTTTGCTTTTTTGATTTCTTCAGGCGTCGTTTTGTCTGTTAAATATAAAACCATTAACGGTTCAAAACCCGCTTTTGGCCCAGCTGCCATAATACGATCTCGATATGCTAGCGCAGTGTCTGTACAAGTCGCTGGAGGTACTAGGTTAGGCATAATAATTGCGCGGCCCATATATCGACTAATATCGCGCACAGTATCTTTAAGAACTTCACCGTCTCTTAAGTGTACGTGCCAATCATCTGGGCGAGTAATGGTAAGGGTCTGATTACTTGTCATTGCTAATTTCCACTGCTGAATTTGCCCGATCATAGGCGCTGTAAGGCTTTTAGTAAAGCTATTCAAGGTATTTTGTAGGCGACATAATGTGCTGGCTCAACTGTATTCCTGCGGTGTTCATTTGGATGTAATGCTAAATAAGGTATCAATATATAAAAGGCTTAACACATTTACGTCCCAACCGTACCTGTTTAAAGTACGGATTGTGCGCTTTTTTTTACAGTGGTATTTCTACTTTTTTACAACATAATTTGAGATTACATTGTTAAGTGAGATAACGTACAATCAATGTCCAACCGAGTATTGCCTATGCTGTTAGAAAAAAAACTAGAATCAAAAACAGAACAGTTGAGCATTATCAATCAGTTTTCATCCTCGTTATTGCAAATTACCCACTTAGAAGAGCTATTTGATTACGTTACTTCACAAGTTGTTAAACGCTTAGGTTTTGTTGATTGTGTAATTTATTTAGCTGATCAAGATTGCCAATGTTTAGAAGTTGTTGCCAGTATGGGTGTTGCACAACACAGTGAACGCTATGAGGTAGCACAGCAGACTATTCCAATCGCGGCCGGAATAACTGGCCATGTTGCACGAACAAAAAAACCATTTATATCTGGTGACTTGTCTCTAGAGCCGATGTATATCGCGGACTCCCAGCCTGCGCTCTCTGAGCTTTGCGTTCCGTTGGTATATAAAGAACAATTAATCGGCGTCATCGATTGCGAACATCCAGAGCAAAACTATTTTACTTCAAGCCACTTACAAATACTCTCAACCGTCGCTCACTTATTAAGCGCCAAAATATACCAAGTTCGCACGGTAGACCACCTCACGGCAACGGTTTCTCAGCTCAATGAAGCGCAGCTAATCGAAAAATGTATCCTGAAAATCGCCAATATAACTTACCATTCTCAAGAGCTTGATACGTTTTACGATGAGCTTTATAAAATAATCAATACCGTGTTACCAGCTAACAATTGCTTTATCGGCATCTACGATACCAAACAAGATATGCTTGAGATCGAGTATTTAATAGAGGATGGTAATAAGTGTCTTGCGCAGCAAAAAGTGTCCAAGTCGCAACTGAAGCATACCGCTTCATATTATGTGATCCGGACACAGTCCGCCTTATTGTGTGACCACCAGCAATTTCAGCACCATATTAGTCAAGGTCATTTTGAAATGATAGGCCGCTCTCCCCAAGCTTGGCTTGGGGTGCCTTTTATAGTCAATGATCAATATCAAGGCGTGATTGTTTTGCAAAGTTATGAGCAACATGAAACATTTAATCGCCAGCACTACACGATCCTAACTTATATAAGTCGACAAATTAGTATGGCCATTGACCGTCGATTGGCTAAACAAGCGCTTGAGCATAGAGCCTTACACGACGACTTAACAGGGTTAGCCAACCGCTACTTATTAATAGAGAGAATGAAGCATGCAATCTTATCTCTCGGTCGCCAAACACAGTCAAATCTTCACTGCCTGATTTACCTCGATCTCGACCGCTTTAAAAGTATCAACGACTCTTTAGGTCACGATGTAGGCGATCGCTTTTTAATAGCGATAGTTAAAGCACTACAAACATGCATTCGTAAAACAGATACCTTTGCCAGACTCGGCGGCGACGAGTTTGCCATCTTCATGGAAAATATCCAAGATGAAGAGCAAGTCGCAAAAGCACTACAAAGATTGACGCAAGCAATTGCAAACCCATTCACTATAGATACACATGTGCTGCAGGCATCTAGCAGTATTGGGGTCGCATTCACCGAACACGACTCGGACAATGCCATCACACTGTTACAACAAGCCGATGCGGCCATGTACGAAGCTAAATCTGCCGGGCGAAGCCAGGTCCGTTATTTTAACAATGCCATGCGTAGTAAATTGAAACATCAAGCAGACATAGAAAATGATTTACAGCATGGAATTCTTAATGACGAGTTTGAATTGTTCTACCAACCAATTTTTACGTTAAATCAGCCCAAGGTAGTCAGCTTTGAAGCATTGGTTCGCTGGCATCATCCAAAAAATGGATTAGTTGCACCTGATCAATTTATTCCTATTGCCGAAAGTACGGGGCAAATTATCGAATTAGACCGACATATTTTAACCCTTGCAGCAAAGCAATTATCAAATTGGCGGCAACAAGGTGTGTCAGACATAAAAATGACTGTCAATGTCTCATCTCGGCACTTTGCAAGTTTAGAGTTTATTGAATATATCCACGCGCTGTACGATGAGTATAAATTGCCAAGCGGTAGTTTATGTTTAGAAATTACAGAATCGGGCCTCATTGAAAACTTAAACCTCGCCACTAAAATCATTAACGGTATTACTCCGCTAGGCGTGCAGCTGTACCTGGATGACTTTGGGACCGGCTACTCAGCGCTCGGTTATTTACATCAGCTACCTATTCACGTTTTAAAAATAGACAAAAGCTTTGTAGAGCAACTTTCAACAAAGGACAGCCCGCTTATCGACGCCATTTTATCGCTGGCAAAGTCATTGCAGTTGAAGGTGGTTGCAGAGGGAATTGAAACGCCAAAACAGTGGGCAAGGTTAAAACGCAAAGGGTGTCAGTTGGGACAAGGGTATTTGGTTTCTCGACCAATGCCAAGTCAAAAGGCGCTGGCTTTTTTACATGCGTAATCAGCCAAAGTAATTGAACACTCAGATTAAGTATTACTAGATATGCCCGCGTAGGGCATATCTAGGTTCGTACATTTCAACTCCTTTGAGCAATTAAGAGCACAAATCAGCTATCGCCTCAATGATGTCATTGAATTCGGAGTAACCCATATGTGTGTATTTGCGTTTCACCCTTTACACCACCATCAGAAACACGAAAAGTGTATACTGCCCAATCTAAATAAGCTGACCACTGCGATTCTTTTAGTGGCATCTCTGCCCTGAATGCAGGTTCGACAATTTGGATGATCTCGATACCTGCATTTTGCAGGTCAACAACTTCACCCCGAAGTGCCAAGGCAATTTGATGGGCAATTTCTTGTTTATCTCCATCATCACGGATAAAAGACCAAAATAGTAGCGTAATGGGCCCCGTTAACCTGCCTTTTATCTTCTTTTTTAGTTAACGAATGGGCAAACGCAGTCCAGCCAAGAGTCATAGGCCTAGCTCTTGCAACGTCTCCCCAGATGACAGGCGGTTTAACACAGCGAGAGCCATAACTTTGCACCCAACCAAATTACGTACAGGCGAATCCATCTAGCAATTCACCAAAATGCTCAACCATATCATTTCGCTCAGCTTCACCGTGAACCAGCACATCCAAATCAAGTGCCTCTTGTACATGCACTGCATCGCGAATTTCGGCCTCCATTTTTGCGTGATAAGCGCTCTCCGATTTTAAAAGCGCGTCGTGCGACTCTAATCGACTGTGTCTGTGGAAATGAACCTATGGCTGTGGTTGCCAATAAAGGTAACTGTAAAACATTCGCCAGCTTTAGACTGCGTGTTGAAAAGGGATTGTTACGCTGACCATCTGTTTCCGTTAATTTAGCTACCCTTGCTTGAACATCTAGGTTATTTACTCGTGGTCAATTCTTTCTCGCTTTGATAGGCGCTGAATAATCAGCAATCGTAGTACAGCCGTCAGTTGACAATGCCTTCTTGAACAGAGATAACTCGGTACCCTTTTGTCTCGTAAAGACGAGCCAAGATCTCATTTCAGAATCGAGCTTTTCCTCTTGCTCAAGATCGACAGGCGTGTGAAGCAATGAGCATGATGGCGCTATCCATAGGCAATCTCCTCGTTTTTTCTACCGTTGATAATACCCAAAGACAATATTTGCTCATCACGCAATAGTACATCGAGTTTTTCAATACCTGGCTCACCAGTCACACAGTCACACAGTCACACAGTCAAACTGTATGCCTTCAACAAGGTAAGAGGCGATGTCCTGATCATAATTGGCCATCGAGTCAAAATAGCTTGCAAGTAATATTTTAAAGCCCTGACCGGACAATTTATCTAGACTGGTTTTTAATGCAGATCGATAACTGTCGTCAATTTCCAGTGCTAAAATAGGCTCATCGATTTGAACCCGCTCAATATTTTGCTCTGCGAGCTTTGCCAACATTTATTGATAAACATTCAACAAACTATCTAGCAATGTCAGTTTGTCAAACTCTTCTCCTGCACATTTTGCCAAAAATAAATAAGTAACAGGACCTATCAACACAGACTTTACTTTATATCTAAACTGCTGAGCTTCACTAACTTGCTCAAATAACTCCTGCCAGCCTAGTTTAAAAGCTTGGTTAATACCCAACTCAGGTACAATGTAGTGATAATTGGTGCTAAACCACTTAGCCATTTCACCCGCAGCACATACACAACCAGAAGGTGTGCGACCTCGAGCAATGCGAAATAAGGTGTCAATATTGGCGTCATCACAGCTTTGGCGATGACGTTCAGGTATTGCTCCAATCAACATTGAAGTCGTCAATACATGATCACACCAAGCAAAGTCTCCGACAGGTAATAGCTCAATACCTTGCTCTGCCTATAAAGCCAATTCTCAGCACGGATCGCACGCCCTTTTTCAATCAACTCTGTGCGAGAGATCTTACCAGCCCGATAACTTTCTAGTGCAAATTTGAGTTCACGCTTTTTGCCAATGCGGGGAAAACCTATATTATGAATAGTGACCATGATGAATTACCCCGCCTTAGATGTTTAGACGTCTAAAACCTAATTCTAATGTAGATTTTTCTCAACTGATCGATTCTCAAATGCAACTTGAGCAAAATTAAATTGTATTTTTTTTAAAAAAAGTTAAATAAATAATGACAACGCTGTCAAAAATAGTGTTATAGTGATTTAGTGAAATTTTGAACAATCGCTGGTGGAATTGTAGACGTCTAGACGTTGAATGACCTGCTAGTACAGCGTAATATGGATGTAATCTGAGTTTTACTCACGTTTAGAATGAGATTTATTAATGATGATAGACATTAAGCACCTAAAAACCATTGCTACCCTGAAAGATACTGGATCACTGGTGAACACTGCACGTGAGTTATTTTTAACTCAGTCTGCTTTGTCTCATCAAATTAAAGATCTAGAAAATAAATTAGATTGTCAATTATTTGAACGTAAAACCCAACCTGTGCGGTTCACCCCACAAGGTATGTTGCTATTAGAGCTAGCCGGTGAAGTATTGCCTAAAGTAGAAGCAACTAAATGCCGACTCAAAGAAAGCTTGAATCAACCAATATCTCAACTAAAGTTGAGTGTTGAATGCCACGCCTGCTTTCATTGGTTATTACCAACTATCAAAGAGTTCAATAATTTTTGGCCAGATATCCGCGTAGATTACGAACAAGGGTTCAGCTATGACGCGATCCCTGAGTTACTAAATGACGAGTTGGATATTGTACTTACTTCAGATATTAGAGAGCCTGAACAGCTGGAATATGCACACGTTTTTGATTTCAAACTGAAGTTAATTGTTGCACCGGATCATGAACTTGCCAAAAAAGCCTATGTCACGGCACTAGATCTCAAAGATGAAACAATCATTTCTTACCCGATCCCTAAAGAGCGACAAGATATATTTAAGCACTTTATTCAAAATGCTCGCTTTGATGGTACACTCAAGTCGGTCGATCAGGGCCTTCTGATCTTTCAACTAGTCAGTGCTGGTATGGGTGTCGCAGCACTGCCGGATTGGCTAGTAACACCATATGAAAGCCAGGGACTTATAAAGTCCATTCCACTCGGTGCACTCGGCCTCAGTCGCCCAATGTACCTAGCAATGAAAAAGAGCATGAAAGATAACCCTGTTTACAGACACTTTTTGAACACGTGTAAGCAATCTATTAGCCGATAATAGACAGACAGGGTAAACTAGCTCTAACTGGGAAAGTTAGAGCTAATTATGTTTGAACTAAAAAAAATTCTCGGTAGCCTACTGATGCCGCTACCTATGTCTCTTATTATTATTTTTCTTTTATTACTGCTTACCTCTAAAGCAAACAAAAAAAGCTACCTAGCCTGTCTAAGCACTGTTCTAACGTTATGGATGATCAGTACCCCTTTTTTTGCAAACTTCATAATTACGTACAAAGAGCAAACTCAGAAAACATTCTCTGTAAAAGCACACCCGCAGATTGATGCAATTGTCGTTCTGGGCAGCGGCGTGCACCCCAATACAAAGCTAACAGCAAATCAGCAACTTTCGAGTACAGGCATAGCAAGACTTGTTGAGGGCATTAGACTTGCGCGCATTTACCCTAATGCTGAATTAATTGTCTCCGGCGCAGGTTTAAGCAATGTAACAAGTAGCGAGCTTATGGCACAAGCAGCCCTATCTTTGGGGATCAGTTCACATCGCATTAGACAAAACCCAAAAGCTTATGACACTGCTCAAGAGGCCAAACTTTTAGCGCCGCGTTTAGTAGACAGCAAGGTGATCCTCGTTACGTCAGCGAGCCATATGCGTCGTGCACAAGATCTCTTCTCTGCACAGGGAATTGATACGTATCCTTCCCCTGCTGAAGTATTCAGCTACCACAATACCCCAACTTATATGAAATTTATTGCCTCTAGCAGCGTACTAAACACCATTACAGCCTATACTCACGAGTGGATTGGCCAAAAGTGGATAACCCTTAGGCGAGCGCTAGACAGTGAAGCCCTGTGAGCACATGTACGGTAAAAAGGTGTAAATTGCATAAAGTTAGACCTAATGAAACTTGAATCTGTGCTTAAAAACGCAAAAAATTGAAAAATTGCTCAAAAATAGGTATAAATGGCGTTTATTCTTAACCTGCGTATCCACGTACAACACGACTGGGATCTACGATGAGTAAACTTGATAAGACTGAAGTTCTAAGCGCATTTGAAGCTGCTTATGAAGCTGTGAATGGCAAAAAGCCTGAAATCACAATCAAACCAGGCTGGTACAGCATTGATGGCGGCAAAAATATGCGCCTAGCTGACGTCGCGGCATTAACCGAAGAACTAACTTCAGGTTCTGCTGGCACTAAAGCGGAAGCAAAGCCAGCTAAAAAGCCGGCAGCAAAAAAAGCAGCACCAGCTGTTAAAGCAAAAGCTGCTGCCTTTAACGTTGTAACAGCAAACGAAGAAGGCTACAAGGCTGAGGAAGCTTGGATTGTAGAGCTTGCAGAGAAAGACCACGACTGTCGTCTTCCTCGCGGTGTTGTTTAAGCACTAAATGTGTGGTGCCACATTCATCCATGTTGGCACCCTCATTTCCCTAGGGCAAACTAAAACCCAACTAACACTCAAAACGCTGTCTTGTTACCTTCCCCCAGTATGGGTCTACATACTCATCTTCCACTAACCCTAACCCTGGTAACGTACTAATTGCACTGCACCAAAATTCAGTGGCATAATCCGCGCCTTCTATTTGCTTCACAGTCCAACTTCCTGGATATAGCGTCCACAACGCATGCGCAAACCGAGTACCTAACTTTGCTTTTCTAAATACTGGCACAATATAAAACTCTGCAACCTCCATATCTTTGTCAGACTGCATATAAATCGCAGCAATCCCAGCAGGCACGCCTGATATATAACAGATAAAAGCAGATACTTGCTCTTGTGCAATATCTGTATCTAACTCAAACATGCCGTCTTGTCGTGGCTCTTTTTCTGTTAATTTAGAGAACTCAGCTTCATAAGCCTGCGCAAGGTTAAAGTACACTGCTTGGTTCAAATCATTTACGGCAACAAGTTCCATGCTCTTTCCTATCAATACGACTCCCGTAATGCTAACGCTAAATTAGGACTAAATTATGGAGTGACTATTTACTCTTTTCGTTCAATACCAGCTTCATCACACTCAACGACTTCATGTTCAAGTAGTGCCTGCTCTCGCCACTTACTCAGTACAGGACAAGCCAATACATGCTCTACATATCTTGAAGCTGTTTCGTTAAGCGTAACGCCATAGGTATAAAATCGCATACAAACCGGAGCATACATAGCATCTACTATTGTCCAATGACCAAACAGCCAGCCCCCCTGATAGTCATACTGCATTTGCTCTGTGAAAATATCCTCAATTCTCTGAATGTCTTTGGACACCTTTGTGTCGACTTCAACATGACGTTTCGCTCTAATATTCATGGGCATGGCATTTTTTAAAGCTGAAAAACCACTGTGCATTTCAGCACACAATGCGCGAGCACGTGCCCTTTGTTCGCGATTTTCAGGTAAGGCTTGCCCAGATAAATAAGTTTCGTTGATATATTCCAAAATAGCGAGTGATTCCCAAACAGTCACATTGCCATCAACTAATGTCGGCACTTTTAACGTTGGACTGATATTTTTTAAGGTATTGTAAAATTGCGCCGTTTCTAAACCAAGTTTTACTTCCTCATAGTCCACATCAAACTTTTCAAGTAGTAACCAAGCTCTCAGTGACCATGTAGAATAATTTTTATTGCCAATAAATAGCTGCATCGTAACTCCTTTAAATTTAAAACTCATTAAAAAGACAGTTAATGCTAGATTGCAATTTAGATTAAAACTAGCGGATAATTTAAATACAATACATCAATATATTTGATACATGGATATAGAAGCTTTAAAAAGTTTTCTCGCATTTGTCGAAACCGGTAGCTTTACACGCACAGCCACACAAATGCACAAAACACAATCAGCCATCAGCATGCAAATGAAGAAGTTGCAGCAGGACATAGGACAGCAGTTGTTTGTTAAAGAAGGGCGGCAACTACATTTAACCAGTGAAGGCATGGCTTTGGTGGGTTACGCAAAAAAAATAGTCCAACTGCAGCAAAGTGCACTAACAAATCTGGCTTCAGCGAGTCCCAAAACACTGCTGCAGCTAGGATGCCCAGATGATTATGCCGAATCTGTCCTGCCTACACTCATTGAGCTGTTACACCAATATGTAGAACACTTGGACCTGCAAGTTACATGTGCGTCAAGCCCACAACTGCTAAGCCAACTAGACCAAGGGCTACTCGATCTTGCCATCGTGACGCGTAGTGCCAATTCAGAGCAAGGCTATTTACTCTGCCAAGATCATGGCGTCTGGGTTGGTGCAAACCAAGCCAACCTTTTAGAGCAACCAACACTCCCCCTTGCTGTTTTTCAAAAAGAGTGTCGATTTCACCAAGCGGCGATCGAAGGCTTGATGAAACAAAATCAAGCTTTTAGAGTTATCGCTTGCTCAGGCAGTGCCAGTGCACTACGCGGTTTGGTTAAACAAGAGCTAGCAATATCCGCTATGGCTAATTTGAGCCGAAATACCCTACCTGTACTAAAAGATCCGCGATTACCAGCCCTACCTAGTATCGAAATTGCTTTAGTAAAACACAGTGGTTCTTCCACCGTAGTTTCCCAAAACCAAGTAGAACAAATCTGTCAGCAGTTCCAATATCGTTTTAGTTCAGAATAGCGTTTTTCGCATATTTTCACTGACCCTTACATTTTTTGACAACGGTGCCACAGACTCTCACAGGCCTTGGCCCTAAACTGAGTCACAAGTTAACCAAATGGAATATGCGTAATGAAAACTTTATCTCTACTCTCACTAGTACTGGCTGCGGCAACTTCTTTTTCAACAATGGCAAACATCAGCGATGACAAGCACAGAGTAGGTGCCCAGTTATCAGGTGGCTCAGCATCATACAAAAGCTCTAGCCAAGATGGCGACGGCGTTGGCCAACTGTACGTCTATTACAACTACCAGTTTGACCCAACTTGGGCACTTGAGGTGGGTCTAAACGGCGGCGGTGATTCAGATGAGTGGGAATGCACAGACACAAAAAACAGAAAGTTCACCTGCACTCAATTGAATAAGACCTTATTCGAAATAGGTGCTAACGATTTGGATTATGGCAATTTAATCGTCGCAGCCAAAGGCCAGTATAAATTGACAGAACGAAACTCACTATACGGCAAATTGGGTGCTAACTTTTACGACTACGAACTCAACCGAGGAAGTAAAACCTTAGAAGAAGATGACGGTGTCGGTTTTGTTGCCGAACTAGGCTGGCAGTTCGACTGGCAAAACGGGATGGCAATGAACGTCAGCTATCAGTACCTCGATATGGGTGACCTAGACGTATCTGCACTTGGCGTCGGTGTCAGCTATCGCTTTTAAGTAAACTCTGATGTGGTATATACAGCGTAATGGCAACTCCGCCCATTTCGCTGTGTGAAGCACTGATATCCCCCTTGTGTGCTTGGATGATCTGCTGACAGATCGCCAAGCCAAGACCCGAGCCACCATGATCTCTACTACGCGAGCCCTCGCAGCGATATAAGCGCTCAAATATTTTCTCTAAATCTTCGTTAGCGACACCTGGAAATGAATCTTCGACTAAGACCGTCAAACCCTTTTCATCCACGTTCATTGATATCTGTGTTTTTCCGTTTGAACTGGTATAAAAATGACTATTTCTCAAAAGGTTGAAAATAACCTGACGGATCCTCGCTGCATCCAAGTTACAAATGCAGTCGTGCACTTTTTCAGAGAATGACAAGGTTTGTTGCTTTGTCGCATACATGGGCTGAAACTCCTCGACAATTTCATTAAGCAGTATGCTGACATCTACAGGCTGTTGATCTAACACCATGGCATCATTATCAAATTGCGCTGATTGGTAGATATCTTTGATTAAATTATCGAGGTGACTGATCTTTTTCTGGATTTTCAAAAAACCTTTGACCGGATCTGGCTCTATATTGTGCTGCATCGCTTCTACAGTCAATTTTAAAGCCGCAAGTGGAGTTCTTAGTTCGTGAGAGACGTCAGCCAATAAGCGATTTTTCTGCGCTAGGGATTCAGCCATCATATCGGATTCTAGCTCAACAAATTGCTGCTTCTGTTTTTGTCTTTTGTAAATATAAATCGCAACTGCCATAAAACACAACAGCAACGAAGCTCCCATACCACGTTGTAATTTTAAGTTTTCAAGGGTTGCTTTTGCCAGTGCTTGTTCATTTTGGATCAGTTTCAAAGCCTGCTCTTGCCGTATAAATTCAACGTTTTGCTGCATGGTCAGCGCTTGCTGTTTATCCAGATCATGATACAACTGAGTTTTAGCATCTATAAATGCTTCAAGACTTTGCATTGCGAGCTTATATTCTTCTAGCTGCTGTAACGCTTGCGCCTGATATTTCAGCAAAGTAGCGCGATATGAGTTGCCAATTGCTGGCAGTGCCATCACAGCTTCGATTTCGGATAACGCCTGCCTGTACTGCGCTTGGGCAAGGCGGATCTCTATGATAACTATTCGAACAGTGTGCTCTGTGCGTTTTGCTTTTGCTTCAATGGCAAGCTCTAAAGCCTCTTGTGCCACTGATAAAGCCTGTGCTAAAGCTGACTGTGCAACATAAATATTGGCTAAAATACTCAGCTGCCAAGCTAGATCGCTATTGGCGCCACTTGCACGCGCTAGTTTGATACCTTCTTGGCTATGCTCTAGTGCTTCACTGATCTTTCCGAGCTGCAAATGAACTTGACTTAGCTTGCCGTGACTATTGGCGATATGAATGGGATCACCAAGGGCTTTATCCACTTCTAAGGCTTGCTTAAAATGCTGAAGTGCCTGTGGATACTTTTCTAGATCTCGATAAATCTCGCCAATATTATACAGCGAGTTGGATATGCCCTGTTGGTTTTGTTGCTGGCGCTGTATGTTGAGAGACTTTTCGTGAAAACGTAATGCGAGTTGCAAACTTCCCATGTAATCGTATATCACACCTAGCTGGTTATAATAGGTTGCTAAACGCGCTTTGTCTTCGATCGGGGCAACCAGTGAAATGGCATCTTTAATGACCCGTTCAGCCTCACTGTAGTTAGCTTGATACCTCAAAGCTCGAGCGAGTAAATGCAATATATCACTTCGTAAAGTCAGGTGTTCTTTTGGCACCAAATTTCGTGCTTGCTCCAATAGCAATAAGCCCGCACTTATATCGCTTTGCTTAATTGCTAGCTGAGCTTGCAATAATTTGATCTGTGCTGGCGCTTCCTCAAATTTACTCATTACAGGAAGATATGACTCTAGTTCGTATAGATGCTGCTTGGCCTCCATAAAGAGACCTAGTTTAGTCTTCGCCTTGGCCTCTATAATTTTAAGTTCAAACCAAAAACGTGAACTTGGCTGCGGGTGTATGAATAGCTGATTCAGCTCATCTACTTTGACTAGCGTTTGTTTTGGATTCTGTTCCAATGAGAGGGAAAGTTGAGATAATGAAGTCTGTACCTGCTCATCACTCGCATAAGTGAGCGGTATTGATAACAATAAAATAAGCAGTAAACTAACTTGGTGACCAAATAACACAGTACAGAGCGACTCTCACAAAATGGCGTTTCGATAACTAAAAATGGTTCAGCAGCACCCGCTTGTTATTCAGGTGCCACACGATGCCCACTTCATACACTAGATAATTTAACCGTTTTTCGCCAACTTAGCACCTATTGTTTATAAATAAGCCAGCAAAAGAGCGATGTCATATTTGCACTTGGTATTCTTTTGCTCTGCTTTAACTATTTAATAACTGCTGCTGCAAAAGTTGGATTTGATCACGCACTTGCGCCGCTTTTTCAAACTCTAATTCACGCGCATGTGTCATCATCTGTGCTTCTAGCTGTGCGATCTGTTCGGTCAGCTGCGCCGTTGATTTACCTGCTGTAGATATTGATAAACCTTTACCCTGCTTCACTTTATTTGAGTTTGTATTATCAGTCTCTTGTACTTCTTCGCCCAAATCCATCACATCGGTGATCTTTTTGTTTAAGGCTTGCGGTACAATGCCCTGCTGTTCATTGTAGGCTTGTTGCTTTTCGCGTCGTCGTTCTGTTTCATCAATCGCAGCACGCATCGAGCGAGTGATCCTATCGCCATACAGAATAGCCTTTCCATTCAGGTGTCTAGCAGCACGGCCTATGGTCTGAATTAGCGACCGAGTCGAGCGTAAAAACCCTTCTTTGTCAGCATCTAAGATAGCTACCAGTGAAACTTCCGGCATATCGAGACCCTCACGCAACAAGTTTATCCCGACCAAAACATCAAAAACACCTTTCCTAAGATCTCGAATGATCTCCATTCGCTCAACCGTATCTATATCAGAGTGCAAATATCGCACTTTGACATCGTGATCATTTAAATAGTCGGTGAGATCTTCAGCCATTCTTTTCGTGAGGGTAGTCACTAAAACACGCTCTTTTAACTCGACACGCTGATAAATCTCAGATAGCAGATCGTCAACTTGCGTTGTCACTGGACGCACCTCAAGCACAGGATCAAGTAAGCCAGTCGGACGGATCACCTGCTCAGCGACTTCGCCACTTGAGCGCTCAAGTTCATAGTCACCCGGTGTAGCCGAGACGTAGATTGTCTGAGGTGCGATAGATTCAAACTCTTCGAATTTCAGCGGTCGATTATCCATTGCCGAAGGTAATCTAAAGCCATACTCAACAAGGTTTTCTTTTCTGCTGCGATCCCCTTTATACATAGCACCAACTTGCGAAACAGTTACGTGTGATTCATCAATGATCATCAATGCATCATCTGGTAAATAATCGAGTAAGGTCGGGGGTGGCTCACCCGGTGCTCTGCCAGACAAATATCGACTGTAGTTTTCAATGCCCGAACAAAAGCCCAGCTCTTGCATCATTTCGATATCGTATTGCGTGCGCTGCGCAACTCGCTGCTCTTCTACTAGCTTATTTGCGTCCATCAAATATGCTCTGCGTTCTTTTAGCTCGCCTTTGATCTTATCAATTGCATCAAGTATTTTTTCTCTTGGCGTAACGTAATGCGTTTTTGGGTAGATGGTTGCTCTGACTAGGTGTTTGTCGACTGCACCTGTTAGCGGATCAAATAAACTGATACGCTCAATCTCATCATCAAACATTTCAACCCGCACCGCTTGTGTTTCTGATTCTGCTGGGAAGATATCAATTACCTCTCCACGTACTCGGTATGTACCGCGCGAGAAGTCCATGTCATTACGAGTATATTGCAGTTCAGCCAAGCGACGGAGCATAGCCCGTTGTTCCATGGTTTCACCCACTTTGAGCAGCAGCATCATTTTCATATAAGAGTCGGGATCACCCAAACCATAAATCGCCGAGACCGAAGCGACAATAATAGTGTCCCTTCTTTCGAGCAATGCCTTGGTAGCAGACAATCTCATTTGCTCAATATGATCATTGATCGAAGCGTCTTTTTCAATAAAAGTATCACTGGCTACAACATAGGCTTCGGGCTGGTAATAGTCATAATACGAAACGAAATACTCTACGGCATTGTTGGGGAAAAACTCTTTCATTTCGCCATATAATTGCGCAGCTAGCGTTTTGTTGTGCGCCATAATAATAGTTGGGCGATTTAGCTTGTGAATAATATTCGCCATTGTAAAGGTTTTACCTGTACCAGTTGCACCTAGTAAGGTTTGATGGGCAAGCCCTGCCTCTAGACCATCACATAGCTGAGCAATCGCGGTCGGCTGATCACCATTTGGGGAAAATTCGGATACTAACTCAAAAGATTCATTCATGAAGGTTGTACCTCAAGGCGTTCATGTTGCATGTTGTTTAGGGTTTTTCTAAACCACATATACGCTGAAACAGCTGTAAATAAGTTACCAATTGCAGCGCCAACGAATAGCCCTGTTAACCCCGCAATATGGGAACCAATATAAGCGCAGGGTATATAAAAAACAAACAGTCGAACAATACTTAAGATCAACGCATTCATTGGTTTATGTAAAGCATTGAAAGATGAATTGGTTAGTATAATGATCCCTTGTAAGCCATAACTCAGCGGTAACGTGTAAATGAAGAGCGTAATTATCTCTATGACCTCTGGTTCATTGCCAAAAGCTTGACTCACCCAATGTGCCGTAAGGAGTAAAACTATATAAATTGCAAATTGCCAAACAAGTACAAATCTCAGTGTTCTGGTATAGGCTTCTTTTACTCTTGCAAAATTACCCGCTCCATAATTTTGGCTAACAAAAGGGGGTAATGTCATCGATAGTGCTAAAATAACCAAACAAGCGATCGACTCGATACGACTTCCCACACCAAATGCGGCAACAGCTTGCGCACCATAAGTTGCAACAATTGCAGTCATCACAGCCATTGCAATAGGCGTCAGCATATTCGCACCTGCCGCAGGCAAACCTATTTTCATAATTTTGGATACAGCCTCCCAAGTGCTTTGGGTAGGACTTGAGCAACTTAAAAGACGCTTTTTTACTGCCAGTAAGTAAATAATCACCACCACACCAACGGCCCATGCAACCACCGATGCAATTGCAGCCCCTTGCACTCCCATCTCAGGAATAGGGCCTAAACCAAAGATGAGGATAGGATCCAATATAGCATTTATAAGACCGCCCAACCCCATGATCATGCTTGGGGTCTTTGTATCTCCAGACGCACGAAGCACCGAATTTCCGATCATTGGCGTGATCAAAAATACCGCGCCAAAGAACCATACATTCATATACTCATGTATATAAGGAAGTGTGGTTTCATCTGCCCCTAAAAGTGTAAATATTGGGTCCATCAATAAATACCCAACACCTGCCAACATCGCGACCAAGACTGCCGCCAATACAAGGGAAACAAAAGCATCAAATTTGGCTTCTTCTATATTTTTGCTGCCCAATGCTTTCGCTATCACAGCGGAAGTCCCGATGCCCAGACCGATCGCTAAGCTAATAATGGTGAATGTAACAGGAAAGGTGAAACTCACCGCGGCCAGCGGTTTTGTGCCCAGTAAACTGATAAAGAACGTATCGACTAAATTGAAGCTCATCAGCATGATCATGCCAAATATCATTGGCACGGTCATACGCTTTAATGTAGCTGGAATAGAGCCACTCAAAATATCACTATGGGAACTAGATTGGCGTACTGCGGACATAAATTATGATACCTCTTATAACAGCCCATCATTCTAAATCATCATACTGGATGATGCCATGCTATTATTGTGCGCAATACGATTGAAGCACAAAAAAGGATTAACACAGCTAAAATTGGTTTTTTTGCCCAATTCTTTGTCAAACAGACCTCTGAACAAAAAATGTCAATTTTGTTTCAGATTCAGCTATTCTTCGGCTCACTTTTTGCACATCTACCAAACAATGTTGAAATAAATCTTTAAAAATACTCACATCTGCCATGAATTATAGCCAAAAGACATATCCATTTGATTTTATTGATATTTAAAAAAACATAAAAAACTATTGCTTCCCTCTAATACCACGGTTTACTTAGCTTTCGTAGAGTTCTTAAAGATTAATAAACAATGTTATCCACAGATTCCGTGGATAAGTTTGTAGAGCCTTTAAAAATAAAGGCCTAGGCAGGGATCATATCGACGAATTCATTTTATTTAAATGATCATTTTATTTAATAGCCATGATCACACCCGCTATTCGCATTTTTTTACTCGGTTGTAGCCCAATTTGACAAATTTGCAAGCGGCCAAATCATAGGAAAAAAACACATAACAACATGTTTTTAATAAGATTTTAAAAATCTCACGGCTAGCCTATGCATTAAATTGGTAAAATTTGAGTAAAATATTTACCAAATCGACTGTAAAAGAAGTGCAAACTAATCTACTTTTAAGATCCCTATTAGGATCAACTTTATCAAAATCTATGATCTCAGAAAAAGTGCAAAAAATAGTCCTTTCGAATAATTTTGAGGCATAAACCACAAAAAACATGCAATAACTTAATTATGTGAGTTCTTAATACAAACACAATTGACATAAAGTTCGCCAATTCACACAGCCGCGATCCTATAGATAGCCACCTATTTCATATCGATTATGTGCTCAAGTCCGCTGCTCTACAGTGAAAGATGATTAAAAAAAAGCTTAATTGTTGATTAATCCATCGAAAAGACAGTTTTTTTGCATAACTGTGATTTTTATTGTTGACACTTCGCCGTGTCGTCATTAATATTTCGCCCCGTTGAGAGACATGCTTCCCCCTTAGCTCAGTTGGTTAGAGCGACGGACTGTTAATCCGCAGGTCCCCCGTTCGAGTCGGGGAGGGGGAGCCAAGTTTCTAAACATATAACGATTCCCCCTTAGCTCAGTTGGTTAGAGCGACGGACTGTTAATCCGCAGGTCCCCCGTTCGAGTCGGGGAGGGGGAGCCAAATCGTTATAAAGTGTAGTTCCCCCTTAGCTCAGTTGGTTAGAGCGACGGACTGTTAATCCGCAGGTCCCCCGTTCGAGTCGGGGAGGGGGAGCCAACTACTCTTATCATTTTATTGTTCCCCCTTAGCTCAGTTGGTTAGAGCGACGGACTGTTAATCCGCAGGTCCCCCGTTCGAGTCGGGGAGGGGGAGCCAATTCTCAGAATATGTTAGACTTTTTCCTATCAATGCTCTACTCTACAAGCACCTTGACTGGTGAATTTTTGCTATATAATTAGGACTACTACCCATATCGAAATACACTCTAAACGTATTTTCAATATGAGCAATTCTCAGTAATCCCAATTTATGTTTGGCAGCATTATATTCATTTACTAATGCTAAAGGGTATTTCTTCCATTTTCAGGCAGAAGATTAATAATGGCAGGCTTTAAAAAACTCATATTTCTACAATTTGTATCTTGGTTACTTTTCTCAGCTGTGGGTAGCTTTTTTGTTGCTTCAAGCTTTGACAGCGCTGTAAGTCGTGCACAAATGAGTGCACAACAGATGGTCAGTAACTACATTCAGGAAAAAACCATGAATGATATGACCCCAGAACATATTCGCCTGTCATTGAGTAATGGGAATGTTTTTTCTACTTTTATAGTAAGAGATTTTTCCGGCCAAGCAGTATTACAATTGGGCGCCCCTACCCAGTTACCATTTTTAGCTGATCTCATTGCCAATACCTTTAATTCCATTCGGCCCCAATTTGCAGTCAATAAAACCAAAGACATCAAAATAGAGTTTGTGATTAACGCTCAGAGTCAGGCTTCTTTGTTACAGCAGTCCCTGCTATTGATGTTACTGATTTCAGCACTTGTTGCTTTTATTCCTATCTTTTATATGCAAGCCATTTATAAAAAGCTGAATCGCAATGTCAGTATGACTGTTGCCAATGCAGTTGATGTGTATATTACGCAAAATCAAGTAACAGAGAGCATAGAAGAAGACTTTAACACCGGTAAAGTTACCGAGCTAGGTGCTGAGTTAGCGCCTTCATTTAATCGGTTAGCCCACTTTCTCAAAAGCAAACAAGAAGATATTAAGTCTGCTGCACACTCTATAAAGCAAGAAGCTTATAAAGATGTAGTAACAGGACTTGGCAACCGGAATATGTTTGTTGAGTACTACGAACATCAAATTGAACAAGCCAACAATAAAAGCTTTGGTACTCTGGCAATGATCCGCTGTAGTGAATTGCAAATGATCAACCAAACTCGTGGTTATCAAAAAGGTGATGAATATATTCGTGCCGTGTCTGATATTGTTAAGCATGTTAGTGGCACCTATACGGGAAGCCAAGTTTTCAGACTCAATAGCTCTGACTTTGCCGTTATTTTACCAAATGTTCCTTCCAAAGAGGCTGAGCAATTTGGTGAGACACTTCAGGCTAGATTTACCCAATATCAGCAAAACCAAGAGCTGGCATCCGTTGCAAACGCGGGTATTGTCTCCTATGAGTCCGGCAAGCCACTTGGAGAACTGCTCTCTGTCGTTGATAACGCAATGAGCATGGCGCAAAGTAAACAAGCTAACGCGTGGCATTTACAGCGCGAAAGTGACATTGTTAATAATGTAGGTGCAGGGTTTGGTAACCAAAACTGGCGCAGAGTCATCCGGGAAGTTATCGACAGCCGCCGTGTTAACCTGATGATGCAAAACATTATGCCTATCGGTAAAAATGTCAAAGCCTATGCCGAGATCCAATCGCGCTTCAAAACTGAAGACAATCAAATGCTGCCGACGGCTTCCTTCTTAGCCATGGCTGAAAAGCTCGACATGGCCATTGAGATTGACCAACTGATCATTGATAGCTCACTAGAATTAATTAAAACACGTAATTTCAACGAAAAGTTTTTTGGCATCAATGTTACCGCCTCTAGTGCTCATAGCGATCAGTTTGTGATCTGGCTAGAAAGAAGACTGCTTAAAGACGGTAACTTGGCATCAAAGCTCATTTTTGAGGTCAGTGAGTTCGGCTTACAACAAAATATCAAAGCCAGTAAACGCTTTATTGATATGGTTCACCGTGTCGGTGCACGTATTACTGTAGAGCGATTTGGCGTTGGCCTGACTTCATTTAAATTCTTTAGGGATTTAAAACCTGATTTTATCAAAATGGATGCAAGCTATACCCGTGGCCTAGAAGAAGATAAAAACAATCAATATTTTATGCGTTTAATGGTTGATTTGGCGCACCGTATCGGTGTCAGTGTTTTTGCCGAAGGCGTTGAAAGTCAAGAAGAAAAGCACATTGTTGAAACACTCTGTCTCGACGGTGTACAAGGCTATTACATCGAAAAGCCTAAAGAAGTCTAAAGCCACAAATTTTGGAGGGGTACTTTATCCCTCCATGAATTGTCAACATTCCCTACCAATTTTTCATTTCAATGCAAATAAAGTCTGCTAAATGTTGTGATCTCAGCGAGGAAAATTGTTAGAATTTCCAGTCTTATGACACGTTGCGAAACGCAGATAAATAGTTAGTTAAGGGGCATGAATGACAGAGTATATGTTGTTGCTTATCGGCACTGTGCTGGTAAACAACTTTGTATTGGTTCAATTCTTGGGACTTTGTCCATTTATGGGAGTTTCAAGTAAACTTGAAACAGCCATTGGTATGTCATTGGCAACCACATTCGTTTTAACACTTGCTTCTGTCACAAGTTACTTAGTCAATCAATATATCTTGCTACCATTAGATCTGACTTTTCTACGCACCATGAGTTTTATACTGGTGATAGCCGTAGTTGTGCAATTTACAGAAATGGTGGTAAGGAAAAGCAGCCCCACTTTATATCGATTACTGGGGATTTTTCTCCCGCTTATTACTACCAACTGCGCAGTTCTTGGAGTGGCATTACTTAACATTACAAAAGAGCACACATTTATCAGCTCTGCTGTATATGGTTTTGGCGCGGCCGTAGGCTTTTCATTGGTGTTAGTGTTATTTGCCGCACTGCGAGAGCGTTTAGCCGTTGCAGACGTCCCTACCCCATTTAAAGGCGCTTCAATTGCCATGATCACCGCAGGCCTTATGTCGCTTGCTTTTATGGGCTTTTCTGGATTGGTGAAGTTGTAAAATGACATTACTGTATGCTTTGATAGCTATCGGTGCGCTCGCACTCGTTTTCGGCTTAATTTTGGGCTACGCAGCCATTAAGTACCGTGTTGAAAGTAACCCCATTGTGGATCAGGTCGATGCCATTTTACCACAAACTCAGTGTGGTCAATGTGGCTACCCAGGCTGCCGACCTTATGCAGAAGCAATTGCCAATGGCGACGATGTCAATAAATGCCCTCCTGGTGGTGAAGCAACGGTTAAAAAGCTTGCAGATCTGATGGGCGTTGAAGCAAAGCCGCTCGCCGGCGGGGAAGAAGCAGAGCCAATTAAAAAAGTCGCTTATATACGCGAGGATGAATGCATTGGCTGTACTAAATGCATCCAGGCATGCCCTGTCGATGCTATTGTCGGCGCGACCCGACAGATGCATACCATCATTGCTGACGAGTGTACCGGATGTGATTTATGTGTAGAGCCCTGCCCTGTTGACTGCATAGACATGATCCCAGTCGCCGAAACAAAACAATCTTGGAAATGGCAAATAGACGCCATTCCAGTGAAACAACTTGATTGAGAGGTTTAAGTGGAAACATTACTTGAACAAATTGAAAGCGGCAAGCTGTGGCAATTTCCCGGCGGCATTCATCCACCAGAACAAAAATCTATCTCCAATCAGGTCTCAATCGGTTCTTTACCTCTACCTGAATACCTGGTGTTGCCGTTAAAACAGCATATTGGTGCCAATGGCCAGCTCCTTGTTAATAAGGGGGAGCATGTATTAAAAGGTCAAGTTTTAACACAACCTGGCACCAACTGGTCTTTACCGATCCACGCTCCGACCTCTGGGACAATCACAGATATCAAGCCAATGCCTTCAGCTCACCCTTCTGCAATGCCAGAACTGAGCATCGTATTGACACCTGATGGTGAAGATAAGTGGTGTGACTTGCAAGCTCGCACTTCTATTGATGGCCTAGACAATAAAGCACTGATAGATATTATCCACCACGCAGGTATTGCAGGCATGGGTGGTGCAGGCTTTCCAACATATGTTAAAGCCGATAGTGCTAAGACTATTGAATTTTTGGTAGTCAATGGCGTCGAGTGCGAGCCATACATCACCGCAGATGATATGCTGATGCGAGAGCATGCTGAAGATATCATCCGAGGTATTGAGGTGATGAGCTCTATCTTGTCTCCTCAATGCACCTTAGTTGGTATAGAGGATAACAAACCTGAAGCATTGGCTGCTATGAAGCTTGCAGCTCAACACAACGACAAGATATTAGTCCGCGCCATCCCGACCAAGTACCCTTCTGGTGGCGAAAAGCAATTGATAAAAGTGCTCACTTCCAAAGAAGTACCCAGTGGTGGGATCCCCGCTGATGTAGGCGTTTTGGTTCAAAATGTTGGTACTTTATTTGCTGTTAGTGAGGCGGTTTATAAAGGCAAACCTTTGATAGAGCGCGTAGTCACTGTTACAGGAAATACTATACAAACCCCCCAAAATGTTTGGGCACTGCTCGGCTCAGAAGTAAAACATCTGCTATACAGCCAAGGTTTTACGCCTGTTGATGAACAACGTGTGATTATGGGTGGCCCAATGATGGGGTTCACTCTCCCGACAGTTAGGATCCCAGTAGTTAAAACCACCAACTGTGTTTTGGCACCTGACAACCAAGAACTCGCTGTCGCAGGACAAGAACAAGCATGCATTCGCTGTAGTGCTTGTGCCGACGCCTGTCCGCAAACCTTATTGCCACAACAACTGCAGTGGTTTGCAAAAGGACAAGAGTACGACAAGCTCGAAGAATACAACCTATTTGACTGTATTGAGTGTGGCGCTTGCTCCTATGTTTGCCCAAGTGAAATTCCCTTGGTGCAATATTACCGTGTAGCGAAAGCCGAGATCCGAGAACAAAAACTTGAAAAGGTTAAAGCTGAGCGTGCCAAAGAGCGTTTTGAAGCGCGAAAAGTTCGTCTTGAAAAAGAGCAAGAAGAAAGGCAAAACCGTCACAAACGTCCAGCGCGTAGCGCACCTGCAAAAGACAAAGCTAAAGTTTCGGAAGCGCTTGAGCGTGTTAAGAAAAAACGCCCAGAGCAATCTGCGGTACAAGCCGCTATTGAACGTGCTAAAGCGAAAAAAGCAGACGGTGATGCTACAACACTTGAGCCCGATAATAGCGCCGTTGCACTAGAAAGAGCAAAAAGAAAAGAACAAGCTAGAAAGTACAAAGAAGAAAAAGCAGGCACAGATCAAGGCAGTGCACCAAAAGATGCGGTTGCAGCGGCTATTGCTCGCGCCAAAGCGAAAAAAGCAGAAAAAGCGGCTGCGGAATCTGAGGCGCAAGATCCTCGTAAAGCAGCTGTCGCTGCTGCTATTGCTCGAGCTAAAGCAAAAAAAGCTGACAAAGAAACTGGTAAAGCCAGTTCTGAGGCACCCATTGAAGCAACGGCGGACGATCCAAGAAAAGCAGCGGTTGCCGCAGCTATTGCCCGTGCTAAAGCTAAGAAGGCAGCTAAAACACCTTCTGAACAAACAGAGGTTGAAAACCCTGCAACTGAAGTCGCGTCGGAAGATCCACGCAAAGCTGCCGTCGCAGCAGCCATTGCTCGTGCCAAAGCGAAAAAAGCAGCAAAAGCGACCGCTGAGCAAACTGAGGAGCTAGTTCACGAAGAACCAGTAACAGAAGAAGCGCCGGAAGATCCACGTAAAGCTGCCGTCGCAGCAGCCATTGCTCGTGCCAAAGCGAAAAAAGCAGCAAAAGCTGCCGCTGAGCAAGCTGAAGAGCCGGTCAACGAGGAACCTGCAATAGACGAAGCGCCGGAAGATCCGCGTAAAGCCGCAGTGGCCGCAGCCATTGCCCGTGCCAAAGCGAAAAAGGCAGCAAAAGCTGCCGCTGAGCAAGCCGAGGAACAGGTGAGCGAGGAACCCGCAGCTGACGAAGCGCCAGAAGATCCGCGTAAAGCCGCAGTGGCCGCAGCCATTGCCCGTGCCAAAGCGAAAAAAGCAGCAAAAGCTGCCGCTGAGCAAGCCGAGGAACAGGTGAGCGAGGAACCCGCAGCTGACGAAGCGCCAGAAGATCCGCGTAAAGCCGCAGTGGCCGCTGCTATTGCCCGTGCCAAAGCGAAAAAGGCAGCAAAAGCTGCCGCTGAGCAAGCCGAAGAACAGGTGAGCGAGGAATCCGCAGCTGACGAAGCGCCAGAAGATCCGCGTAAAGCCGCAGTGGCCGCAGCTATTGCCCGTGCTAAGGCAAAAAAGGCTGCTAAAGAGGCGGAGCAAACTCGTGTGGAAAGTACTGATACGACAGAAGAAAACAGTACTTCGATACCTGAAAGCGAACTCAACCCTGAAGATAAACGCAAAGCAGCAATTCGCGCAGCCGTCGAACGCGCAAAAGCCAAGAAGAAAGCCCAAGAACAAGAAGGAAATGATCTGTCATGAAATTAACCATGGCTTCATCGCCCCATAATCACAGCCTGAAATCCGTCAACAAGCTCATGCTTTGTGTGATGTTAGCCTGCATTCCTGGGATCTTGGTGCAAAGTTACTTCTTTGGCATTGGTGTATTTATTCAGCTCGCGCTGGCACTGATCACAGTAAGCCTAGCAGAAGCAGCCATGCTCACACTGCGCGGTCGACCCGTATGGCCAACGTTAAGCGATGGCAGTGCTTGGCTAACCGGTGTGCTAATTGCAGTGAGTGTGCCCCCACTAGCGCCTTGGTGGGTTGTTGTCATCGGCGCATGTTTTGCCATAGTTATTGTCAAACAGCTCTACGGTGGACTCGGATTCAACTTATTTAACCCAGCTATGGCTGCGTATGTGCTGTTACTCATTTCTTTCCCAGTACAGATGACTGCTTGGCTACCTATTCAGGCTTTATTGAGCGCACCACTTCCAGTGCTTGACCAACTCGCTTTAGTTTTTACGGAATCTACTCGCTCTGGTTTGTCTCTAGAGCAGGCAAGACAAGTCATTGATGGAGCAACCGGCGCCACACCGCTCGACCATGTAAAAACGGCAACAGGGCAAAACCTGACGGTCACAGAAGCCATGGATAATAGTGCTTTCACTCACTTTGCCGGTGAAGGCTGGCAGTGGGTAAACATCGCATATCTTCTCGGTGGGCTGTACCTACTTAAAGCTAAGGTGATCAATTGGCATATTCCTGTTGCCATGATTGTGTCATTATCAATTTGCAGTCTATTTGGTTATGTATTGGGCAATCAAGCAGGCGTAGCATTCCACTTACTGAGTGGGGCAACCATGATTGGGGCTTTTTTCATTGCCACAGATCCTGTCTCCGCTTCAACAACAAACAAGGGCCGGCTGATCTATGGCGCATTAATTGGTCTTTTAGTGTATTTAATCAGGCAATATGGCGGCTACCCTGATGCAGTTGCTTTTTCTGTGTTGCTTCTGAATATGGCGGTCCCCTTGATTGACTACTACACCCAGCCGCGCACATATGGACATGGAGCTAAAAAATGATCCTTGCATCAATGAAAAAAAATGGCGCGATCCTGACTGCGTTTGCGCTAGCAACCACAGGCAGCGTAGCACTAGTCCAGCAGCTCACAGCGCCGCGTATTGAAGCGCAAGAGAAAAAGCATTTAATGCGTACACTGACACAGGTTTTACCCGCTGATGAATATAACAATGAACTGTATTTAGACTGTATCGAAAGTAACGCACCTGAGCTTGGCCCCAATGGCCCACACCGTATTTATCGTGCAAAACATAACGGCCAGCCTGTCGCCCTACTTGTGCAACATATTACACCTGAAGGATATAGTGGCAACATTGATATATTAACTGCGCTATATGCCAACGCTGAAATCGCAGGGGTACGAATTACTCAACATAAAGAAACACCGGGCTTAGGCGATAAAGTCGAAGTTAAAAAATCTGATTGGGTACACAGTTTTTCGGGGGTGCAAGTGCAATCAGCAGAGGATCCCCGCTTCAATGTCAAAAAAGAAGGTGGCATGTTTGATCAATTTACCGGTGCCACCATCACTCCCAGAGCAGTGGTGCACTCAGTTAATACAGCAACTTGGTATGCACATCAAAACTTTGACAGCTTATTTGCTCAGCCAAATATTTGCCAAGAGGAACAGTTATGAGTGAGTTAAAAACTCTGGCCCATGAAGGGTTATGGAAAAATAACGCAGCGTTGGTCCAATTACTTGGGTTATGTCCTCTTTTAGCTGTCACCAGTACCGTCACCAATGCACTTGGTTTAGGTATTGCGACGCTACTGGTTCTTGTAGGCTCAAATGTGACCGTATCAATTGTGAGAAATTGGGTGCCAAAAGATATACGCATCCCCGTTTTTGTCATGATTATTGCTGCATTTGTAACCATTATTCAATTACTGATGAATGCATATACCTTTGGTCTTTATCAGTCTTTAGGGATCTTCATTCCATTAATCGTGACCAACTGTGCCATTATCGGCCGTGCTGAGGCCTACGCATCAAAGAATACACCTATCCTGTCAGCATGGGATGGAGTGATGATGGGTCTAGGCTTTGCCGCCGTATTAGTCATTTTAGGGGCTATGCGAGAGTTAATTGGTCAAGGGACTTTGTTCGATGGAGCAGAGCTACTGCTCGGGGACTGGGCTGCATCACTGCGCCTTGAAATCATCAGCTTTGATAGCCAGTTTTTAGTTGCCATTTTACCGCCGGGCGCATTTTTAGGCTTAGGCCTTATCATCGCTGCAAAGAATTACTTTGACGAGCGCAAAAAGTCGCAAACCAAGCCTGCGGCACCTGTCGAAAAAACACAAAGAGCACGCGTAACCAGTCTTACTTAATTCATTTTTCACACTCACTTGAACCGTCATTCAATGGGTGTGAATAACCAAGCGTGATAGCACGGGGCAGTCAAGGGCTGTCATGCTTGGTCAACCATAGCAAAACACTGAAAAAACCGTCATGAATAAAGCAAAACGTTTAGAGATCTTAACTCGTTTACGTGAAGACAATCCAAACCCTGAATCAGATCTTGAATACAGCTCCCCATTTGAGCTATTAGTCGCGGTAACCTTGTCCGCTCAAGCCACAGATGTAGGCGTTAATAAAGCCACACGTAAACTGTTTCCTGTTGCCAACACCCCCGAAGCTATCGTAGAGCTAGGTGTTGAAGGATTAAAAGAGTATATCAAAACTATAGGTTTATATAATTCCAAAGCCAACAATGTTTATAAGCTTTGCCAGATCCTAATTGAAAAGCATGGCTCTGAAGTCCCTCAAGACCGCAAAGCATTAGAGGCGTTGCCAGGGGTTGGTAGAAAGACCGCAAATGTGGTACTCAATTGTGCATTTGGCTGGCCAACCATTGCGGTAGATACCCATATATTTCGAGTGTCCAATAGAACGAAATTCGCCATGGGCAAAGATGTCGTCGCCGTCGAAGAGAAACTAGAAAAAGTGGTTCCAAGAGAGTTTAAAGTCGATGTGCACCACTGGCTGATTTTGCACGGCCGTTATGTTTGCACTGCGCGAAAGCCAAAATGTGGCTCCTGTATTATTGAAGACTTATGTGAATTTAAAGAGAAAGTTGAATAGCAGTTTAACTTTTTAACCTCTCTGGCTGCCGCTTTTTGGAATTCGGGGCTATGTGCTATTAACTCCTTAAGAGCGGCAAATAGCAGTCCGCTCTCGCAATTGCTCAAACGTGATATAAAGCAGCGAAGGGTGTGGCATCTGCACACCCCCTAGATATCATCACTGTTACTGTTTTGATTACATTTATTGTTATCACTTATTATTGTTAATTGACTTTTTCTGTCTCCAAGGTTCAATTGGTTGCGTAAAATATCTCCACCAAACATATTTCCATGGGACCAAAATAATCAGCACACAAATTCCAATGATCGATGCTTTCACATTTACAATGCCAGGGATCTCTTGGCCTGCCAGAAATGGCGGTAGTGCGACAACAGCCAACCAAACTATTTTCCAAGCCATTTCATAGATCATAACCGGAAGAAACGCTAAAGGGCGAAATACGCCTCCAATTGCCAATATCGCAAGTGTGAATAACATAGAGTGCCCGAGCCCTCTCCAATTACTCCATTGCGAAGCGCCTTCTAGAAGATAATTCAATTGCTTTGAGCCCAATACGATGACCATAGCCGCAAAAATTATTCGAAGCCCCCAAGTCTTCCAAAGCGCGACTTTTGGAGCGCCATCTCGCATCGGATCAAACTCGTTACTATTATCACTAGTTGCATAACTGCCTTCATAATCACTCTTAGATTTTCTTCGCATAACCATACCTTGTTTTCTAAATTTCACCTCAATGCTGCCATGGGGGTGAGCTTAAAGAGCATCGAATTTGAAAATCGATGCTAAAAAAAGGCAATAAATCATAAGATTATCGAAAAAGAACAAAATTAATGTAGAATCACTGTAAAAGTAGGAGGGAGTATAAAGTGGATCTGCTAAAAATTGCGCAGCTAGTTACTGTAGTGCTATGTCTTGCATTTGCCATCATTCATTATCGCCTTCGAAAAACACATGTTTTACATTTAGCGTTCGCCTTTTTTTGTGCATCGTCGTCAATGCATATTGCATATAAATTAACAGACCACTATCTATCCCCCTATCATCATCTGATAGGTATTCTCGGTTTTGCCACTTGTAGCGGATACTGGCTATTTTCACGTGCATTTTTCCGAAAAGCCAAGCCAATAAATCGCCATCACCTCCTTTTTGTCGGCTTACTCGGGGCGTGCTTGATATTGAGACACCTTTTGCGCTTTTCTGAAAAGATGTGGCTGCTAGATACAAACTGGCTACCTGTGTTAATAACCGTTTTATCAGAAGCGATTGCAATATTCTCTTCAGGTATGCTCATTCTCGCGTTTTGGGAAGGCTATCGAGTGTTACACAATGCAACGGCAATACAACATAAAATAACCACAATTTATCTGTCTTCATTCATGATTTGCATTGTCAGTGTAATGCTAGTTGCCGCAGCTCTACCAACCGGATTTTTGGCTGGTACAGGACGAGATTGGCTTGTGGTTTTCGCCTATACTTTAATACTGACCAGCACACATGGGCTGATCCGATTTCGCCAACAGCGGCTTAATCTACAAGAAAAAAATACAGAGCCAAACCTTGAAGAAGAAATCACGCTTGCTAGCCAAATTCAAACATTGTTGGTTGAGGAAAAACGCTTTTTAGAATCAAGTTTGCGAGTCGCCGATATTGCTCGAGAGCTAGATGTTCCCGAATATCGAATCCGCGCGATTATGCTCAATAGTTTCAATGCCAAAAACTTTAATCATTACGTCAACCAAATGCGCATTGAATACGCTAAAACTTTACTTAGTGCACCCGATAAACAAGACTGGCCCGTACTTGTTGTTGGCATTGAAAGTGGTTTTGCTTCTGCCGCCCCTTTTACCCGTGCATTTAAAGAGTTTGCTGGTTGCACCCCGGGGCAGTATCGCAAGCAACAGCTCGCTACCAGAAGCTGACTCGATAGAGTGTTGTAGAAAGCGATGTGCACACCGGTGAAAAACACAAAATAACAAGAGCAGCCTATATTGCTTGAAGACTGCTCGAAAATATTATTTTTATTAACACGGGTCGCAAATCATGACGCTTTTACAGTTCGCTTCAATACCAACCACCGCTTTACCAAGACACTCGTGCCAAGAGTATCTTTTAATCTATTGTGCCAACCTGTAAAAAGCACTCTGATCAACCAATAAAAAAGCACAGCAATCATAAGATAAATAAGGGCATTACTGTCTATAAAGCCTGGCCATCTATCTGATGTATTAGCGGAAAAAGACATAACGGCACCTAACAAAGCAAAACACGCTCTCCATGTGTGCCTTGCTATTCGATGTTTGCCACTAAGGCCACCACCTAAAATCATCTTAAGGTCTAAACACGCAGCCATCAGCGCCACCGATGCATGAATAGTAAAAATTGTTTTAAAAGTCGTAGAAAGCTCAGTAGCTGTATAAACAAAGTAAAATAGATCTAGGCTGACGTACAAGATTAAACACATTGCCAGCACGTCAAAAGTACCCGTTGACCGCTCTTTTCTTAAGACTATGGTCCAAGCGGTTACGCCATAGTAAAATGTCAGCAGTGACATGGTTAGGCCGCCATTAAAAAAAGCGGCAGTGACAGTCATGACTACCATAGCTAAAAAAAATAGATTGCCGGACCACCTGTGCCAGAGCTTTCCCTTAGTAAAACTTAAAGCGCCTATACCAAACAACAACAAAAATGAACCCGCCATAATGTGTATTGTGAGCATTACGTCTCCTTGTGACCTCGAGCTATGCCATGGGTGGTTCAGCTAAATAGTCAGCTCCGACTAATTCATATTAATGCCCATCCACACCATTGACTTGGTTAGTTTTTAAACATGTTATTTTTGGTAATTTGGCATAACAACAAGACATTGGACACCTATGAAATGTTACAAAACATGAACGCTCTCATCACTTGAGTAACTTTAAATTGTAAGTCAGTTACCTACTAAATATAAAAAACAGTACATTTTGTGATTTATGGCGTTGAACTAGCTTGGAGAAAAAGAAGCTATATTAGAAAAACCAAACCCACAAAAACCTCTATGACAAACATTTAAACTTATTTCTAACTAATTAATAAGCTTTTTGCCTGTCTGATTGTCATACCAAATGTACTTCTAAATGTGCGGCTCAAATGCGCGCTGTCAGAAAATCCAGCGCCATAGGCTGCTTCTGTAGCCGTTGCTCCATTCATCATCATCTGCAATGCACAGATCATTCTTCTCCATAATAGGTATGGTCGCCACGCTATCCCGACTTGCTGTGAAAATAGATGCAAAAAACGACTCTCAGATAAATGACATTTTTGCGCCACCTCTTTTGCTCGCCACTGATTGGGTTTAGTACATGAAGCGGTGAAACAAAGATTTAGCTCGTCCAGCAGTTCACCTATACGAGGATCGGTAACAATACTTAGATCAGTATCTAACAAGCTCCCATCTAAGTTTATTGCGGCTAGCAAACTGGCAAAGTGACCAAACGCATCACCTTGATGCTTTATTGGCAATTCAATGTCAGCTCCTTGCAATATTGGCATAGACACCCAAGACTGGCTATTTAACCTCTCTTTTAAACTTTGTCCTAACATGCTACTTGGCTCAATCAATAGCACCCACCCCTTAGTCATACTCAGGCAGTGAGTTTGCCTTGAATCAATGATCGCAACACTCTGAAGCGTTTCTCCATTCAAGATACACATAGCATCGCTGTCAGGCCAGATAAGCTGCATGGCAAGATGGCTATGATAATCAGCATCTATACTCTCGCCATATGTCAGTACTAAGCCTGTCTTTATCCAAACATTAGAGTTTGTCACTTAAGTGCCTATTAATCTTCTTTTACCAACAGTGTATCTGCAATCCTAGTCACAATACTAGCGACTTGCATGTTCAATCACGTAAGAGCTTTCGAAGATCATCTGGTATTGGCATAGGCCTAAACGGATTCACATTTGCCCCTCCAGTATTCCCTTTTGGCACCCAAATGCGGGAGAAAATAATCGAGGCAAATATTCTCAAGACTTGCCCAAGCACCTCTTTTTTATCACCTGTTTTAAAACCTACTTTTAGCATCCACCAATGACTTAGGGTATGTCTGAACACATAGGACTGCCCTAATATATGCGCTCTTTCAAGGTGGAGAAAACAGTTATCAAAGTCTCCCTCCAAATACAGTACTTTTGCCGTTATCAATTCATGTTGGAAAGCTTGTCGTAGTTCTTTGTTCATATGATACCTATGTCGTTTTGAGCAATGAGACAAATTCGCTCTTTCTTTAACAAGCATCATAAATAGTGTCGGAATAATAAAATTGAATAAACTGGCTATTTGTTTGCTTTTGACATCGGCGTAGTCGGCTAGCTGTATAAAAGTGTTGAGGGAAAGAGCGTGCAATCACGCCCGTTACCTTGTTATTTACCCTTGAAACTTAGCAATAAATTGATCAACCAAAGACTTTTGATCCGACAGTGCCTTTTGGGTATTTGACATGGTTTCTAACGACTTATCAGAGCTTTGTAATGAGTCAGTTGCCAATTGCGAAATAGTCACGGCATTATTGTTTAACTCATTACTCACCCCTGACATTTCTTCTGTTGAAGTGGCTATTTGATAGTTCAAGCTAGAGATATCATTAACGATGGCATTGATGCTATCCAAAGACGCCTTAGTACCTTCTGCTTTTTCGACACACTGTCCTGACTTTTCAACGCCATTTTGGATCGCTTGCACAGCCCGCTCAGCTCTCTGTCTCAGATTCGCGACAATATCATCTATCTCTTTGGTAGAGTCTTGAGTTCTTTGAGCCAGTGCCCGAACCTCGTCCGCGACCACAGCAAACCCTCGACCTTGTTCCCCAGCCCGTGCGGCTTCAATCGCTGCGTTAAGTGCAAGTAGGTTCGTTTGTTCGGAGATCCCTCTGATCACGTCTACAACGCCGCCTATATTCACCGTTTGCGCATTCAAATCTTCAATATCAGACTGCGTTTGCGTCAACTCTTCAGACAAGGTGTAATTGTTCTCCATATTTTCATTAACCGCTAAACTGCCCTCTTTGACTGATTTTAGCGCCGCTTCAGATTGAGATGCTGCGTTGTTGGTATTCGAGGCGATCTCTTGAATCGTTGCTGTCATTTGATTAATCGCCGTTGCCAATGAGCCCGTTTGTGCCTGCTGGTTGTTGAGCAACTGTGCACTTTTATCACACTCATCTACAGTTTCTTTCGCATGTTCACGTACGGTATCACTGGCATCTTTAACTCGTCCAAGCACGGCTCTTAACTCAGATTCTCGCGCTAACAAAGCCAATTCAATTGCTGCGATGTCATTGACTTTGTTGATATAAATTTTCTGCATCAATGGGTTATCATAAACCTTACGCGCTTTTTCGCTTAACTCGCGAACAGGCAACAACCTTTGATATGTCAATGCCAATGCAATAATCACCAGTACAGTCTCCAAAATATAAGACCATGGCGAAGGCAAAGACGCAAAAACCATACTCAATATGTAAAATACTCCAATAATCAACATCATTTGAGTAGACAAAGACATTGAAGCTCGAGTAAAGCTTTCCGCCGATGCACCATCATTGAGCTTTTGGTAGATTTTTTCTGCTCGATTGACTACAGCACGATCGGGCTTTGTTCTTACTGATTGGTATTCTACAGTCTGGCCACTGCCATTTGTAATTGGTGTGACATAGGCATTCACCCAGTAGTGATCCCCGTTCTTGCAGCGGTTTTTTACCATACCCATCCAAGGTTTACCTGACTCGATATAGTTCCATAAGTTTTGAAACGCGGCCTTAGGCATACTTGGGTGTCTGACAATATTATGTGGTTTTCCCTCTAGCTCATGAAGTTCAAAACCAGCAACTTCACAAAATTGGCGATTCGCATATTTAATTTGGCCTTTGGTATTGGTGGTAGACAGCAAATTATAGGAGCTGGGGTAGTCGTACTCTCGGTTGGTTACCGTGGATCTTCCTTTAGTCATAGCAACTCACTCTAAATAAAAAAGCAATAGTAAGTGATAACGCTAATGCGAGCATGACAAAAATGACTAAAAATTGTTCTAAATCAAGCTTATGGGATTGGGTTACATTGAAATCTTGCCCAGTGACAAAAACTCAATAAACAATATCTTGATGGATATCGCACTTTATTTACCAAAGTCATTAAACACGAACGTCACATGCGCACTGCATAGTAAATTAAAGTTAGCAAAGGGAATTTAATAAGCAAGATTAATGAAGAATATCATTCTAAGAGAAGTAGAGTAAAGTGGCGTCCCCTAGGGGATTCGAACCCCTGTTACCGCCGTGAAAGGGCGGTGTCCTAGGCCTCTAGACGAAGGGGACACAATTTTGTGTCACTAGGACTGGTTATTTAGACTCTCACCAT